>NZ_JBOCEG010000001.1:0-575852 GCF_050586465.1 Rhodovulum sp. YNF3179 | reverse complement strand
CCCCCCCCCCCCCCCCCCCCCCCCCCCCCCCCCCCCCCCCCCCCCCCCCCCCCCCCCCCCCCCCCCCCCCCCCCCCGGCACTCTAGCGGAGCGTGACCTCCGGCCGGCAGCCCAGCGCCTTGGCCAGCGACTCGAAGCGCGCCTCGACCACCTCGCCGAAGAGGTCGCGCGTCCCGGGGCTGATCACCAGCTCGATCACCTTGCGCTTGGGAAAATACTTGAGCGCGCCCATCTTCTCGGGCGAATTGACCGACAGCATCGCGCCGAAGCGCATCGCCTTGCCAAGCACCTCGGCGGCCTCCACGTCCTTCTCGGGCATCAGGCCGGCCAGCGCGGTGAAGGCCTCGCTGCGCGAGTTCTTGTAGCGATGCATCAGCGCCAGCCCGAGAAACACGCGCTCGGCATGGGTCAGCCCGCCGAGATTGGCCCGCGTCGCGTTGTCGAAGCAGACCTCGGCGCGGTAGTCCGGATGCGCGCGCCAGGCGGTGTCGTGCAGCAGGCAGGCCGCCTTGACCAGCCGCAGCCGGTCGTGGCGCGCGTTGCGGTAGAGCGGCAGCAGGAAGTTGTAAAGCACCTTGCCGAAGCCCGGGATCCGGGCCGACGAGGCCTCGGCGAAACGGGCAGCCTCGATCAGCGGGTCGCGGTCGCGCAATACGTCAGGCATCTGTCCGTAGAGCAGGCCCTCGCGGATGCCATAACTGGAAATCGCGATCCGCCGCGGGCGGAATTTCTGCACCACGGCCTTCAGCACCAGTGCCGCCGTCGGCACCAGCTTCATCCGGTCGGCGGAGGTGCCGGTCCGCGCCCGCACCTCGTCGAGATCGTTCTCGGCGATGTATTTCAGCGTTGCGCGCACCGCGGCCGGGGTCATCTCGTATTCGTGCAGCACCTTGAGCGGGTAGTCGCGGCGTTCCATGTCGATCCGCGCGATCGCCCGCCAGGAGCCGCCGACGAGATAGAGCGTCTCGTAATCGCCATCGATCTCGGCGCGCAGATCGTCCAGCGTGGCCGCGATGTGCTTTTTCAGGCCCTTCTTTCCACCCTTGATCCCCTCGAGCCGGAGCGGCCCCAGCGCACTGCTGAGCGCGCGCCCCGGGCGCCCTGCCCTGAGTTCCGCCAGTTCCATCGAGGAGCCGCCGATGTCGCAGACCAGCCCTTCGGCGCCGGGCCAGCCGAGCAGGACCCCCTGGGCCGAGAGCCGCGCCTCCTCCTCGCCGCTGGCGACCCAGAGCCGCAGGCCGGTTTCGCGCTCGACCTCTGCGCAGAATTCCGGGCCGTCCTCGGCCTCGCGGACGGCGGCGGTCGCCACGCCCGTCAGCGGCGCCATGGCCATGCCCTCGGCCAGCGCCGCGAAGCGCTTCAGCGCCGCCAGGGCGCGCGCGCGGCCCTCGGGATGCAGCCGCCCGGTCGCGCTCACGCCGGTCCCCAGCCCGCACAGGATCTTCTCGTTGTAGAAATAGGCCGGCGAACGCGCGGCGCCGTCGAAGACCACCAGCCGGACCGAGTTCGAGCCCACGTCGACGATGCCGACACGGCTCAGCGCCCGCGCTGTCGCGTCCTCGAAAAGCGGCCGCCTGAAGGCGCCGCCCTCGGTCCCGGCGTATCCGTCGTGTGCGCCGTCCATGGCCTCGTCCTTGCCTGACGGCAACCTGCCCTGTTGGACCGGTTGCGTCAATCTTCCGTCAGTCCCTGGAATGCGCGAGTTTCGGCGCGTCCTTGGCCCCGGCCGACCCCCGCCCCGACAGCGAGGGGTTTTCCATGAAGAACCGGTGGCAGTTGAAGAGATGCGCGTCCGGCTTGCCCTCGTGGCGCAGGAAGTGGCCGTCGGGCTGCAGCACCCAGCTCTGGGCCTGGTCGGCGAGGTTGGCGGCCATGATCTGGCTCATGATCTGCGCGTGGACCGTGGGGTTGGTGATCTCCACCAGGGTCTCGACCCGGCGGTTGAGGTTGCGTCCCATCCAGTCGGCCGACGACATGTAGACCCGCGCCTTCTTGGACGGCAGCCCGTGCCCGTCGCCGAAACAGATGATCCGCGAATGCTCGAGGAACCGCCCGACGATGGATTTCACGCGGATATTCTCGGACAGCCCCTTGATGCCCGGGCGCAGCCCGCAGATGCCGCGGATCACCATGTGGATGCGTACCCCGGCCTGGCTGGCCTTGTAGAGCGCGTCGATCACGTCGGGCTCGATCAGGGCGTTGGCCTTGCCCCAGATCTCGGCCGGGCGACCGGCGCGGGCATGTTCGGCCTCGCGCTCGATCGAGTCGATCAGGGTCGATTTCAGCGTGATCGGCGAGATCGAGAGGTTCTCGAGCTTGCCCGGCGTCGCGTAGCCCGAGACGTAGTTGAAGACCTTGGTGGCATCCCGCCCGAGCGCCCCGTCGCAGGTGAAGAGCGACAGGTCCGTGTAGATCCGCGCCGTGATCGGGTGGTAGTTGCCGGTGCCGAAATGCGAATAGGTCACCAGCTGGTCGCCCTCGCGCCGCACCACGGTCGAGATCTTGGCATGGGTCTTGTAGTTGATGAAACCGTAGACCACATGCGCGCCGGCGCGCTCGAGCCGCCGTGACTGGCGGATGTTCGCGGCCTCATCGAAGCGCGCTTTCAGCTCGACCAGCGCGGTGACCGACTTGCCGGCCTCCGCGGCCTCGCAGAGCGCCTCGACGATCGGGCTGTCGCGCGAGGTGCGGTAGAGCGTCTGCTTGATCGCCACCACGTCCGGGTCGCGCGCCGCCTGTTGCAGGAAGCGGATGACCATGTCGAAGGTCTCGTAGGGGTGGTGCAGCAGCATGTCCTTCTGGCGGATGGCCGCGAACATGTCGCCGTCATGGTCCTGCACGCGCTCGGGCACCCGCGGCGTGAAGGTCGGCCAGAGCAGGTCGGGCCGGCTGTCGAGCACCAGTTCCTTGACGTCGGCGATGCCGATCATGCCGCGCATCTCGATGACCTCGGAGGGGCTGACATGCATGGCGTCGGTGACGAGCTTGAGCAGCTTCTCCGGCGAGCCGGCCGAGAAGGTAAGCCGGATCACCTCGCCGCGCCGGCGACGCTTGAGCGCGGTCTCGAATTCGCGCACCAGGTCCTCGGCCTCTTCCTCGACCTCGAGATCGCTGTCGCGCAGCACGCGGAAGGCGCAGTGCCCCTTGACCACGTAGCCGGGGAAGAGATCGCCGACATGTTCCAGCAGCAGTTCCTCGAGCGGCAGGAACCGGGCGCGCCCGCCCTTGCCGTCGGGCAGCGCCACGAAGCGATCGATCTGGTGCGGGATCGGCAGCAGCGCCTGCAGCTGGCGGCCATCCGACTTCCGCTCCAGCTGCAGGGCGAGCGAGAACCCGGCATTCGGGATGAACGGAAAGGGATGGGCCGGGTCGATCGCTAGTGGCGAGAGCACGGGAAAGACCTTGGTCAGGAAATGCCCCTCGAGCTCGCGGCGGTCGGTGGCATTCAGCTTCGACCGGGTCAACAGGCTGATCCCGGCCGCCTCCATTTCCTTCTTGAGATCGTTCCAGATCGTCTGCTGGGTCTTCATCAACTGGCGGGCATCCTTGTCGATCAGCACCAGCTGTTCCGACGGCGTCAGCCCGTCCGCGGCCGGGGTGGTGTTCCCGGCCCGCGCCAGTTCCCACAGGCCCGCCACGCGGACGGTGTAGAACTCGTCGAGGTTGGTGGCCGAGATGGACAGGAAGCGCACCCGTTCCAGCAGCGGCACCTTCGGGTTGGTCGCCTCTTCCAGGACCCGCCAGTTGAAGGCGAGCCAGGACAGTTCGCGATTGAAGAACCGCTTGGGACCCGTGCGCTCGGCCTCGGGCAGTTCGACGGGCTCCACGAAGGGAGCGTTCAGAAAATCAGCATCAACCATGGGCGCCTTATCGGGGCAGAAAATGAAACGTGGATGACAGTTATCGCGCCTCGCCATGGGCCTTGTCCAGAATCTCCGCCGCCATCGCGCGGGTGACGCGGCGTTGCTCGGCCAGCGCCCGGCGGTCAAGCGCCGCCACGATCCGCTGCGCGGCGGCAAAGGAACGTTCCATCCGCCGCACCAGGTAGGCGATCACCGGGGGGCCGACGATCAGCTGGCGATCGGCGAACAGCTTGACGAGCAGCGCGGTCAGCAGCTGGTCGTCCATCGCCTCCAGCGTCGCCACCGAGGCCGCCTGCACCCGGCTGGCGAGGTCGGGCAGCGCCAGCGGCCAGCGCACCGGATTGCCCGTGCCCGTCAGCAGCAGCCGGCCGCCGGCCGCGGCCAGCATGTTGTGCAGGTGAAAGAGCGCGCGCTCCGCCGCGGGATCGCCCGCGATCCCGGGCACGTCCTCCACCGCCACGCGCCCCGCGCCGGACAGATCGGCCGGGTCGAGCGCGGGCAGCGCGGCCGCGGCGACGATCCGCGCCCCGGCCTCGGCGGCCCAGACATGCGCCAGATGGGTCTTGCCCGCGCCCTCGGGGCCGATCAGCACCAGCTTGCCCTGCGGCCAGTCACGCCAGCCTTCCACCGCGCGCACCGCCAGCGCATTGGCCGGCGAGACGAAGAAATCCTCGCGGCCCAGCGCCGGTTTCGCGGGCAGGTCGAATGCGAGCTGGCGGGCCAAGATCAGTCTTCGCCCCTATCCGAGAGCCCCTTGTAAAGCCGGCTGTCGAGATACTGCTCGACCGCGAAACGGGCCAGCACGCCAAGCGCCGCGGCGACCGGCACCGCCACCAGCATGCCGACGAAGCCGAAGAGCGAGCCGAAGGCCGACAGCGCGAAGAGCAGCCAGACCGGGTGCAGCCCGACCGAGCCGCCGACCAGGTTCGGGGTGAGAAAATTTCCCTCGACGAACTGGCCGACGAAGAAGATGGCGGCCACCGCCGCGATCATCAGCGGATCGCTCCAGAACTGGAACAGCGCCAGCCCGATCGCCAGGGCACCGCCGACGATGGCGCCCACGTAAGGGATGAAGGTCAGGATGCCGGCGATCGCGCCCACCACGAGGCCGAAATCGAGTCCGACCAGCATCAGCCCCGCCGCGTAGAAGACGCCAAGGATCAGGCAGACCGACAGCTGCCCGCGCACGAAACCCGCCAGCACGGCGTCGATCTGGCCGGCGAGCCGCCGGATCACGGGCGCGTGGTCGCGGGGCAGCCAGGCATCCACATGGGCGATCATGCGATCCCAGGACAGCAGCATGTAAAAGGCGACGACCGGTACGACGAGGATGAAGACGATGGCGCTGACCACGTTGCGCACCGAGGCAAGCAGGCCGTTGACGAATTCACCGCCGCGCGACTTGACCGTGTTGGCCAGCCCGTCGAGGCTCTGGCGCAGGACCGATCCCTCGTCGAGCAGCTGCGGGAAGCGCTCGTTCACGAAGCCATAGAGCCCGCGCGCGATCTCGGGGGTGATATTGACCAGCGCCGTCAGCTGCTTGACCAGTTGCGGGATCACGATCAGCGCGGCGAGGATGAAGAGCAGAACCGTCGCCACCGTGATCGTCGCGGTCGCCAGCACCCGCGAGAACCCCAGCCGTTCCAGCCGGTCCGCCACCGGATCCAGGAAATAGGCCACGGCGCTGCCGACGATGAAGGGCAGCATCACGTCGCCCAGGTACCAGAGCAGCACGAAGAAGATCGCCGCGGCGATCCCCCAGATCTTGGCCTGTTCGCGAACCGGCAGCGCCATGTCCCGTGCCCTCCATGCCGTTCAAGGTCATGACGCAACGTCCCGGCCCATGCAAGCCCCGCGGCCCCGTTTGTGCCCGCTCCGCTGTCGCGTTAAGGTGCGGATGGAACAGCCGAAGCCGACCGATCCGACCTTCTGCCGACATATCCACGCCCCCGACCGTCCGGCCCGGTGCCGCGGCGGCGGTGCCGGCATGGCCCGGATCACGGCGACGGCACATGACCCCTGAACAGGAAGGCCCCTACACCCATGTGCGGATTTGTCTGCCTCTGGAACGTCGGTGACGAGACCCTCGCCACCCGCATGATCACCAAGATCGCCCATCGCGGCCCCGACGCGGTCGAGGTGATCGAAGGCCGCGGCAAGCCGGTCGTGATGGCCCATTGCAGGCTCTCGATCATCGGCCCCGAGGACGGCAGCCAGCCGATCTACCAGGACGACGACCTGCTGGTGGCCAATGGCGAGATCTACAACCACGCCGATCTTCGCGCGATCCTGGGCGAGAGCGCCTTCGAAACCGAAAGCGACAGCGAGGCGATCCTGCACATGTTCCGCTCGGGCGAACTGCGCTGGGTGTCGCGGCTCGACGGGATGTTCGCCTTCGTCCTCGCCACCCGCGAACGGATCATCGCGGCCCGCGACCCGCTCGGGATCAAGCCGCTCTACATGGCGCGGATCGGCGACGGGCTGGCCTTCGCCTCGGAGCTCAAGGCCTTCGACGGGTTGCACCTGACCGGGATCGAGGCGATCCCACCCGGCAGTCTCTTCGACAGCAAGGACGGCCCGCGGCGCTGGTACCGCACGCCCCACGGCGCGGCGGAACCGGAAGAGGATCTCGACGTCGAGGCCACCGCGCGCGAGTTGCGGCTGGTGCTCGAGGAGGCCGTCACCAAGTGGATGGTGGCTGATGTCGAGGTCGGCGCCTTCCTCTCGGGCGGGCTCGACAGCTCGATCATCGCGGCGCTCGCGGCCCGGGCAGCGCCGGGGCGGCTCAAGACCTTCTCGGTCGGGGCCGAGGGCAGCCCGGACCTGCGCGCCGCGCGCCGGGTGGCGGCGCATATCGGCTCGGACCATCACGAATACGCCTTCACCGCCGAGGACGTGGCAGCGGTGCTGCCCCATGTGATCTATCACCTGGAAAGCGCCGACGTGGACCTGGTCCGGAGCGCCGTGCCCACCCATTTCGCCGCACGTCTCGCGCGCGAACACGTCAAGGCGGTGCTGACCGGCGAAGGCGCGGACGAGCTTTTCGCGGGCTACGGCTATCATCACGCCTATGTCGACACCCCGCGCGAGCTGGCCGACGAGCTGACCCGCTCGCTCAACGCGATGCACAACATCAACCTGCAGCGTGTCGACCGCATCACCATGGCCGAGAGCCTCGAGGCCCGAACCCCCTTCCTCGACCGCGACCTGATCGACTTCGCCCAGTCGATCCCGGCCACGCTGAAGCTGCGCCGCACGGATCCCGGGGCGCTGGAATCCACCGGCGAGACGACCGAGAAATGGATCCTGCGCAAGGCCTGCGCGGATCTCCTGCCGACGGATCTGGTCTGGCGCAAGAAGGCCCAGTTCGACGAGGGCTCCGGCACGGTGGAGATGCTGGAAGCCGCGCTGATGAAGCGTGCCGGGGCCGACGCACCGCTCGACCGCGCCGCCGAGGGCGCGCTCTACGAGGGGCTTCTGCGCGCGGCCTACGAGGATGCCGATTTCATCCTCGAGAACGCCGGCACCTGGGACAGCCCCGACCGCGTCGACCCGGACGCGGCCTGAGCGGCTCAGACGAACTGTTCGCGGATCAGCCGTTCCTCGAGCCCGTGGCCGGGGTCGAACAGGATCCGGTGGGCGATGCCGGGATCGCTCTCGATCTCGACGCTGACGACCTTGCCGGCGGACCGGCTGTCGGCATCCGCCATCACCGGGCGCTTCTCGGGCTGCAGCACGTCGAAGCGCACCCGCGCCGTCTTCGGCAGCAGCGCGCCGCGCCAGCGCCGCGGCCGGAACGCCGCGATCGCGGTCAGCGCCAGCACGTCCGAGCCGATGGGCAGGATCGGCCCGTGCGCCGAGAAGTTGTAGGCCGTGGAGCCGGCCGGCGTCGAGACGAGCGCGCCGTCGCAGACCAGTTCCTCCATCCGGACCCGGCCATCGACGCTGATCCTGAGCCGCGCCGCCTGCGGCCCGGCCCGCAGCAGCGAGACCTCGTTGATCGCCAGCGCCTCGTGCAGGGTGCCGTCCTCGCCCTCGGCCCGCATCCGGAGCGGATTGATCACCGTCAGCTCCGCCGCGTCGAGCCGCTCCAGCAGGCCCTCCTCGGCATATTCGTTCATCAGAAAGCCGATGGTCCCGCAATTCATGCCGTAGACCGGCGCCGGCAGCGCCTCGGTATCGTGCAGCGTGTGCAGCATGAAGCCGTCGCCGCCCAGCGCCACGATCAGGTCCGCCTCTTCCGGCGCGACATTGCCGTAGCGCGCGCTGAGCCGCGCCTCCGCGGCCTGCGCGATCTCCGTGGTGCTCGCGAGGAATGCGATCCGTCTCGTCTGGGCCATCGACACCGTCCCGTTTCCGAAAGTCATCGCCCGGGCGCGACCGAAACACAAGGGGCCGATCGGCACGAGGATTGCCGCGCATATCGTCGCCTTGGTCGTATTCAGGGTTTTGATATGTGCGGTTCCGGGATACATAGCGCCGGGAAACATGGTCCCGCCCCGTGGAGAGGAGATCCGAGATGAACGCACCCCATCGTGACAGCGGCTTTTTCACCGAGTCCCTTTCGGACCGCGATCCCGAGATCGCGAAGGCCATCGCGGACGAACTGGGCCGCCAGCGCGACGAGATCGAGCTGATCGCCTCCGAGAACATCGTCAGCCGCGCCGTGCTGGACGCGCAGGGCTCGGTGATGACCAACAAATACGCCGAGGGCTACCCGGGGCGGCGCTATTACGGCGGCTGCCAGTTCGTCGACGTGGCAGAGACCCTCGCCATCGACCGAGCCACACGGCTTTTCGGCTGCGGCTTCGCCAACGTGCAACCGAATTCCGGCAGCCAGGCCAACCAGGGCGTCTTCACCGCGCTGCTGCAGCCCGGCGACACGATCCTCGGCATGAGCCTCGACGCGGGCGGTCACCTGACCCACGGCGCCGGGCCGAACCAGTCGGGCAAGTGGTTCAACGCCGTCCAGTACGGCGTGCGCGAGAGCGACAACGAGATCGACTACGACCAGATCGCTGCGCTGACCGCCGAGCATCGACCGAAAATGATCATCGCCGGCGGCTCGGCGATTCCGCGGATCATCGATTTCGCGAAAATGCGCGAGATCGCCGACACGGTGGGCGCCTACCTGCTGGTGGACATGGCGCATTTCGCCGGGCTGGTGGCCGCCGGCCATTACCCCTCGCCCTTCCCGCACGCCCATGTCGCGACCACCACCACCCACAAGACGTTGCGCGGCCCGCGCGGCGGCATGATCCTGACCGACGACGAGGCGCTGGCGAAGAAGTTCAACTCGGCGATCTTCCCCGGCATCCAGGGCGGGCCGCTGATGCATGTGATCGCGGCCAAGGCCGTGGCCTTCGGCGAGGCGCTGCGGCCGGAATTCAAGACCTACCAGGCACGGGTCATCAAGAACGCCCAGGCGCTGGCCGACCAGCTGGCAAAGGGCGGGCTCGACATCGTCACCGGCGGCACCGATACCCATGTGATGCTGGTCGACCTGCGGCCGAAGGGCGTGAAGGGCAACGCGACCGAAACCGCGCTCGGCCGCGCCCATATCACCTGCAACAAGAACGGCATTCCCTTCGACCCCGAGAAGCCGACCGTCACCAGCGGGATCCGCCTGGGCACGCCGGCCGGCACCACCCGCGGCTTCGGCGAGCCCGAGTTCCGCCAGATCGCCGACTGGATCGTCGAGGTGGTGGACGGGCTTGCCGCCAACGGCGAGGACGGCAATGCCGGGGTCGAGGCCAAGGTGCGCGCCGAGGTGGCCGAGCTCTGCGCCCGCTTCCCGCTCTACGACACGCTCTGAACCGGGGCGGCCGCTTCCAAGTGGCCGAAATATTCCCGCCGGAGGCACGGCGCGCGCCCGCAGGGGCGCGCGCTTCGCGTTTCGGCGCGGCGTCCCGCAGGGACGCCACCGCTCAGCCGGTCCGGCCGACCGCCTTCAGCGCCATGTCGGTGTAGATCTCGGCCACGTCATCGCCGGACAGCCGTCCACCCTCGCGGTACCAGGTATTGACCCCGGTCAGCATCGCGATCAGCGCCATGGTGGCGAGCTTGGTATCGGGAATGGCGAAAAGCCCGGCCTCCCGGCCCGCGCGCAGGATCGCCTCGAGCGCGTCCTCGTAGCGGCGCCGCAGCGCCTCGATCGCGGCGAAGTTCCCGGGCTCGAGGTTGCGCAGTTCCATGTAGGCGATGAAGACGTCGTCGGGCCGGGCGAGGTGAAAGCCGATGTGAAAGCGCACGAAGCGCGCCAGCCGCGCATCCGGCGGACCCGGCGCATCGGCTGCGGCCCAGGCGGCCAGCAGATCCTCCAGGTGATCGCGCATCAGTTCGAAGAGAAGCGTCTGCTTGTCGGGCGTGTAGAGATAGAGCGCGCCGGCCTGCACCCCGACCTCGGCGGCGATGCGCCGCATCGAGACGGCGGCGAAGCCGTGCCGCGCGAACAGCCGCGCCGCCGCCGCGCGGATGCGCGGGCCGGTGATTTCCGCGTGAGAGCCGGTCTTGCGTGCCATCTGCCTCTCCTTTCTCCCGGATATTAACTGAACGGGCGTTCAGCGGCCACCGCCTTGCCGCGCCTGCCCCGCGCGGCTAGGCTCGCCGGCAGTTCCTGGCCCACACGGGTGCCCGCCCATGATCCGCCGCATGTCCCGTCTCGCTGTCCTGCTGCTGACCCTCGCCGGCTGCGGCGGCGACGTCCCGGCGCTCGACCCGGGCTTCGCCGGCGGCGCGGCGCGCGGAACCGCCTACCCGGACCTCGTCCCTGCCGAGGGTCTGCTCGCCGCGGCCGCGGGCCGCCGGCTCGACCCCCGGGAGGCGCGCGGCATGGCCGCGCGTGCGGCGACGCTCCGGCAGAAGGCGCGCGCGCTCGGGGGGGCGGTGATCGATGACGCGACGCGCCGCCGGCTGCAGGATGCGCTCGCACGGCATCGCGGCGCCTGACCGCAGAGTTGCGTCCCGCCCCGGAAGGCAGTAACAGCAGCCCGACTGACCCGAGCTGACCTGACGGAGCCCTTTCATGCCCGACCCTATCCGCCTTGGCATCGCCGGTCTCGGAACCGTGGGCGCCGGGCTCGTCAAGATCGTACAGGACCATGCCGAGCTGCTCGCCGCCCGGGCCGGGCGCCGCGTCGAGATCAGCGCCGTCTCGGCACGCTCGCGCGGCAGGGATCGTGGTGTCGACCTGTCGCCCTACAGCTGGGAGGACGACCCGGTCGTCCTGGCCCGCCGCGCCGATATCGACGTGTTCGTCGAACTCATGGGCGGCGAGGACGGGCCGGCCAAGGCCTCGGTCGAGGCGGCCATCGCCGCCGGCAAGCATGTCGTCACCGCGAACAAGGCCATGCTGGCCATCCACGGCCAGGCCATGGCCGAAGCCGCCGAGGCCGCCGGCGTCGCGCTGCGCTTCGAGGCGGCGGTCGCGGGCGGCATACCCTGCGTCAAGACCCTGACCGAGGGGCTGGCCGGCAACCGCATGCGCCGGGTGATGGGGGTGATGAACGGCACCTGCAATTACATCCTGACCCGGATGGAATCCGCCCACCTGCCCTATGACGAGGTCTTCGAGGAGGCCAACGCGCTGGGGTACCTGGAGGCCGACCCGACGCTGGACGTTGGCGGGATCGATGCCGGGCACAAGCTGGCGCTGCTGGCCGCGATCGCCTTCGGCACGCGGGTCGATTTCGCGGGCGTCGAGCTCGAGGGGATCGAGCGGATCTCGATCACCGATATCGAGCAGGCCCGCGACATGGGCTACCGGATCAAGCTGCTCGGCGTCGCGCAGATGACGGGCCGCGGGCTGGAGCAGCGCATGTCGCCCTGCCTGGTGCCGGCGAAATCGCCGCTCGGACAGCTCGAGAACGCGATGAACATGGTCGTGCTCGAGGGCGATTCGGTGGGCCAGATCGTGCTGCGCGGCGCCGGCGCGGGCGAAGGCCCCACCGCCAGTGCCGTGATGGGCGACGTCATGGACATCGCCCGCGGCTACGTGCTGCCGGTTTTCGGCCAGCCGGCCCGCACGCTCGAGAGCGCGCCGAACGCCCGCGCCGCGGCGCCGGCGCCCTACTACCTGCGCTTCTCGCTGATGGACAAGCCGGGGGTCCTCGCCAAGGTCGCCACGGCGCTCGGCGATGCGGGCGTCTCGATCAACCGGATGCGCCAGTACGGCCATGCCGATACCGCCGCACCGGTGCTGATCGTTACCCACACCACGACGCCGGACGCGCTGGCCCATGCGCTGAAGGGCGTCGAGGCGACGGGTGTGCTGACCGCCGCGCCGGTGGCGATTCGCATCGAGGAAGTCTAAGCGCGCGCGCACGGCGCTGCCCGGTCCGGGTTCGTGCGGGGGCCGCGTTTGCGCCCGCTCGGGGGTTGTGCCGGCCGGCCCGGGCCGCGTAAATGCTCTGACATATTTCAATTCGCCAGGAATGCCCGATGTCCCATCCCGTCGATTTCAATGACCGCATGTTGTCCCTGGGCCTCGCCCGCGTCTCCGAGGCCGCCGCGCTGGCCTCGGCCCAGCTGATCGGCCGCGGCGACGAGAAGGCCGCCGACCAGGCCGCCGTTGACGCGATGCGCACCCAGCTCAACATGCTCGACATCGACGGCGTCGTCGTCATCGGCGAGGGCGAGCGCGACGAGGCGCCGATGCTCTTCATCGGCGAAAAGGTCGGCAACGGCGAGGGTCCGGCGGTCGACATCGCGCTCGACCCGCTCGAGGGCACCACCCTGACGGCCAAGGACATGCCGAACGCGCTGGCGGTGATCGCCATGGGGCCGCGCGGCTCGATGCTGCATGCCCCCGACGTCTACATGGACAAGCTCGCTGTGGGGCCGGGCTACCCCGAAGGGGTCGTCTCGCTCGACATGACCCCGCATGAGCGGGTCGAGGCGCTGGCCGCGGCCCGCGGCTGCGCCCCCGCGGACATCACCGTCTGCATCCTCGAGCGGCCCCGCCACGAGGCGCTGATCGCGGATGTCCGCAAGACCGGCGCCGCGATCCGGCTGATCACCGACGGCGACGTCGCCGGCGTGATCCATTGCGCCGAGGCCGAGAAGACGGGCATCGACATGTATATGGGCGCCGGCGGCGCGCCGGAGGGCGTTCTGGCGGCCGCCGCGCTGAAATGCATGGGCGGGCAGATCTACGGGCGGCTGCTGTTTCGCAACGACGACGAGCGCGGCCGCGCCGCGCGCGCGGGCATCACTGATCTCGACAAGGTGTATGCCCGCGACGACATGGTGACCCAGGACGTGATCTTCGCCGCGACCGGCGTGACCGACGGCTCGATCCTCTCGGGCATCAAGCGCGAACCGAACTACCTCGAGGCGGAAACGGTGCTGATGCGGTCCAAGACGGGTTCCGTGCGCCGCATGCGCTACCGCAACCCCAAGCGATGACCGCGGCGCTGCTGCTTGTCGACGTTCAGACCGGCTTCGACTCGCCGGTCTGGGGCGCGCGCAACAACCCCGACGCAGAGATCCGGGCGGGCCGGCTTCTGGCGCATTGGCGCGCCCGTGGCCAGCCTGTCATCCATATCCGCCATGTCAGCGCCGAGCCCGGCAGCCCGCTCGGCCCGGCGACCGGCGGGACGGCGTTCAAACCCGAGGTGGACCCACAGGCCGGCGAGGCCGTGTTCGAAAAGACGGTGAACAGCGCGTTCATCGGCACGGGCCTTGACGGGCACCTGCGGTCGGCCGGGATCGACGGGCTGGTGATCTGCGGGCTGACCACGCCGCATTGCGTCTCGACCACCGTGCGCATGGCCGCGAATCTCGGCTACGCGGTGCGGCTGGCCCATGACGCCTGCGCGGCCTTCGCCGTCAACGCCGACACCGGCTGGGCGCCGGCGCTGGCACCGCCCGATGCGGCCGCGATCCATGCCGCGGCCATATCGCATCTGCATGGCGAGTTCTGCCGCGCGGCAAGCGTCGCGGAGCTGATCGCGGAAGGGTCCTGACGCCGCGGCCGCCGATCTTCGATCTGGCGACTCGCAGCCCCCATGTTATAGCGTGACGCCATGGAACCCGCACAACATCTGGACCGGGACGCGCCGCGCGCCCTGCTCGACGTGGAGCACTCCGCGCTCGGACGGCGCTGGGTGGGGCCCGGCCCGCCCGAAATCCGCCTGGCCGAGGCAACGGCCCAGGCCACCGGCCTGCCCGAGCCGCTCTGCCGGACACTGGCGCGGCGCGGCGTCCGGCCGGAAGACGCCGAGCGGTTCCTCGCCCCCGCGCTGCGCGATCTCTTGCCGGACCCCTCGACGCTCCGGGACATGGACCGCGCCGCCGAACGCTTCCTCGCGGCCGCCGAGCGCGGCGAACGGATCGCGATCTTCGCCGATTACGACGTCGACGGCGGGGCCTCCGCGGCGCTGCTGATCTGCTGGCTTCGCCAGATGGGGCGTCCGGCCACGCTCTATATTCCCGACCGCATCGACGAGGGCTACGGCCCGAACGCGCCGGCCATGCGAAAGCTGGCCGCCGGGCACGACCTGATCGTCTGCGTCGATTGCGGCACGCTCAGCCACGACGCCATCGCCGCCGCCGAGGGGGCGGAGGTGATCGTGCTCGACCACCATCTCGGCGGCGAGACCCTGCCGCCGGCGCTGGCGGTGGTGAACCCCAACCGCCAGGACGAGGACAGCGCGCTGGGGCATCTCTGCGCGGCGGGGGTGGTCTTCCTGATGCTGGTCGCGGTCAACCGCCTGATGCGGGGCAAGGGGCGCACCGGCCCGGACCTGATCGGGTTTCTCGACCTCGTGGCGCTCGCGACCGTGGCGGACGTGGCGCCGCTGATCGGCGTCAACCGCGCCCTGGTGCGCCAGGGCCTCGCCGTGATGGCGCGGCGCGGGCGGCCCGGGCTCCGGGCGCTCTCGGACGTGGCGCGTCTCGATACCGCGCCGGCATCCTATCACCTGGGCTTCCTTCTGGGCCCGCGGGTGAATGCGGGCGGGCGCATCGGCCAGGCCGACCTCGGCGCAAGGCTCCTGGCCACCGACGACGAGGCCGAGGCCGCCGCCCTCGCCCAGCGGCTCGACGCGCTCAACACCGAACGCCGCGAGATCGAGGCGCGTGTGCGCGAGGCTGCGCTTGCCCAGGCCGAGGCGCGCGGCCTCGACGCGCCGCTGGTCTGGGCGGCGGAGCCCGGCTGGCATCCCGGCGTGGTGGGAATCGTCGCCTCGCGCCTGAAGGAGGCCACGAACCGCCCGGCCGTCGTGATCGGCTTCGAGGGCGACGAGGGCAAGGGATCGGGACGCTCGGTCCCGGGCGTCGACCTCGGGGCGGCGGTGCAGCGGCTGGCATCCGAGGGCCTGCTGGTCAAGGGCGGCGGCCACAGGATGGCGGCCGGCCTGACCGTGATGCGCGACAAGCTGGACGCCGCGATGGCGCGGCTCTCGGAGCTTCTCGCCAAGCAGGGCGCCGGCGCGACGGGTCCGCACGACCTGCGCCTCGAGGGGCTGCTGATGACCCCGGCGGTGACGGTGGAGCTGATCGCGCAGCTGGAGAAGGCCGGCCCCTTCGGCGCCGGCGCCCCCGCACCCCGCTTCGCCCTGCCCGCCCAGCGCGTGCTCTTCGCCAAGCGCGCCGGCGAGACGCATCTGCGGCTGACCTTCGGCGACGACGGCGGCGGACGCCTCGATGCTATCGCCTTCGGCGCCTTCGAGGGGCCGCTCGGGCCCATGCTCGAGGCCCATGCCGGCGCCCGGTTCCATGTCGCGGGCCGGCTGGAAATCGACAGCTGGGGCGGGCGTAACCGCCCGAAACTGCGGCTCGAAGACGCCGCCCCGGCGTGACGGCGCGGGCCGGAAATTTTCCGAAGAATCCTCTTGCACCCGCGCCCGAGTTTGCCTAATTACCGCCCCACGCCAAGCGCGGCCCGTTCGTCTATCGGTTAGGACGCCAGGTTTTCAACCTGGAAAGAGGGGTTCGATTCCCCTACGGGCTGCCACTTTTTCCCAGAAAATCGATGCTGTTAGGCAAACCCGAACCGGTGCTCCACGGGTCTGCGGCATGGGGCACCCGGGCAGATTGCCTATGGTCATGGCCGGTCGTTATCGCCCCTGGTTCCAAATCAAATCGACTGGAGTTAAGGCCGACTGTCATCGACCGATGTCGAAGTCCTGAATTGAGCTGATACCTGCGCAGGCAAGCCACCAGTGCTGGTCCATTTGCAGAGAAAGAATTCAACCAACCGGATCAGCAGGTGCAACGAGCAGCATAAATTACGCCAGATCCTGTCCAACCGATGGGGAGTGGCTCAGTCGTCAGTATACGTCACCGATGCACGCGTGTCGGGCAGGTGTGCACACCAGACAAGGCGCCTGATGTGCCAGTTTTTCAGAAGGTCGCTCAGCAATCCTCGGCAGGCAGGATCGTGATATCCGAATAGACGCCGTCAGAGGTCGTGATCTGGGCGCACACACCGGTTTCACGGTTGAACCAGTAAGAGACAAGGCCCTCGCTACGGATCACCTCGAAGCCGAGCGCGGTCAGTCCACCTTCAGCCTGTCCACCGCGCGCTCCGACAAAATCGGCGAGCACACCAAGTTCGGACGCAGCACCATCCATGGCACCGCCACCATCATCCGCTGTCGCGGTATCTTCCTGGTCAGCGGCACCGCCCTCGGATTCCAGTGACGGATTGCTGCCATCATTCGACACGAGGCACCGCCACGTCATGCCTCCACTATCTTCCAGTACGACCAGAGAGTTGGCTTCCGAAAACTCGGTGCTCAGCACCGTGCCGCCGGTGGCGCCGGACTGGGCCCGCAGCCCGTCGATACAGGCGTCAATAGCGTCCTGACTAACCTCGGAACTGTCAACCGCCCCGGTCTGCACCGCGCTGTCCTCGGTCGTGCTTTCGTCAGCCCCGTCCATGGCACCCCCGCCATCATCCGCAGTAGCAGTATCTTCCGCGCTTTCAGATTCGGTCGATGGCGCAGCGCTTTGGGTGCTTTCGGTCTCGGTTTCGTCCGAGCCCGCGGCTTCGTCTTCCTGGCACGCTGCCAGTGCGAGCGCCGCTAATGTGCAAAGGAGAAGTCGTTTCATCTCAGGTAACCTCTGATCAGATCCTACTGTCTGCTAGATTGGGTATTGAGCCTGCGCGCAGGCCACGCGCTGGCCGGTCCGTGTGCGCTTTTTGTTCAGCAATCCTCGGCGGGACGCATCGTGACGCTAGAATAACGCCCGTCCGATGTCGTGATCTCGGCACATGCGCCAGTATCGCGGTTGAACCAGTAAGTCGTGAGACCCGCGCTGCGGATCGGTGCATAACCCAGGTTCCGCAGCCCGCCCTCGGCCTGTCCGGCGCGGGCGCCTTGAAACGCAGTTACATCGGTCGCGCTGCCGACCGTTGGCGCCGATTGCGCCGGTGCCGAAGATCCGGTGTCTTCGACACAACCGGAAAGTGCGGCGATAGAGATCAATCCGGCCAGAAGCTTAAGAGTGCGCATGCTTTCCCTTCCTGTGTTGCGGGCTCCCTTCGGTATTTACCTATACCAAAGAGTGTAACTCGTCATTGCTTTTTGGGCAGACTGGCATGAAGGCGTCACGGGGGCCTCTAGACCCATAGAAACGTCTAAGGTGTTGATATTGTGAAGAGCGGCCGATGACCTCGCGGCATCCCGAAGGCTTTGCATGATGTCGTCGCACGCTGCTGCGCTGCCTGCAGTTTCGCGGGTTTCGGCTTCAGTAAGGCCCCCAAGCTGTTGCGCGGCCGCTGCGATCACTTCATCAGCCTGATCGGCAGTTATCAAACCTTTCTCTTGTGCAGCGCTGAGCATCGAACATATCCCCGCAGAAAGGCCTGTTCCAACACTGGCGCCCACCATCGCAATGTCGCCGAGCGATAGCGCCCAGACGACTCCGGCAACGAGTCCAACCAAAATCCCCAGTGCAACTTCGCTTATATCAAACGCCTTCTTTTTTTGGAGGGATTGCCACGATCAACCTCCAAAAAATGAAAACAGACATACGTCTGGTTCGCCCGCTGAGCCGACGCTCGACTTGGACCGCCCGATGCCAGCTCCGAGCGCTTTCACGGTATTCAGCGCAAATGCCTCTAGCGGGCTGATAGCACGCCCGATTAGCCAAGGGCCGGCGCGATGGTCGCCAGAAAGCACCGTATTGCCAGCAAATCATTCACCAATCATAAACCTCGATTTGATTGGCCGTCAGCGCATAGCCGGTCTTGCCCAGTTCAGTTGACTGAAGCTCCGTTCTCATGATCCCCGTCACCCAAACCGCGTCCCAGAGGCCATCGCCTGGCCATGGTGTCTCGCTTCTGACGACGACAAGCTGGTTGGGTGGTGGTGGCGGAACGTGAATGCAGGCTCCTACGTAAGGCACGAGGAGAAAGCTGGTGACACCCTCCGGAGAAACTTCCAGCGGGACAATGAAACCGGGAATCCGGATACTCGCGCCATCGAGCGCTTCATTCAATTTCGTCGCATTCGCGTCGTAGATCGGATTCCAGCTGTCGTTCTCCTCGTCGAGCTCGCCCTCACCGATGATTTCGGAATATGGAACGCCCGGCGGAATGAGGTCTTCCCACGTGATCTCGCGGGCCCCTGCAGCGATTGCATGACGTGGCAAGGCGAACACCAGAGCACCAAGCGCAAGGACCGAGCGTCGAGAGAAACAGGTCTGATGGATTTGCCTCATTTCATCACCATCATACCATCCGCGAGAGAGAGCCGGTAGGCACGGAACGCCGGGACGAGGCTGGCAATCGCGCCAGCGGCAACCACCCCGGCAAGGACCCAGACTTCGCGTAGCGCGGGCGGTTCGATCGGCAGCCAAAGCCCGAAGGCATTGTCGACGACGGGTTGCGCGACGATGAGACCGACATAGAGCAGTCCGAGGCCCAGGAGCGCACCGGCTGCGGCTGTAAGCACCGCCTCGAGAACGAGCAAGCCAAGGATCGTCATGGGGCGTGCCCCCATGGCTCGGAAGATCGCCATTTCGCGTCTGCGCTCGGCCAAGCTGGAGAAGATGGTCGCCATCATCCCGATGAGTGCGGTTACGACGACCATTGCCGAGACACCAAGAAGCGCAGTTTCCGCGACGCCGACGATGGCCCAGAGTTCTTGCAGGGCGACACCGGGCATTACGGCAAGAAGCGGTTCTTCGGGGTATTCATTGATGGCGCGCTGCAGCCTGAAGGTCTGAAGCGGGCTCTGAACACCGACGAGCGCCGCGGTCACCGCCTCCGGTGTAAGGTCCATCTGGCGGATCACCTCGACTGGCGTCGATTGCCCGGGGATAGGTGCGCCGCGCCGCCAGTCGACATGGATAGCTTCGATCGCCTCCAGGCTGACGATCACCGTCCGATCGACAGGTGTTCCCGTCTTCTCAAGGATTCCCGCCACGCGAAAGGGTTGATCCTTGTGCTCGGTAAAGGAAGCCAGTCCGTGCGCCACCACGATCGGGTCGCCTATCGCGTATCCCAGCGTCGTCGCCACATCCGCACCGATCACGGCATCGAAAAGGTCTGCCATGACCGCACCTTCCGACGCCTCTAGCGAGCGGCCTTGGCGATACTTGTAGCGCTCGAAGAATTCCGGCGTCGTGCCCATGACGCGGAACTGCCGGTGGCTGTCTCCAAGCGATATTGGTACGATCCAATCGACCTGTGGCTGGCTCGCAATGTCCTGGTAGCTTTCCCAACTGATGTTGTTCGTGGGACTTCCGATCCGGAACACTGAATAGAGTAAAAGCTGCACCGATCCGGTCCTTGCGCCGACGATCAGGTCCGTGCCCGATATCGTGTCGGCAAAGCTTGCCTTCGCGCCGGTTCGCACTTTCTCGACGCCGAGGAAAAGCGCTACGGAAAGCGCGATGGCGAGCACCGTCATGCCCACCGTCAAGGCGCGCGCAAGAAGGGAAGCGATCGTCAGCCTTAGTATCATGAAGCGGGACTCTCGACCTCGACGAACTCCTCCATGCGAACCACGCGGTCGAACCTGTCGCCAAGGCGCGGATCATGGCTGACCATCAGGAGCGACGTCCCGTTTGTCGCGGTCTGATCGAAGAGCAAGTCCAGAAAGGCTGCTTGACTGCCGGCATCGAGAGCGGACGTCGGCTCGTCGGCAATTACGACGGGCGGTTGGCCGATAAGCGCACGCGCGACCGCCACACGCTGCTGCTGGCCGACGCTGAGCGTCGCTGCCTTGGCCGAGAGGAGCGACGCCGGCAGACGGAGCGCGCCACACAGTTTTTCAGCGGCCTCTCTTGGATCCCCCGCGTAGGTGCGCCGTTTCGGGGCGAAGCGAAGAGGTAGCAGAATGTTGTCACCGACCGTGGCGAAGGGCAGCAGGTTGAACTGCTGAAAGATCACGCCGAAGCACTCGCCCCGGAACCGATCGCGTTCGGCGGTCGACAGATCAGACAGGTCCGTTCCCGTTACCGTAATAGACCCGGCATCGGCCAAGATTGTTCCGCAGATTAACGACAGAAGCGTCGATTTTCCCGAGCCGCTCTCGCCCAGAAGCAGGAGGGATTCTCCTTGCTCCATCCGGAAGGACGGCACCCATAAGCTGAAAGAGTCCCGTCCCGGCCAACGGAAGCGGACGTCTTTCATCTCAAGGATCGGGGCCGAAGCACGCACCGTTAGAACACGCCTCGAAGGTCGATGGTCGGCGCGTCGCGTTCGACCTCGAAGGCCTGGGCACCGGAGACCGTGACGATCTGAACCTTGATCTCCCGCGCGTTCTCGAAGGCATCGAAATAGGCGAATGTGATCCCTGAGATGGCTTTGGGCGCAGCGCAGGTCATTTCGTATTCTGCGTGGAACTCGCTATGCCGTGCGCCGGCGCCGTGGTGCGCCTCACCCTCCAACTCGGCACGGGCCTGGAGTACGGTACATTCCGCCGCTTCCGGCAGGACGAACAGATCGAGCGGACGTGCGAGCAAGGCGACGGCCGCCTCGATGGCAACGCGATCGCCGTCACTGTCGGCTTCATATTCGAACCCGACGATGTCGGCGCCCGGCGCATGGAATTCCATGGCGACGGTCCTGCCGTCGACGGCGATGTTGAGTTCGCCGACACCATGCTCATGGGCGCCGAGTTGCCTGCTTTCCTGAGCAATGGCCGGCATGGCCATAGTGGCATACAAAACCGGAACGAGAGCTCTCATTTTGCGTCCTTCTGGCGACAAAGCAGAGGCCACCTGGCTCAATCGCGGCAGTGACCTTGCGGTTCGACGTCGTGGCGTTCTGGCTTGAACGCGCTTGCTTCGATTATTGCGGCTATGTGTGGCAGCGGCGAGCCGCCACAGTGCTGCCCCGGCGATTTGCAGCCGTCAAAGATCGCAACCACGGGAAAACGACCATCGTGATCGAACCGACGTGACCCCAACGACTTGATCGCCTCCAGTAGATGCATACGCCCCTGGTCTGTCGGGGCTGCAAGGGTGCGATAGCGCGTTGGTGGCCCGGTATCGGGTTCGCCTTCCCAAAGCGCTCCGATAACCCGGTGAGCCGTCATCTCACGATCACTGGAACCCAGCAGGCCAGGGTTCTCGAACCGGCGCTCGGCCGCCTGCTTGCGCATTGGATAGACCTTCTCAATGAAGCTACCAGGATCTTCACCTGAATAAATGGCAACTCTGAATTTGCCCTCACAACGTCACTATGAAGGCGACCGGACGACTACGCGCTCTGGGCTGCCAAAGCTTCTTATTCCGCTGGCAGTCTTCAAAGTTCGCTCTTGCCGCTTACAAAGCGAGCGATTGAACCTATCCGATGCAACATCCTCACAGCCTAAGCAGATGCGGGTCGTTTACGGCGCTCACACGCCTGTCCGGCCCAGGTGGTCAGCGACTATTGACGCCAAGCGCCATTCAGCCACTGGGCTTGATATCGAAGACAAGCGCCGAGGCTGGCGCATCGCCTCGGTTGAAGAACCAGTGCGTGGTGTCCGCGTCCTCGATGAAGGTGTCACCGGCGCTATGGGCCGTCTCCCCGCTGTCGGTGCCCTCGATCCATGTCCCGCTTTCCATAAAGACAATTCCTGGCACCGACTCATGGCTATGCTTGGCGATTTGACCGCCGGGCATGATCGTGATGCGTCTCGCGAGCAGTATACGCCCATCCAGCCCCACTTGCCGCGTCATCGAGTCGGCAGGCACCACGCCAAGTTGTTCGACCTCAAGGCCCTTATGCTCTGTCGGGTAATGCTCGTCCGCCGTGGCAATGGTGACGAAAAACCCAACCGTCACAGCCAACGTGCCCGCAAAGAGGGCGCCGTGCTTTGCTTTCGTTCCGGTAACGCTGAACATTGTCATTTCTTACCTCATTTCGATCCAATCAATCGTGGACACTAGCTTCGGCGTGTTCCCGTGCCTGCCGCAAACGATGAAAATTCAGGGCAGGTTAAATTTTTTTCATGCTGGCGACTGGCCCTCTCGCGTTCGCGCTCGGTTCTGAAAATGCCGATCGCCCTACAAGGCTGCAAAGAGCCGGGCTAAGGGACCGCACGAAATGCGCTGACGTTCGGCCCAAAGGCCCATCGATGCGCAGTCCGTCGCCTTGCCGTTCGATGCCGCTGAAGTTTGTAGCCGCCTACCAGGAAAGCCGACCTGCCAAACAACGAGTCGCTCGCTGGCTCGGGGTCAAAGCGCTGTTTCTGTCAGCGCTGCGAGCCATCTCTGTTGCGGTGGCGTTTTACAAAATCATTGCGAGAATGGAGAAAGTGCAGCAGCGTTACGGTGTGAGCGAGGGCTTGGGCGAGGCAGTGGCGACATGGACTGGAGTTCTCTCGCGCATGCGTGGATCGAGCATGAAGAGCCCATCGAGCGCGCGCATGCTCCCATCAAGGAAGGGTTGCTGAAGCGTGTCGCGCTCAATTCTGGTGAGACAGTGCTCGATATCGGATGCGGCTCGGGAGCATTGTCACTCGATGCGGCCGGTCAGGTTGGTCCGAACGGACGCGTGATCGCATTCGATATTGCCGAGGCATTTATATCGCGTGTCAGTGAACGCGCCGATAGCCTGCCGCAACTGATGCCGCTGCAGGGAGATGCTCAGGACCATAATTTTTCCCAAGCCGGTTACAACGCGGTCATTTCGCTTTTCGGCACCATGTTCTTTCCCGAACCGAGGAAGGCCTTCGCCAATATAGGCCGGGCACTCGCGGACGGTGGCCGTATCGTTTTCGTTGCCTGGGCGGCGCCGCAACACAATCCATGGTTTTCCGTTCCAGGCCGCGCTTTGGCAGAGGCGCTGCCGGACATGCCGAAACCGGATCCTTCGGCGCCTGGCCCGATGGCATTCGCCGACATCGAGATGGTCACCAGGCTACTCTCAGAGGCCGGCTTCCACGATGTGGCTGCAGAAGAGGTCGACACTCATCTCACACCAATGGGTGCCGCCGCCGACATCACAGCAATGATGCTCGCCATAGGCCCATTTAGGGGAGCGTGTCGCAGTTTGCATCTCCCGGGCAGCAGCACGACGTGATCGAGGCAATCTCCAAAGGCATGACCGATGGCTATGGCGCATTCACCACGGATCAGGGTGTCAGAGTGCCCGCCCGCGTCATCTACTACAGCGCCATGCGTTGCGCGTAGACATGGCCGGTTTGTCCGCTGAGCGGACCTACGGTTGAATTGGATAGATGACCGCTCCGAGGCCCTGCAAGACATTCAACGCGCACGCCGCATTCGACATGCGGGGCGGGAAGCGGTTCTTCTCGGCTCTGCGCTTCGAGGTCCGATCGAGGGAGCGGGTCAAATCGAAAAGGCCGTCAAAGGTCAGGCGATCGATCACTCTGACAGCAGGAGCCGCCAAACCAAGTAGTTCGGCGCGAAACCGGCAAACAGAATGCATCCGATCTGTGACCAGTAGACCATGCGTCCCAGCAGACCCTTGCCCTTGCTGGCAGGTCCCAGGGCAAAGGCAGCGGCCATAACGGCGTAGCCAGCAGCTTCCTTCTTGCGCCGCTCGAGTTCCAGCCCTGCCTTTGCCCGCTCGTATACCTCTTTCTGACGCTGAGCTTCTGCGAGTTGCCTTTGGTGCTTGGCCGATTGTCCGTCCATGATCCTGCCCTCCCCTGTTCCGTGAAAGCGAGGTAAGTCCGGCTTGGGTCAGGTCCAGTTTCTTTCCGGTAATTCCCGAAGATTGCGGTAATCCGATGCAGACAATACGGTCCCACCGGCACCTTCCTGCCTCTGAAACTGGGCCGGAAAGGCTCGAGACCGGGCATTCTCCAATGAACCCGAAATCGAGGGACGCGGCGCTCCGTCAATTACGAACTTGGCACACGCTTCGCCAAATCTGAATTGTACCAGTGCGCCTGTAGCTTGACATACCATTGGCCATTCGTGCCCAATTAATCCGGGTGAGGCCGCCTGGTATGGCCCACAGGGAAATCTCGAGAGGCGACATGGCGGAAACTGCACCGGGACCGAGTTCCACTCTTGCCTGGCTCGGCTTTATCGTGGGATCGGCAGCGCTCATGCTGACGCTGCTGGTCTTCTGGGCGGGTCCCTTCGCGCCGCAGCAGACGGCAGGGGTAACGCTCGGCGAACTTGCGACCGATATCGCGAAGGCGGCGGCGCGCTCTGTAGCGGGGCAAGCTCAACCCGAACCCGTAAGCCAGCCATGGACGATCGACGACTATCTGGAGATCGGGGTTGGGCTTCTGGCCGGCCTCGCAATCGTAACCGGGGTCGCGGCGCTTATCCGGCACGAAAACAAGCGTGCCGCAGTCTCCGGCATCGCGCTTGGCAGCCTTGCGATTGGCATCCAGCTCTTCGCCTGGTCGATCATGATGATTGTCGGCGGGCTTGTGATCATGGGGATCATGCTCTCGCTGCGGGACGCTTTTGGTGACATTTTCGGCGGCTTTTTCGGTGGCTGAAAGTGGCAGCCGGGATGGGCGGCACCGGCTGGCTGTGCGCCGGTCGGTGGCGGGTCACGGCTGATCTGAACGTTGTTCTGACCGCACGTCGCCTACGGGCCCTGGACAGGCATCCGTCCAATTCGGCCTAGGGGGCGGTGACCGGACGGAGTCGCCGCTCCGCCTGCCTGGATATCGGAGCACGCAGTCACACCCGCCATCCGTCGCTGACATCGCGATTTGTGCAATTACGCACTCTCGATGCGCCAAAATCTATCTTTGTGCATCCGTATTTCCCGCTATCTTGCCTCGTGACAAGCATGGAGATCGCGCATGAGCTGGAACCCCGCCCTCGACCCGCATTGCCCCACTGGAGACGCCATAGATGCGATAGAGACCGTCATCATTCCGCGTGCGCGCGATCTCGGCGGGTTCGAGGTCCGGCGCGCCTTGCCGGCCCCGCGTCGCCAGATGGTCGGCCCGTTCATTTTCTTCGACCAGATGGGTCCGGCCGAGTTCCTGCCGACCCGCGGCATGGACGTGCGGCCCCACCCGCATATCGGGCTGGCGACGATTTCCTACCTTTTCCGGGGCCGGATGCATCACAGGGATAGCCTTGGCACCGACGCCTGGATCGAACCCGGCGCAGTCAACTGGATGGTGGCGGGCCATGGCATCACCCATTCCGAGCGCACCGATGATGCGACCCAGGTCGACCCGATGCCCTTTTTCGGCATTCAGACATGGGTCGCGCTGCCCAAGGATCACGAAGACCGCGCGCCCTGTTTTGAGCATGCGGCCACCGATTCCCTTCCGCTGCTCGAAGGTGAAGGCAAGTCGGTGCGGCTTATCCTGGGCAATGCATGGGGTCAGAAAGCGCCGGTGAAGACCGCTTCTGAAATGTTCTATGCCGACGCCCTTCTCGAAGCGGATGCGGCCATTCCCCTGCCTGAAGGACATGAAGACCGGGGTGTCTACGTGGTCGACGGTGAGGTGTCGGTTGCAGGAGAGCGTTTCGCGGCCGGAAGGATGATGGTTTTCCGCCCCGGTGATCGACTGTCTCTGCGGGCGGGACCGGCAGGTGCGCGCCTCATGCTTCTCGGGGGTGAAACGCTGGAAGGGCCACGTCACATCTGGTGGAACTTCGTGGCCTCATCCAGGGAACGCATCGAGGAAGCGAAGGAAGCCTGGCGCGCCGGCGATTGGCAAAACGGGCGCTTTCACCTGCCACCCGGCGACGACGCGGAGTCCATTCCACTGCCAGAGCGCTGACGCGTCTCTTCGGCTGCGGCGCAGCATCTCGCTTTCGACCGGGATCCGTCCGATCCGGCAGTCCATCCGGTCAGGCCCAAGGTCGGCTGCGCGAAGGCCGCCACTCGAGACGAGACGCGAGCTGGCAAATCAAAAATACACAACGCCGACGCCGATACGTGCGATAAGGCATGGATAATACGCCAATCTTGGACCAGCGAATGATGAGTCCCGGCATAACCGGCTTTCGGTTCTCTGAAAGGATGCTGACTTGAGCCCATCTCGACCCGATCCCCGCCAGGCACGCCTTGCCGGGGGCCTGTACCTCACGATCATCCTATGCGGGCTGAGCGCCGAGTTGTTGTTGCGCGGCCCCTTGCTTCAGGGCACGCCCGCACAAATCGCCGAGGCGCTTGGCGCCAACATTGGACAACTGCGGTTGAGCCTGATCGCGGACACGGTGATGCTGTTGGCCGATGTCGCGCTCGCTCTCGTCTTCTTCGGTCTGTTGCGCCACATCTCCGAAACTCTGGCGCTCGCCGCAATGGTGTTCCGTCTTGGTCAGGCTGTGCTTATCGGAACCAGCCTGATGATCCTTGCCAGTGTCCCGTCTGTGCTTGCAGATGCGCCGCGCATCGCGGTGCATATGACCGATTTGCATGCAATCGGCTATGATGTCGGGTTGATCCTCTTCGCCGTTAACAGCGTGCTCATGGCGATCCTGCTTTGGCGTTCCCATGTGCCGAAAGCGATTGCGGGGGGCATCGCGGCTTCGGGCGTCGTTTACGCCATGGGGAGCCTGACGCGCCTGATCGCGCCCGACTGGCTGGGCATGATCGAGCCCGCCTACCTGATCCCCATTATCGCCGAGACCGCCCTGTGCCTGTGGTTGCTGATCTGGGCACGGGTCTGACCCGCGGTCTGAGTTTGGTACAAGGCAGTCATTCGTCCAATCAGGCCGAAGGTCCGCCCAGCGCCTGCGGCGGTCACAGGTCAAGAGCCCGACATCGGCGTCAAGCCATAGCCGGGAAAGTGCCTGGAGACAGCCCTCGGGCTTTACGCGTCCGCGGCGCGGTTACACGCGATGCTCACCACCTGCCGTTTCTCGGCATCGACCCCGATCCCGACCTCGCCGCCATCTTCGTCATAGGCCCACGTCAGTCCGCGCGATGCATCCACAACACGAGGGTCACGGCACCCTCGGTGATGCCGTCCAGGGGCTGGAAACGGCAGACCGGATCAAGCAGGCCTGTCTCAGCGACGAAGAGGCCGCTCGGGTGAAAAGGGCCGCGCGGTGAGACCGTGTTTGGTCCGCCTCTTTCCTCCCTTGCGAGGGCAGTTCTGCGACCGGCGGACGGTCTCGCACCGTCAGCGACCGCCGGCGTATCGGTCCAGCGCGGCAGCGGTCCCGTCCCGCCAGATCAGAGTGAGCCAACGCTCGAACGCCTGTGCGAATGGGGCGGCGATGCCGAGGTTCCCGTAGAGCCCGGCCTGTTCAAGCCATGCACGCGGATTCTCTTTCGCAGCGCGGGCGGCCGCGGTCAGCTGACCCCAGTTGGGATCGTTGGGCTCAATGCGCGCGCCGTCCTCGCGGTGGCCTTCGCACATGCGGGCCCAAAGCGCCTCGACCAGCGCAAGGCCTTCGATCTTCGCGCCGGCCGCGAGCGCCTCCCGGATCACGGGCATGAGAAAGCCGGCGTGGCGGGACGACCCGTCAAAGGCCACGCGCCGCGTCGTGTCACGGATCGCCGGGTTGGAGAAGCGTCGCTCGATCAGGGCCAGATAATCGGCCGGCGACGTTCCAGGCACCGGATCGACGTGCGGAAGGATCTCCTCGACCTGAACCTTGCGGAACATCCGCGCGATCCCCGCATGCGCCATGCAGTCGGCGATGGTGGGCACCGACAGAAGCTCGCCGGCATTGGCGAGCACCTGGTGTCCCGCGTTCAGGATGCGGATTTTCATCATCTCGTACGCATGGACGTCCGAGGTAAACGTCGCCCCCACCATGTCCCAGTCGGGGCGACCGCCGCAGAAGTCGTCCTCGATCACCCACTGGCGGAAATTCTCGTGCGTGACGGGTGCGGCGTCGTCGATGCCCAACTCTCTCACGAGGTCCAGTTCGTCCGGGCCGGTGGCCGGCACGATGCTGTCGACCATCGAGTTCGGGAAGGCACCCTCGGCGTCTATCCAGTCCGCGAGGGCGGGATCGCTCTGCCGCGCCAGTCCCACCACCGTCTGCCGGAGGATGGCACCGTTGCCGCGAAGGTTGTCGCAGGACAAACCGGAAAAGGGCGCGTGCCCGGACTCGCGCCTGATCCGAAGTGCCGCGACCATCGCGCCGAAGGCGGTGCGCGGCGTATCGGGGTGCGCCGCGTCGTGGACGATGTCGGGATGGCGGGTATCGAGCCCCCCGGTCGCCGGATCGGCGTAGTATCCGCCCTCGGTCACGGTCAGCCCGACGATGCGGATGCGCGGATCGGCCATCGCCCGGATCAGCGGGCCGTTCCCCGCCTCGATCGGCAGGTAGTCGATCATCGCGCCCGTCACCTCGGCCGAGCGGCCATCCGGCGCAAGCTCGATCAGCGTGGTCAGGCAGTCCTGCGCGACGAGTTTCTCCCGCATGGCTGCGTCGTAGGGGCGGACCCCGGCGCCGAGGATCGCCCAGTCGAGCGCGCGCTCCTCCTGCATCAGACGATGCAGATACCAGGCCTGGTGCGCGCGATGGAAATTGCCGAGACCGATATGGACGATGCCGGGCGTCAGGCGGCTGCGGTCGTAGCGGGGGCGTCTGATCCCCTCCGGCAGGTCGGCCAGCGTCGCGTTCGACAGCTTGATCGGGCGGATAGCGGACATCAGCTCATCCATTGGCCGCCATCGACGTTGTAGCACTGGGCCACGATATACTCGGCCTCGTCCGAGGCGAGGAAGACGGCCATGCCGGTGAGATCCTGCGCCCGGCCCATGCGGCCATAGGGCACCGCCTCGCCAACCTCGCGCTTCTTCTGGCCGGGGGCCTTGCCCTCGTATTGCGCGAAGAACGCGTCGACGCCGTCCCAATGCTCACCATCCACGACGCCGGGCGCGATGGCGTTGACGTTGATCCCGTGCCGGATGAGGTTCAGCCCCGCCGACTGCGTCAGGCTGATCACCGCCGCCTTGCTCGCGCAATAGACCGCGACGAGCGGCTCGCCCCGGCGGCCCGCCTGGCTCGCCATGTTGATGATGCGGCCGCGTATGCCCCTCTCGATCATGTGCCGGGCGACGGCCTGCATCGTGAAGAGCGTGCCCGAGACATTGATGTCGAAGATACGGGCATAGTCGTCGCGTTCGATCTCGACGATTGGCGCGGCGGTGAAAATCGCGGCGTTGTTGATCAGCACGTCTATCTGTCCGAAGGCGTCCGCCGTGGCGGCGACCGCGGCGTCGATGCTGTCCTGCCGGGTCACGTCCATCTCGACGGCGGTGGCGGCCTCGCCGATTTCACTGGCCGAGATGCGGGCGCGGTCGATGTCGATATCACCGATGGCCACCCGGGCCCCTTCGCGGACATAGGCCTCTGCGAACGCCTTTCCGATGCCCCTCGCCGCGCCCGTGATCAGCGCCGTTTTCCCCTCGAGGCGTCTCATCCGATGCGCAGCCCTTCCTTGTCGAAACGGTGGAGATGGGTTGTATCGGGAGTGAGCCAGACCTCGTCGCCATAATGCAGATCGACCTCCCCGCCGACGCGCACGGTGACGGGCTCGGGAATGTCCTCGCAGGTGACGTGGAAGAAGGTGTCCGACCCGAGATGCTCCGACACGCCGACTTTGCCGTGCCAGTCGCCGGCCTCGGCCGAGACCGCGACATGTTCGGGCCGGATGCCGATGGTCGCGGCGCCATGCGCCGACGCGATCTGCCCGTTGATCAGGTTCATCTTCGGGCTGCCGATAAAGCCGGCCACGAACAGGTTGCGCGGGTTGCGGTAGAGCTCGAGCGGAGAGCCCACCTGCTCGATGTTGCCCGCGCGCAGGACCACGATCTTG
Source organism: Rhodovulum sp. YNF3179 (assembly GCF_050586465.1). Taxonomy (NCBI): domain Bacteria; kingdom Pseudomonadati; phylum Pseudomonadota; class Alphaproteobacteria; order Rhodobacterales; family Paracoccaceae; genus Rhodovulum; species Rhodovulum sp. YNF3179. The sequence goes on along the minus strand of NZ_JBOCEG010000001.1, from coordinate 545,864 downwards.
TCGGCCATCGTCATGGCCTCCACCTGGTCGTGGGTGACGTAGATCATCGTCGTCTTGAGCCGCTTGTGGAGTTCCGAGATCTCCAGCCGCATTCCCACCCGCAACGCGGCATCGAGGTTCGACAGCGGCTCGTCGAACAGGAAGGCCGCGGGCTCGCGCACGATGGCCCGCCCGATGGCGACGCGCTGGCGCTGGCCGCCCGAAAGCTGACCCGGGCGGCGGTCGAGATAATCGGTCAGGTTCAACACGTCAGCGGCCGCATTCACCCGGCGATCCCGCTCGGCCTGATCCATCCCCGCCATGCGCAGCGGGAAGGCGATGTTCTTGCGAACCGACATGTGCGGATAGAGGGCGTAGGACTGGAACACCATGGCGAGACCGCGCTTGGCCGGCGGCACGCTTGTCGCTTCCTCGCCGTCGATGCAGATTTCGCCCGAGGTGACGTCCTCCAGCCCCGCGATAAGCCTGAGCAGCGTGGACTTGCCGCAGCCCGACGGGCCGACGAAGACCACGAACTCCCCGTCCTCGATGGTCAGGTCGAGCGGAGGGATGACTTCCACCTCCGCGAAGGATTTGCTGACCTTGTCGAGCGTGATGTGTCCCATGCTCGTGTCTCCCTTTATGCCCTACCGCTTCGCTGGCTTGGGGCTCATTTCACCGCGCCGAAGGTCAGGCCGCGGACGAGTTGCTTCTGGCTGAACCAGCCGAGGATAAGGATCGGGGCGATCGCCATGGTCGAGGCCGCGCTGAGCTTGGCATAGAACAGGCCCTCGGGGCTGGAATAGCTGGCGATGAAGGCGGTCAGCGGCGCGGCGTTGGCGGCCGTCAGGTTCAGCGTCCAGAACGCCTCGTTCCAGGCCAGGATGATATTGAGCAGCACCGTCGACGCGATGCCCGGAATGGCCATCGGCGTCAGCACGTAGAGTATCTCCTGCCTGAGGCCCGCGCCGTCCATCCTCGCCGCCTCGAGGATGTCGACCGGGATTTCGCGGAAATACGTGTAGAGCATCCAGACGATGATCGGCAGGTTGATGAGCATGATCACGAGGGTCAGGCCGATCCGCGTGTCGAGCAGGTTGAACTGCACGAAGATCAGAGAGATCGGATAGAGCACGCCGACCGCGGGCAGCATCTTGGTCGACAGCATCCAAAGCAGGATGTCCTTGGTCCTGCGCGACGGCACGAAGGCCATCGACCACGCGGCCGGCACCGCGACGAGGATGCCGAGCAAGGTCGAGCCGCCCGCGATGATCACCGAATTCCAGAGGAAGCGCATGTAGTCCGAGCGCTCCTGCACGAGGGCGTAGTTTTCCAGCGTGAAATCGAAGCCCCAGAAGAGCGGCGGGTTGTTGATCGCCTGCGCCTCGGTCTTGAAGCTGGTCAGGATCGTCCAGTAAATCGGGAAGAAGATCAGCAACCCGATCGCCCATGCGACGCCCGTGGTGACAATCTTGCGGCGTGTGGTAATTGCGCGTGCCATCTCCGCCCCCCCTTACCGGTCCAGGTTCTTGCCGACGATGCGCATCAGGAACAGCGCGACGATGTTGGCGAGGATGATCGCGTAGACGCCGCCCGCCGATCCCAGCCCGATGTTCTGGCTGTCCACAACACGCTGGAAGATCAGGTAGGTGAGCGTCCTTGTGCCGAAGGAGCCGCCGGTGGTCACGAAGATTTCCGCGAAGATCGACAGCAGGAAAATCGTCTGGATCAGGACGACGATGGTAATCGCCCGCGCGAGGTGGGGCAGGATGATGTAGAAGAACCGGGACAGCACCGGCGCCCCGTCCATCTCGGCGGCCTCCAACTGCTCGCTGTCGAGCGACTGGATCGCGGTCAGCAGGATCAGGGTCGCGAAGGGCAGCCATTGCCACGACACGATCAGGATGATCGACTGCACCGAGGCGTCGGACATCCAGGATACGGGTTCCGCCCCGAAGAAGCGCCAGAGATAGGCGAACATGCCATTGACCGGGTCCATCATCATGTTCTTCCACACCAGCGCGGACACGGTCGGCATCACGAAGAACGGCGCGATCACGAGAATGCGAACGATGCCCTGCCCCCAGAACGGCTGATCGAGAAGGATGGCGAGCAGAATGCCAAGCGTCACCGTTATCACCAGAACGCCCCCCACGATCAGAAGCGTCGCCTGTATGCTCGGCCAGAAAGAGCTGGAGTTGATGAAACGCGCGTAGTTCTCGAAGCCCACCCAGTCGAGGCCGCGCTCCAGCGAGTCGCCACGCATCGGAAGGTAACGCTTGAACGAGAAGTAGATCGTCATGGTCAGCGGCACGAGCATCCAGCCCAGAAGCAGGATCACGGCCGGCGCCATCATGAATCTCGCAGCGAAGCGGGAATGCCGGGTGGCCATAAATTCACCTCACCTGTGCGCGGGGTCGCCCTACGCGGCAAACGGTCGGATGTCCGCGGGGCCGAAGCACCGGGGGCGGAAGGACCGCCCCCGGGAGAGTCGGGGGGAAAGGCTCAGCGGTAGCCCGCCGCCTCCATCGCGTCGTTGGTCAGTGCCTGCGCGTTCTCAAGCGCCTGGTCGACGCTCTGCTGGCCTGCATAGACCTCGGCGAATTCCTGGCTGACCTCGGTGGCAATGCCCGCGAATTCCGGGATCGCGACGAACTGGATGCCGACATAGGGCACCGGATCGACGGTCGGGTTCGTCGGATCGGCGGCGTTGATCGACTCCAGCGTCATCTCTGCAAACGGGACCTCCTGGTAGGCAGGCGTCTCGTAAAGCGAGGTGCGCGCGCCCGGAGGCACGTTCGCCCAGCCTTCGTTCTCGGCGACAAGCTCGATGTATTCCTTCGAGGTCGCCCACTCGATGAACTGCTTCGCGGCATCCTCCTGCTGGGTGCCGGCCGGGATCGCGAGCGCCCAGGCCCAGAGCCAGTTGGACCGCTTCTCGACGCCCTCGGAGTTCGGCGCCAGCGCGAAGCCGACGCTGTCGGCCACGGTGGAGTCGTCGGGGTTGGTCACGAAGGACGCGGCCACGGTGGCGTCGATCCACATGCCGCACCGGCCTTGCTGGAACAGCGAGAGGTTCTCGTTGAAGCCGTTGGTCGCGTAGCCCGGCGGGCCGTAGCTGTTCATCAGATCGACGAAGAAGGTCAGCGCCTCTTCCCACTCGGGCTGATCGAACTGGGCGTTCCAGTCCTCGTCGAACCAGCGCGCGCCGAAGGAGTTCGCCGTCACCGTGATGAAGGCGCCGCCTTCGCCCCAGCCGGGCTTGCCGCGCAGGCAGATGCCGTAGACCTCGTTCTCGGTGTCATGCATCGCCTCGGCCGCGTCCCGGATGAATTGCCAGGTCGGTGCCTCGGGCATCTCCAGTCCGGCCTCTTCCATGAGGTCGGTGCGGTACATGACCATCGAGCTCTCGCCGTAGAACGGCGCGGCATAGAGCGTGCCGTCATGGCTCAGACCGCCGCGCATGGCCGGCAGGATGTCGTCGACGTCGTATTCCTCGGACAGGTCGTCAAGCGGCACGAGCCAGCCGTTTGCACCCCAGATCGGCGTCTCGTACATGCCGATCGTCATGATGTCGAACTGGCCGCCATTGGTGGTGATGTCGGTCGTCACCCGCTGGCGCAGGACATTCTCTTCGAGTGTCACCCACTCGACGCCGATGCCCGTCTGCTCGGTGAACTGGTCGGTGTAGCCCTGCATGCGGATCATATCGCCGTTGTTGACGGTGGCGATGGTGATGGTGGTGTCCTGGGCCGTTGCGGCCGTCGCGAAGACGCAGAACGCAAGGGCAGAAGACGCGCGAAGCGCGGTTTTCGTGAACATCCGTATCCTCCCTAAGTTGGATGCTATGTGCTCCGAAAGCTACGGCCCGGACTTACCGTGCGTCAACAATTTTCTTTACGCGCGTCAATTATAGGACATCAGGCGGATGCGCGCAGGATCAAGCGTGCGGGGATCAGGGTTTCGGCCCTGCTCTCGAAACGGCCGCCCGCTTCGATCAAGGAGAACAACGTTTCCATACACTTGGCCGCCACGGCCTCGTATTCATGGGCGGCCGTCGTGAGCGACGGGCAGGTGAAACGCGAGAACGGATGATCGTCGTGCGACGCCACCCGAAGAGCGCAGCCGTCGCCGCGTCCCACGCGCAGTCCGCGCTCGCAGCATGCCGCGAGAAAGCCGATCGCGAGTCGGTCGTTGCTGCACAGCACGGTATCGGTCGTCAGGCGCCCGGAGGCGAGAAGCTCGTGCGCACCCTGCCGCCCGATCTCCTCGAAGCCCCAGCCTTCGCCCTGGACCTTGACCACCTGCGGCTCGACCCCCGCCGCCTCCATGACCCGGAGATAGGCGTTGCGCCGCTTGTTGGCGTTTGGGTTCGCCGGGTTGCGCATCTCGAAGAAGCACGGCGGCGATCCCGTCCGGCAGAGATAGTCCACCGTTTGCTGCACGAAGCTGAAATTGTCCGATCCGACAAAGGCTTCGCCCATGCCTTCGATGTTGCTGTCGAACAGCACCGTCGGCACGTCACGGCAGAAGCGCTCGATCACCAGTCGGTCGGAAAGCCGCCCGAGCGGTGCAAGGAAGACGCCCGCCGGCTTGAGCGCGGTCAGCCCCTCGAGGATCTCCTTCTCCAGCCTGCTCTCGCCATGCGCGCTGTAAAGGATCGGCGAAAAGCCGGCTTCGATACAGCGCAACTCGATGATGCGGGCGATCTCGGCGAAGAAGGGGTCGGCAAGGTAGGGTACGACGATGCCCACGTTCTTGGTCAGGCTTCGGTTCTGGTTGACCGCATAGATGTTGGGGCGGAAATCGTAGCGCTCGAGGGCTGCCTCGATGCGTTCGCGCGTCCGCGGCCGGACGCTGGCGGGATCGTTGAAATACTTCGACACCGTCGGACGGGAAAGCCCGCTCAGCGCCGCGAACTCTTCCATGTTCCGAATCTTTTGCTCGCTCATGCATACACCCCTGTCGCGCCTATACAGCTGGGCGGGGCGGCCCCTTCGTTCAACTCCATCCCCATAAAGAACCCCCAAAACATGACTCGAGTAAAGAATTTTCTTGCAACTGCACCGCCATGCAGGTTGGTCTGGTCACCCGGGCGGACGCCCTTCACGGAGCCGACGGCGCCGGCCTCGGGACGCCGGGCATCGTCGGCGCCAAAGGAGCAGGAATGTATCTCGGCATCGACCTCGGAACATCGGCCGTCAAGGTCTGCGTCGTCGACCCGGACGGCCGCGTTGCGGCGACCGCCTCCGCGCCGCTTGCCGTGTCCCACCCGTTCGACGGCGCGAGCGAGCAGGACTGCGCGTCGTGGTGGAACGCGACCCGCGTCGCGATGGCGGCGATCGACCCGGCGCTGCGGTCGCAGGTTCGGGCCGTCGGCCTGTCGGGCCAGATGCATGGCGCCGTCTTGCTCGACGGTGACCACCGGCCGGTGCGCCCGGTCATCCTGTGGAACGACGCGCGCGCGACCGTGGAATGTGCCGAGATCCTGGCGGCCGTACCGGATGCCGGACGGATCGCAGGCGCACCGCCCATGGCCGGGTTCACCGCGCCGAAACTGCTGTGGCTGTCCCGCCACGAGGCCGAAAACCACGCACGGATCGCCTCGGTCCTTCTGCCGAAGGATTACCTCGGCCTGCGCCTGCATGGGCGACTGGTGACGGACCCGTCCGATGCCGCCGGCACATCGTGGTTCGACGAAAGCACGCGCTGCTGGTCCGAACGCCTCTGCGCGGCGAGTGCCACGGACGTCAGGTGGATGCCGAAGGTGCGCCACGGAACCGAGGTGGCCGGCGCGCTCTTGCCCGCGCCGGCGGCGGAACTCGGCCTGACGGCCGGCATTCCCGTCGCCGTCGGAGGGGGCGACGCCGCAGCCGGGGCCGTCGGCATCGGCGCGGTATCGGACGGGGACGGGTTTGTTTCGCTGGGCACCTCCGGGCAGCTTTTCCTCACCACGGCGGATTACCGGCCCAACCTCGCCAGCCGCATCCATGCGTATGCCCATACCGTCCCGGATCACTGGTTTCAGATGGCGGCGATGCTGAACGGTGCCCGGCCGATCGCATGGCTCGCCGATCTTCTCCGGCGGCCGATCGGCGACCTGCTGGCGGAGGCGGAAGCCGCGCCGCCCGGGCCGCTGTTCCTGCCCTACCTGACGGGCGAACGCACGCCGCATGGCGATACCGAAATCCGCGCGGGCTTCGCAGGTCTCGGAGAGACGACCTCGCAGGGGAGCCTGATGCGCAGTGTCGTCGAGGCCATCGCGTTTTCGTTCGCCGACGCCGTCGACGCCCTGTCGGAGGCGGGACGAATGCCGAATAGGCTCCTCGCCATCGGCGGCGGAACGCGAAGCGATTTTCTGGTACAGACCATCGCCGATGTGACCGGGTGTTGCATCGGACGGGCCGCAGGCGCCGATATCGGGCCGGCTCTCGGCGCTGCGCGAATGGCCATTGTCGCAAACGGCGACGGCAGCCAGGCGGATGTCATGACCAAGCCGGTGGTCAGGCGATGGTTCGAGCCCCGCACCGACGAGACGCCGAGGCTGACGTCGCGACTCGAAGGTTACCGGGCGCTCTACCCGGCATTGAAGTCGGTGCAGGCGCGGACATCGGCACGATAGCGCGGCCAGGCAGAGATCCAGATGTCGAGAACGGGTCGGTCGGGGCGCCGCGGCGGAAGGTCCGAAAGCCCGCCGGGCGGGCCTTGGGCACAGTTGGACGACGGCCCGCGCAGATCACGGGGCGACCGCATGCGGGGGCGGTTGCGGAACTCTCGCCACGTTACCCGGGAGCGCCGTATCTGAAGGGGGCAAGCGAGGCCAGGAAGAACCCGTGAATTGGCGTCGGTACGCCGTGCTTGCGGCCTAGCCTGACCACTTCACCGGAGAGATAGTCAATCTCGATCGGCTTTCCGCGGTTCAGGTCGTCCAGCATCGATGCGTGCGCCTTGGGCGGAACCTTTTGGATGAAGTCCCACGCCGCGGTCGACAGATCCTCGCCGAGATCCGGCAGAACTGCCTGCGCGACGGCTGCCGTCTCCTTCATGCTCGAATGGAACATCGAAGAGCACTCCGAGCTCTCGCGGATTACGCCCACGTCCAGACGTGTAAGCGCGCTGACCGACGCGAAAGAGGCCTGCATCGTGAATTTGCGCCAAAGCTCGGTCCGGATATCCGTCGATATTTCCGCCATGCACCCGGCTTCGACCAAGGCGTCCCGAAACCCTTTAACCCGTTCCGTGACCTGGCCGTCCAGCTCTCCGAAATGGATAAAGTCGAAGTTTGCAGAGTGTCGGATGACACCCGGGGCAGAAATGTCGCCGGGCATTCGCACGACCCCTGGCACCACCCGTTCATTCCCGAGAATTTCGGCCAGTCGCTCTGGCGCCCTGACACCGTTTTGAACCGTGATCGCCCAGGTGTCCCGCCCAAGCACCGGCACAAGAGCCTTGGCCGACGCATCAACATCCTGATTTTTCACGGCAAATATGATCACATCAACGGGTCCGACATCGCCAGGATCATCCGTTGCCTCGATGTCGGGGATATGGGCGTCGCCCTTGGGGCTGCGTATCGTCAACCCGTTTCGTCGAAGGGCATCGAGATGGGTGCCGCGCGCAATCAGCGTGACTTCATGACCGGCCGTCGCCAATCGACCACCGAAATAGCCCCCCAGAGCACCCGCTCCCATGACCGCGACGCGCATGGCCGTCTCCTTTGCTTACGGCGAGAACGCTAGCACAGAGAGGTCTCAAAGGTCAGTTTCCGAATTTTCGCGTGCAGCGCAAATCGCGGGAAATGGCCGCGCAAACAGCGCCGAGGCCGTCCGCTACCACGCGCAACGGGGGCCACCTTGTCCGGTCGGCAGACCTTCGGCAAAGCTGGACGGGCGACTGCCTGGCACCCATTGCCGGCCTGGGTCGCACCCCGCGCCGGTTTGCCGGGGCCCCATCCCGCGGATGCGCCTCTGCGGCGTGGACGGGCTTGGGCGCGCAGCGTGGCGCGCATGTCCGCGGAATGCTAGGGTGCGGGTGGAATTCACTTATTCATTTTCGCAATGGGGCCAGGAATGAATTGTATCGAACGACTCGCTTTCGCTGCGGCATTTGCCGTGGTGGCCGCTGTGCCAACGGCGCAGGCAGAGACCCTACCCCTGCCCGACGGTCTGGTAAGCCTTTCGACACCCGAGGGCGCAGAGATGCTCTTCGGCGCCGAGGCAAACACGGACTATTTCCCGCTGAGCATCCATTTCACAACGCAGGACAACCCCGCCTATTGCGGGCCGGCGACGATTGCGATGGTGCTTAATGCGCTGAACGTGCCGCGGCCGGCCTCGGACATGACGCTCGGGCTCGGGATGTTCGATCAAGACAATATCTTCACGCCGGCCGCAGAGGCCGTGATGCCGGCCTCGGCGATCGTGAACCCGCCCTACGGCATGACCCTCAATCAATTCGGAGGCGTGCTTGCGGCGCATGACCTTGATGTGGAGGTGGTCCACGCTGCCGACTCCGACCTCGACACCTTCCGGCAGACCGCCATCACCCAGCTCGAGGACGACGATCATTTCATTCTCGTGAACTACCTGAGGAAAGCTATCGGCCAGGAGTCCGGTGGCCATATCTCGCCCCTGGGCGCCTATGACGAAGATACGGATCGGTTCCTCATTCTTGACGTGACCCGATACAAGTACCCGCCCATCTGGGTCGAGGCGACCGCGCTCTTTGAGGCGATGAACACCATAGACTCGGCGAATGACGGCAAGACGCGGGGCTATGTCAGCGTGAGCCGTTAACCCGACCGAGGGTCAGTTCCGCGATCCTGCGATGTCCCGGCGGGCATCGCGAACGATGACCCAGGACGACTGCAGGAACAGCGCCGCGATCGCGAAGGCGACAACCAGGTCGGGCCACGATTGACCGGTCAACGCCACGACGCCTGCCGCCCCGACCACGGCCGCGTTGCCGATAGCATCGTTCCGCGAAAACAGCCAGACCGCCCGGACATTCGCGTCACCGGCGCGATGCGGTACCAGAACCATCGCGGCCGCGACATTGACCGCGAGCGCGACCAGGGCGAGCACGCCCATCAGTTCCGCTTGCACGGGGTGTTGCGCGAACACGCGCCAAATCGTGTTTCCGACGACGCCGATCCCGAGCGCATCCAGGAACACGCCCTGGAGCAATGCGGATCGCGCTCTCCAGAGCAGGCGCCACCCAATGGCCAGAACACCGAGGCACGTGATCAGGCCGTCACCGATGAAGTCGAGGGCGTCCGCCTTCAATGCCTGCGACCCGGCGACGAAACCACCGACCATCTCGATCACGCCGTATCCCAGATTGAGCGCAACCACGATCCAGAGCGCCCGTCGATACCCGGCGGTCAGGTGATGCGATGTCTCTTGCGCCGTCTCCGCGGCTCCGGGCTGCATCCGATCGAGGTGATAGCCGGCATCCGAAACCGACCGTTCAACGGCTTCAAGTCGTTCATCGCCTGGCGCAACATCCAGTGTCAGGACTTGCGAGGCTGTCGAGACAAGCGGGTTCTCTATACCAGCCGCGCGCACGGCATTCTCGATCTTCGCGGCACACGCGGCGCAATCCATGCCTGTCACACGATACTGAACGGGCTGGGCCATGACGTCACCTCCCGGCGGCACCGCGCAATGATAGGAAACCCGTAAGCGTAGGCAATAACACGGTCGCGGTCAGACCGATCATTGCCACCACCGTTACATTGTTCGAAACTGACCCCCCCTATGCGACAGTGCAGGGAAGGCCAATGATCGCGTTCTTCAAGAAGGCTGCGCCAGCGGGACACTACGTCTTGGCCGGAGTCCTCGCCGCCCTTCTACCGATGGCGGCGGGATACCTGATCTTCAGGGCCAACCCGTCGGCGTGCTACGACGGTCCGTGCGCACTGCCGCTGCTGCTTGTGATCGTGCCCCCTTACGCTGCGCCGGTGCTTGCCGTGATGTTCGCGCTCAATCGCCGGCTTGAAAAACCTTTCCCGCACGGCTTGCTGCCGACCGTGTTGGCGTTCGGCGTCCTGGGGCAAATCGGCCTCGCGCTCGTCAGCGTCATCTCGGCACCCTCGACGATAAGACGCCTCTTCTTTTCCGAACTCTTCTTCATCCCCGGCGGCTTCGTCGTAAGCGTTTCCGTGGGACTGGTGTTCTGGTGTGTGATGTACGCGCTCGGACGGACCGGCCCCGATACGGGGGCGGGAAAACCATAGTGCCGCCGGACCCGCCCCGGTGACCGTCGCCGCGCCGATCCGCGGCCCGGCGCGGCATCTGTGCCGGAAAGCGTCTTGCCTCTACGGCACCCGGCGCGTGGCGGGCCAAGGCACAAGGCCGCCACGTCCGGCGCGCGTGGCGGCCCGCGCCATGCCGCGGGTCACCAGGTCATCGAGAAACTCGCGCTCAGCGCATGCTCCTCGCCGTCTTCGTTCCAGCCATAGGCGTAACCCGCGCCGACGGCGATGGACTCGGTCAGCTGGCCGCTGATGCCGAGCCCGGCCGTCAGGCCATGTGCCCCGCGGTTCTGGCCCACTTGGGTGATGGTGCCCGTGATGGGATTGCTGGCCGTGATGTCATGGAACGCGTCCTCGGCCGCCAGCCAGTCATAGTGATAATGCGCCGAGCCGAGCAGTTTCCAACTGCCCGACGCGGTTTCCATCCGGCGCTCGGCGGTCAGACCCACGGTCGTCATCAGGGAGTCGGCCGTGCTCTCGTCCAGGGCAAAGTTGAAATCGCCGCCGCCGCTTTCGGTCGCGCCGTCCTGGGTGACCTGGGCGAAGATCGCCGAAACCGAGGGCGTCACCGCGACCCCGCCCGTCAGGTCGAAGCGTTGCGCAGCCTCGGCGCCGATGTAGAAACCGCGGCTGTCGAACTCTGCCCTGGCGGTGCCGCCGGTGAAGCCCCCCACGTCCGGCACGACGCGGGTGCTCTCGTGATCGCCGAACGCGTAGCCGACGACGCCGCTCAGGGTCAGGCCGTCGCCCCGCTGCCAGCTGCCATAGGCGCCGACGTGATAGGAGTCGCCCTCGATGACCTGATCGACGGTGTCGTGTTCGCCAAGCTCCATGCGGTTCAGCGCACCGAACACGCCTGCCCGCATCACACCGTCGGAGACGAGATCGGCCCCGAGCACGAGGCCTTTCACGCTGTAGTCGAAGCTCCCGACCCCGGCCTTACCGTCGACGGTCCCGTCCACGAAAGCCAGGGATCCCCAGACGCCGCGGTCGGCCCCGGGCGCCGCGATCGGTCCGCGTGTCACGTCGACATCCTGCGTCGCCGCGGCAAGCTGCGCGGGCGCGCTGATCCCGCCAAAGGACAGCCCGGCGCCGCCTGCCTCGCTCAGGACGATCCCGGCGACCATGTCGTAATCCTCGAGGCTCACCGACTGGTAGGAAGAGAAGGGTTCGATATGCACGTCGTTCAGCTGGGCGAGCTGCGCGTTCGTCAGGGTCTGGACAGCCTGGCCGACCGTGGTGGTCGTGCTCGACGGCAATGGCGTCGTCGGTGCCGTCGTGGCGGTGTTGGCAATGGCCCCGACCACCGTGGCGTGGTTCTTGCTGCCGGTCTGAACCTTTGCCTTCTTCGACAGTTGACCAAGCGTGATATCCGTGAAGTTCAGCTCGACCTGGCCGTCCGCGCTGGGGGTCCCGACGACATTGACGTCGACCAGCGCCGGCAGACCGCCGTCAAGCTGGATCCCGGGATTGTCACCGTCGATGCTTCCGGCGGCGGTGAGAACCGTGTAGGTGTTCGCCGCCACGTAATCGGCCGCTGTCAGCCCCGGCGAGAGCGGCACCACCTCTATCGTCAGATCGTCGATGCCGGTCACGTCCCCGTTCACTGCCAAACGGTCAGCATTTTGGACTGCGGCCGGGTCGACCTCCGCAAGGAGTGTGCTGCCGGCGCGGAACGCCGCGTCGCCGTTGACGGTCAGCGTTCCGATAGACGTTCCCGGTGAAATCGTACCACTGGCGTCCAACCCGCCAACCGAGCCATTCCCGGCGAGGGTGCCACCCGGCATAACCGAAACGTCGCCGCCCAGCTTGTTCTGGATTGCAAGCGTGCCGCCATCGACCGTCGTTGTTCCGGCAAACCCGGAACTGTCGCCGGTAAGAGTCAGGGTGTTCGCGCCCACCTTCTTGACCCCACCCGTGCCACTTATAATGCCGCTGAACGTGCTATCTTTGGCTTGGTTGAACGTCAGGAGCCCGTTATTGGATACATCCCCGACGATCGAACCGCCGCCGGCAATCTGCACTGTTCCGTCTCTAATCTCCGTGCCACCCGTATAGGTGTTTGTCCCGGTCAGGAACAAAATGGTCGGGTTGACTTTGCGCACCGTGCCAGTGCCGCTGATATCACCGCCAAATGTACTGTTCGCGCCCTGGTTGAATGTCAGCAATGAGTTATTGGTCACATCACCCACGATCGAGCCGCCAACACCAATCTGCAACGTGCCATCAGAGATCAGCGTTCCGCCGGTATAGCTGTTTGCACCGGTCAGAACGGTAACGCCGGTTCCGGCTTGTTCGACACCGCCGCTTCCCGAAATTTCACCACCATATGTCAGCAGGCGGCTGCGGTTGAAAACGAGCGTCCCTTCGTTTGCAATGTCGCCCGTGATAGAGCCGGAATTGCCACCATCCCCGACCTGCAGCGTGCCCGCGCTGATTTCGGTGCCGCCCGTGTAGGTGTTCGTTCCGGTCAGGATGAGCGTGCCGGGGCCGAGTTTCTTGACCTCCGCGAGCGTGCCGTCAGGATTGTCCGAGATCACCCCGGTCAGGTCGAGCAGACCGCCAGCGCCCTGCACGTCAATTTCCAGCGGCCCTCGAAAATCGCCGGTCTGGAACTGGTCCGTGGCGGACCCGGCCTGAAGCGCCGTGTCCAGCGTCCAGGTCCCGTCGCCGCGCACCTCGATGACGTTGAAGCCGCTGATCAGGTCGTCCTCGCTGCCCGTTCCCTCCAGCTGGAGGGTGGCCGTCGTCGGCAGGTTTGGGACCGCTCTGTTGCAGACACTGTCGTCCGGGTTATTGTTGCAGAAGTCGATGACCTGCTGATTGTTGCCCAACTCGGCGTCCGTCAGTCGCACGCTCGCCAACGACCTGACCGAGATGTCGCCATCGATGCTCGATCCCTGCTGCAGGAGGACGGAACTCCCGTCACCGTCAGAAATTGCTACGGCGACACCTGTACCGCCCCGTATGGTTCCCGAATTCTCCACACGCAGCGCGTCGTTGCTTCGAATGCCATCCCGTCCGCTCGAAGCGTCGATCGTGCCGCTGTTCACGATTCGGGCTATGTTTCCTTTTCCGAACACACTTACGGCTGATGTCCTTGCATTCCCTACGACATCGATGACTTCGATCGTCCCCGCGTTGTTCAATTCGGCGCCTTCACCGATCCGGACAGCCGAGAGTCCGTTCACTGATCCGCTGACCGGCGAGGAGCTCAAGCGCGCCTGAATTCTGCCCGACGCCTCGTTCTCTATGACACTGCCAGAAGATACGCTCAGCGCAGCCGGAGCGCCGTCACCATCCGAAAAAAGAAGGATGTCGCCAGAGTTGATCACCCGGGCTTTTTCCGCGAGAGTTACGGCAGTTACGTTTGAGACACCGCTCGCGGTCGTGCTGATGATGCCGCTGTTCTCCAGCACGGCCCCGGTCGTGCGATTCGCGAAAAGCGACCCTTCGATCGCTTCTGTGTTGGTGGACAGGATAGAGCCTCTGTTGACGACGCGGTTGCCTGCGTCCCGGATGACTATGGTGCCGGTTCGGGGCGTATTCTTTCCAACGATAATGCCATCGTTGAAGATTTTTGCGCCTTCGCCCAGGTTGATCGCGCTGAGTGGCGGCGTGGGCTCCAGGGCAGCTCCGCCGTCGACTGTCACGGTGACGCCGGTTGCCGCCTCGTTGTCGATCGAGACCGCGTTGCTGGCGGTGCAATCCACCGTATCGTCGGAATTCGGCACGAGCGTCCCGGAAGCGGAACTTGCGCCGCCAGATATTGTGCAGGTCGCCCAGGCTGGCCCCGTGCCCCCCAGAAGGCCGAGGGCGACCAGGGCCAGAGCGGAATGTCTCCGCGACGCTTTCGTGAAGCGCGCCGCGGCCGCGAGCGCAAGACCGCTGCTGCGCGAGAGGAACCGCGGATTTTTCCCTTTGCCATGCAGTCCACGGAAGGCCCCAGTGTCGTCGGGGCTCGGCACAAGCCCGTATGTCTGATCGAACATGAGAATCTTCCGTCGCTGCACTGAATAGTTTCCAGACCCTATTTCGTGGAAATAGTGGTCCCATTTCCCACCAACACACAAGCACCATTTTTCCGTGTATCACGGTAGGGCGAAAATATGCGTTTGTGACCAACCGGCATTTCGGTAACACCTGTTTTCCAGGTCAGACGTCAAGCGCGGAAAAGACGGCCTGCCGCGATTGTCGGCGAACGGCCCTGCGCAGGAAAATCCGTGGATCATCAGGGCGAATTACGGTTCCGAGCGCATTCGGAAAGACCGGATTCTCAGGATGTGCCGCGGCAAGGGCGGTTGACCCCGCCACCCGGAAACAATCTAGTTTGCACTATGCATATTTTCGGCTGCATTGCTCTTGCGATCCTGGTCTGGATTTTCGCGGCGATCGGGGCGCTCGGTGTGGCGTTCATGGGGCAGGATCTGTTTCTCGGCGCGGTGTTTTCAGTCTTCCTGCCCGTCGCGTGGGCCGCCGGCCGGGCGCGCGCAAGGTGGTGCGCCGGCGCGAACTAGCGTTTACCGCGACCGGGCCTTTCGCCGGCACAGCCAACCTGCTTGTCGTTGCCAGGGTTGCCCACCATTCCAGCGCCACGACACCGGCCGGGCTCCTCCGCCGGGGATGTGACGGCGCCGCGCTCCTCGCGCCCCGCCCCCTCGAGACCGGACTGAATGAACGCGCCCTGGGAACTCCACGCGCCGGCGAGCGCCGCGCCGAAATGCATGACCGTCACCGCGACGGATCCACTCAGCAAGCCGAGCAGGACGACATACTCGGAAAGCGCCATGCCGGAGTCGTCCCGCAAAAAACGGCGGCTCCGGGACCATGGCCCGAAGAGACGGGTCAAGATGGCGTGTCTGGCCAGTTCCATCGAACGCTCCCTATCCGGTCGGGGCGCGTTGCAGCACCCCGTTGAAGCGCATGATCACCATATGAATGTGGCCAGACCCCGGCGCGAATGGTGCAATTTGACATCGCGCAGGGCTGCGCGGCCGCCGGGGGCGCGGCGCTTGTCCGGTGACGGTGCTCGACGGCCCGGCACGGGCGCGTCAGCACAATTCGCGGAACCTTTCCACATGCGCGCTGAAGCTGGCGCGGCGTTCCTTCAGCGCTTCCTCGATCTGGACGAGATACGGGTTGCTCGCACTGTCGGACAGGTCTTCCTTGAGGCTCCGCACCAGGATCAACATCAGCTCCTGGGTGAAGTCATTCGTTTCCTTGGCCATGTCGCGTGTAAGCTCGCAGACCGCAAGGCGCTCATTTTCCTGCGCATGGCCCGGTATCGCCGCCATCGACAGCGCGGCAAGCATGAGCGGCGGAATGGCCTTTTTCATTTCAGATCTCCCTTGGGACGGTGAAACAGCCGGCAGGGGTTCACCCGGCCGCTCCATATCCATGAAAAGCGATATCGCATGGGACCACAATGGATGGCCCGCAGAAACGAAATGGGTGCCATTCGGCAGGTCCTCAAGAACCCTGGACCCCAATTTCAGATCCGGCCTGTACGGCCGTTCCGCCGGGTCTTGATCTGAATCAATTGGAATACATGCAACTCCTAGTATCTTTCTGGCGTCGAGGCGAAATAGAATTCAGGGAGCGAATAATGAAATTCATCACAACCTTTTCCGCGGCCATTCTTGCCCTCCAGGTCGCCGTCCCCGCACAGGCTCAGGATGCAGGGGCCGGGCAGGCAGAATACATGAATTCATGCGCCAGCTGCCATGGTGCTTCCGGAACCGGTGACGGCCCGCTGGCGGAACTCATGACGGTCGAGGTCAGCGATCTCACCCAGCTCAGCGCGGCCAATGACGGCGCATTCCCCATGCTCGATGTCATCATGACGATCGACGGTCGCTCCGGCATCCATGGCCACGGATACCCGATGCCCGTGTGGGGGAACCGTTTCGAAGCCGACGCCGAGGGCATGGGCGACTACGCCTCGGAGATCGAGGTTCGTGGCCGGGTGCTGTCACTGGCGATGTATCTGCAATCGATCCAGCAGTAATCGGCGAAAGGAGGGTTTCGCATATCGTGAAACCTTCGAAAGGCTGATGCAGAGATCGGCGAACACATTTCCTGGCAGGGCATTTTTGCCGAGAGGTCTCGATTGTCGAAAATGCCTGCCTTGATCCACGTCATATTGGAAGCGTCGCGATAAAGCGATGCTTCCAGTCGCGGAACGGGCCGGCGCCGTCTGCCTGCCATGATGCAGAAAGGGAGGCCTTCCATGCGAAATTCGATTCTGGGTCCAGCGGTCGTTCTTCTGGCCGTCGTTATCCTTGGAACATCTTGGTCTGCAGCCCGTGCGGAAACCTTCGCGGGCACGAATGTCGACAGCCGCGTCATCGTCGGCGTCAAGGCCGACGCTGCCGCCGTGCAAGCCTTCATGCCCGACGGATGGGCGCCGATCGGCTTTCCACGCGGGCCGCTCAAGGACGCCAACCTGCTTGTATCCTTCGTCGACGGGATGTTGATGCTCGACGCTCAGGGCAAGGCGCTGGACCCGGCCAGCCGCCGGGCCGTCGTCTTCCTCGGTCTCGGCAAACAGGTCGACGGCGACGGCGTCCGGATCTTCGTCCTGCGCACCTATTCGACCGAACCGCCCGGGACGGATCCCTACGGTGTCAACGTTCCGGCGGACGTCTCGCGCACCACCTCCATCAGCGGTCCGGCGAATGGCGGGCGCACCAGCCTCGATAGCTGGAAGCTGACCCTCGGCGACGACGCGCTCGAGATGACGCTGAACCACACAACCGGCAACCGCGTCTGGAGTGCCAGCGAAGCGAAGTCGTTTTCGGCAGCCAACCCGGATTTCTACCGGATCTACCGCTATGACAGCCTGACCGACGTCGTGATGAGCGGCGCCATGGGAAAACCGCTGACTGGCACCTACGCGTTGTCCATCTCGATCGCGGACCTCGCGGCGATCTTCGACGGATCGGAGGAGACCGTCGCGATCCTCGATATCCCGGTTCGCGTGCGGGAGATTTTCCTGCCCTGACGAACAACGATCGCGGAAATGATCCGAAACGAGGGCGGGGTGCTCCCCTCCCTGCCCCGCGGCGTGTTTTCGGGTCGCGCGGGGATCAGCTTACCGAAGGATTTCCGTTCGAGAATTCCGGAAAACCGGATTGGTTCTCCGCAACGGGATTGGGACCTTGATCGAAATCAATCAGCTTCGCGGCGGGGCTGTGTAGGCTTCGCGTTACAGTATTCAGTCGCAGACCATTTAAACCATGTTTCCACTCAGAGAGAGGAGTTCTGGAAATGAATAGGTTCTACGCGATACTTGGTGCTTTCCTCATCGCTATGCCCGCCCAATCCCTTGCCCAGGACGCGACGATCGAGGCCGGGGCGCGCGAGTATATGGTGGCCTGTGCCGGCTGCCACGGCGAGTCCGGCAAGGGTGACGGCCCCCTCGCCGGTCTTCTCCAGATCAAGACCCCCAGTCTGACCAAGATCACCGAGCGTACCGGTGGGGGCGATTTCCCGTTCAACAACACGCTGAAACTCATTGACGGTCGCGATGTTCGTGCCCACGGGGGCGATATGCCCATCTGGGGCGAACGCTTCCAGGCCTCGGCAAGCAGCCAGCGCGGAGAGACCGCGGACATGGTCGGGCGCGGACGGATCCTGGCCCTGGTCTACTACCTCGAGTCGATCCAAGAGTAGGCGCCGACCGCGAACGTCGCAGCCCGCCGGCAGCCCGGTTCCCCGACGGCCGCGATCTCGGGCGGCGACGCCGCGTGAGGCGAGAGCGGCGGAAGCATCTCTGCAAGGCGGGGCGTGTCGAAAGCCAAGCGACAAGGCGGTCATCGTCCGTGCGGGCGATCCGGTCGGGCCGGCCCGCGGGCGACAGATTTCTTGCCGCGATCACGATTCACCTTATCTGTCGCGAGAGTTCCGGGCAGTTCGTGACCGGACAAAACTGGACAACGCCACGAGGGAACAGACTGCGTGGGAAATACCGGACGCGTCTCGGCCGGATCGACGCCGCCAGACAGCCGGGGTCAGCTTGACAAACGAGGGAGACGACGCGCCATGACCAAACTCGAAACCCAACAGGGGCGTATCCATCCGGCCGCGGAGCTGCATGCGCGCGAACACCGCCAGGGACTGCTGAGCCGCCGGGAATTCCTTGGCCGCGCAACGGCGCTCGGCGTCTCCGCCACGACCGCCTACGGCTTGATCGGCCTGAACGCCGAAGCGCGGGCATCGTCTCCGCAGATGGGCGGGACGCTGCGCATCCAGATGAACTGCCGTGAACTCAAGGATCCGCGCACCTATGACTGGCCCGAGATGGCGAACCAGACCCGCGGCATCATCCAGTACCTGGCGGAAGTTCAGCGCGACGGCACCCTGCAACCGGTCCTGCTGGAAAGCTGGGAGGCCAATGACGACGCCACCGTGTACACGCTGAACGTCCGAAAAGGCGTCAAGTGGAACAACGGCGACGATTTCACCGCCGAGGACGTGGCCGCGAACGTCATCGGCTGGTGCGACGAGGCGGTCGAGGGCAACTCGATGGCGACACGGATGGCCGCGCTGGTCGAGAACGGCGTCGCCGCGGACGGGGCGGTCGAGATCGTCGACAGCCACACCGTCCGGCTGACCCTGCGCCACCCCGATGGCACGCTGATGTTCGGCATGGCCGACTACCCGGCCGCGATCATGCATCGCGACCTTATCGGCACCTCGGTCGGGGACCACGGGATCGGCACCGGGGCCTACGTCTTCGATGAGTTTCGCGTCGGCGAAAAGGTCGTGCTGGTGAAGAACCCCGATCACACCTACTGGGGAGAAGCCTGGCTGGACCGGGTCGAATTCCTGGACTACGGCACCGACCCGGCCGCCTGGTTGGCGGGGGCGGACTCGGACGAGTTCGACATGGTCTACGAAACGGTGGCCGATTTCCTCGAAATTTTCGACACGATCGGCTGGACCCGCAGCGAGATCGGCACCGCGGCCACCGTCGTGATCCGCCCCAACCAGGAGGCCGAGGTCGATGGCATGCGCCCTTATGAAGATGTGCGCGTGCGCCGGGCGCTGCAGCTGGCGGTCGACAACACCGTGCCGCTCGAGCTTGGCCTTTCGAACCGTGGCAGCGTATCGAACAACAACTATCACGTCGCACCCGGCGTGAACCCCGACCACGCCGATATCCCGGGCCATGAAAGAAACGTCGAGGAAGCCCGCCGCCTGATGGAAGAGGCCGGCATGATGGATTTCGAGCACGAGCTGATCTCCATCGATGACGGGTTCATCAAGGCCACGACCGACGCGGTTGCGGCGCAGCTGCGCGATGCCGGCTTCCGGGTGAAGCGCACCGTGATGCCGGGCTCGACCTTCTGGAACGACTGGACCAAGTATCCGTTCTCGTCCACGAACTGGGGCCATCGCGAGACGGGTATTCAGAACCTCAACCTCGCCTACCGCTCGACGGCAACCTGGAACGAGGCGGGTTACCGCTCCGAAGCGTTCGACGCGCTTCTGTCGGAGGCCAACGCGATTGCCGGCGACACCGCGCGGCAAGAGGTGATGGCCGAGCTGGAACAGATGATGGTCGATGACGGCGTCGCGATCATTCCCTATTTCCGCGCCATTTTCCGCCACTACAAGAGCGGCGTGACGGGCGCGGAGCAGCACCCGAAATACGAGATCGACATCCACCGCCTGGGATGGTCCTGATCGGCATCGCGGGGCGCGCGGTATCCTCCCGCGCGCCGGGGGTCCGTCACACCCGCACAGGCCAACCCGGGGGATCGTGAAAGCGCCCGGCGCCGCCGAACCGCGGTCCCGACAGGAAAGGGATTTCAGTATTTACGGGATGCCTGTTTCCAGGAATGGCGCGAGAATTGAGCAAAATCCCCGTATGTGCCATATTTGGCGAATTAAACAATGGGCGCGGTTACAGGGGAAGGCGTTTTGACACGGGAATTTCCGCCGTTTGCCGCCGTCCGCGCCTTTGAGGCTGCGGCCCGCAAGGGAAGCATCAAGGATGCGGCGGACGAGCTTTGCCTGACCGCGTCGGCGGTCAGCCACCAGATCCGCGCGCTCGAGAACTACCTGGATACAGCTCTCTTCCGTCGGTCCGGCAACAGGATCGAACTGACGCTGACCGGACAGGCCTATGCGCGGAAAGTGACGGCGCTTCTCGACCTCTTCGACGAAACCACCCGCACGGTGAAGGAGGCTGGGCGCAAGCCCTTCCGCGTGCATTGCACACCCGGTTTCGCCGCCCGCTGGCTGGTGCCGCGCCTGGGCGATCTCGCCTTCGGTGACCGGATCCGGATTTCCGTCTCGAACGGGGCGCCGTCGACCGATTTCTCCTCGAACGGGGCCGACGTGGTGATCCAGTGGGCGGATGCGCATGTTCCGGGGGTGGTGACCGAACCGCTGATGCAGTCGGCCCGCTATCCCGTGGCGAGCCCGGCCCTGAAAGAACGCGAAAACCTTCACGACCCCGAGGACCTGTGCCGGGCGACGCTGATGCATGACGAGACGATGGATGCCTGGGGCGAGTGGTTCGAAGCGGCGGACGTCAACCCGCCCGCCTTTCCCCGGGGCCCGACCTTTCCGAATTGCGAGCTGGCCACGACCGCGGCGGAGAAGGGACAGGGCGTGGCGCTTGCCTATGACGCGGTGGTCCGGGGCACGCTGGAAAACGGCACGCTCGTCAGGCTGTTCGATACCGTGACCATGCCCTTCGTGATCTACTCGGTCGCGTATGCGAACACGCGGAAGGACGACCCGATGATCCGCGAATTCTCCGCGTGGCTGCATGACCAGGTGGAGGCCGAGGGCGTGGCGGCGCAGCGCAAAAGGCCCGATATCCTGGCGCAGGGTCACTAGCCCCCGAGGCCGGGACAGCGGGCCCGGTCGCAGGGCGGGCCGGTTTGGCATCCGGGGGACCCGCCCCCTTGCCCGCCCCACGCGGGCGCCGTTCCCCAGGGCCAGGGCCGCAGCGCCGGGTCAATCGGCCTTGACCAGCACTTCCTTGTCGATGGTGCCCTTCGGGAACCGGGCCCGGCTCAGCGCCTGGTCGATCCCGGCCCCGTCGATCACCTCGCCCGCGAAGCGCGCGAAGCTGTAGACCGTTCCGGTCGCCCCTTCGCCCACGGTTGTGACCCCGATGGCATGGGCCAGGTAATGGATGTCCGCCGCGTCCGAGTTGAGCGTGTAGCCCCGCGCGCCGCCGCTGCGCACCAGATCGGCGCAGGGCTGCGCATCGGTGTTGTAGACCGATCGGCACATGACCGGACGACTTTCGTAGATCCGGCAGGCGCGGCTCTCGGGATCGAGCGCCGGGCAGGCCTGCGCGATCCAGCTGCGCCCGTCGGGCTGCCCCTGCAACTTGGCCAGCGCGGCGCCGGCCCGCCGGGCCTCCGCCTCTGTCACGAGAAGACCGCTGTCCTCGGGGCCGGTCCGCAGGACACAGCAAAAGGCACAGCCCATCCGGCAGGCGGGCGCCCCGCCGAGAGCGCCGGCGATGCCGGCCTCGTCCTGCCGGTCGAGCTCGGTCGTCGCGACCTCCAGCGCGTGGGTGCCGTCCCGCGCCGCGCCGACATGCTCCTTGAGCGGCCGGCCCTCCTCCCGGGCGCGATCGAGCTGCCCCGCCAGCGCGGTCTTGACCTTCTCGAGCATCTTCGGGTTCTGCGCCGGACGCCCCGCCAGCGCCCGCATCGACGCGATCCGCGCGCGCGCGCTGTCCCAGGACAGGACGATCTTCTTCTTCGGCTTGTTCCGTGCGGCGAAACGCCGACGCAGGGACCGGTTCATGTGCTCATCTCCCGCAGGCGCGGCCCGTCAGGGGTTCGGCCGCACGCGGCAAGCGCCCACCGCCGTCTTCCCGCATCTGCGGGCTCCGGGCCGGGCGGGGTGCGACATGCCACGCGCGATGACATTTTCACCGCAGAAGGGTATCAGACCCTTCCGAACTGACAACAGCAACGAGGGTCGGTGCGGGGCCCCGCCTGACCCGCGGCGCAAGGTGGCGACGGCGGACCAGCCCGCGTAGCTGCGTCTGGGCATTGCCCGTCGCGCGTGCTTAATGGGAACGGTCCATCGCAACCCGATGGCACGCGAAACCCGCCCGGTTCCATCTTTGCAGGAATGCTCATGCCGGAGTTACCAAAGCGCATCCCAGGCTACGGGCCGATCCGTACGCCGGCGGACGGCCACGCCGACCGCCTTGCCGCGGCCAAGACCGGCGCGCGCCGGGCCAAGCTGCACGCCGATCTCGACGACGCGATCTCGGCCAGCGGCCTATCGGACGGCGCGGTGATCTCTTTCCACCATCATCTTCGCAACGGAGACGCGGTCCTGAACCGGGTGCTGGAGGCCCTGGCACGGCGCGGGATAAGGAACCTGCACGTGGCGGCCTCCTCGATCTTCCCGGTCCATGCCCCGCTGGTGGACCATATCCGCGAAGGCACGGTGACCCGGCTCTCGGCCAGCTACATCTCTGGCCCGGTCGCCGAGGCGGTGAGCCAGGGGCGCCTGGCTGAACCGGTCATCCTGCGCACCCATGGCGGCCGGGCGCGCGCCCTCGACCGCGGCGATCTGGCGATCGACGTGGCCTTCATCGCCGCGCCCGCGGCCGATGCGCTTGGCAATATCTCGGGCCGCGCCGGACAGACCGCCTGCGGCACGCTTGGATACCCGATGGTCGATGTCGCGGTCGCCGGCCGGGTGATCGCCGTCACCGACACGCTCGTGCCTTACCCTGCCCCGGCAATCGACATCCCGCAGGACAAGGTCGACGGGGTCGTCTGCATCGACCGTATCGGTGATCCGACCGGGATCGCATCGGGCACCACGCGCCCGGCGGAAGACCCGGTCAGCCTCGAAATCGGCGCCCGGGCCGCGGCTGCGATCGCGGCCAGCGGCCTTATGACCGACGGGTTTTCCTTCCAGACGGGCGCCGGCGGCATCTCGCTGGCGACCGCGGCCGCTGTCGGCGGCGAGATGGCCGCGCGCGGCATCACCGGCAGCTTTTGCTCGGGCGGGATCACCGGGTTCCACGTCGACATGCTGAACGCGGGGCTTTTCGCGGGGCTGCTCGACGTGCAGTGCTTCGATCTCGCCGCCGTGCGGTCCTATCGCGACGACCTGCGCCACCAGGCCGTGTCGGCCGCCGTCTATGCCGGGCCGCATATCGGGGGCGCGGTCGTGGACCGGCTGGACGCCGTGGTTCTGGGGGCGGCCGAGGTAGATCTCGATTTCAACGTGAACGTCACCACCAAGGCCGGCGGTCTGTTGATCGGCGGGTCGGGCGGCCATGCCGACACCGCCGCAGGCGCGCGCCTCAGCGTCGTCACGACGCGTTTGACGGCCGCGGGTTTTCCCAAGATCGTGCCCGCCGTCACGACGGTGACCACGCCCGGGGCCACCGTCGACGTGATCGTGACCGAGGCGGGGATCGCCGTGAACCCGGCCCGCGCGGAGCTTGCGGACAGGCTGCGGCATGCCGGGCTGCCCGTCATCGCGATCGGGGAGCTTGTATCGCGGGCCGCGACCGTCGCGACCAGGCATCCTCCGCCGCGCCCGGATGGCCGGATCGTCGCCGTTTCGGAATACAGGGACGGCTCGGTGACGGATGTGGTGCGGCAGGTTTCGGACACGGGCTGACAGGGCCGGGCCGGCTTGCCCGTCGGCGGGAACGACGACACCGCCCGTCCCCCCGCGTCGTCGCGACGGAGCCACGCGCCGGCATCTCGGCGGGGGACGGTGCCTCGACGGCGGTGCCGATGGATCAGGCTATCGGATCTGCGACGTCACCCCGCCCCGTCGAAGGGCGGCAGGTTTTCCAGCGCCTCTTTCAGCGCCGCCCCCCAGCGTTTCGACAGGCTCTCGAAATAGGGATCGTCGGCCTCGATCCGGCCGGTCGGGCCGGCCGCCAGGCTGTCGGCCTCGTAGAGGTGGTAGTCGAAGGGCGCGCCGACGGTCAGGTTGGCCTTCACGGTCGAGTCGAAGCTTACCAGCAGCAGCTTCATCGCCTCGTCGAAGCCCATCGCCGGGTCATAGGCCCGCACGAGGATTGGCCGGCCATACTTGGTCTCGCCGATCTGGAAGAAGGGCGTGTCGGCGCTCGCCTCGATGAAATTGCCCTCCGGATAGATCAGGAAAAGCCGCGGCGGGCCGCCGGCGATCTGGCCGCCCAGGATCAGCGTCGCGTTGAAGCTCGAATCGGCGCGCTGGCCGGTTTCGGCGTGCTGGCTGATCACCTCGCGCAGCGTATCGGCCACGAGCCGCGCGACCTGGAACATCGAGGGCATCGACATCAGGGACGGCTGGCGCTCTTCCGGTGCCTTGGTGCGTTCATCCAGGATGCTGACCACCGCCTGTGTGGTCGCCAGGTTACCCGCCGCCATCAGGGTGACGACCCGGTCGCCGGGCGCAGCCCAGCGATGCTGCTTGCGGAAGGACGAGATATTGTCGAGCCCCGCATTTGTCCGCGTGTCGGACATGAAGACCAGCCCGCGGTCGAGCATCATTCCAACGCAATAGGTCATGGCGGGCCTTTACTGCTGTGCCACCTCGATCTCGACGGAGAGCGCCTCGCCGGCCCCGCCATAGGTGGTGCCCCGCACCGGCGCGGCCTCGGCGTAGTCGAGCCCCGTGGCGACCCGCACGTAGCGCGCATCGGGCGATATCCCGTTGGAGACGTCGAAGCCTACCCAGCCAAGTCCCTCGAGATGGGCCTCGGCCCAGGCATGGGCTGCCTCCTGCGTGGTGCGGTCGTCCAGCATCAGATAGCCCGAGACGTAGCGCGCCGGAACCCCCAATTCGCGCGCGCAGGCCACGAAGATATGGGCGTGGTCCTGGCAAACGCCGCGGCCCGCGGCGAGCGCCTGCTCGACCGTCGAGCCGGCATGGGTGGCACCGATTTCATAGGCGACCCTCTCCCTGATGACCGCCGAGAGCGCGTGGAGCCGGTCGAGATACGGGCCGTCGCCGAGCCCCTTCAGTAGCGTCCGGCATTCGGGCCCAACCCGGGTCAGCGGCGTCGCGCGCCCGAAAAGCCAGAGCGGCGCGGGCCCGCGATGGGCCCCGATGACGCCGTGGGTTTCCGTCATCTCCACCGCGCCCTCGCAACGCACGGTCAGCGCGGTGGTGCCCCGCTCGAAGCTGACGAGTTCGACGGTGTTGTGGTGGTGATCCTCGAAGCTCAGCTCCTTGCGGCCGCCCTCCACCCGTGTCTCCCAGGAAAGGATTTCCTGGCCGCGCCCGGATTTCGGCGTCTTGCGCAATTGCTGAAGTCCGTAGGGCACGGGCGCGTCGAAGCTGTACCGCGTGACATGGGTGATATGCAGGCGCAGCGTCATTCGGCAAACCTGTAGTCGATCTCGATCTGGCGTCCCGCCTCGCCCAGCGCCGCGAGCACCTCCTCGATGTATTCGTGCAGGCCGAGTTCGAGGATCTCGTCGATCTCGTTGGCCATCAGCCGGGCCGCCAGCCCGTCGACGATATCGTGCGACGGCAGCCGCGCGCCGTAGTCCTGTGCAAGGTAGCCCAGATTGTCCCGGATCTTGGAGACGCAGAAATTCAGGCTGCGCGGCATCCGCCGGTCGAGGATGAGGAACCGCGCGATCTCGGGCGGGGTGACGCGATTGCCGTGGACCAACCGGAAGCCGCCCATGGCCGAGACCGAGCGCAGGATCGTCTCCCACTGCACGTTGTCGATGGACGAGCCGACCGACGCCACCGAGGGCAGCAGCACGTAGTATTTCACGTCGAGTATGCGCGCGGTGCTGTCGGCGCGTTCGAGAAAGGTGCCGATCCGGCAGAAATTGAAGATGTCGTTGCGCAGCATCGTGCCGTGGGTCGCGCCCCGCACCAGCGCCGTGCGCTGGCGGAGCGACTTCAGCGCCGGCGTCAGGTCCCGCTCGCCGAGCTTGCGGGCAAGCACCCGGCGCACATCCATGTAGCAGCCGTTTATCGCCTCCCAGACCTCGTGGGTGAGCGCGGTGCGCACCAGACGGGCGTTCTGGCGCGCCGCGTCGATCGAACAGAGCACCGAGGAGGCGTTGTCGCGCGAGCGCAGCATCCAGTCGATCGCGGCTTCCTTGCTGACGCTGTCATGGGCGGCGTGGTAGCCGCCGGCCACGCCCGCGGTCTGCATCACCGGCTCCCAGTCCGCGTCGCCGTTGCCCGAGCGGGTCAGCGCGATGCGCTGGCCTGTCTCGATCAGACGGGCGGTATTCTCGGCCCGCTCGAGATAGCGATACATCCAGTAAAGCCCGTTCGCGGTCTTTCCCAGCATGCGCCTAATCCTCCAGCACCCAGGTGTCCTTGGTGCCGCCGCCCTGAGAGGAATTCACGACCAGAGAACCCTTCTTCAGCGCGACCCGCGTCAGCCCGCCCGGCGTGATCTTCACGCCCTCGGGGCTGACCAGGACGAAGGGGCGCAGATCCACGTGGCGCGGGGCCAGCCCGCTGCGGGTGAAGATCGGCACGGTGGACAGCGCGAGCGTCGGCTGCGCGATGTAATTCGTCGGGCGCGCGCGCAGCTTGCGGCGGAACTCGGCAAGGTCCTTGCGGCTGGCGGCCGGGCCGATCAGCATCCCGTAGCCCCCGGACCCGTGCACCTCCTTGACGACGAGGTTTTCGAGGTTGTCGAGCACATAGGCCAGCGAGTCCGGTTCGGAACAGCGCCATGTCGGCACGTTTTCCAGGATCGGGCGCTCGCCGGTGTAGAACTCGACGATTTCGGGGATGTAGCTGTAGATCGCCTTGTCGTCGGCGATGCCCGTGCCCGGCGCGTTGGCGATGGTGATGCGCCCGGCGCGGTAGACATCCATGATGCCCGGCACGCCCAGCGCGCTGTCGGGATTGAAGTTGAGCGGATCGAGGAAACCGTCATCCACCCGGCGATAGAGCACGTCGACCGGCTGGTAACCCAGCGTCGTGCGCATCGCCACGCGCCCGTCGACGACCCGCAGGTCCTGGCCCTCGACCAGTTCGACCCCCATCTTGTCGGCGAGGAAGGCATGCTCGAAATAGGCGGAGTTGTAGATCCCGGGCGTCAGCACCGCGACGGTCGGCGTGCCGCTGCTGTCAGGCGGCGCCGAGGCCGCGAGCGAGCGGCGCAGATCCGCGGGGTAGGTCTCGACCGGCGCGACGCGGTTCAGCGAGAACAGCTCGGGAAACATCTGCAGCATCGTCTCGCGGTTCTCGAGCATGTAGCTCACGCCCGAGGGCGTGCGCGCGTTGTCCTCGAGCACGTAGAAACTGTCGTCGCCCGTGCGGACGAGGTCGATGCCCACGATATGGGTATAGATGCCGCCTGGCGGCTCGACGCCGATCATCTGGGGCAGGAACGCATCGTTCTTCGCCACCATTTCGACTGGCAGGCGCCCGGCGCGCACGATCTCCTGGCGGTGATAGATGTCGTGAAGAAAGGCGTTGAGCGCGCGGACCCGCTGCTCGATCCCGCGGCAGAGTTTCTGCCATTCGCG
Organism: Rhodovulum sp. YNF3179; assembly: GCF_050586465.1. NCBI lineage: Bacteria > Pseudomonadati > Pseudomonadota > Alphaproteobacteria > Rhodobacterales > Paracoccaceae > Rhodovulum > Rhodovulum sp. YNF3179. The sequence continues at coordinate 518,168 of NZ_JBOCEG010000001.1, read as the reverse complement.
CGCCGAGATGATGCGCGGCACGATGTCGAAGGGGATCAGGCGTTCCTCGGCCTCGGCCCGGCCATAGACGTTGAAGGTGATGCCCGTGAGCCGGAACAGGTCCTCGGCTTCGCGCTGCTTGGCGCGCAGCCGCTTCGGGGCCTCGGCGTCGAACCAGGTCTTGAACGCGGCGTAAGGGCGGCGAAGCTGCCCGGTGGCGCCATGCATTTCATCGAAGATCCCGCCGTCACTCATGATGAGATATTAGGCAATGGCCGCCGCGACGGAGCCGCGCGGCGCGTGTTGCCTCTGCTCCTCAGGCCAGAAGCCCAATCTTTAGGCGCAATCGGGGGGAAAGGCTAGAATTTAGTGCGTCCGTGAAGCCGCTCCGCCGGGCCTGCGCGGCTTCCCGGCGGCCCCGCGCCGCGGGGCTCAGGACGTCTTGCGGCCGGCCACGCCGGGCTTTGCCACCGCGAAGAGCGTGTGACGAGCGCGGCCGCCGTCTTTCGACGCGTAGAGCGCGCGGTCGGCGTCACGCAGCATCCGCGCAGAGGTCGGCCGGGCATAGGCGCTCGAGATCGTGGTCCCGATGCTGGCGCTGACCCGGCAGACATGGCCGGCATAGGGGATCGGCACCTCGAGCCGCGCGATGATCCGCCGCGCGATCCGGTCGAGCGTGGCCGGGTCGTCGCAGCGCCGGCAGATCACGACGAACTCGTCGCCGCCGATCCGCGCCACCATGTCGTCGCGGCGGGTCTCCTCGCCCAGGACCTTGGCGACATGGCAGAGAACATGATCCCCGGCCGCATGGCCGAGGCTGTCATTGACCTGCTTGAAATAATCCAGGTCGAGATGCATCAGCCCGAAGGGCTCGGCCAGGTGCGCGTCGGTCAGGCGTTCGAGCAGATGCTCCAGCGCCCGGCGGTTCCGGAGCCCGGTCAGCGTGTCGGTCAGCGCCTCGCGTTCCGCGGCGAGCCGGGCCTCGTCGAGCCGGCGGTTCAGCTTGCGCGATTCCGCCAGGATCGCAGACTGCGCCTCGATCAGGTAGAGCATCTCGACCGTCGGATCGGAGGGCGGGAAATCGCTGCCCGTCAGCCCGAACCGGGCGACCGTGTCGGTGACGCTCAGCCCGGGCGACAGATCGAGCAGCGCCCCCTGCCCGTCCGCCAGGCGGACGAACGCCCCCTTGAGGCTGGTGCGGGGCGCGGCGCGGAAGCTCAGCTGCAGCTTCGCGCCGTCGCGCCCCAGAAGATCGGCGAAGCGGTGGACACCACGCGGCCGGCGCAGCTCGAACACCTCCAGCAGACGCCGGCCCGCCAGCCCCTCGCCGGGTCTGAGCTTTGCCAGCGTCGGGCCCACGCGCTGCACATGCCCCGTCGGCCCCACCCAGACATGCAGCGGCATCAGCCGGTCGAGCCCGCACAATGTCAGGCGCGGTCCCGTCGTGGCATCCCACGCGTCTGCCCCGTCCCCGGCCATGGCGGCGCGGCTCACGGTTCGGCCCGGGCCAACGCGAAGTCGCGGCCCGCGGCATGGTGCCTTTCCAGAAGGCTGACGGTGATCGTCTCGCTCTCGCCGTGAACGCCCCGCGGCGCGTAGTCCAGCACCGCCAGGGTGCCGTAGTCATCGGCCATCGCCCGGATTGCCCCGAGGACCGCCTGGCCGAGACCGGAAGCCGACCAATCGAAATGCAGGCTGAACGATGCCGGTGCATGTTCACGCACGTCGAAGCGCGGCAGTTCCAGATCGGGCAGGGCCAGCCGGACCCTGTCATGCAACTCGTCCAGGGAATGCAGGAAATCGGCGAAGTTCTCGCCGCCGAAGCGCAGCAGCCGGCGCAGCGGCTCGGATGCGGGATTGGTCACGAGATGGTGCCCCATGTCCTCGAGTATGGCGCCACGGTCCTTTCCCAGCACGTCGACGGCGGCCTCTATCACCGCCTCCGTCAGGCCATCGTCATAGGTCAGCATGGTCTCGAAGCGATCGAAGCCGAGATCCGCGCGCAGGCAGATCTCTGACCAGGCCGCGTTGCCATACACCTGCATGACGAATGACTGGATGGACGTGTTGATCAGCCCGTGCATGGCGCCCTCTGCCGCGATCAGGGACGGAAGCTAGCGGGCAGGTCTTAAGAAAGCCCCAAGCGGTCAGGGGCGCGGCACCAGCGTCGGGCCGTTCTCGATCCGAAGCGCCGGGATGTCCGGCGTCCCGATGCTGAAGGCCCCGGCACGGAGCGCGGGGATCAGCACGTCCGGGTCCATATCCGCAAGCCGCGCCCCGTAGAGCAGCGGATCCCCGGCGTCGCGGTAGCCGCCGGGCGCCGCCTGCAGCAGCCGCACCCGGAGTCCCATGCGGCCGGGATTGTCGAGGAAGAGCAGAGCCTCCTCGCCCGCCCAGGCGGGCACGAGATCGGCGAACAGCACGGTGCAGCCCGGGCTGCCATCCGCGAGTGCACGGGCACAGCTTTCGTCCGCCCAGGCCTGGGTCGCGGGCGCCAGTCTTGCGACGAACCCGTCCGGCAGGGCGCGGCCGTCCGGCGCCGCCCGCAGCCGTTCGGAAAGCCGCGCCGCGCGTTCGGGATCGGCGGGCAGGGCATTGGCGAAGGCGTACCGGCTCTCGGCGCGGGCGAGCGCATCGAGACGTTCCATCAGGACGGCATGTTCCGGATGATCGGTCATGGCCCGCAATTCGGCGAGCGCGGTTTTTCCGGGCTTGCCCCAGTCGCGCCCGATCGACCACAGATCGAGCGCCGCGACCGGCGTCTCGCCCGCGGCGAAGCGCGCCACCTGGTTCTTGGCAGAGAGCCGCTCGGCATTGATCACCGGGGTCAGCCAGAGCGCCGCGACGGCGACGATGCCGACCGCCATCGCGACGTTGCCGCGACGGATGCGTGCCATCCACCGCCCGCGCAGCGCCACCGACCCGGCATAGAGCAGCGCATATCCCATCACCGCCGCCGCCGCGACCGCCGCCACGAGACGATCCGGCGTCCAGCCATACTGCTCGACCCGAAGCCAGACCGCATAGGCCGCCAGCCCCGCCAGCACCGGCAGCAGAAGCGACACCAACTGCGCCGCCCCCAGCATCAGGGGGCTTTCGGCCGCCATGTCGTCGGAGTCGTCCAGCGCGGCCGCGACAAGCGTGATCGCCCCGATCGCCATCGCCAGCAGGACCGCCGCGGCCGACAGCCCGCCAAAAGCGTCCTCGAGCCCGCGCACCGGGACCAGCACCAGGAACAGCGTGACGACCGCCGCCACCACGGGCAGCAGCAGTCGCAACAGCCGCAGGACCAGCGACGGCGACAGGTAGGCGGCGAGTTCGTTGAGGACGGCCAGCGCCATACCCAGAACCGCGCCCGAGAGCGTCGCCGCGAACCATCCCTCGCCGGCGAGATCGCCCAGCACGTCGACATCGACAAGGCCGAGCAGGGTATCGGACAGCGCGTAGACCAGCCAGAAGACGCCCACGAAAAGCAACGCCGTCGCGCCGCGCACGACCATCGACCAGGCCTCGCGGAACAGCGCGGCGTAGTCATTCCAGCCGCCGGGGCCGGTTTCACGGGCGACGAGGAAAGGCGGGATCAGGCACACGACCCCGAGATAGGCCGCCACGGGATGCCAGGCACCGAGATAGTCCCGGACCGACGCGAAGCGGAACGACGCCAGCAGCAGCAAACCGCCCGCCACCACCGCCAGCGGCAACGCCGCGCGCAGCGCCCGCCCGAAGGCAAGCGGCCCGGTCATCGCCAGGACGCCACCGAACAGGGGGATGGCGATGCCGCCGCCCAGAAGAAGGATCCGTTCCAGCCCGGGAAAATCGTCGAAGCGGTCGAACAGCAGCCAGAGGCACAGCCCCGCCACGGCACCGAAGCCCCCCAGAGCCAGCCGGTTGCGTGCCAGGTCCCGATCCGTCGCCATGCCGTCCTCCGCGCTTGCCGGGGGCAGAGTAGCCGCTCGCGCCGGGGGGTTCCAGCGGCGAGACGGGCGGCTCAGAAATCGGTGGGGGCGCCGCCCTCGGCCTTGCGGCGCTCGACGAACCCCGCGAGTTCCTCGCGAATGGCGTCATCCATCGGGGGCGGTTCGAACTCCGCCATGATCGCCTTGAAGACGTTGTGCGCACGGACGGAGGTCCAGACCGCCCCGTCGAGCTGCCAGGCCTCGAAATTGCGCCAGTCGCTGAGATAGGGCGCGTAGAACGCGGTGGTGTACCGGTCCTGGGTGTGCTCGGTGCCGAAGAAATGCCCGTCCGGCCCGACGGTGCGGATCGCGTCGACGGCGATGTCGTCGGCCGATGTCGCGTAGGTGGCGGGCTCGAAATAGCGCTGGATCTGCTGGATGAGTTCGCAGTCCATGATGAATTTCTCGGGGCTGGCGATCAGCCCGCCCTCGAGCCAGCCGGCCGCGTGGTAGACCATGTTCGTGCCCGACTGGACCGCCGCCCAGAGCGCGTTCGAGGTCTCCCACATGGCCTGCCCGTCCGGCACGTTCGCCGCGCAGGAGCCGGAGGCGCGCATGGGCAGCCCGTAGAACCGCGCGAGCTGGCCGGTCATCTGGGTGGCACGCATGTATTCCGGGGTGCCGAAGGCCGGCGCGCCCGAGCGCATGTCCACGTTCGAGGTGAAGGTCCCGATGGCGCAGGGCGCACCGGGCCGGATGTATTGCGCCAGCGCGATCGCCGCGAGTCCCTCGGCCAGCGACTGCGCCACCGCGCCCGCCATGGTCACCGGCGCCATGGCGCCGGCCAGCGTGAAGGGGGTGACGACCACCGCCTGCCCGCGCCGCACGCAGCGCATCCAGCCGTCGAGCATCGGGATGTCGTGCTTCAGCGGCGAGGTGGAATTGATGTTGGTGTACATCCGCGGCGTGGCCTCGAATTCCTCGTGGCTGAGGCCGCCCGCGATCCGAACCATTTCCATCACGTCATCGACGCGCTCCGCCCCGAGGCTGTAGGCATGCGCGACCTTGTCGGTCAGCGTCAGCTTGTCGAAGAGCACGTCGAGATGGCGGACGCTGGCGTGGACGTCCACCGGTTCGACCGGATAGCCGCCCGCGATGTGGATGCAATTGAAATACTGGGTCAGTTTCAGGAGGTTCCGGCAGTGCTCGCGGGTCCCCGGGGTCTTGCCCGTGTCCATGTCCCAGTAGTTCGGCGGCGACGAGACGTTGACGAACACCATGTGCCTGCCGCCGATGGTGACCTGCCGGTCGGGGTTGCGCGGCGTGATCGTGAACTGCGACGGCGCCTTGCCGACCATCTCCATCACGAAATCGCGCCCCATCCGGACATTGGTGCCCTCGACCGTGCAGCCGGCCTCGGCCATGATCCCGCGCGCCTCGTCGTTGAGGAACTCGATGCCGATCTCCTCGAGGATGCGCATCGCGCCTTCGTGGACGGCCTGAACCCCCGCCTCGTCGAGCGGCTCGACCGGACGATCGGGGTTTTCCGGGATACGCCAGGGGCTCTGCCCGATGGCCCGCGTATCCGCGAGCCGGACATTGCCGGCCCGCCCGCCGCCGCGTCGTTTTCGTGCCTCTGCCACGTCTGCCTCCCTTGGTCTTCAGAGGCCAAGAGACACCTTTGACGGGGCCAGTTGTTTCCGGATTGCGACGGATCGCGTCGGATTCAGATCAGGATTGGCCGCTTTCGCGTCGCGCGGCGGGGCTCAGCGCTCGGCGCGTATCCAGGCCGGCAGGTGGCCGATATCCGGCAGCACGGCCTCGGCCAGATCCTCCAGCTCCTCGGCCCGCGCGGGACCGGTCAGGACCGCCACGCTGCGCAGCCCGGCGGCCCGGCCGGCCTCGAGGTCATGGCGGCTGTCACCCACCATGACCAGGCGGTCCGGCGCCAGGCCGGTGCGGGCTGCGAAGGCCAGTGGCATGCCGGGGCCGGGCTTGGCGCCGTGCCCGCTGTCATACCCCGCCACGAAATCGAAGGCGCCGCGGATACCGACCGCGGTCAGGTGCGCAATGGCGGGCGCCTCGGCGTCATTGGTGGCCACGCCCAGCCGCAGGCCCCGCGCCAGCAAGTCCGCCAGCAGCGGCACCAGCGGCACGGCCTCGACCTGCGGGGCCTGCGCCGCGGCAGCGTTCATGCGCGCCACCAGATCCGGCAAGTGCCAGCCCGGCAGTTCCGGCAGGAGGGCCGTGGCGATCTCCTCGGGCGTGCCGGCGATCACCACGCTGCCGGGGATGAAGCGCCCGGCCTGCCAATCGTAGCCGATGCGCCCGGCCAGCCCGGCGGCGCGGCAATCGTCGCCCGCCGCGATGTCCCGCAGGAAAACCCGCGCCCAGGCCGCCCAGGTGGCGTGAAAATCGAACAGCGTACCGTCCTTGTCGAAGAGTATCCCCCCGATCATCCTCTCCTCCCAGAATGTCCCCGCCGGCCGCATAGCCCAGCGGAACGGGAAAGGCCAGCCTTGACCCCCTCGGCGGTTTGGCCGACCTTTCCCGGCATGAACGATCCCGCCCCGATCCCCGAACGGCGCTACGCGCTGCACGACTCGCTCGGCTACCAGGCGACCCTGGCCGCGCGCGTTTTCGAGCGCCGGCTGGAGGACGGCCTGCGCGAGGCCGGCCTGACCCGGATTGGCTGGTGCATCTTGCTGGCCGTGGAAGAGGAAGGCCTGACCGCGCCCTCCGACATCGCCGCCTTCATCGGCATTGGGCGCACCGTCGCCTCGCGGGCGCTGCGCCAGATGGAGGCCGAGGGGCTCATCACCCGCCACAACGGCACCCGCGACCGGCGCACCACCGAAGTCCGCGCCACCGCGGAGGGCATGCGCCGGCTGACGGCCGCGCTGCCCGCGGGGCTCGAGAACAACGCGCATTTCAACGCCAAGCTGACCGCCGCGGAGCGCGAGGCGCTGCTGCGGCTCCTGTACAAGCTCCGGGCGGGCGAGGATCAGCCGCTGAGCAGTTTCTGAGAGACCGCCCATGGGCAAGCTCTTTTCCTACCGGAACCGCCCGATGCACCTGGGCGGCTTCCCGCTCGAGCGGCTGGCCCGCGCCGACGCGCCCGCGGGGCTCGATACGCTGGCAGCGATGCGCGGGCTCCGCTTCCGGCGCCCCGAGGATCCGCGATCGGTGGTCAACGCGATGCAGGACTACCAGGCGATGCTCGACGCCACCCGCGAGGGCGCGGTCAAACGTGACCGGGCCGCCATTCCCGCGGACCCGGATGAACGCGCCCGCCATCTCAAGGCATTCGGCTATTTCTGCGACGCGGCGATGGTCGGGGTCGCGCGGATCGGCCCCGGGGACTGGCTCGACGCGCCGATCCGCAACCCGGACGTTGACCGGCTGGCCGGGAAACTGCGCAGCATGCAGACGAAAACCCTCGCCGCCGGGATCGACGTCGTCATGGCGAGCCTGAAAGAGGCGGTGGCCGCCGCTCCCCCGGCCTGCACCGATCACACGCATGCGCTGGTCTTCCTCTACGACTATCCGCGCGACCCGCGCCCGGGCGAACCCGGCACCGACTGGATCGCCGGGGCACAGGCGCACCGCGCCTGCCTGCGCGGCATGGAAACGGCGGTCACGCTGGCCGCCTACATCCGGTCGCTCGGCTGGCAGGCGCGCGCGCATTCGGCGGCGGCCAGCGACATACACCTGGAACGCCTGGCTCTGCGCGCCGGCCTCGCGGCGGCACGGGACGGCCAGGCCGAGAACCCGTTTCTCGGCAGGCGCTTCGGGCTCGCCGTTGTGACGACGGATCTGGAAGTGACCCCGGATAAGCCGCTTTCACAAAACGTATCTTTACCAATAAGTTGGAAGACGGGATTGGGGCGGAATGCGAAGTCTGCCGGCAAACATGATCCCTACCTGAAGCGGGATTTCCGGGATGGCGCACATCCCTTTGAAAACCTGAAGAGAGTCGACGATCCGACCACCTATATCGACCGGGCGAACGTCGCACGTGTCCCCAAGCGTGCGAACATGTTCGCCCGGGCCCTCTTCGGTGACATGGGCAAGCCCCAGCAAGAGGCGGCGAAGAACGGCAACTACGTGCGCAAATCCGCCGCCGCCTTCGCCTTCCGCCCCTCGCTCGGGGCCTTCACGCTGCTCCAGGACGGTCCGGCGGCCGAGACCGTCGATCCCGCCCTGGACGATCCGCGACGCAACGCCGACAACATCAAGGCCACGCTCTATTTTCTCGGCGTCGACGCGGTCGGGCTGTCGGACTGCCCGGACTGGGCCTATTACTCACACGATGCCGGCGGCGCGCCGATCACGCCCTACCATGCCAATGCCATCTCGATGATCATCGACCAGGGCCACGAGACGATGGAAGGCGCCAGCGGCGACGACTGGATCGCCTGCGCCCAGTCCATGCGCGCCTATCTCCGGTTTTCGCTGCTGGGCGGGGTGCTCGCCCAGCACATTCGCAACCTGGGCTACACGGCCCGGGTCCACTCGGTGACCGATGACGAGGTTCTGCACCCCCCGCTCCTGCTGCTCTCGGGGCTGGGCGAGGTCAGCCGCATCGGCGAAGTGATCCTGAACCCCTATCTCGGCCCGCGGCTCAAATCCGGGGTGGTGACGACGAACATGCCGATGGCCCATGACAAGCCCATCGATTTCGGCCTGCAGCGCTTCTGCGCGGCCTGCAACAAATGCGCCCGCGAGTGTCCCTCGGGCGCGATCACGGCCGGGCCGAAACGCATGTTCAACGGCTACGAGATCTGGAAGTCCGACAGCCAGAAATGCACCACCTACCGCATCACCACCGAGGGCGGCGCGATGTGCGGGCGCTGCATGAAGACCTGCCCCTGGAACCTCGAAGGCCTCTTTGCCGAGGCGCCGTTCCGCTGGGCGGCGATGCACCTGCCGGGCTCGGCGCGGGTCCTGGCGAAGCTCGACGACATCGCCGGCAACGGCGAGATCAACCCGGTCAAGACCTGGTGGTGGAATCTCGAGATGGTCGATGAGGGCCCCTACGACCCGACGGCGAAACCGGTGAACCGCCGCCCCCTGCAGAAGGACCTGAAGCTTCGCCACGCGGACCAGACGCTGGCCGTCTACCCGGCGCCGCTGGCCCCCCCGCCCTGGCCCTGGCCCTTCCCGATGGACCGCGAGGCCGGCATCCGCGCCTACGAGGCGATGATCCCGGCCGCCGAACATCGCCGCCGCCGCGCCGCCGGAGAGCCGCCCGAACACGTCTACACGAACGACCGGGCCGACGCGCCGGTGATGCAGGTCGTCGTCTCCAAGGTCGAGCCGATGACCGACGCGGTCACCAAGTACGAATTCGTCCATCCCGACGGCGCGCCGCTGCCACCGGCCCCGGCCGGCGCCCATATCGACGTGGTGGTGGCGCCGGAGTTCTTCCGCCAGTACTCGCTTTCGGGCGACCCGGCGGACCGGTCGCGCTACCAGATCGCGGTCCTGCGCGAGCAAGAGGGCCGTGGCGGATCGCGGCTCATGCACCGGATCTTCGAGGAGGGCCGGCGCGTCTTCATCTCGAGACCGATCAATCATTTCCCGCTCGATGAAACCGCCGGCTTCACCTATCTGATGGGCGGCGGCATCGGGGTCACCCCGATGATCGCGATGGCCCACAGGCTGCACGCGATCGGCGCTGGCTTCGCGCTGCACTATTCCTGCAGCAGGCACCGGCATGCAGGATTCCTGCATGATCTCGCGGATTTCCCCTGGTTTGACCGCGTTCACTTGCATTTTTCCGACGAAGGCACCCGAGCGGACCTCGATCGGACGCTGACCTGGCAACCGGGCGCCCATGTCTACACCTGCGGGCCGGAGCGCTACATGTCCGCCGTCGTCGCGGCGGCGGCGCGGAACGGCTTTCCCGAGGCGGCGCGGCATCTCGAGTACTTCTCGGTGCCCGAGCAGCCGGACTACGAGAACCACCCGTTCACGCTGCGCCTCGCCCGGTCGGGCCGCGACGTCGCCGTGCCCGCCGAGACGGCGCCGACGGATGCGCTGCGGGCCGCGGGGATCCACGTGGACGTGAAATGCGCCGACGGGCTCTGCGGGGTGTGCAAGTGCACCGTGCTCTCAGGCGCGGTGGAGCATCGCGATTTCGTGCTCTCCAATCGCGAACGCGACACGGCGATGATCCTCTGCCAGTCCCGCGCGGCAGCGCCGGGCGGCATCGTAGAGATCGACCTCTGATCGTCCAGGTGGCGGAAATATCCCCGCCGGAGGCATGGATCGCCGCGCAGCGGCGGCGCCTCAGGTCCAGTCGGGCGCACCGCCCCCCGGCAGCGCCGCGCGCGCCCTGAGCGGGACGTCGTAGGCCAGCCCGGCCGCATCGCAGAAGCCGGTGACGTGCTGGTCGGACAGCAGCAGGAAATCGAGAACCGCACCCTGGAAGTCGGGGTCGGCGGCCCTTGCGCGCACCTCCCCCGCATCGCAGCCGGTCGCGTCGAGAAACACCTCGAAAAGCCCCTCTTCGGCCGCGATCCATCCCAGCGCCCGGATCGCGATGGTTTCCGCCTCGTCCTGCCGCATCGACCTGCCTGCTCCCGTGAAAAACGCCCTGCGAAAGGTTTTCTTAACATCTCTCAACGAGAACTTGCAGGAGCTTTCTCTTTCTGGAGGATCCGCATGTCCGGTCGCATCCTTGTGGTGGATGACGTCGCGACCAACCGCGTCGTGCTGAGGGCCAAGCTTGCCGAGGCTTTCTACGACGTGCTGCAGGCCGAGGACGGCGAGACGGCGCTGGCCGTCGCGCGGCGCGACCGGCCCGATATCGTTTTGCTCGACGCGGTGATGCCCGGGCTCGACGGCTTCGCGGTCTGCGCGCGGCTCAAGGCCGACCCGGCGACGCGCCATATCCCGGTGGTGATGCTTACCGCCGAACTCGACAGCGCGGCACGTCTGCGCGGGCTCGAGGCCGGCGCGGATGATTTCCTCGCCAAGCCGGTCGCCGACCAGGCGCTGTTTGCCCGGGTCCGCAACCTCCTGCGCGAGAAGACCATCGTGGACGAACTGCGCCTGCGCGCCCAGACCTGCCGCGCGCTCGGGCTCGAGGAAGACGCCGCGCCCGCCCCGGTCGCCGGCCGGCCCGCAGCGGTGCAGATCGTCAAGGCCGACGGGATCCCGGCATCGGCCGCGGCGCTCCGGCGGCTCCTGACGGAGCGGGTGGACGTGGTCGATGCGCGGGCCGCGCTGTCCGGCCGCACGCCGAGCGCGCGGCCCGACCTCGTCCTGATCGGCATGGACCCGGGTCGCAAGGCCGCGGCGCTCGATCTGCTGTCGGAGTTGCGCGCGCGCCCGGCCACCCGCCACAGCGCCTTCATCCTGATCGTGCCGGACGGCGATATCGCCACCGCCGCGGCGGCGCTCGATCTTGGGGCGAACGACTACGTCTTCGCGGGCTCGGATCCGCATGAACTGGCCGTGCGCGTGCGCAGCCAGATCCGGCGCAAGCGCTATTCCGACCGGCTGCGCGCCTCGGTCCAGGACGGGCTGCGGCTTGCGGTGATCGACCCGCTGACCGGGCTCTACAACCGCCGCTACGCGCTGACCCACCTGAACCGCATCGCGCTTCGCGCGGCCGAGACCGGCAAGATCTTCACCCTGATGCTGCTGGACATCGACCGGTTCAAGCAGATCAACGACCGCTTCGGGCACATGGCGGGCGACGCGGTTCTGGCGGAGGTCGCGGCGCGGCTGCGCGACAATCTCCGCGGCGAGGATCTGCTGTCGCGCCATGGCGGCGAGGAATTCATGGCCGCGCTGCCCGACACCGGGCTCGACGCGGCGCGGATCGCGGCAGAACGGCTGCGCAAGACCGTGGCCGCGACGCCGTTCCGGCTGCCCGGCGTCGAGATGCCGTTCCCCGTCACGCTCAGCGTGGGCGTGGCCCTTGGCCATCCGGGCCGGGACGAGGTGACCACGCTCCTGCGCGAGGCCGACTCGGCGCTTTACGCGTCGAAATCCGGCGGGCGGAACCTGGTCCGCTTTGCCGCAAGCGCCGCCTGAACGGCCCCGGCCGGGTCAGCGGCGCCGGTCCAGCGCCGCCTCGATCCGGGCCGCGAAATCCAGGCGCCGCTCACGCGGCATCGCGGCGATCCGGTCGACCAGGATATCCTGGCCCAGCGCCAGTTGCCGCCCGGCGGCGCGGCGCTGGTCCGCCAGCGCCGCCGCGACCGCGGCGGGATCGAAGGGCTCGGCCCGGAGGGCCCCGGCCAACGCCGCGAAATGTTCCCTGAGCGCGGAACGCCCGGCGGCAAGATCCGCGCGCCGGTCCCGCGCGGCGTCGATGACGGCGCGGCGATCCTCGGCATCCATCGCGCGGGCATAGAGCCGCAGCCCCAGGGGGGCGAGCGCGCGCTCGATCATCGGCGGCGCATCCATCGCGCGATGCCGCGCGATGAGCCCCCCGGCGACCACGCCCAGCACCGCCAGGTTGAGCGCGAGCGAAACGACCAGCACGATCTTGACCCAGCGCCGGTTCGAGGGCGGTGTCGGTTGCGATGTTTCGGTCATCTCAGCCCTCCGTCATCAGGTCGGCATAGCCCGGAAAGGCGCCGCCCGTTTCGATTGCATCCACAGCCGCGCCGGGCCAGACCGCCGCGAGGCGGTCCACGGGGTCAGGCACGGCCACGCCCAGGATCACCCCCAGCACCAGCGCGCCCGCCAGGGCCGCGGCCGCGGGCCAGCCGCCAAGCGCCCGCCAGAGCCCGCGCCAGGCCGCGCCGCGCGACTGCCCGGCCGCCGCCGCGGCGGCGGCGGCCCGGTCGTCCTGTGCCGCCGCCGCGTCGCGCAGGATCGCCGCGGTCAGCGCCGCGCCCGGCGCGGGCCGCGCGGCCCGCGCCGCCGCGAAGCAGGCCTCCAGCCGATCGTCGGGCCCCTGGCCCCTTTTCGGATCTTCGCTCATCGGTCCAGTCCCAGTTTCTCTTTCTCGCCGCCCAGCGCGGCAGCCAGCGCGCGGCGACCGCGCGCCAGCAGGCTTTCGACGGCCTCGACGCTGGTGTCCAGCGTCTCGGCGATCTCGGGGTTCGAGGCCCCCTCGATATGGCGCAGCACCACCGCGAGGCGCTGGCGTTCCGGCAGGGCGGCGAGCGCGCGGTCGAGCGCCGCCACCCGGTCGGCCGCCATCAGCCGCTGATCGGCCGAAGGCGCGGCATCGGCGGGTTCGGGCACCGAGTCGAGCGCCACGCCCCGCCGCCGGCGGAGCCGGTCGGTGCAGAGATTGGCCGTCACGCGCCAGAGCCAGGTCGAGAGCCGGGCCTCGCCCTGCCGCCAATCGGGCGCCCGGCGCCAGAGCCGCAGCATCGCCTCCTGCGTCACGTCCTCGGCCTCGGCGCGGTCGCCGAGCATCCGCTGCGCCAGCCCCAGCACCCGCGGCGCATGCCGCGCGGTCAGTACCCGCGCGGCCGCGCCATCGCCATTGGCGTAGCGCAGGAGCAGAACGTCGTCGCTGAGATCCGCATCGGGGTCTGGGGACATGCGCATGATCCGGAGGCCTAGCCGCAGCGCGGGCGCCTGGCAATCGCGTGGTGCGGTTCGGCGGGCGCATCGGAGCGCCCGCCGGCGCCGTTCAGTCGCCGAACCAGCGCGGACCCGGGCCGCGCCCGTCGTGACCGTGTCGATCACCGCCGCCATGCCGGCCCATGCGGGCGCCGTGCATCGCGGCGACTTCCGCCTCGGTCACGGCCCCGTCGCCATCGGCGTCGAGCCGCTCGAAGAGCCGCATCCCGCGACCGGCCTCGGCCAGCTCCTCGGCGGAGAGCTTGCCGTCGCCATCGGCATCCCGCCGCTCCAGCATGCGGTCGGCCATGCGCGCCAGGCGGGCCGCCCGCCGCGCCTCGGCGGCCGCGATCAGCTCCGCCTTGTCGAGCGCGCCGTCACCGTTGGCGTCAGCCTCGGCCAGGCGGGCATCGCGATAGGCCTCCATCTCGGCGGCCGTCACGCGCCCGTCCCCGTCGGCGTCGATCTCTTCGAAAGGCATCTGCGCGCCCCGCGCGCCGCCGGCGCCCCGGTCGGCCAGGGCCATGCCGGCCCCGGCGGTGACGGCGCCGCCCAGCGCGAGGGCGAGTGCGAGCTTGGAGAACCTCCAACTGGTCATGTATCCATCCTTTCTGTCTGTCTTCACGGCACGGGCCCGTCGCCCGTGCCTCTGTGTCTTTCACGGCCCGCGGCACAGGTTCCGTCGCCGGCTGTGCGGATTTTTGCGACATCGCGCCGCAATGGCGTCGCAACGGGTGTCATCGGCCGGCGGGCGCCCTAAGTTTGCTCCATGTTCGATCACTCCGGCCTCCAGCGGACCTCCGCGCCCGACCGCCCTGCACGCCCCGCGATGCTGCGCGGCTGGCGCCGCAAATGCCCCAGCTGCGGGTCCGGGCCGCTGATGCGTTCCTACCTGCAGGTGCGCCATGACTGCGCGGTCTGCGGTGAGGAACTGCACCATCATCGCGCCGATGACGGGCCAGCCTACCTGACGATCCTGCTGGTCGGCCACCTGATGGCGCCGCTGATTCTCTGGGCCTTTACCGCGCTTCGGCCCGATCCGCTGCTGCTGGCGGCGGTCTTCTCGGTCGGCGCGGTCGCGCTGTCGCTGTTCCTGCTGCCGCGGCTGAAGGGCGCCATGGTCGGGTTGCAATGGGCCAAACGCATGCATGGCTTCGGCGAGGATCACGCCACCACCCCCGCCGAATGACCCCGCCCGCCCCCGAGCCGGAAATCCGTAACGCCGCGACGGTGATCCTGGTGCGTGACCGGGCGACGGATCCGCATATCCTGGTCGGGCAGCGCGGTGCCGGCGCAGCCTTCATGCCCTCGAAATTCGTTTTCCCGGGCGGCGCCCTGGACGATGCCGACCACCGGGCGGACCTTGCCGCGCTGCCGGATGCCGACACGATGCGCCGGCTGGCCGAGGCATGCGACCCGGCGCTCGCCCGCCCGCTGGTGCTGGCGGGCATCCGCGAACTCTGGGAAGAGACGGGACTCGCGCTCGGCCGGGCCGACACGGCCGCCCCAGCGCGCCGCCCGGCCTTTCACCCCGACTGGCACGATTTTCTCGACCAGGGCGCGCTGCCCTCCGGCGAGGGCCTGACCTTTATCTTCCGCGCGATCACGCCCAAGGGCCGGCCGCGCCGCTTCGACGCGCGGTTCTTCCTGGCCGATGCCGATCTCCTGCTGGGCGATCCGGACGATTTCTCGCGCGCCGAGGACGAGCTCAGCCACCTGCACTGGGCCGATCTGGACGCGGTCCGCGCGCTGGACCTGCCCTTCATCACCGAGGTGGTGCTGGCCGAGGTGCAGGCGCTGCTCGACGCCGGCCGGCCGCCCGAAAGCGTTCCCTTCTTCCACCACGAGGACGGCCGATCCTATTTCGACCGGCTGTGAGCCGACGCGAAATCTGATCTTACGGAAGCGGCAAGAAAAAATTCGGTCGCACCGCTGCGGAAAATCCGCTTTTCTGGCCCCAGACACAGGGAGGGCCGGGAAACGGCATGGGGAAGCAACCCGAATTCGACACCTCGCCGCCCGTCTCGGACGAGCTGCGCAAGACCACCTGCTACATGTGCGCCTGCCGCTGCGGGATCAACGTGCATCTCAAGGATGGACAGGTCAGCTACATCGAGGGCAACCGCGATCACCCGGTGAACCGCGGCGTGCTCTGCGCCAAGGGATCGGCCGGGATCATGCAGCACCTGTCGCCGGCACGGCTGCGGGCGCCGCTGCGGCGCACGGGGCCGCGCGGGTCCGGCGAATTCGAGGAGATCACCTGGGAGGAGGCCCTGGAAACCGCGGTGCGCTGGATGAAGCCACTGCGCGAGACCGCGCCGGAAAAGCTGGCCTTCTTCACCGGCCGCGACCAGTCCCAGAGCTTCACCGGCTGGTGGGCACAGGCCTTCGGCACGCCCAACTACGCGGCCCATGGCGGGTTCTGTTCGGTCAACATGGCGGCGGCCGGCATCTACACGATGGGCGGCGCCTTCTGGGAATTCGGCCAGCCCGACTGGGAACGCACCAAGCTCTTCATGATCTTCGGCGTGGCCGAGGACCACGATTCCAACCCGATCAAGATGGGGCTCGGGCGGCTCAAGGAGCGGGGCGCCAAGGTGATCGGGGTGAACCCGATCCGGTCGGGCTACAACGCGATCGCCGACGAATGGGTCGGCATCACGCCCGGAACCGACGGGCTGTTCATCCTGGCGCTCGTGCACGAACTGATGCGCGCGGGGAAAATCGATCTCGACTACCTGATCCGCTACACCAATGCGCCGTTCCTCGTGAACGGCGACGCCGGTTCCCCTGACCACGGGCTCTTCCTGCGTGACGAGAACGGCACGCCGCTGGTGCGCGACCGGGCCACGGGCAAGCCCGTGCCCCACGACGCGCCGGGGGTGGAGCCCGACCTTGCCCAGGGGGTGCGGATCGCGGGCACGACGCACCGCCCGGTCCTGCAACTGATGGCCGAGCGCTATCTCGACCCGGCCTACGCCCCCGAAGCGGTGGCCGCGCGCTGCGGCATCCCGGCGGACCGCATCCGCCGCATCGCGGCCGAACTGGCCCGCACCGCCTTCGAGGAAGAGATCGTGATCGACCGGCCCTGGACCGACTGGAAGGGCCAGCGCCACGAGAAGATGATCGGCCGGCCGGTCTCCTTCCACGCGATGCGCGGTATCTCGGCCCATTCCAACGGTTTCCAGACCTGCCGGGCGCTGCACATGCTGCAGATCCTGCTGGGCTCGGTCGAGGTGCCCGGCGGCTTCCGCTTCAAGCCGCCCTACCCCAAGCCCCCTGAGGCCCATCCGCGCCCGCATTGCAAGGCCCGGCCCGGCCAGCCGCTCGACGGGCCGCACCTGGGCTACCCGCTGGGCCCCGAGGACCTTGCGCTGACCGAAGACGGCCGGCCGGCCCGCATCGACAAGGCTTTTTCCTGGGAAAACCCGCTCTCGGCGCACGGGATGATGCACATGGTCATCTCGAACGCCCATGCCGGCGATCCCTACCCGGTCGACACGCTGTTCCTCTACATGGCGAACATGGCGTGGAATTCCTCGATGAGCACCAAGCGCGTCATCGAGATGCTGACCGATACCGACGCGAACGGCGACCACGTCATCCCCCACATCATCGTGTCGGACGCCTATTCGTCGGAAATGGTGGCCTATGCCGACCTCGTGCTGCCGGACACGACCTATCTCGAACGCCACGACTGCATCTCGTTGCTCGACCGTCCGATTTCCGAGGCCGACGCGGCGGCGGATTCGCTCCGCTGGCCGGTGATCGCGCCCGAGCGGCCGGGACACGCGGGCGTGCGCGGTTTCCAGTCGGTGCTGCTGGATCTGGGCCACCGGCTTGGCCTGCCCGGCATGGTGGACGAAGAGGGCAACCCGGCCTATGCCGATTATGCCGATTACATGGTGCGCCACGAACGCCGCCCGGGCATCGGGCCGCTGGCGGGCTGGCGCGGCGACGGGTCGGCGCATGGGCGTGGCGCGCCCAACCCCGCGCAGATCGAGCGCTACATCGAGAACGGCGGCTTCTGGCTGGCGCACATCCCCGAGGAAGCGCAGTATTTCAAGCCGTGGAACGCCGCCTACCAGGACTGGGCGGTGGAGACAGGTCTCTACGACAGCCCGCAGCCCTATGTCTTCAACCTCTATTCCGAGCCGATGCGCCGGTTCCAGCTGGCCGCCGAGGGCCATGGCCACCGGCAACCGCCCGACCACCTGCGCGCGCGGCTGAGCGAGACCATGGACCCGCTGCCGTTCTGGTATCCCCCCTTCGAGGAGACCGCCGTCAGCGAAGACGACTTCCCGCTCCATGCGCTGACCCAGCGGCCGATGGCGATGTATCACAGCTGGGGCAGCCAGAATGCGTGGCTGCGCCAGATCCACGGGGTCAACCCGCTCTACGTGCCGCGCAAGGTCTGGGATGCCCATGGCTTCGAGGAAGGCGACTGGGCCAGGCTGACCTCGCCGCATGGCGAGATCACGGTGCCGGTGGCGCTGATGGAGGCGCTCAACGGCGACACGGTCTGGACGTGGAATGCCATCGGCAAGCGCCGCGGCGCCTGGGCGCTGGACGAAACCGCGCGCGAGGCGCGCGAGGGGTTCCTGCTCAACCACCTGATCCACGAGCTGCTGCCGCCCAAGGGCGACGGGCTGCGCTGGGCGAACTCCGACCCGGTGACCGGCCAGGCCGCCTGGTACGACCTGCGCGTGCGGATCGACAAGACCACCCCGCCGGACGATCACGCCAGCCGCCCGGCCGTTCCGGCCCAGCGCTCGCCGGTGGGGCGCGGGCCGCGGAACCTGGCCTTCAAGGGCGGCAAGGCATGAGGAAACTCGAGATCGCGGGCGCGGACGGCGTGCGGCTGCATGTCCGGGACCGGGGCCCCGAGGATGCCCCCGCGCTCCTGCTGATCCATGGCTGGTCGCAGCACCACATGTCCTGGTCGAAACAGATGGGCGGCGATCTTGCCGACCGCTTCCGGCTGGTGGCCCCGGATCTGCGCGGCCACGGCGCCTCGGCGAAACCCGAGGATGCCGCCGCCTATGACACCTCGGCGCCCTGGGCCGGGGACATCGCGGCGATCATCGCCGCGCTGGGCCTCGACCGGCCCCTGCTCGTCGGCTGGTCGATGGGCGGCTGGGTCGCCTGCGATTATCTCCGCGTGCATGGCGATGCGGGCATCGCCGGGCTGGTGCTTGTGGGCTCGACCATCCGCATGGGCCAGGGCGCGGCCGTCGGGGTGCATGAAAAGCGCAGCCCGGCGGTGAAGGCGACCGGCATGTATTCCGAGGACCAGGAGGCAAACCTGACCGCGACCATCGGCTTCCTGCGGGCCTGTTTCGCCAAGACGCCGTCGAAGCAGGACCTGGCGCTGATGACCGGATTCAACATGCTTTGCCCGCCCCATGTCCGCAAGGCCGCGCGACTCCGCTCGGAGGATTACCGCCCCGAGCTCGAGGCCCTGACGAAACCCGCCCTCGCCATTTTCGGCGAAGGCGAGAAAGTCTGCCTGCCCGCCATGGCCGACGAGGTGCGCGCGGCGTTGCCCGGCGGGCGCAGCCTCAGCTACCCGGGCTGCGGGCATGTGCCCTTCTGGGAAAACCCCGACCGCTTCAACGCCGATCTGGCCCAATTCGCCACGGAGGTGATGTCATGACCAGCCTGCCCGACCGCACGGAAAAGAAGCTCGGCCTGGTGATCGATCTCGATACCTGCGTCGGGTGCCACGCCTGCGTCGTCGCCTGCAAGGGCTGGAACACGCAGGGCTACGGCGCGCCGCTGGCCGATCTGGACGCCTATGGCGCCGAGCCGGAGGGCACGTTCCTCAACCGCGTCCATGCCTACGAGACCGTGCCCGACGACGGCCCCGCCGCCGTCGTCCATTTCCCCAAGAGCTGCCTGCATTGCGACGACGCGCCCTGCGTCACCGTCTGCCCCACGGGCGCCAGCTACAAGCGCGGCGAGGACGGTATCGTACTGGTCAACGAGACCGACTGCATCGGCTGCGGGCTCTGCGCCTGGGCCTGCCCCTACGGCGCGCGCGAGATGGACGGCAAGGAGAAGGTGATGAAGAAATGCACCCTCTGCGTCGACCGGATCTATAACGAGCACCTCCCAGAGGAAGATCGCGAACCGGCCTGCGTGCGGACCTGCCCGGCCGGGGCGCGGCATTTCGGCGACCTCGCCGACCCCGACAGCGATGTCAGCCGCCTGGTGGCCGCGCGGGGCGGCATGGACCTGATGCCCGAACAGGGCACCAAGCCGGTCAACCAGTACCTGCCGCCCCGGCCCAAGGCCGACCGCGTGCCGAGCCCGCCGCCCGACGACGGCCCAGTCGACGTGCTGGCCCCCTTCCTCGAACCGGTCGCGGACGCGCCCCAGGGCTTTCTCGGCTGGCTGGACCGCGCGCTCGGCGCAGGGGGGCGCTGATGCATCCGGCACCCTCCATCATCGTCTTCACCGCCATCTCGGGGCTGGGTTTCGGACTGCTGGCCTGGCTGGGGGTCGGCGTGCCGGATGTCACCGGCTGGAGCGCCTTCGCCTTCTTCTTCATCGCCTATGCGCTGGCGGCCGGCGGGCTGATGGCCTCTGCCTTCCATCTCGGCCACCCGGAGCGCGCGTTCAAGGCCTTCAGCCAGTGGCGCTCGTCCTGGCTCTCGCGCGAGGCGGTGCTGTCGGTCGCCACGCTGCTGGTCTTCGGCCCCTATGCGCTGGCGCTCTGGCTTTTCGAGACGCGGCTCGGGCTTCTGGGCGCGGTCGGCAGCCTGCTGGCGCTTGCGACGGTCTTTTCCACCTCGATGATCTACGCCTCGCTCAGGGCGGTGCCGCGCTGGAATCACTGGCTGGTGCCGACCCTGTTCCTGCTCTACGCGATCTCGGGCGGCGCGCTGCTGTCGGGCGAGATCTATGCCGCGGCGCTGCTGTTCCTCGTGCTGGCCGGCGCCCAGCTGCTGTACTGGCGGACCGGCGACAAGCTGTTCCACGCCGCCGGCAGCACCGCCGAAACGGCGACGGGGCTGGGCTTCATGGGCAAGGTCCGCCAGCTCGAGCCGCCGCATACCGGTCCGAATTACCTGCTGAAGGAAATGGTCTTCGTCGTCGGCCGCCGCCGTGCGGAACGGCTGCGGCTGATCGCGCTGCTCTCCGGCGCGATCCTGCCCGCGCTCGTGTTGTCGATCGTGCCGGCCGGTCACCTGGCAGCGGCGGTCGCGGTGCTTCTGCACGTGATCGGGCTCCTGGCCGCGCGGTGGCTCTTCTTTGCCGAGGCCGAACACGTGGTCGGGCTCTATTACGGCCGCCGCTGAACGCCCGGGCAGCGATGGTTTGCACCCGCTCGCGCTTCGCGGCTTAATGCAGGCCGGACAAACGGGAAGGAGAGACGCCATGCCGCTGGCCATGACCCGCGAGGTCTTCATCACCTGTGCCATCACCGGGTCGGGGGGCACCCAGGACAAGAGCCCCCATGTCCCGCGCAGCCCCGAGGCCATCGCCGACAGCGCCATCGCCGCCGCGAAGGCCGGCGCGGCGATCGTGCACTGCCACGTGCGCGATCCCGAAAGCGGCACGCCCTCGCGCGCGGTCACACTCTACCGCGAGGTGACAGAGCGCATCCGCGCCGCCGACATCGACGTGGTGCTGAACCTGACCGCCGGGATGGGCGGGGACCTGACGCTCGGCCCGACCGACGCGCCCCTGCCCCACGACGCCGCCAATACCGACATGATCGGCGCGGCGGAGCGGGTGGAGCATGTCCGGCTCTGCCGGCCCGAGATCTGCACGCTGGATTGCGGGACGATGAACTTCGCCGAGTCGGACTACGTCATGGTCAACACGCCGGGAATGCTCCGCGCCATGGGCGGCATGATGACCGGGATGGGCGTGAAGCCCGAGATCGAGGCCTTCGATACCGGGCATCTCTGGTACGCCAAGCAGCTTGTGGCGGAGGGCATCCTGACCGATCCCGCGCTGGTGCAGCTTTGCATGGGGGTGCCCTGGGGCGCGCCCGATGATCTCAACACCTTCATGGCGATGGTGAACAACGTGCCCGCAGGCTGGACCTTTTCGGCCTTCGGGCTGGGGCGCAACCAGATGCCCTATGTCGCGGCCGCCGTGCTGGCCGGCGGCCATGTGCGCGTCGGGCTCGAGGACAATCTCTACCTGGAGAAGGGCGTGCTCGCGACGAATGCCGATCTCGTGGAGAAGGCCCGCGGCATCGTCGAGTCGATGGGCGCGACCGTCCTTGACGCCGCCGGCGCCCGCGCGAAGCTTGGCCTGACCAAGCGCGCACCGCTGGACGCCTGAGGAGACGCGGATCATGACCGGACAGGCAGCGATCATCGGGGGCGGGGTCATCGGCGGCGGCTGGGCCGCGCGGTTCCTGCTGATGGGCTGGGACGTGGCGGTCTACGACCCCGACCCCGACGCCGAACGCAAGATCACCGCCGTGCTCGACAACGCCCGCCGCGCAGCGCCCGGTCTTTACGGCGTGGCGCTGCCCGCCGAGGGGACGCTCCGCCACGCCGACAGCATCGCGGAGGCCGTGGCAGGCGCGGACTGGATCGCGGAAAGCGTGCCCGAGCGGCTGGAGGCGAAACACGCCGTCTATGCCGAGATCCAGGCCCATTGCGCGGCGGATGCGATCATTGCCTCGTCGACCAGCGGCTTCACGCCCACCGACCTGCAAAGGGGCACCGCGCGACCGGGGCAGATCATCGTCGCCCATCCCTTCAACCCCGTCTACCTGCTGCCGCTGGTGGAGGTCGTGGCGTCCCCGGACACCCCGGCCTCGACGGTCGAGACCGCCAAGGCGGTGCTGACGGGTCTCGGGATGAAGCCACTCCACGTTCGGGCCGAGATAGACGCGCATATCGCCGACCGCCTGCTCGAGGCGGTCTGGCGCGAGGCACTCTGGCTGGTGCGCGACGGCGTCGCGACCACCGAGGAGATCGACGACGCGATCCGCTACGGCTTTGGGCTGCGCTGGGCGCAGATGGGGCTGTTCGAGTCCTACCGTCTCGCGGGCGGCGAGGCGGGCATGCGCCATTTCATGGCCCAGTTCGGCCCCTGCCTGCAGCTGCCCTGGACACGGCTGACGGACGTGCCGGAGTTCACCGAGGATCTCGTCGACACCATCGCCGACCAGTCCGACGCGCAATCCGGCGCGCACCCGATCCGTGAGCTGGAGGCGATCCGCGATGCCAACCTGGTCGCGATCCTGCGCGGACTCAAATGGGCCGACTGGGGCGCGGGACAGGTGCTGAACCTGCAGGATCGCCGCATGGCGCCGCCGAAGCCGGAAAGCTTCGATGCGCCGATCGAAACGATCCACCGGGCGGTCCCGCTCGACTGGACGGACTACAACGGCCACATGAACGAGGCCCATTACCTGACGGTCTTCGGCCATGCCACCGACCGGTTCATGGAAATAATCGGCTGCGACGCCGCCTATATCGCCACCGGCGGCAGCTTCTTCACCGTCGAGACCCATATCCGCCACGTCGCCGAGGTGCATGCCGGCGCGCGCATCCGGGTGCGGACGCTCTGCCTGGCGGGGGAAGGCAAGAGGATGCACGTCTTCCACGAGTTGCTGCACGAGGACGGGCGGCTCCTTGCGACGGGCGAGCATATGCTTCTCCACGTCGATCTCGGCACCCGCCGCGCCGCGCCGCCGGCCGATCACATCGCCGAAAAGCTCGGCCGGATCGCCGCGGCCCACGCCGCCCTGCCCCGGCCCGAGGGGATCGGCCGGGCCGTGGGACAGAAGCGGTGAGGGCGCGCCGGGTTCTCGTCACCGGGGGCGCCAGCGGGATCGGTCTGGCCATGGCCCGGGCCTTCGCCGGGGAAGGCGCCGCGATCTGGGTGACGGATATCGACGCGGACGCGCTGGCCGGCTGCCCGGCGGACTGGCAGGCGACCCGCGTCGACGCCGCCGACCCGGAGGGCATGGCCACGCTCTACGAGGCCGTCGCGACGCGCTGGGGCGGGCTGGACGTGCTCTGCGCGAATGCCGGGATCGCCGGGCCCACGGCGGGCGTCGAGGACGTCACCCTGGCGGAATGGCGCAGCTGCCTCGGGGTCAATCTCGACGGCGCCTTCCTGGCGGCCCAGGGTGCGGCGCGGATGATGAAACCTGCCGGCGGCGGCATCATCCTGCTGACCTCGTCCACGGCCGGGCTGCACGGCTACCCGAACCGCGCGCCTTACGCCGCCGCGAAATGGGGCGTGATCGGGTTGATGAAAACCCTCGCGATGGAGCTTGGCCCGCACGGGATCCGGGCCAATGCGATCTGCCCCGGCGCGGTGGAAGGCCCGCGCATGGACGGGGTGCTCGCCCGGCAGGCCGCGGCCGAAGGCACGACGCCCGAAGCGCTCTACCGGGGCTATGCGTCGGGCAGTTCGCTGCGCCGCTGGGCCACGGCCGAGGACGTGGCCGGCATGGCGGTCTTCCTGGCGTCGGACGCGGCGCGCATGATCTCGGGCCAGGCGGTGGCGGTGGACGGGCATACGGAAAACCCCGCCCCCCGGGTCTGACCCCGGCCCGGCCTGCGGCCTAGCCGATCTCCGCGCGCAGACGCGCCACCGCATCGGGAAACTCGCGCGCATCGGTCACGGCCTCGCGGACCAGCCGGTCGAAATGCTGGATCAGCGTGCGTACCCGTTCGCCCTCGCGGAAGACGATGTAGTGGTGGCCCATGTAGATCGCCGCCATGCGGGGGCCGAACACCGTCAACGGGCCGGAAAACACCAGCCGGGCATCGAACAGGAAGATGCGCAGGGTCGGGTAGATCTGGTCGTAGAGATGCGCGAACCAGTCAAGCTGGTCGCGGCGGATCTCGGGGGCGAGCCCGCGGTAATACCCCTCGCCGCGCGCGAAGCTTTCCAGCTCGTGGACCGGGAAGGCGATCTCGTAGTCGGACTCGGTCGCCCGCATCCAGGCCAGCCGATCCTCCACCGCGCCGATGGCCTGGTCGGGGGTTCGGCTGAAATGGCCGGCGTATTCCCAGCGCAGCATTTCGCGGGTCTTCAGCATGTCCGGCAGGGTTGCCGGCACGTGGCGGATCTTGAAGCCCGCCGCCTCGCGGTGCCAGGTGTAGATCTGCTCGTCCACCGAGGTGCGCGGCGCCGCGGTCATGGTCAGGCCGGCACCGATCAGGTCGCCCGGCCGCTCGGGCCGCTCGGTCAGGCCGAGCAGCCAGTCGGCCGAGACCTTCAGCGTCGTCGCACATTCCCCGATCACCTGGGCGTTGGGCAGGCGCGTTTCGTCGCGCGTCAGGATCTGCGAGACGGTCGAGCGGTCGACCCCCACCGCGCGGGCCAGCGCGCTCTGGTTCAAACCGGCCTGGGCCATCGCCTCGGCCAGGCGTTCCCGCAGGAGCCGGGCGCGGTCGCGCTTGTCCATCTTGGTCTGCATTGGTGATTTTTCTAACGTTTGTTGGATTTATGTTTAGCATTCCCGGAATGTTCGCTCCGGTCAAGCCGCGCTACTGCTTGTCAGGTTTCACACATCGGAGGACTGATGGAGACGCGATCGCGTTGTCACCTGCCCCTTGCGCGCTGCCGGCCCGGCGTGGTCTGGCCATGAGCCGGCTGCGTGGCCCGTCCCCTTCTATCGAGTGGCCGACGCTGGGGCTGGTCGGGCTCTGCTACGCGACCTGGGCGGTCGGCACCACCCTGGTCGCCGGCTGGTCGGTCGCGGCCGGCATCCTGGTGACCGGACTGGCGCTCGCCTTGCACTCCTCTCTCAGCCACGAGGTGCTGCACGGCCACCCGTTCCGCAGCCGTCGGCTGAGCGAGGCGTTGGTCTTCCCGGCCGTGGGGCTCTTCGTGCCTTATATCCGCTTCCGCGACACGCATCTGGCCCATCACGAGGACTCGATACTGACCGATCCGTATGACGACCCGGAATCGAACTACCTCGACCCGGATGTCTGGGACCGGCTCGCCTGGCCGGTCCGGGCGATCCTGAAAATCAACAACACCCTGCTCGGCCGCATCGTCATCGGCCCGGCGGTGGGGCTGGTCAGCTTCGTGGCCGGCGATATCCGGCTGATCCGCGCCGGGTCACGCCGTGTGATGGCGGCCTGGGCCTGGCATGCGCTGGGGCTGGTCCCCGTCGGGGTCTGGCTGGCGGCGGTCGCGCAGATGCCGCTCTGGGCCTATGTCGCCGCAGCCTACATGGGCATGAGCCTGCTGAAGATCCGGACCTTCCTCGAGCACCAGGCGCATGAAAAGGCCCGCGGACGCACCGTGATCATCGAGGATCGCGGGCCGCTGGCCCTGCTGTTCCTGAACAACAACCTGCACGTGGTTCACCACATGCACCCGGCGGTGCCCTGGTATCGGCTGCGCCGGCTCTACGCCGCCAACCGGGCGCGGTATCTCGCGCGGAACGAGGGCTACGTCTACCGATCCTACGCCGAGATCTTCCGCCGCTATCTCTGGGCGCCGAAGGACCCGGTCCCGCATCCGATCTGGCGGCGCCGCGGCACCGTCACGCGGGGGTGAAGGTCAGCGCCAGCGCGTTGATGCAATGCCGCTTGCCGGTGGGCGGCGGGCCATCGTCGAAGATGTGGCCGAGATGCCCCCCGCAGCGGGCGCAGTGCACCTCGGTCCGGACGAAGATCAGCTTGCGATCCTTCTTGGTGCCCACATTGCCCGCGATGGCCTCGTAGAAGCTGGGCCAGCCGGTGCCGCTGTCGTATTTCGTCGCCGAGTCGTAGACGGGCAGCGCGCAGCCCGCGCAGTGATAGGTGCCCGCGCGGCTTTCCTTCAACAGGTCGGAGCTTTCGCCCATCAGGCTGTTGGAATGGGCGCGCTCGGTCGCCTCCTCGCGCAGGATGGCGAATTGCGCGGGCGTCAGGCGTGCGCGCCACTCCGCCTCGCTCAGCGTGATCTCGAAGTCCTGGGCCTGGCCGCGCCCGGCCGTGGCGAGCGCCGCGGCGGCGGTGGCGAGGAATGTGCGTCGATGAAACATGGCTACCTCCTGTCCCCTATATACGGGCGGTCCGGGGCGAAGTTGCATCACGTCTGCTCGACTGGGCGTGAGCCCCGTGGCATGAGACGGCATGGACGCCTGGATCCTCGCCACCGTCGCCGCGGCCTTCCTGCAGAACCTGCGCTTCCTGCTGCAGAAGCGCCTCGCCGGGACGCATCTCTCGACCGCGGGCGCGACCTTCGCGCGCTTCGTCTGGGGCGCGCCGCTGGCGGTCGCCCTGGTCGCCGCCCTTCTGGCTGTGCGCGACACCGCGCTGCCGGGCATGGATGCGCGCTTCTGGGTGGCGGCGCTGACCGGGGGCGTCGCGCAGATCATGGGCACGGTCTTCGTGGTGGCCCTGTTCGGGCGGCGCAACTTCGCGGTGGGGATCACCCTGAAGAAAACCGAGACCTTCCAGACCGCGCTGGTGGGCTTCGTCGTGCTGGGCGAGGCGGTGCCGCCCGCCGCGCTCGGCGCCATCGCGGTCGGTTTCGCGGGCGTGGTGCTGTTGTCGGATCCGCCCACGCCGGCGCCCGGCCAGGGCTGGGCACGCCGGCTGCTGAACCCCTCGGCCGGGCTCGGGCTGGGCGCGGGCGCGATGTTCGGGATCTCGGCCACCGGCTACCGCGCGGCCGGGCTCGCCCTCGAGGGGGGCGATGCGCTGCTGCGCGCAGCGGTGACGCTGGCCGCGGTCACCACCGCGCAGGCCCTCGTGATGGGGGCGTGGCTCGCCTGGCGCGAGCGGGGCGAGATCCGGCGCGTCTTCCGGCACTGGCGGATCACCGGGCTGGTCGGGCTGACCAGCGTCGCCGGCAGCCTGGGCTGGTTCACCGCCTTCACGCTGCAGACGGCGGCCTACGTGCAGGCGGTGGGCCAGGTGGAGCTGGTCTTTACCTTGCTGACCTCGTGGCTGGTGTTCCGCGAAAAGAGCACCCGGCGCGAGTTGACCGGCATCGCGCTCGTGGTGGCGAGCATCCTCGCGCTGGTGCTGCTGGTCGGCTGACGCGGCCGATCAATAGGGCATCGGGTGCGCGCGGTGGATCGCGTCGATCTCGGCCAGCACCGCTTCGGAGAGCGTGATCTCCGCCGCGCCCAGCGCGGTCCCGAGTTGCCCGGGGGTTGTCGCCCCGAAGATCGCCGAGGTGGTGAAGGGCCGCCGCGCCGCCCAGGCGAGCGCCATCTGGCAGGGATCGAGACCATGTTCCGAGGCAATCGCCAGGTAGCCCGACACGGCCTCCCAGACACGGGGCGCGGTGCGCCCGCCCAGCGTCGGGTTGAGCGCCCGGCGCGTGCCCTCGGGCGCGACGTCACCGGCATATTTCCCGCTGAGAAGCCCGGCCGCCAGCGGCGAGAAGGCCAGAAGCCCCGCATCCTCGTTGATCGACAGCTCGGCGAGGTCGGTGTCGTAGAGCCGGCACAGCAGAGAGTACTCGTTCTGGATCGAGACCGCCCGCGGCAGGTCGCGCTCCTCGGCGAGGCGCAGCCACGTCGCCATGCCCCAGGCCGTTTCGTTCGAGAGACCGAAATGGCGGATCTTGCCGGCCTGGCGCAGCTCCGCCATCACCTCGAGCACCTCGATCATGTGGGCGACGGTCGCGCCGCGGTCCTGGCCCGACGGATCGTAGGACCAGTTCTGCCGGAAATGGTAGGATCCCCGGTTCGGCCAGTGCAGCTGGTAGAGATCGATGTAGTCGGTCTGCAGCCGGCGCAGCGAGTCCTCGACCGCGCCCGCGATGGTCGCGCGCGAGATCGGCGCACCGTCCCGCACGTTCCTGTTGCCCTCGCCCGAGACCTTGGTGGCGATGATCACGTCACCGCGCCGCGCCGCGTTCGCCGCGACCCAGCTGCCGATGATCTCCTCCGTCCGGCCCACGGTTTCCGGGCGGACCGGGTTGACCGGGTACATCTCGGCGGTGTCGATGAAATTGACGCCGTGGTCGAGGGCCATGTCGATCTGCGCATGGCCCTCGGCCTCGGTGTTCTGGGTGCCCCAGGTCATGGAGCCGAGGCAAAGCTCGGAGACCTCTATCTCCGTGCGCCCGAGCCGGTTTTTCCGCATGGTCCCTCCGCTGATCGGTCGGGGACAGGGATAACGGCCCCAGCGCCGATGACAAGGGGGCGCCGGGCTCAGGGCCGGATGTAGAGATACCCCTGCGACTGCAGATCGGCGATACGCACCACCCCGCCCTCGTCACGGCGCGCGAAGCTGCCCATCAGGTCGTCGAGCGACACCGACTGGGCGTTCATCGTGTTGCCGCAGGCCTCGAACCGGACGCCGGCCCCCTGCAGGGCCGATACCCGGTCCATGATCTTCGGGTTGGCGTCGATGGTGTCGTGGAAGGCCTTGAGCGCGGGGCCGTGGGCGACCAGCACGATCTCGACATGCTCCGCGCCGCCCACGCCGTTGATGTGATTGCGGATATTGCCGAGCGCGAAGCCGACCTTCTCGATCTCCGAGACGTGGTAGACGATCTTGCCGGCGTGATCGGCCTGGGCCGCGGCGGCCAGCCCGCCCGCGACGCAAAGTGCCATGATACCGCGCATGATGTTCATCGGTTTTCCTCCCGTTTTGTGTCGCCGCCGTTATCCGGGGCGGTCTTCAGCGGGTCGAGCGTAGTCCATTTCACATGCGAATGTGACCCCTTCTTCCCGGACCGCCACGGGATCGCGATGCTTGAGAACATAAGAAGAACAGGCTACGGTTTCCCGCATGGATTCCGCCTTGCTGACTCGCGGTGCGCCCCGGCCCCGGCCGGGGATGCGCTTTCTCGACGGGCCGGAACTCGCGCCGGGCCGGGTGCATGAGTTCTGCGGCCCGGCCCGGCGTACGCTTGCGCTGATGCTCGCGCGCGAGACGTCGGGACCGATCCTCTGGATCCGGCCCGCCTGGGCGCCCGACTCGCTCAACCCCGAGGGCATGGTCGCCCTCGTGGACCCGGCCCGGCTGATCGAGGCCACGCCGAAACGGGCGGAGGACCTGCTCTGGTGCATGGAAGAGACGCTGCGCAGCGGCATGATTGCGCTGGCGGTGGTGGAGCTGCCCGAACCGCCGGGACTGACGCCGGTGCGCCGGCTGCATCTCGCCGCCGAGACCGGCGCGGCCGAGGGGCACGGCACCCCCACGGGCGTGCTGCTGATCCCCGGCGCCGGCGGTGCACCGGGGGTGGAGAGCCGCTGGCATCTCGCCCCCCGCCACGCCGAGGATGTCAGCCTCTGGCGGCTGGAACGGCGCCGCGCGCGCACCGCGCCGCCGCGCGCCTGGACGGTGGAGCGCCGCGGCCGCCGTTTCGCCGCCCGTGACGGCGCCGGGGCGCCCGCGGTCTAGGGCGTCACTCGCTCCAGTCGTGGATGTGGACGTCGCGGCCGGAATGGCCTTCGAGGATCTTCACCGCCTTCTCGCGCTTCTCGGGCGAACCCACCCGCACCCAGAGCAGGATGCCGCCATGGCGGACCTGGTTCTCGTAGTATTCCTTGTGCTCGCGGTTGGCCCGGCGTGCCAGGACGGCGCCGATGGCCGCGCCCGGCGTGCCGCCGATCGCCACCGCCGCGATGGAGGCCGCCAGCGTGCTCGCCGGGGTCAGCATCGCCGTCATCGCGATGGCCGAGCCGAGAAAGAAGAAGCCCCCGACCAGGCCGCCCTCGAATTCGCCCAGCGCCTCCTCGGAGACGAAATGCGCGCGCGGCGCCTCCGGCTCGTCTTCCAGCTCCTCGGCCCGCCAGAAGGCGTTGCCGAGCTTTTCCTCCAGCACCTTCTCGTTGGCCAGCACGCTGATGTCGAACCGGCTGAACCCGGCGATCATCAGGTCATAGATCGCGGCCTGCAGACCCTCGTGGCTGTCGAAGACGCCCACGGCCTCGGGCACGTTGATGTAATGGGTCGGTTTCGCGTCCGGTTTCTCGGTCATGGCTTCCCTCCGCACTGGCACGCCGCGGGCATGCCGGGTGATGGCGGGAGCATAGCCGAGGCCATGGCCGACGCCCTTGATCCAGATCACCCGATAAGGGGGGTGTCTTGCAAATCCCGGGCTGCACCGCGATATCTGGCGAAACCACGCGGGGACGCCTCATGCCCGACGACCTGATCGGCCTTCTCGACGACCGGCTGCGCGCCGAACGCCTGGCGCTGGACCATGTGCCGGCGGTGGACCTGACGCCGCTGCGCACCGGCGGCGACACCGCCGCCTTGGCCGCGCGGATCGCCCACGCGCTGGGCAATATCGGCTTCATGTACGTGACCGGACACGGCGTGGCGCAAGACGTCACCGCCCGCGCCTTCGCGGCCGCCGAAGCCTTCTTCGCCCTGCCCGAGGAAGACAAGACGGCGCTGCACATCACCGGTTCGGGCCCCGCGCTGCATGGCTATACCGGCTTCTTCGGCGAGACCAACGATCCCGGCCGAACGCGCGACCTGAAGGAAATCTTCGATCTCGGGCGCGAGGCCGCGGACGGGCGCGTGCGGCCCTTCTTCGGCCCGACGCCCTGGCCGCCATCATTGCCGGAGTTCCGCGCCGACATGATGGCCTATCAGGACGCGATGCTGGACCTGGCCCGGCAGATCATGGCCGGGATCGCGCTGTCGCTCGGCCTGCCGGCCGATCACTTCGCCCCGCTGATGCAAGAGCCGATCGGCATCCAGCGGATGTTGCACTACCCGCCGCAGACGCGGGTCGACGACGACAGCCTGATCGGGATCGGCGCGCATACCGATTACGGCTGCCTGACGATCCTCGCGCAGGACGACGCGGGCGGGCTGCAGGTGATGAACCGCGACGGGGTCTGGATCGAGGCGCCGCCGGTGCCGGACGCCTTCGTCATCAATGTGGGCGACATGCTCCAGCGGCTGACCAACGACCGCTACCTGGCGAACCTGCACCGCGTCATCAACGTCTCGGGGCGGGATCGCTATTCGCTGCCGTTCTTCTTCGACTTCGACGCCGAGACGGTGGTCGCGCCGCTCGCGGCCTGCACCGGGCCGGACAGCCCGCCCCGCTATGCGCCCGTCGTGTGCGGCGAACACAAATGGGCGCGCTACGCCGCCGCCTACCCCCATCTCGGCGGCGGCTGAGATGCGGCTGCGGACAGCCACGCAGGCGGACGCCGCGGCCATCGCCGCGATCTGGAACCACGTGATCCGCGACACGGAGATCACCTTCAACAGCGTGGAGAAGACCCCGCGAGAGATCGCCGCGCTCATCGACGAGAAGGCCGGGGCGGCGCTGCCCTTCCTCGTCGCCGAAGACGAGGCGGGACCCGTCGGCTTTGCCACCTATGGCCAGTTCCGCGGTGGCGCGGGCTATGCCCGCACGATGGAACACACGGTCATCCTGGCCCCCGGGGCGACGGGGCGCGGGACGGGCCGCCGGCTCATGGCCGCGCTCGAAGACCATGCCCGCGCGCGCGGCGTCCATTCCATGTGGGCCGGGATCAGTGCCGGGAACCCCGGCGCCATCGCCTTTCACACCGCGATCGGCTACGCCCACGCCGCCACCCTGCCCGACGTCGGCTGGAAGTTCGGCCGGTTCCACGATCTCGTGCTGATGCGAAAGACGCTCTGACGCAGGGCCGGCGCGGGCGCCCCGCGGTGACATCGGCGCGCGGGACGTGTAGCCTCGGGGCGCGCAAGACAGCAGGCCGCCCATGTCGCTCTGGACCCGTATCGCCGATGCCCTCTCCGCGCTCCGCAAGGGCGAAACCCTGGCGGCCGTGCTGGAGCGGCTGCGCACGCCGCCCGAACGCTCGGTGGCCTTCGCCATCGCGGTGATCGGGCTGGGCGCCAAGATGGCCAAGGCCGACGGGCAGGTCACCCGCGACGAGGTCACGGCCTTCCGGCAGGTCTTCACCATCCCCCCGCAGGAGGAAAAGAACGCCGCGCGGGTCTTCAATCTCGCGCGCCAGGACGTCACCGGCTACGAGGATTACGCCCGGCGGATCGCCACGATGTTCGACGGGGATCACGAGGTCCTGATCGACCTGATGGAGGGACTCTTTCACATCGCGATGGCCGATGGCACCTATCACCCCAAGGAGGACGACTTCCTGGCCCGCACGGCCGGGATCTTCGGCCTGTCGGACAGCTGTTTCCGCTCGATCCGGACCCGGTTCGTCCCGGACGCGCAGCCCGACCCCTACGACGTGCTCGGCGTCACGCCGGAGATGAGCCTCGACGAGATCCGCAGCCACTGGCGCGCCCGCGTGCGCGAGACGCATCCCGACCGGATGCTCGCGCGGGGCGTGCCCGAAGAGGCGGTGAAGCTGGCCGAGAAACGGCTCGTGGCGCTGAACGAGGCCTGGGACGAGATCAGCGGCGACCGCGCCGCCTGATGCCGATGCGGATCGCGACATACAACATCGAGTGGTTCAACGCGCTCTTCGACGGCGAGAACCGGCTCGCGGCGGACGCAGCGCCCTCGGGGCGACACGGGGTGACGCGCCGCGACCAGGCCGAGGCGCTCGGCATCGTGTTCACCGCCCTCGATTCCGACGCCGTCATGGTGATCGAGGCACCCGACGGCGGCAACGGCAACGGACGCTCCACCGCGCTTGCGCTGGAGGGTTTCGCGGCGGCGTTCGACCTAAGGACCCGCAAGGCGGTGACGGGGTTTCTCAACGACACCCAGCAGGAGATCGCGCTGCTCTACGACCCCGACACCCTGTCCGCGCGGCATGACCCGATCGGCGAGCCGGCCGGCAAGAAAGGCTCGGACGGGGCGCCGCGCTTCGACTCGGCCTTCCGCTGGGACGTGGACGTCGACAGCGCGCCCGAGGTCATCCGGTTCTCGAAACCGCCGCTGGAGCTTGCGGTGACGCCGCGCGCGGGCCCGGCCTTCCGGATGATCGGGGTGCATCTCAAGTCCAAGGCCCCGCACGGCGCCCAGACACCCGAGGCCCTGACCCGGCTGGCCATCCAGGCCCGGCGCACGCAGCTCGCGCAGTGCATCTGGCTCCGGCGCCGGATCGAGCGCCATCTCCGCGCCGGGGAGCCCCTGATCGTGCTCGGCGATCTCAACGACGGTCCCGGGCTCGACGAATACGAAAAGCTCTTCGGCCGGTCGGCGATGGAGATCGTCGCCGGTTTCGACGGCGACGGGGACGACGAGCGGCTCACGCTTCACGATCCCCATGCCCGCAAGGCGGTGCTGCAACCGGTCGGGCCGCGGCAGACGACCGCGCGCTTCTACATCCAGCACGAGAACCGCTACCTGAACGCGCTGCTGGACTACGTGATGCTGTCGCACGATCTTTGTGCGCACCGGCCGCGCTGGCGGATCTGGCACCCTTTCGACGATCCGGTCTGCTACGCCACGCCGGAACTGCACGCGGCGCTGCTGGCCGCGTCGGACCACTTCCCCGTCACGGTGGATCTGGATTTCTGATCTTCACAGGGGGCGCGGGACGCCCCATATTCACGGCATGACACGCCCCGCCGCCTTTCTCCTCGCCGCGATGCTTGCCGTCGCCCCCGCCGCCGCACAGGACGTGCCGGACAGCGGCGCGCAGGACGATCGGAAATTGCAGCAAGGCATGGACCGCCTGTCCGAGGGCACGCGCCTGATCCTCGAGGCGATCCTCGGCGAGCTGGCCCCAGTGATCGAGGAATTGCAGTCGATGATCGACGACCTGTCGGCCTACGAGGCGCCCGAGATGCTGCCGAACGGGGATATCATCATCCGCCGCAAGCCGGATGCCCCCGCCCCGCAGGAAGACCTGCCCCCGTCGGATGGCGGCGAGATCGAGCTCTGAGGGCCTGATCCGCGGCGCAGGACGCGCGGGGTTGAGCCTGGCCATGCCCCGGCCTATGTCGATCTGAAACAGTCAGAGAGGATCCCGCATGACCCATTCCCCGCGCCCGACCCGCCCCGCGTTTCCCCGAGATGCGCGCGATGCGCAGGGGGGCGCGTTCGGTGACCTGCCGGAATGGGACCTGACGGACCTCTATGAAAGCCCGGACGCGCCGGAACTGAAGCGCGATCTCGACTGGCTCGAGGCCGCCTGCGCCGATTTCGCCCGCGACTACCAGGGCCGGCTGGATGGGCTCGATGCCAAGGGCATGCTCGACTGCGTGCTGCGCTACGAGAAGATCGACATCGTCGCCGGCCGCATCATGTCCTATGCCGGCCTGCGCTATCACCAGAACACGACCGACCCCGAGCGCGGCAAGCTCCTGGGCGACCTGCAGGATCGGCTGACCAGCTTTACCACGCCGCTGGTCTTCTTCTCGCTCGAGGTGAACCGCATCCCCGACGCAACGCTGGAGGGCTGGTTCGCCGAGAACGCCGATCTCGCGCGCTACCGCCGGGTGTTCGACCGGATGCGCGCGATGAAGCCCTACCAGCTGTCGGACGAGCTGGAGAAGTTCCTGCACGACCAGTCCGTGGTGGGCGCCGCGGCCTGGAACCGGCTCTTCGACGAGACGATGGCCGGGCTGACCTTCGAGGTCGACGGCGAGGCGCTGCCGCTCGAGTCCACGCTGAACCTGCTGACCGACACCGATCGCGCCCGGCGCGAGACGGCCGCGCAGGCGCTGGCGGCGGTGTTCCGGGACAGGCTGCCGCTTTTCGCGCGGGTGACCAACACGCTGGCCAAGGAAAAGGAAATCGAGGACCGCTGGCGGGGCCTTCCGACCCCGCAGACGTCGCGCCACCTCGCCAATGACGTGGAACCCGAGGTGGTGCAGGCGCTGCGCGACGCGGTGGTCGCCGCCTATCCGAAACTCAGCCACCGTTACTATGCGCTGAAAGCGAAATGGATGGGGCTCGACAAGCTCGAGATCTGGGATCGCAATGCGCCGCTGCCGACCGACGAGCCCCGCGTCTACGACTGGGAGGCCGCCAAGACCACCGTTCTCGACGCCTATGCGGGCTTCTCGCCGCGCATGGCGGAACTTGCGCAGCCGTTTTTCGACAAGGGCTGGATCGACGCCGGCGTGAAGCCCGGCAAGGCGCCCGGGGCCTTCGCGCACCCGACCGTCGTGGACGTGCATCCCTACGTGATGCTCAACTATCTCGGCAAGCCGCGGGACGTGATGACCCTGGCCCATGAGCTTGGCCACGGGGTCCACCAGGTGCTGGCCGCGGGCCAGGGCGAACTCCTGTCGCAGACGCCCCTGACGCTGGCCGAGACCGCGAGCGTCTTCGGCGAGATGCTGACCTTCCGCAAGCTGCTCGATGCCGCCGAGACCCAGGCCGAGCGCAAGACGCTGCTGGCCGGCAAGGTCGAGGACATGATCAACACGGTCGTGCGCCAGATCGCCTTTTACGATTTCGAGTGCCGGGTCCACGACGCGCGGCGCCAGGGCGAGCTGACGCCGGACGACATCAACGCGATCTGGATGCAGGTCCAGGAAGAGAGCCTCGGCCCCGCTTTCCGCTTCATGGAGGGCTACGAGACCTTCTGGGCCTATATCCCGCATTTCATCCACTCGCCCTTCTACGTCTACGCCTACGCCTTCGGCGACGGGCTGGTGAACGCGCTCTATGCCGTCTATGCCGAGGGCGGCGACAGCTTCCAGGACAAGTATTTCGACATGCTCAAGGCGGGCGGATCACAGCACCACAAGGATCTGCTGGCGCCCTTCGGCCTGGATGCCAGCGACCCGCGGTTCTGGGACAAGGGACTCGACATGATCGCGGCGATGATCGACGAGCTGGAAGCGATGGAGGAATAGGCCCGAGGGCCTATTCCCAGGCCGTCCAAGGAAAGGGTTTCCGGTCGCTCTGGCCGGTCTGGTAGCGTGCGGTGATCGCCAGCCAGTTGGCGAGACCGGCGCCGAAATCGGCGATCATCCGGTTCCGCTCGCGCTTGACCAGGATCCACAGGAACTGGACGACGGTCGCGGCGAACAGCACCGCCTCGGCCAGCCCGAAGAGAAAGACGAGGACGAGCATCCAGAGCCCGCGCATCCAGATGCCGTCCCGGGCGAGAGCTTCGCCGTCTTCGCCCGCGGGGTCGCGATGGGTCATCTCTTCCGCTCCTCAGAAGGCCGCGACATCCGAGAAGTGCCCCGGCAGGTCGCGCAGCGGGATTTTCACCAGATCCTTGTCCAGCTCGGCCGTCACGTGATCCGACAGCGTGTCCAGCCGCGCGCGCAGCTCGCCCAGCATCTTGGGCGGCGCGGCGATCACCAGGCGATCATGGACGCCCGCGTTCCAGGCCGAGCGCAACTCGGCCAGCACGCGGTCGGCAAAGAGCGCCCGCGCATGTTCGCGCTCGCTTTCGGGCGGCGCGTAGCCGTGCCGCGCCTGCCCCGGCGCGCCGCGCGAGCGCCCCGGCTGGTCGGCGAACTCGGTCTCCGCGATCCGTTCTGCATCGGCGTCGTAGGTGGCAATCTCGGTCAGCCCCTTGCCGACGCCCTCGTTCTCGAGAAAGCGTACTGTGCCTTCGTTAGCCAAAACCACCAATGTGCGAACCGGTTTCATTCTGATCTCCACAGGCAGTGTCTCGTTCTGCAGCCGATCCTGCCCCGGGAGGCGGGCACCAGTCCTTGACCTGCCTCAACCCGGGATCATTCGGCTGCCGAGAAAACGGCATCGATGGCCGCCTGGTTCCCGCGCGAAAATTCCAACGGGCAGGCAAAGGGCGCACCGGTCAGGACCGAGTCGTTGAAAGCCTCGATCTGCAGGACGTACTGGTCGATCCCGGTATAGGTCTCGACCTCTTCGACGCCGTCCGGCCGCCGCCACTCGAGCCGCCCGTCGGCGTAGATGTTCGGGTTGAAGGGAGCCTGCAGCCTGATCCAGCCCTCGGTGCCGTGAAACACCATCTCCTGGCGGCGCAGCATCCGCATGCCGCAGTAGAAGGACAGCGCGAAACCGGGGAAATCGGCCCAGACCCGGGCATAGACATCCACCCCGTTCTCGCGCGTGAGCCGGGCGGTCACCGCGTCCGGCTCGGCGCCTGTCGCGAACCGTGTCGTGACCATGGGATAGACCCCGACATCGCGCAGCCCGCCGCCGCCATGGGCGGCGTGCTGGCGGATGTTGCCCATGTCGTCGTTGTAATAGGTGAAGACGCCCTGCACCTCGGCCAGCCGCCCGATCGCGCCTTCCGCCAGCAGCTGGCGCACGCGGGCCCATTGCGGGTGGTGCACCACCATGAAGGCCTCTGCCGCCAGCAGCCCGGTCGCGTCGCGCCGCGCGACCAGCCGGTCGATCTCGCCGGACGCCAGCGCGATCGGCTTCTCGCAGAGCACGTGCTTGCCGGCGTCGAGCGCCCGCAGCGTCCAGTCCACGTGCTGTTCGTTGGGCAGCGGGATGTAGACCGCGTCGATCTCCGGGTCGGCCAACAGCGCATCGTAGGTCTCGTGCACCCGCAGGCCCGGATAGCGGCGGGTGAACGGCGCCGCCTTCCCCGCCGAGCGGGTGGCCAGCGCGGCCAGCACCCCGTCCCGGGCGAGATGTATGGCGGGGCAAAGCGCGGTCCGGGCGATCTTGGCCGCGCCAAGCACGCCCCAGCGCACGGTGTCGGTCATCGGGCGATCCTCCCGCCCCGAGCCTACGCGCCCAGCCGCGCGGCGCAACCCTTCAGGCCGCGGCGCCGTTCGACATGCCCCGTTCCCGCGCCAGCTCGCGCATCTTCTTCTGGATCTTCTCGAAGGCCCGCACCTCGATCTGGCGGATGCGCTCGCGGCTGACGCCGTACTGGCCGGAAAGCTCTTCCAGCGTGGCGGGCGTGTCGCGCAGCTTGCGCTGCATCAGGATGTCCTTCTCGCGGTCGTTCAGGACCTCCATCGCCTCGACCAGCAGCTCCCGCCGCGACTGAAGCTCGTCCTGCTCGGCATAGGCCTCGGCCTGGTTGGCGTCCTCGTCCTCGAGCCACTCGACCCATTCGGTCGTCGTCTCGCCCTCGGCGCCGACCTGCGCGTTGAGCGACGCGTCCGACCCCGAAAGCCGGCGGTTCATGGCGATGACCTCGTCCTCCGTGACGTTCAGGTCATGGGCGATCTGCTTGACGTTCTCGGGGCGCAGGTCGCCCTCTTCGAGCGCGCCGATGCGCGCCTTGGCCTTGCGCAGGTTGAAGAAGAGCTTTTTCTGGGCACTCGTCGTGCCCATCTTCACCAGGCTCCAGGATCGCAGGATGTATTCCTGGATCGAGGCGCGGATCCACCACATCGCGTAGGTCGCCAGGCGGAACCCCTTCTCGGGATCGAAGCGCTTGACGGCCTGCATCAGGCCGACATTGGCCTCCGAGATCACCTCGGCCGTGGGCAGGCCGTAGCCGCGATATCCCATGGCGATCTTTGCGGCCAGACGCAGGTGGCTGGTCACGAGCTGGTGCGCGGCCTCGGTGTCCTGGTGGTCCACCCAGCGCTTGGCCAGCATGTATTCCTCTTCGGGCTCCAGCATCGGGAACTTGCGGATGTCCTGGAGATACCGGTTCAGACCTTGTTCCGGCGACGGGGCGGGCAGATTTGCGTAACTCATGAGACTGTCCCTTTCTCCGGGCTGGCGGACCCGGTCAGAGCTATGGAGCCTCGGCAGGGGCTTCAAGGCCAAAACCGCGCGCCCCGCCTCTAGTTCCGAAGCGTTGACAGAAGTTTAACGGCTGGCCCGGCGGATTCCAGCACTTGAAACACGCGCTCACGCAGCCGTGCGGCGCCGTGACGGGTCAGCCATCGCCACGCAGCGCGGCCAGAAGCGCCGCGAAATCCGGCGGCAGCGGGCTCTCGAAGGCCAGCGCCGCGCCGGTGACGGGATGGGTGAAGCCGAGCGTCGCGGCATGCAGCGCCTGGCGCGGAAAGGCCGCCGCTTGCTCCGGGGCGCCCGGGGCGAGACCGCGCCCGGCCAGGCGGCGCCGGCCATAGACCGGGTCGCCGATCAGCCCGTGGCCGACATGCGCCAGATGCACCCGGATCTGGTGGGTCCGCCCCGTCTCGAGCCAGCAGTCGAGGAGTGCCGCGGCACCGGCGAAAGCTTCCAGCACGCGCAGCCGCGTCACCGCGTGCCGCCCCCCGCTGCGGGTCACCGCCATGCGCTGGCGGTCGGTCCTGTGGCGCGCGATGGCGGCGGCGATCCGGATAACGCCGCCCGGCTCGAAGCTGATCCCCGCCATCCCGGCCAGCCGCGGATCGGCCCGGTCGGGCACCCCGTGACAGAGGGCACGGTAATGCCGGTCGACCGTGTGCGCCGCGAATTGCCGGGCCAGGCCGTGATGGGCGCGGTCGGTCTTGGCCACGACGAGCAGCCCCGAGGTCTCCTTGTCGATGCGGTGCACGATGCCCGGGCGCCTCTCGCCCCCGATGCCGGAGAGGCTGTCGCCGCAATGGTGAAGCAGCGCGTTGACCAGCGTGCCCGTCCAGGCCCCGGGCGCCGGGTGCACGACCATGCCGGCGGGCTTGTCGACCACGACGAGATCCGGATCCTCGTAGCGGATGTCCAACGGGATCGGCTCGGGACGGGCCGCGGGCTCGGCGGCCTCGGGCAGCCGGATCTCGTAGACCTCGCCCGGGTGCGGCCTGTGCTTGAGATCGGTGACCGGGGCACCGTCGCGCCGCACCGCGCCTTCGGCGATCAGCCGCGCCAGGCGCGAGCGCGACAGCGCAGCCGCCTCTGGCACCGCGGCGCCCAAGGCCTTATCAAGGCGCGGGGCGGGATCGGCGCCGATCTCCACCCGAAGGATGCGCGAGGAAGGATCGACCATGGACGAGGCTCCGGAACCGGTGGCGATGCCGCGCGGGCTGCGGCTCTTGCAGGGGCTGGTGATCGTGCTGATGATCACCATGATCGCGGGGCTTGTAGCGCTGGTGACGCTGCTTGTCATCCGTCTGCCGGACGTGACGCCCCCCGCGCCGCTGCCCGAGACCATCGCGCTGCCAGACGGCACCCGCGCCACGGCCTTCACCCAGGCGGGCGACTGGTATGCCGTCGTCACGGCGGCGGACGAGATCCTGATCTTCGACCGCGAGACGGGCGCGCTCCGCCAGCGCATCGCGGTCGAGACCGACCGCTGACCGGCGCGCCACGGTTTCGCGCCTGCGGCGCGAGGATATTTGGACCACTTGGAAGCGGGGAGTCCGTGCCTGCATCCAAGTGGCACAAATATCCCCCGCGCGGCGCGCATCGAATCGCCGCGCGGCCGGGGCCGCGCGGCTTTCCGGCCTTGCCAGCGCCGGGACGGCGCACGATATTCGGAACATGAGCCTGCCCCCCGGATTCCTGGACGAACTGCGCAACCGCACCTCGCTCTCGCAGGTGGCCGGGCGCAAGGTGATCTGGGACACGCGGAAATCGAACCAGGCCAAGGGCGAC
Organism: Rhodovulum sp. YNF3179; assembly: GCF_050586465.1. Classification (NCBI taxonomy): domain Bacteria; kingdom Pseudomonadati; phylum Pseudomonadota; class Alphaproteobacteria; order Rhodobacterales; family Paracoccaceae; genus Rhodovulum; species Rhodovulum sp. YNF3179. The sequence continues at coordinate 477,537 of NZ_JBOCEG010000001.1, read as the reverse complement.
ATGTGGGCGCCCTGCCCCTTCCACCAGGAAAAGACCGCCTCCTTCCACGTCGACGATCGCAAGGGCTTCTACTACTGCTTCGGCTGCCACGCGAAGGGCGATGCGATCTCCTTCGTCCGCGAGACCGAGAACGTCGGTTTCATGGAAGCGATCGAGATCCTCGCCCGCGAAGCCGGGATGGAGATGCCGAGGCGCGACCCCGAAGCCAAGGAGAAGGCGGACCGGAACAGCCGGCTGGCCGAGGTGATGGAAATGGCGCTGCGCCATTTCAGGACGCAGCTCAAGACCGGCGCGGCGGCCCCGGCGCGGGATTACCTGGAGGGTCGTGGCCTCGGGCCGGAGGCGCAGGAGCGGTTCGAGCTGGGCTTCGCCCGGGACGCCTGGCAGGGGCTCTGGGATCACCTGACCGGGGCGGGCGTGGATGCACAGACGATCCTCGACTGTGGGCTGGCCAAGCCCTCGTCGCGCGGCGGCAAGCCTTACGACACCTTCCGCAACCGCATCATCTTCCCGATCCGCGATCCGCGCGGGCGCTGCATCGCCTTCGGGGGCCGCGCGATGGATCCGGAGGACGGCGCGAAATACCTGAACTCGCCCGAGACCGCGCTCTTCGACAAGGGCCGCACGCTTTACAATCACGGCCCCGCGCGCACCGCGGCGGGCAAGGGCGAGCCGCTGATCGTGACCGAGGGCTACATGGACGTGATCGCGCTGGTCGAGGCGGGGCTCGGCGCGACGGTGGCCCCGCTCGGCACCGCCATCACCGAGGACCAGCTGCGCCTGCTCTGGCGACTCGCCCCGGAGCCGGTGATCGCGCTCGACGGCGACACGGCGGGCCTGCGCGCGGCGCGGCGGCTGATCGACCTGGCGCTGCCGCTGCTCGAGGCCGGCCGGTCGCTGCGCTTCTGCCTGATGCCCGAGGGGATGGATCCCGACGACCTGATCCGGGCCGAGGGCGCGGGCGCGATGCGCCGGCTGGTCGAGAACGCGCAGCCCATGGTCCGCCTGCTCTGGGATCGCGAGACCGAGGGCCATGTCTTCGACAGCCCGGAACGGCGCGCCGCGCTCGATTCGCGGCTGAAACAGGTGATCGGGCAGATCCGCGACACCTCGATCCGCAACCACTACTTCGCCGAGGTGAAGCGGCTGCGCGCGGAACTTTTCGGCGGGGGGCGGCCCCAGGCACGGGGCGCGGCCGGACGGGGCTGGACGCCGCGCCGGCCGGCACATGCGGTACCGATGGCCACGACCCGCGACTCGATCCTGGCGCGCCAGGGGGGCGGCGGGGTCGAGGATCGCCTGCACGAGGCCGTCATCCTGGCCATCGCGCTGACCCACCCGGAGGTGATCGAGCCTTTCGAGAGCGCCCTCGAGACGCTGGAGTGCACGGCGCCCGACCTGGCGCCGATCCACGCGGCGCTGCTGCGCCACGGCCACCGGCACGGGGCCGACGCGGCCGGGCTGCGTGACGCGATCGAGGCCGAGCTGGGCGCGGCGCCTCTTGAAAAGCTCTTTGCCCTCAGCCATGTGCAGATCGCGCCCGCCATCCGCCGCCGGGACGACCCGGACCTGGCCCAGATGACTTTGGCCGAGGAACTGGCGAAACTTTCCGCGCGGCGCGGGGCACGGCGCGAGGTGGACGAAGCGATGCAGGACGTCGCCCGGCTCGCCGACGAGGGGCTGACATGGCGGCTCTCGCAGGCCGCCGAGGCGCGCAACGCCGCGGGACGGACGACGGCGGACGACAAGGCGGAATACGATATCGCGCCGAGCGGCGCCAAGATGAACCGCGAGGAACGCCGGCAATTCCAGGATTTGCTGGGCTCTCTCGGGCTAGACGGGGACCGGAAGGACAGCTAGCGCAGGGCGCTCTGCGCCCGCGATGGGAAATTGATTTGCGAATCACCGGGTGTCAGGATTGATTCGCGGGAAGCCGGAACGAGCGAATCAGTTCCGCGCCAGAGGAGAGACGGATGGCCGCCAAGGATACCGAAGCCGAAAAGCCGGAAGAGCAGTCAGATACCGAAGTGATGATCGACATGAGCCAGGCCGCGGTCAAGAAGATGATCGCGGACGCCAAGGCCCGGGGCTTCATCACCTATGACCAGCTCAACCAGGTCCTTCCCCCCGACCAGGTCAGCTCCGAGCAGATCGAGGACGTGATGTCGATGCTCTCGGAGATGGGCATCAACGTGATCGAGGAGGAAGAGGCCGAGGAGGACCAGGGCGCCACGGAAGTGGTCGAGACGTCGACCTCCAAGGAAGTGACGGTCGCGCAGTCGAGTTCTGAGACGCTCGACCGCACCGACGACCCGGTCCGGATGTATCTGCGCGAGATGGGCTCGGTCGAGCTGCTGTCGCGCGAGGGCGAGATCGCCATCGCCAAGCGGATCGAGGCCGGCCGGAACACCATGATTGCCGGGCTCTGCGAGAGCCCGCTGACCTTCCAGGCCATCACGATCTGGCGCGACGAGCTTCTGAACGAAGACATCCTGCTGCGCGACGTGATCGACCTCGAGGCCACCTTCGGCAGCGGGATGGAGGGCGACGAGGACGGCGCCGTCGTCGACGAGCTGCAAGCGGCCAACACGACCGCCGCACCGGCCGAGAAGTCCTCCGAGGGATCTGCCGAGAAGGCGCCCGAATACGATGCCGACGGCAACCCGATCAAAAGCGAGGACGGCGAGGACGAGGAAGACGACCAGGCGAGCATGTCGCTCGCCGCGATGGAGGCCGCGCTGAAGCCGCGGGTGCTGGAAACCCTCGACCGGATCGCCGCCGATTACGCGCAGCTCTCCGAGATGCAGGACAACCGGCTCTCGGCGACGCTGAACGAAAGCTCGACCTTTTCCTCCTCGGAGGAAGACGAGTACCAGGCGCTGCGCTCGGAGATCGTCGAGCTGGTGAACGGGCTGCACCTGCACAACAACCGTATCGAGGCGCTGATCGACCAGCTCTACGGGATCAACCGCCGGATCATGTCGATCGACTCGAGCATGGTGAAGCTGGCCGACCAGGCCCGCATCAACCGCCGCGAGTTCGTCGACGCCTATCGCGGGGCCGAGCTGGACCCGAACTGGATCGACCGCATGGCCGAGAAGCCCGGCCGCGGCTGGCAGACCCTGACCGACCGCTCGCGGCCCAAGGTCGAGGAACTGCGCGCCGAGATGGCCCAGGTGGGCCAGTATGTCGGCCTCGACATCGAGGAATTCCGCCGCATCGTCGCCCAGGTTCAGAAGGGCGAGAAGGAAGCGCGTATCGCCAAGAAGGAGATGGTCGAGGCCAACCTGCGCCTCGTGATCTCCATCGCCAAGAAATACACCAATCGCGGGCTGCAGTTCCTGGACCTGATCCAGGAGGGCAACATCGGGCTGATGAAGGCGGTCGACAAGTTCGAGTATCGCCGCGGCTACAAGTTCTCGACCTACGCGACCTGGTGGATCCGGCAGGCGATCACGCGCTCGATCGCCGACCAGGCCCGCACGATCCGCATCCCGGTCCACATGATAGAGACGATCAACAAGCTGGTGCGGACCGGCCGCCAGATGCTGCACGAGATCGGACGCGAGCCGACGCCCGAGGAGCTGGCCGAGAAGCTGCAGATGCCGCTCGAGAAGGTGCGCAAGGTGATGAAGATCGCCAAGGAGCCGATCTCGCTCGAGACGCCCATCGGCGACGAGGAGGACAGCCAGCTCGGCGACTTCATCGAGGACAAGAACGCCGTCCTGCCGCTCGACAGCGCGATCCAGGAAAACCTGAAGGAGACCACGACCCGCGTGCTCTCGTCGCTGACGCCGCGCGAGGAGCGGGTGCTGCGCATGCGGTTCGGCATCGGGATGAACACCGACCACACGCTCGAGGAAGTGGGCCAGCAATTCTCGGTGACCCGCGAACGGATCCGCCAGATCGAGGCCAAGGCGCTGCGCAAGCTCAAGCACCCGAGCCGGTCGCGCAAGCTGCGGTCGTTCCTGGATCAGTGACGGGGCGGCCTACCGTGCCGAACTTTGAAGGCGCCCAGGCCGACGAGATCGCCCGCCGGATGATTGACGTCGCTGAAGGGTATCTGGCCGACGCCGACCAACTTTCTTCTATCGGCTGTTACAGTGAAAACGGGGTGTCGATGCTGGGGATCATCGGTTTTGAGATTTATCTCAAGGCGGCCGTCCTCTTGGAGACCGAGTTTCGGCCACCTTCCCATGATTATTGGAAGATTTGGAACATGCTCTCAGAGGACAGCCGAGACAAGATATACAACGAGGCCAAATGCCGGCTCGCAGTGGAGCCGGCGCTCGACGACCTTAAGAAGTTGTTCGATGATCTTCGAAATGCCTTCGAAAAGGGGCGCTACTCCTACGAAATCAATGATGATAGAAATGCCGACGCGGCCGCTTCGGCCGGCAGGAAGTGGATCGCGGCAGGTGGTAACCTTGCCGATGCTGACTTGAGGTTTCACCCCGAAGCTCGGGTCGGTCTCGTTCACGCCCTGCGGGAGTTTTGTAACGATATGCGTTCACCGTCGCATGACGCCACTGAAAACGCCTGAGCATGACGTAGGCGACGCCTCCCGCACTGAAGGTCTTCGCACGGCCTGGCGCCGGATACCTAAGACAGCGGACGTGAGGTTTGCCAAGACGGCGCAATCGGCTAGCCTTAGAACGACACTGAACGGAGGCCCAGATGTCCCTACTTTCCAAACTCTTCGGCACCGGTGGCGGCGCGGGCGGCTCCGACGCGGCGCGTGCCGCGGAGACCGAGGAGTACAAGGGCTTCCGCATCACGCCCGAGCCGATCCCCGAAGGCGGCCAGTTCCGGCTGGCCGCCCGGATCGAGGCGGAGACCGAGGACGGGGAGACCCGGCATCATCACCTGATCCGCGCGGACATGCTGCGCGACCGGGACGAGGCGGAGACCGCCGCGCTGCGCAAGGCCAGGCAGATGATCGACCAGCAGGGCATGCGGCTCTTCGACTGACGGCCACGGGGCCCGGGCGGCACGGGATGCAAACGACCTTCACCATCGCCACGCGCGGCCCCGGGCTCTACGAGTTCACCGACGAGGTCTGCGCGTGGTGCCGGGATGCGGGCGACGGCGTCCTGACGCTCTTCGTACGCCACACCTCCTGCTCGCTTCTGGTCCAGGAAAATGCCGACCCCGACGTCCGCCGCGATCTCGCGGCCTTCTTCCACCGGCTGGTGCCGCCGGCGGACGATCCGTCCATGGCCTACCTCACCCACCGCATGGAAGGCCCCGACGACATGCCGGCCCACATCAAGGCGGCGATGATGCCGGTCAGCCTGTCGATTCCGGTGCGGGACGGGCGGCCCCGCCTCGGCACGTGGCAGGGTATCTATCTCTTCGAACATCGCGCCGCGCCCCACCGGCGGCAGGTCGCGGCGCATCTTTCGCGCTGACGCCCGGCGCCGGCCCGCGTCAGTCGTCCAGCAGGAAGGTCACCTGCATGTTGACCCGGTAGGCCGTCACCGCGCCGTTCTCGACATCGACGTTGTTGTCCTTGACCCAGGCGCCCTGGATATGGCGGAGCGTCTTGGAGGCGCGCTCGATCCCCTGTTTGACGGCATCGTCGAAACTCGTGGGCGATGTCGCGGAAATCTCGGTAACGCGTGCGATACTCATGGGAGCCTCCTTTCCTTGCTTGCACGGGGCCAACGCAGCCCCGCCCCGGGACGTTCCTAGTTGCGCGGCATCAGGAATACCTCGCGCACCGCGGCACGCGGATCGGCCTCGAGCGCGTAGAGGACGGCATCGGCCACGTCCTCGGCCTGCAGCTTGTCCGGTTTCGGCGCGTCGAAGAAGGGCGTGTCGACCATGCCCGGCGCGATCACCGTGCACCGCCCGCCCCATTCGGCCATCTCCTCGGCCATGTTGCCGGCATAGCCGTGCACGAACCATTTGCTGGACCCGTAGATCGAGCCCGGGATATGCCGGCGCCCGGCCGCCGATCCGGTCAGGACGAGATGGCCCTGCGTCTCGCGCAGATGCGGCAGGGCCGCGCGGGTGGTCAGCAGAACCCCCATGATGTTGACGTCGAGCATGCGCCGCCATTCCTCCGGATCGCCGGCCTCGGTTCCCGGCGTGTCGAGCCCCATGCCCGCATTGGCGAAAACGGCGTCGAGCCGGTCGAAATGCCCGGCCACCCGATCGGCGGCCTGGGCGATATCGGCCTCGCGCGTCACGTCCCCCGGCACCACCAGCGCGGCATCGCCGAGTTCGTCGGCGAGCGCGGCGAGCTTCTCGGCGCTTCGGGCGAAGAGCCCGACATTCCAGCCACGAGCCACGGCGGCGCGGGCGGTGGCCGCCCCGATGCCGGTCGAGGCCCCGGTGATGAGCAATGTTCTGCGGCGCATCGGCTATCTCCTTTTTCAATGCGTCATGGCCCCGGCCAACGCACGGGACGCGCAACGGTTCACCCCGAGATGTCGAAAAGCACGGCATCCTTCGCGGGGATGTCCGGATGCCGGGGGAAAAACCGTCTCCAGCCGCTGGAAATCCTGCCCGTGTCCGATGACGCGCCCGGATCGGCATCCACCGCCTGGCGGACCGCCGACGGCAGACCGGGCCGCGCCGCTACGGGCGGTTCGCGTTCGGCGTGCCGCCCCGGTCGTCACCGCTCCGGTCGGCCAAGGAACCTCCCTGCGGCAGGGGATCATGCCGGGCCGGCACAGGCAAGTCCGTGCGTGCCCGGCAGGGCCCAGGGGCGGCTCCTCTGCATATTGGGGCGGCAATTGCCCCCTACCCAAATTATGGCGGCTCCCCTATAGTCTCTGTGGATAACAGGCCACCACCACCGAGGGAGAGGCGATGCGCTGCCCGTTTTGCGGAAACATCGACACGCAGGTGAAGGATTCCCGGCCTGCCGAGGATCACGTTTCGATCCGGCGGCGACGGTTCTGTCCGGCCTGCGGCGGGCGTTTCACCACCTATGAGCGCGTGCAGCTCCGCGACCTCGTGGTGATCAAGTCCAACGGCAAGCGCGAAGATTTCGACCGCGACAAGCTGGAACGCTCGATCCGGATCGCCCTGCAGAAGCGCCCGGTCGATCCCGAGCGGATGGAGCAGATGATCTCGGGGATCGTCCGCCGCCTCGAGAGCATGGGCGAGACCGACATTCCCTCGAAGACCATTGGCGAGATCGTGATGGAGGCGCTGGCGCGGATCGACACCGTGGCCTATGTCCGTTTCGCCAGCGTTTACAAGAACTTCCAGGCGGTTGAGGATTTCGAGAGCTTCGTCTCGGAACTGCGCCCGCCCGCCCCGGCCGAAGACTGATCCCGTGCCCCTGCCCGGCGACGACCGCTGGATGGGCCTGGCGCTGGCGCTGGGCCGGCGCGGCATGGGACGTGTCTGGCCAAACCCCGCCGTCGGCTGCGTGATCGTGAAGGATGGCCGCCTGCACGGCCGGGGCTGGACGGCGCCGGGCGGCCGACCCCATGCCGAGACGCAGGCCCTCGCCCAGGCCGGCGCCGCGGCGCGGGGCGCCACCGCCTATGTCAGCCTCGAACCCTGTGCCCATCATGGCCAGACCCCGCCCTGTGCCGATGCCCTGGCCGCAGCCGGTGTCGCGCGGGTCGTCACGGCACTCGAAGACCCGGATCCGCGGGTGGCGGGGGGTGGGCACGGTCGGCTGCGCGCCGCCGGCATCGCCGTCGAGACGGGGCTGCGCTGCGACGAGGCCAGGCGCGATCACCGCGGCTTCCTGCTGCGCGTAAGTGCGGGGCGGCCGATGGTGACGCTGAAACTTGCCGCCACGTTCGACGGGCGGATCGCGACCGCCGACGGCGAAAGCCGCTGGATCACGGGACCGGCGGCCCGGCGCGAGGTGCATGCCCAGCGCGCGCGCCACGACGCCGTTATGGTCGGGAGCGCCACGGCACGGGCCGACAACCCCGCGCTGACCGTGCGGGGGCTTGGCATGGGACACCAGCCGGTGCGCGTGATCTGCGACACCCGGCTTTCTGTGTCGACCGAGAGCCGGCTTGGCCGCACCGCGCGCGAGGTGCCGGTCTGGCTTTGCCACGGTGCCGAAGCGCCAGAGGCCGCGCGGCAGGCATGGACGCGGGCCGGGGCACGCCTGCTGCCCTGTGAAACCGGCCCTGACGGACATCTCGACATCGCCGACGCGCTGGGGCAACTCGGCGCGGCCGGGCTGACACGCGTGTTCTGCGAGGGCGGCGGAACACTGGCCGCCGCGCTGCTCTCGGCCGGGTGCGCCGACGCGCTGGTGACGTTTTCCGCCGGCCTCGCGATCGGCGCCGAGGGGCGACCGGCGCTCGGCGCCATGGGCCTGGACCGCCTGGCGGCGGCGCCGCGGTTCACCCTGCGCGAGACGCGGGCCATCGGTGACGACGCCATGCAGCTCTGGGACCGGGCCTGAGCTAGCCCCGCCAGATCCAGGCCTGTCCGGCAAACACGCCCTGCAGCTTCGACAGGCCGCGATTGACGGGGCCGGGGCGGGGCACGATCCCGGCGCCCAGCCGGTCGACGGCGACCTCGACCGGGCAGGGCCGCCCCGACAGCGGATCGACGTAACGCGGATAGGCGATAAGCGCCGCGTGGACCAGCGCGTCCAGGCTCGGCCGCGCCCGCCTGCGCGCGGACACCGGGCCGATATCCTCGGTCAGGCCCCAGCCCGCGTAGAACGGCGCCCCGAGACAGGTCACCGGCACCCCGCGCAGGAGCGCCTCGAACCCGAGCAGCGAGGTGAGCGTCCAGACCGCGTCGACCCGCCCGAACAACGCCGCCGGGTCGGCGTCGGCCGCCACCACGTCCGCCAGCGCGGCGAGCGGCGCGGCCGGGATCACGCCCGGGCGCAGCCCGGCCTCCACGTCGGGGTGCGGCTTGTAGACGAGACAGGCGTCCGGATGGGCGCGGCGCGCGGCCTCGAGCAGTGCCTGATTACCGCGAACCGCCCCGGCGCCCCGGAGAACCGACGCGTCGTCCTCCACCTGACCGGCCACGAGGATGACCGGACGATCACGCGGCAGCGCGGGCAAGCCGCCGCCGAGATTGTATTTCGTCAGCCCGGCCGCGGTCAGCTGCGCGCGCAGCCGCCGGGCGCGATCCAGTGCCCATCCGGGCAGATCGGCGGAGTCCGCGATCAGCCGCTCCAGCCGGCTTTCGCGGCCGGGATCGTAGTAGATGCCGAGATCGTCGGCCACCAGCGAGAGCGGCGGCACCAGCGCCGCGCCCAGCCCGCGCGACCGCAGAAAGCCGTCCTCGACGGCGAGGCACCGCACGCCCTGTCGCCGCGCCGCGTCCCGGATCCCGTCGGGCGCTGTCCCGGCCCAGGCCAGCAGGTCGCGCCCTTCGCGCGCCGCGCGGCCGAGCGCCCTGTCCGCGCCGTCGGCAAAGCGCACGCCGCGCCCGGCCGTGCCGAAAACCCGCGCCACCTGCGGCCGCTTCCAGAGCCGCATGCCGAGCGCGACGTAACCGCGGCGGTCGGCCCGCCAGGCCCGTGCCTCGGCCTCGAGGATTTCCAGCGCCGTCTCGAAGTCCGCGCGCTGGTCGCGGAACGGGTCATACCAGACCGGCGCCTCCAGCATCGCCGCCGCGAAGAGCTGTGCCGCCGTCAGCGACCGGCCGCGCCGCGGCGGCGGGTTGCGATCCTCGCTCAGCCCCCAGCCCGCGTAGAAGGGCTGGCCGAAAACGACGGGGCGATGCCCGGCAAGGATCGCCTCGAAGCCAAGTTGCGAGCTGACCGTGTAGACCGCCGCCGCGCCGTCGAGAAGCCGCCATGGCGAGACCGGGGCGGTCAGCAGGTCCGTCCGGCCATCGCGATCGCGGGGGGTGAGATGACCGGCCCGGTGACCGGCGGCGGTTTCGGGATGGGTCTTGATGACGATGCGGGCCCGGGGATGCGCGGCGCGGGCCGCCGCGAGCATCGCGGTAAAAGTCTGCGCCGACGCACCGCCATGGCGGATCGCCGCATCCCCGCGCACCTGGTCCGCGACCAGCACGTATCCGGGCGGGGGCGGATCCTCGTCCGGGTCGCAGGCGGCGTATTTGCCGAGATGTGCCGCCCGCATGCGGGCCATGCCGGCCTCGGCGCGCGCGATCAGCGCCGCGTCGTCCAGCCGCGCCCCCGCCAGCAGACGTTCCAGCGCGCTGGGCCGGCCCGCGTCGTAATGGACACCTTCGCCGTCGATCAGCAGACCGAGCGGAGGACCGCCCGACCGGCCGGGATGCAGCGAGCGCAGGAACGCGTCCTCGATCCGCAACAGCTGCGCCCCGCGTCGACGCGCCACCGCCTCGCCCCGCCAGGCCGTCGGTCCGCGCCCCCAGACGGCCACGAGATCGCCATCGCCCGGCAGACCGAAGCGCAGCTCATACCCCGCCACCGCCAAGAGGCGCCGCAGCCACGGCCGGCGGAAGAAACCCGCGCTGAACGCATAGACAGGCCGGGCCGCCGCCGCGGCGGTGTCGCGACGGGCTCTCTCGGCGCCGGAGCCGGGCACGGCCGGGCCTCAGCTGCCGTTGGCCAGGGAATTCACCGAACTGACGGTTCCCACCGACCCGGTCAGCGCGGACAGCGTCTTCTGCCACTGAACGTAGGGAGCCTCGGTGACATAGACGGTATCGCCGTCGCGGATCAGGAAATCGCGGGCCTGGAACATGCCGTTCGGCTCGGTCAGGTCGAGGACATAGACCATCCTCTGGGTGCCCGCGAGGTCGTCGCGCCCCAGGACGCGCCGCGCGGTCTCGGCAGGCTCGTTGCGGAACACGAAGACGCCGGTCGGATCGGCGCGGTCCGAACTCAGCCCGCCGACCTGGGCGATGGCCTCCAGCGCCGAGAGGTTGCGCGTGTTGAAATCGACCAGCGACTGCGCCCCCGTGGCCCCAAGCGCCGTGAAGGCGCGCCGGTCCTTCTCGACGATGATGCGATCGTCCGGACGCAGCGCGATATCGGCCTCGGGATGGTCGTAGAGATCCTGCAGCCAGACCCGGCCGCGCCGGTTGCCGCGAACGACGGTGATCTGTGCCACGTCGGAGGCGATCGACACGCCGCCCGCCCTGGCCAGCATGCCGGACAGCGTGCGGGTGGAACGCTCGATCGGGTAGACCCCCTCTGCCCCGACATCGCCCATCAGCGCGACGGTTGCGCCGTCGCCGGCCAGGCGCTTGACCTGGACCTGCGGATCCGGCGTCTGCGCGTCCAGCTTGCGGGTCAGGAGCCGGCGCAGCTCCTCGGGCGACTTGCCCGCGGCAAGGAGGCGCCCGGCATAGGGCACGAAGATGTGGCCGCTGCTGTCAACCTGGATCTCGTCGAGCGGTGCCGGCCCGGAGAGACCGGCGGTCAGAAGCCCGTCCTCGATGTTCTCGTAGACCACCAGTCCGAGCACGTCGCCGGGGCGGATCGTGTCGGACCCGATGCGCCCGGCGGACCGGAACGCGGCGCCGAAGCCCAGCGCCGGGCGGACCGCCGTGGCGCGCGTGACGTGATCATTGACCGTGACGACGAAAGCGTCGCCCTCGCGCTGCACGGATCCCGCGAATATTTCCTGCTTGCTCGGCCCCGGCCGCGGCAATGCGCAGCCCGAAAGCGCAATGACAAGCGCCGTCAGGACCAGGGTCCTGGCCTTCTTCCCCGTTCCGAATGTCAGCAATGGGGGTCCCTCGCTGCTCTTGCCTGCCTTTATATTTTGGACAACCATAGCGAAAATGCCTTCCTGAAACCAGTCCTACCGTTCCCGGCCACCCACAACCCGGAACGGGTGTGGCATCGATGCGCCGGCCATTCCTTGCCGGCTGCGGGTCCTGAGTGCGCCGTAAGGATCTTCCGGCGCGAGCAGCATGTCGGTCACGCGGCGGACCAGCCGGCGGCGGCCCGCCGCCGAGTAGTAGCTGCCGGGCACCTGGCTCGTTTCCTGGAGATACTGGCGAAAGCTGCGATAGGCCCGGCTGTCGGGCGGCGCGGGATCGGCGAAGAACGCCGCCAGCGGCTGGGCGGACACGAATTCCGGCTTGGCATAGACCGCCTGCCCGAAGGCGCGCACCGGGATGCCGCGCCAAAGCGCCTGCTGCGCGGCGGTGGAGTTCACGGTCACCACGCTTTGCGCGTGATCGAGCAGCCAGGCAAGCTTGCCGCCCTGCACGAAATGGACACGGTCCCCGATCCCGTGGCGCCGCGCCAGGTCCCGTGTCACGCGCCGCAGCGGCCGGCGCCCGTCGTCGAGCGGATGCGCCTTGACCACCAGCCGGTGATGGGCCGGGGCCCCGGCGGCGAATTCCGCGATGCAGAGGCGCAGAAACGCCTCCATGCCCGCGAAGGGGCTGTGGGCCAGCACGGAGGCATCATGCGGCAGCTGCAGCAGGGCGAGGTGATAGGCGAACCCGCCGGTCCTGACCCGCCGCGTCGCGATGTGGCGCCGCAGCGCCTGCACCGGCATCGTCACCAGACGCCGCAGATAGACCCGGAATTCCTCTGCGACGGTCAGGCTCCGGTGCGGGCGGAACAACGGGTAGGCCCGGTTCCGGCACAGGACGTGGAAATGGTAGAGCGCGCCGTAGAAGACGTGCTGGCGCAGGTCACCCCAGCGGGCGGGGGCCTCCGGCAGGTCGGGGTCGATGCCGGCCAGATCGGCCCGCATTTCAGCGACGCTCATCCGCATCAAGGCCGAATGTCCGTTTGCGCCGCCACGCTCATAGGTGACCCAGTAGGGCCTCAGATATCCCTCCTCGAAGACATGGAGCCGGATCGCCTGCGCGGCCGCATGCGCCGCTGCCGCGGCGTGGACGGGGCGCGTGTCGCCATAGAGCACGATATCGGTGATCCGGCGTTCCGCGCAGATCGCGGCAAGGCTTTCAGGCCAGCGCGCCGCCGGGCCGAGATAGGGGATGTAGCTTGCGCGGTCGGGCCAGAAGGCGGCGTCGCCCGCGTTGAAGCCGACCCGCGCCACGTCGGCCCCGGCACATCGCAGCATCCGCGCGAGCGTCCAGAAGAACGGGCCGTGCGGCCCCTGCAGGAAGAGAAAGCGCCTGCCCGCGCCCGTGTCGTGACCTTTACCCGTCAAACTGGTACCTCTCTGCCAAGACCGGTCCGGCCCAGCGACGAGAGTCTAGCCGGACAAGCTAGGCCCTGTCACGCACCGCGGGGGGCATGGAACGCGCATCGCGGTAAGCATGGGGTTAAGCGCGGCCGCCGCGCCGCCTTCGGGCTTGCCCTGCCTGCCCGGTCGGGATAGGTCAGCGGCGAAACGGCAAGGGGTGTCCCGATGTTCACCGGCATCATCACCGATATCGGAACGATCCGCGAGATCGAGCGCCGCGGCGACCTGCGCGCGCGGATCGCGACCGGCTACGACGCCGCCACCATCGAGATCGGCGCCTCGATCGCGTGTGACGGCGTCTGCCTGACGGTGATCGCCAAGGGCGCCGCGCCCTCGGACTGGTTCGACGTGGAAATCTCGGCCGAAACCGTGTCCAAGACCAATCTCTCCGGCTGGGCCGAGGGAACCCGCGTCAATCTCGAGCGCGCCCTGCGCGTGGGCGACGAACTTGGCGGGCATATCGTCTCGGGACATGTGGACGGGGTGGCCGAGGTGACCGCCCGCCGCGACGAGGGCGACTCCACCCGCTACACCTTCCGCGCGCCCGAGGCGCTGGCCCGGTTCATCGCCCCCAAGGGATCGGTCGCGCTGAACGGCACCTCGCTGACCGTGAACGAGGTCGCGGGATGCGAGTTCGGCGTCAACCTGATCCCCCACACCAAGACGGTCACCACCTGGGGCGCGGTGGCCGAAGGCGATCTGGTCAACCTTGAGATCGACACCATGGCGCGCTACGTCGCGCGGCTGAGGGAATGGAGCTGACCATGGCCGCCGAAGACGATTACGCAGACGCCATCTCGCCGATCGAGGAGATCATCGACGACGCCCGCAACGGGCGGATGTTCATCCTCGTCGATCACGAGGACCGCGAGAACGAGGGCGACCTGGTCATCCCGGGCCAGATGGCGACCCCGGACGCGATCAACTTCATGGCCACCCATGGCCGCGGACTGATCTGCCTGGCGCTGCCGGGCGAGCGGATCGACGCACTCGGCCTGCCGCTGATGGCCTCGTCAAACTCCTCGCGCCACGAAACCGCCTTTACCGTTTCCATCGAGGCCCGCGAGGGCGTGACCACCGGCATCTCGGCCCATGACCGGGCGCGCACTGTGGCGGTGGCCACCGACCCGAACGCGCTGCCGGCCGATATCGCGACGCCGGGCCACGTCTTCCCGCTGCGGGCGCAGGACGGCGGCGTGCTCGTCCGCGCCGGCCACACCGAGGCCTCGGTCGACGTCGCGCGGCTGGCCGGGCTCAACCCTTCCGGCGTGATCTGCGAGATCATGAACGAGGACGGCAGCATGGCCCGCCTGCCCGATCTCGTGAGCTTCGCCCAGCGACACGGCATGAAGATCGGCACGATCTCGGACCTGATCGCCTATCGCCGCCGCTACGACAACCTCGTGAACGAACGCGAAGCGCGCGCCGTGACCTCGGATTTCGGGGGCGACTGGCTGATGCGGGTCTTCGCCGACGAGACGCATGGCGCGGAACATATCGTGCTGACCAAGGGGGACATCACCGGCGACGCGCCCGTTCTGGTGCGCATGCACGCGCTCAACCCGATGGACGACATCCTCGCGCTGCGCCCCGGCCGCGCCCGGCAGATGGAAGGCGCGATGAAGATGATCGCCGAGGAAGGCCGCGGCGTGATCGTGCTGCTGCGGGACACGGAAATGAAGATGACCCGCGACGCCGCCTCGCCGCAGACGCTGCGCCAGTACGGGCTCGGCGCGCAGATCCTGGGCGCGCTCGGCCTGAGCCGGCTCGTCCTGCTCACCAATTCCCCGAGCCCAAAGGTCGTCGGGCTCGAAGGCTACGGGCTCTCGATCGAGGGCACGCGCCCCATCCCGCTGAAGGACTGACATGGCCGGAACCGAAACCCATTACGCGCTGCCGCTGCCGGCGTTCGACCGCCCGCCGAAGCTGCTGATCGTCGTCGCGCCCTACTACAAGGACATCGCGGACGATCTCTTGGCCGGCGCCCAGGCGGTGATCGCCGAGGCCGGCGGCAGCGCCGAGATCATCGAGGTGCCCGGCGCGCTGGAGATTCCGCCGGCCATCCGCATCGCGCACCGGCAGTCGAATTTCGACGGCTTCGTCGCGCTGGGCTGCGTGATCCGCGGTGAGACCAGCCACTACGAGACCGTGTGCAACGACAGCTCGCGCGGCTTGATGCTGCTCGGGCTCGAGGGGGCGCATATCGGCAACGGCATCCTGACGGTGGAAAACCGCGACCAGGCGGTCGTGCGCGCCGAACCGTGCGGCCAGAACAAGGGCGGCGGCGCGGCGGCGGCGGCGCTCCACCTGATCGCGCTCTTCCGGAAATACGCCGGGGCTTCGAAGGGGATCGGGTTCCGCCCGGCCGGCGAAGCCTTCCGGGTGGCGGGCGCGGCCGACGGCGACGAGGGACCGCAACGCACATGACCGACCGGACCGCCAGGCGCCAGATGCGTTCGGCCGCGCGGCTCTATGCCGTGCAGGCGCTGTTCCAGATGGAAGCCTCCGACAGCGATAGCGAAACGGTGCGCCGCGAATTCGAGACCCACCGTTTCGGCAGGGGCTACGACGAGGTCACGGAACTTGCCGAGGGCGACGTGAACCTGTTCCGCGCGCTCATCGAGGGCGCCGTCGCCCGGCAGGCGAAGATCGACCAGATGACCGACCGCGCACTGGTCGCGAAATGGCCGATCGACAGGATCGACCCGACGCTGCGCGCGCTGTTCCGCGCCGCCGGCGCCGAGCTGGTCATCGGAGAGACGCCGCCGCGCGTCGTCGTCAACGAATTCGTCGACATCGCCCACGCCTTCTATCCCGAGGGACGCGAGCCGCGTTTCGTCAACGCCGTGCTCGACCACATGGCCCGCGAGGCCCGTCCCGAAGCCTTCGGCTGATCTCTCGCACGGGCGCCTGCGGCGCCGGACTCCATGCCTCCGGCGGGGATATTTCCACCACCTGGAGGACAAGGTCCCATCCAAGTGGTTCAAATATCCGCGTCGCAGACCCCCGAGCGCGCACCGCGCGCGAGAGGAAAAGCGCGGCGCCCCCGCACGGGGGCGCCTCATTTCGAAAAGACGGTCCAATGTCGCAAACGGAGCGGCATCCCCGTGGCGGCGGCGCAGACTGACCGGGTCATGCGCCTGATCATCTCTTTCGCCGCCCTGTTCCTGTCGGTCATCCTCCTGCAACTCAGCAACGGGGGCATCGCCCCGCTCGACGCGCTGTCGGGGCTGGCCTCGGGGTTCACCGCCGCCGAGGTCGGCCTGCTCGGCTCCGCGCATTTCGTCGGGTTTTTCATCGGATGCTGGTGGGCGCCGCGCCTGATGGGCTCGATCGGGCATGCGCGTGCGTTCGCGGCCTTCGCGGCCGCCGGCGCGATCGGGATCCTCGCGCATATGCTGGTGGTCGATCCGCTGGCCTGGGCCGGGATGCGGATCATGTCCGGGCTGTGCGTCGCGGGCTGTTACACGGTGATCGAGGCCTGGCTGCAGGCCAAGGTCACCAATGCGACGCGCGGGCGGACGCTGGGCGTCTACCGGCTGGCGGATATGGGCGCGTCGCTCTGCGCCCAGCTGCTGATCGGCGTTCTGGAGCCGGCCTCCTACGTCTCGTACAACCTTCTCGCGATCCTCTGCTGTGCCGCGCTTCTGCCGCTGACGCTGACCCGCGTGGCGCAGCCGGCCACCCCGGTGACGCCGCGGCTGAAGCCGATGATGGCGATCCGGCTGTCGCCCCTTGCCGCTGCCGGCGTGGTCACGGCCGGGGTCACCAGCGCCGCGTTCCGCATGGTGGGGCCCGTCTATGGCCAGGAGGTGGGCCTGCGTGCCGACCAGATCGCCCTGTTCCTCGCGGCCTTCGTCGGCGGTGGTGCCGCGGCGCAGTACCCGATCGGCTGGCTCGCCGACAAGTTCGACAGGCGCTGGGTGCTGATCTGGCTCTCGGTGGCGGCCATCCTGGCCTGCGGACTGACCGTGGCGCTCAGCACCTCCGGCACGGTCGCGGTCTTCTCGGCGGCGGTCGTCTTCGGCCTGACCACCTTCCCGATCTTCTCGGTCTCGGCCGCGCATGCCAACGACTTCGCCGCGCCCGAAGACGCGGTGGAGCTGAGCTCTTCGCTCATGTTCCTGTTCGCCTTCGGCGCGATCGCCAGCCCGGTCGCGGTCTCGGCGCTCATCGGCGGCTACGGCCCGCCCGCCATGTTCGCCTTCATCGCGCTGGCGCACCTGGCCCTTTCGATCTTCGGGATCTGGCGCATGCGGACGCGGCGCCGCGCGCCGCGGCACACGCGCTACGTCTACACGCCGCGCACCACCTTCATCCTGGGCCGGCTCATGGGCCGGACCCGCGGCGGGGCCGACGACCCGCCGCGCTGAACCGCGCCCCGCGGGACCATCTCCGGCCCGCCCCGTGGCGGGGCCGGATCCGCCGCGGGCGGGGCGCGCACTGGCCTCTGGCCCTCGGCCCGGCTTGGCGTTACACGGGGGGCGAACCGGGACCGAAGGCAACGACATGGCACGCATCCTCATCACCTCGGCGATCCCCTATATCAACGGGATCAAGCATCTGGGCAATCTCGTGGGCAGCCAGCTGCCGGCGGATCTCTACGCGCGCTACTGCCGCGCGCGCGGCCACGAGGTGATGTTCATCTGCGCCACCGACGAGCACGGCACCCCCGCCGAGCTGGCCGCGGCCAAGGCCGGCAAGCCCGTGGCGGCCTATTGCGCCGAGATGTACGAGGTGCAGAAGAAGCTGGGCGAGGGGTTCCGCCTGTCCTTCGACCATTTCGGACGCTCGTCCTCGGGGCGCAACGAGTCCCTGACCCAGCATTTTGCCGGCAAGCTGGCCGAGAACGGCTATATCGAGGAGGTCACCGAGCGGCAGGTCTATTCCAACGCCGACGGCCGGTTCCTGCCCGACCGCTACATCGAGGGCACCTGCCCCAATTGCGGCTACGAGAAAGCCCGTGGCGACCAGTGCGAGAACTGCACCAAGCAGCTCGACCCGACCGACCTGATCGATCCGCGTTCGGCGATCTCGGGCTCGACCGACCTCGAAGTGCGCGAGACCAAGCATCTCTACCTGCGCCAGTCGGCGCTGAAGGACCAGCTCGAGGCCTGGATCGACTCCAAGACCGACTGGCCCGTTCTGACCACCTCCATCGCCAGGAAATGGCTCCATGACGGCGAGGGTCTGCGCGACCGCGGCATCACCCGGGACCTTGACTGGGGCGTGCCGGTCAAGAAGGGCGACCAGGATTGGCCGGGCATGGAGGGCAAGGTCTTCTACGTGTGGTTCGACGCGCCCATCGAGTATATCGGGGCGACCGCCGAATGGGCCGATGCCCACGGCCATGACGAGGCCGCCTGGCGGCGCTGGTGGCGGCTCGACGAAGGGGCGGAGGACGTCACCTACGTCCAGTTCATGGGCAAGGACAACGTGCCGTTCCACACGCTTTCCTTCCCGGCCACGATCATGGGCTCGGGCGAGCCCTGGAAGCTGGTCGACTACATCAAGTCGTTCAACTACCTCAACTACGACGGCGGACAGTTCTCCACCAGCCAGGGGCGCGGGGTGTTCATGGACCAGGCGCTCGAGCTGCTGCCGGCGGATTACTGGCGCTGGTGGCTGCTGTCCCACGCGCCCGAGAACCAGGACGCCGAGTTCACCTGGGAGAATTTCCAGGCCAACGCGAACAAGGACCTGGCAGACGTCCTCGGCAATTTCGTCAGCCGCGTCACCAAGTTCTGCCGGTCGCGTTTCGGCGAGGAGGTGCCCGCCGGCGGCGCCTGGGGGCCTGCCGAAGAGGCGCTCGTCTCCGATCTGCAGGAACGCGTCGCGGCGTATGACGCGCATATGGCGGCGATGGAAATCCGCAAGGCCGCCGCCGAGCTGCGCGCCATCTGGGTCGAGGGCAACGAGTATCTTCAGGCCGCCGAGCCCTGGGCCAAGTTCAAGACCGATCCCGAGGCCGCCGCGGCGGCGATCCGGCTGTCGCTCAACCTGATCCGGGTCTACGCGGTGCTCTCGCAGCCCTTCATCCCCGATGCGAGCGCCACGCTGATGGGCGCGCTGCAGACCCGGGACGACAGCTGGCCCGAGGACATGCGCGCCGCGCTCGACGCTCTGCCGGCGGGCCATGCCTTCACGGTGCCGGACGTGCTTTTCCGCAAGATCAGCGACGACGAGCGCGACGCCTGGCACGACCGCTTTGCCGGCGGGCGGGGCTGACGGCGTCGTGACTTGACGCGCCACGTTGCGGCGTCATGCTGGGACATCATGCGCTGGCTCGTCCTTACCCTCGCCTTTGCGGCGCCCGCCCCGGCCCTGGCCGACTGCCCGCCCCTGCCCGACCGCGCCGAGGAACGCGCACGGCTGATGGAAGACCTGCGCAACGCCCCCGACCCGCTGGCCGGGCAGCGCGCCTCCGACGCGATGTGGGCGTTCTGGGCGACGGCCCCGGATGCGCGGGCGCAGGAAATGCTCGACCGCGGCATGGCGCGCCGCGCCGCCTATGATTTCGACGGCGCCCGCGCCGCGTTCGAGGATCTCATCGCCTACTGCCCCGAGTACTACGAGGGCTACAACCAGCGCGCCTTCGTGCGGTTTCTCACCGGCGATTACGGCGGTGCCCTGGAAGATCTGAACCGCACCCTCGCGCGGCGCCCGGACCATGTCGGCGCGCTGTCGGGCAAGGCGCTGACGCTGATGCAGCTCGGCCGTATCAAGGCCAGCCAGGGCGTGCTTCGCGAGGCCGTCAAGCTGAACCCGTGGCTGCCCGAACGCGGGCTGCTCATCGAGGAGCCGGGCACCGAGCTCTGAGCCATCCCGCCATTGTCAACGCCACGGCCCGCGGCTAGGAAACGCGGACGGGGTGCGCCCCGTCCGCGCCGTGCGGGCGTGGTGGAATGGTAGACACATGGCACTTAAAATGCCTGGGCCGAAAGGCCGTGCCGGTTCGAGTCCGGCCGCCCGCACCACGCGGTTCCGCGCCCCCCCGCGCGGCCGGCGCGCCTCTCGAGCGCCAGATTTGGGCGAAGAATGGCCCGAATCGGAGCAATCCCAAGACATATTCCTTTGGTTAACGGGATTCCGGGGCCGTCTATCCGGCGGCCGGAGGACCGAGATGCGAGACTTGCGCGCTGCAGTAAGACTGTTCCGCCGGGATGACGCGGGGGGCACGACCGTCGAGTGGGTCGTGCTGACGGCGAGCGCGATCTCGATCACCCTCAGCGTGTTCAGCATGGTCGCCAGCGGCAGCGGCAAGATGACCGACTCCCTCGGGCAAACGCTCTCGACCCAGAAACTGGGCGGCGTGGAGATCCCCGGGACCGCGCCGGGGGCTCCGTCCCCCGAGACGGAAGAGGACGCCATGTCCGACGACGGGGCCGGCAGCACGCCGACGCGCCGTTTCGGCGGGGCCGTCAGCGGATCGGGCGTTGGCGCGACCGTGAGTGACGACGAGGAAGATCAGGACGAGGAAGAGGCCCTGGCGGCAGAAGACGACGACGCGGAAGAGCCCGGCGCCGAGGCCGTGGCAGAGGGCGCGGAAGAGCCCGGCGCCGAAGCCGTGGCCGAGAGCGCGGCGGAGGAAACCCTGCCAGAAGAGCCGGCAGACGAGGATCGCACCGCGGCCGCCGGGGAAGATGAAGGCGCCGGGGCAGAAGACGCCGCGGAGGCGGAAGAGGTCGCCGGGGCGGAAGACGATGCAGCGGCGGAAGATGGCGACGAAGCGACCCCGCCCGGAGCGCGCCGGACGCCGCCCGCGTTGCCCGAACAGGCCGACGACCGGGCCCGCGAGGCGCTCGGCATAGAGATCGACGGCGCGCAAGCGACGGAAGACGAGGACGAAGACGAAATCGTCCGGGCCCGGGACAATGGCGCCCCCGCCCGCGGCAGGGGCAACGGGCGCAGCAACAACTAGCCCCGCGCGCATCCGGTGGCGCCCGCTGAAAACGCAAGGCCCGTCCGGGATCGCCCGGCCGGGGCCTCGGGCCCGCGGCCCGGTCCGGCCTCCGGATCAACGCGCGTGACAACGGGACGGCCCCGCCCGACGCCGCGACACGGCTATCCCTGCCATGCAAACCATGCAGCGGACCGCCCGGAACGCCCCGCCCCCGCACGCCGCGAATACGCTGGAGCCGCAATGGCTGGCTGGCCCAGGGACCTTGAATCTGGGTGAAAAATGGTGCCCGGGGGCGGAGTCGAACCACCGACACGAGGATTTTCAATCCACTGCTCTACCACTGAGCTACCCGGGCGAGCGACCGGGGCGCAGCCCGACCGTCGCGGTTTACTAGGACAGCTTTCCGGGCGTGTCCAGACCGGAATTGCGGGTTTTTTCGCCGCGCCGCGACCGGGGTGTCAGTGCAGCTTCCGGCTCTCGGTCACGATCTCGTCGGCGGCCTCGTCCAGGTCTTCGGGGGTATCGGCGGGCACGGCATAGGACCCGGTCAGCCACTTGCCCAGGTCGACATCCGCACAGCGTTTCGAACAGAAGGGCCGGTACTTGGGGTCGGTGTCCTTGTGGCAGATCGGGCAGGTCATCCGGGCAGCGCCTCCTTGAGCGGCAGTCTCTCGCGTTTCCTCTGCAGCTCAAGATGGCCAAGCGGCGTCCAGCCGACAAGGGCGGTTTCGACCGGATCGGTGCGCAGCGCGCCGCGCGCGGCCTGTTCGATCTGGCGGCGGTCCTTCTTGGGGCTGGGGGCGAGGTCGAGCACCACCTGCCCGCCCAGCCCGCGCAGGCGGAGCTGGCGCGGCAGGGCGCGGAGCGCCGCGAGATTGGCCTTGAGCCCCGCCGCAGGCGAGGTGTCGCCGCCCGTGTTGACGTCGACCGCGACCAGCGCGCGGGTGGGTTCCACCGCCATGCTGAACCCGCCCCTGAGCGCCACCACGGGATCCGCGAGCGCCGCGATCTCGTCGAGCACGCCATGCGCGACGAACGCGCCTGCCTCGTCGATCACGGCGTCGGGGTCGGGATCGGCCCAGTCGCGCCAGGCGAGCAGCTCTGCATCCGGCGCATCGAGCAGGGGCGCGGGCGCGCCGGCGCCGTCCTCGGCCATGATCTTCCGCGCAAGATCGGTCATGGTGCCGATATCCTCTGCTATGGCGTCCCCATCGACCCCGGCGCAGGCGGAGCGAAGGATCAGCCCGAGGGCCGCATCCATATCGGCCCGCGCCGCGTGGGCGATCTCGAGCAGCCGGTCACGCTCCGCCTCGTCGCGGATCGAGCGCGCAACGTTGAGCCCGGGCGCGCCAGGCGTGACGATGGCGTAGCGGCTCTTGAAGAGAAGGCGTGTCGTGACCGGGGGCGCCTTTCCGGGCTCGGCGTAGCTGTTGACCTGCACCAAAAGGCTCTGCCCCGGGGTCAGGCCCCTGGCCTGGCGCAGGAAGCCGCGCTGCCCGTCGCCGAGCTGCAGGATGACGCCGCCCTGCCCCTTCATCTGGCGGTCGACCCGGGCGCGGTAGATCGCGCCCGGGCCGGGCGGCGCGCTCTCGGGCGGGTCGATCAGCAGGTCCTCGAGCCGGCCGTCGACCATCAGCGCCGCCGCGCGGCGGCCCGCGATCTCATCGAGCAGGATGACCCGCCCCTTCATGACGCCGGCCCGTCGGGAATCGTGTAGCCCGCGCCCCGCAGCAGGTTGGCCGTCTCGGCCAGCGGCAGGCCCACCACGCCCGTGAAAGAGCCGTTGATCCAGGGGATCAGCGCCCCGGCCGGGCCCTGGATGCCGTAGGCCCCGGCCTTGCCCTGCCAGTCGCCGGTGCGGATGTACCAGGATATTTCCATGTCCGAGAGCCGCTTCATCTGCACGGTGGTGACGACGTCGCGCGCGCGGATCGTGTCGCCGTGGCGCAGCGCGACGGCGGTGATGACCCGGTGGCGCCGCCCCGAGAGCATCATCAGGAATTCCACCGCCTCGGCGGCGTCGGCGGGCTTGCCGAGGATGCGCCGGCCGAGCGCCACGGTCGTGTCGGCGGTCAGCACCAGCTCGTCCGGCCCGGCCGCGACGGCGGCCGCCTTCTCGCGCGCCATGCGCGCGCAATAGGGGCGCGGCAACTCGCCGGGCGCTGGCGTTTCGTCGATATCGGCGGGTCGGATGGCGTCGGGCTCGACCCCGATCTGCGCGAGCAGGTCGCGCCGCCGGGGGCTGGCCGAGCCCAGAACCAGTCGCATCTGGATTACTTGAAGCGGTAGTTGATGCGGCCCTTCGTCAGGTCGTAGGGCGTCATCTCCACCTGAACCTTGTCGCCTGCCAGAACCCGGATGCGGTTCTTGCGCATCTTGCCTGCCGTGTGCGCGATGATCTCATGGCCGTTCTCAAGCTCGACCCGGAATGTCGCGTTCGGCAGGAGTTCTTTCACGACACCAGGAAATTCGAGCATTTCTTCCTTGGCCATGGTCACTCCTTTGTTCGTTGCACGTCGCTTCTCGCGAAGCGCCCCTTAAATGCGCCCAATTGGACAGGTTTTCAAGGCCGCATCGCGGCGAAGGGCGTGATTGTGACGTTCCGGACGCGGCGGGCCTGTTCGGACCAGTGGGCATGATTCAACACCTGGCCCCCGCCGCGCACCCGGGCGATATCGTCCCGCGCCACGGTTGCATAGACCCATCCCGGCCGGTCCAGGGCGCCCTCGGCGATCACGCCGGTCGCGGGGAAGCCCAGGTCGGGCGGGCCATAGATCGCGGCCGCGCCGACATTCTCGTCCACCGGCGGACACCAGCCGGCCGGGCCCACGGTCGGCGCCTGCACGACGATGCACTGGCTTTCCAGCGCGCGGGCCATCGCGCCGATCCGCACGCGCCAGTACCCGGCCAGGCTGTCCGTGCAGGACGGCACGAGCAGGATCTCGGCGCCAGCCTCGACCAGCGCGCGGGCGAGCAGCGGGAACTCGGCATCATAGCAGATCAGGACGCCGATCCGGCCCAGCGCGGTATCGAAGAGCGTCAGCCCCCCGCCCGGCGCGACATCCCATTGCCCGCGCTCGAAACGGGTCATGATCTGCTTGTCCTGGTGGCCCGCCTGCCCCGGCGCGAAGAGACGCGCGCGGTTCACCGGGCGGCGTCCGCCCGCGAAAACCGGCGCGCTCGCGGCCAGGATATGGACGCCGTGATCGGCGGCCAGCCGGGCGTGCAGCGCATCGGCCTCGGGGATCAGCGCCGAGACCGCATGGAGCGCGCGTTCGAGATCACCCGCCGCCTCGGCCCCGGCGATCATGGCCAGTTCCATCGCGCCGTATTCCGGAAAGACCAGCAGGTCGGCCCCCTGCCCCGCCGCCTGGGCCACCCAGGCGGACAGCTTGTCCTGGTAGGCTCCCCAGCTCTGCAGCGGTTCCAGCGGATAGGCGGCGGCGGCGATGCGCATGCTCAGAGCTCCCGGATCCAGAACTGAAGCGGCTTGGACGTTTCCCCGTCCTCGTCGATGTCCTTCCAGCGAAACCGCGCCGTCACGCCGTCCAGCGGGCGATAGCCGCGCTTGCGCCAGAACCCGTCGAGCGGGCGGTACCCGGCGGGCCGGCGCGGGTGATCGGCCGGCCGCACCACGCCGCAGAAGGCCGAGTAGCGCCGCCCGAGCGCGCGGGCATGGGCCTCGCGCAGATCGAAGAAACGATGCCCCGCCCCCTGACCGCGATAGTCCGCCAGCAGCACCGACTCGGCGCAATAGAAGATCTCGTCGAGCGCATAGCCGGTCCCGGCGAAGGCCGCGGCGAAATCGCCGGCATGGTCTTCCATCGGGGTGCCGGTCGCGGCGCCGACCAGCCGGTCTCCGTCGAAGGCGCCGACGAGGATGGCCCCGGCGCTTTCCCGGTAGACCGACAGGTAAGCCCGCTCATAGGCGGCGTCGCCGTCGTAGAGATAGGGCCAGTCCCGGAACACCCGAACCCGCAGCTCGGCCACCGCGTCGAGGGCGGCCTCGAGCGCGGCGCCGGTCAGCGGCGCGATCCTGAGCGTCATGCGCCCGCCTCGGTCACATCCGGCGGGCCGAAGCGATCCATCATGCGCGCCACGATCTGGTCGCGGGTCTGCCGGTAGGCGGCCAGCTTGTCCTCGCGGTGTTCCCCGAGACCGGCCGGGTCGAGGATCGGCCAGTATTCCACCTCGATCGCGGCATAGCGCGTCAGTTCCAGCGCCTGGCGCTGCGAGGCCGGGGACAGCGCGACGATCAGGTCGAAGCCCGAGAGATCGTCGCCCCAGTCCTGCATGTCGTCGAAACTGCGCGAGCGGTGGCGCGAGAGCTCGACGCCGATCTCCTGGCAGACGGCGACGGCGAAGCCGTCGATCTCGAGATCGTTCTTGACGCCCGCCGACTGCACATAGGCGCGGTGGCCGTACAACTTCTTCATGATGCCCTCGGCCATCGGAGAGCGGATCGCGTTATGGTCGCAGCAGAAGAGCACCGATGAGGGAAAATCTTCCGCCACGACCCCGTCAGCCCCCGAAATGCAGCACGCAGATCAGCGTGAAGAGACGGCGCGCGGTGTCGATATCGACCCTGACCTTGCCCTCCAGCCGCTCCTGGAGGATGCGCGCGCCCTCGTTGTGGATGCCGCGCCGGCCCATGTCGATCGCCTCGATCTGGCTGGGCGGCAGTTTTTTCACCGCGTCGAAATAGCTTTCGCAGATCTGGAAGTAGTCCTTCACGACCTGCCGGAAGGGCCCGAGCGACAGGTGAACCTCGCCGGCCGGGTCGCCCGCCTCCGTGCGGATGTCGAGCACGAGCCGCCCCTCGCGGATCGAGAGGTTCAGCCGGTAGGGACCGGGCGGCACCGCGCGATCCTCGCGCATCTCGGGGACGAAACTGTTGTCTTCCAGCAGGTCGAAGATCGCGACGCGGCGCTCCTGCTCGATCTCGGGCGTCGGCGCCGGCAGGCCGGTATCGTCGATCTCGACATGGGACAGGCGGCCGGTCTCGGTCATCGGGCGCCCTCGTTCAGCTTGTCGAGCCGCGCGCGCACGGACAGGCCGTGCGCCTCGAGGCTCTCGGCGATCGCCAGCCGCTCGGCCGCCGGGCCGATGGCCGCCAGCGCGCCCGGCGTCATCTTGGCCAGCGTCGTTCGCTTCATGAAATCCAGCACCGAGAGGCCGCTGGAGAAGCGCGCCGAGCGGCCGGTCGGCAGGACGTGGTTCGGCCCGCCGACATAGTCGCCGATCGCCTCCGGCGTCCAGCGGCCGAGGAAGATCGCGCCGGCATGGCGGATCTTCGCGGCCAGCGCGTCGGGGTCGGCCACGGCCAGTTCCAGGTGCTCGGGCGCGATCCGGTCGCAGAGGGCGGCGGCCTCGTCGAGGTCGCGCACGGTGATGACCGCGCCGAAATCCCGCCAGGACGGCCCGGCGATGGCGCGGCGGGCCAGCGTCTCGAGCCGGGCCGCGACGGCCGCCGCGACAGCCTGCCCGAAGGCCGCGTCATCGGTGATCAGGATCGCCTGGGCGCTCTCGTCGTGCTCGGCCTGGCTCAGCAGGTCGAGCGCCACCCAGTCCGGATCGTTGTCGGCATCCGCGATCACGAGGATCTCGGACGGGCCCGCGATCATGTCGATCCCGACCTGCCCGAAGACACGGCGCTTGGCCGCCGCGACGAAGGCGTTTCCGGGGCCGGTGATCTTGTCCACCGGCGCGATGGTCTCCGTGCCGTAGGCCATGGCCGCCACGGCCTGCGCGCCCCCGATGCGGTAGACCGTCTCGACCCCGGCGAGGCGGGCGGCCAGCAGGACCAGCGGATTGGCCACGCCGTCGGGGGTGGGCGCGCAGATGACGAGCCGCCCGACCCCGGCGGCGGCGGCGGGGATGGCGTTCATCAATACCGAGGACGGGTAGGAGGCGAGCCCGCCGGGCACGTAGAGGCCCGCGGCCTCCACCGGCGTCCAGCGCCAGCCGAGCGCCGCGCCCGCCGCGTCCGTCCAGCCCGCGTCTTCGGGGCGCTGGCGGGCGTGGTAGGCGCGGATGCGCTCCGCCGCCTGCTCGAGCGCCGCCCGGTCCCCGGCGTCGACCCTGGCGATCTCGGCCTCGATCTCGTCCGGGGTGAAGGCCAGCGTCGCGGGCGTCAGGTCGAGCCGGTCGAATTTCGCGGTCAGCTCGATCACCGCCGCGTCGCCCCGCCGGCGCACATCGGCGATGATCCCGGCCACGGTCTCGTCCACGTCGATTTCCGCCTCGCGCTTGGCATCGAGGAAATCGGCGAAGCGGGCCTCGAAACCGGCCTCGGCAGTGGAGAGGAAGACGGGCATGCGGCAACTCCTTGATCAGGCCCCGACATAGCGCCGCCGCGCCGGGGCCTCAAGCGTCAAGGCGCGTGGCAGGCCGCAGGGCCGGGATTCCATGCCTCCGGCGGGGATATTTCCACCACCTGGACGGGGTCAGTCCAGGGGATGCTCCGGCGCCCGGCCCGAGGGCGCGCCGTAGGGCCGCGTGACGTCCCTGAGCAGGACGTCGAGGCATTCCACGTCCAGCGCGATCGCCCCGTCGCCGGCCAGCGTCAGCGTCAGCCGCCCGGTGCCGTCCGCGCCCGGCGCGAAACCGATGGACAGAAGCGAGAAAACCATGTCCGGATCGTCGCGCGCCACGCCCTGGCTGGCCACGGCCCGGACGTCCTCGATCACGAGGAGGCTCTGGACGCGTTCGGGCGCATGGTTCCGGGGTGCCGTGCGAGCCCGGTCTTCCCAGCGGAACCGGTTGATCAGCAGCGCGAAGCGCCGGGCGCCGGGCTGCCAGGTCATCTCGCGCGCGGGGAAGACCGCGTCCTGGGTCAGCGCGGAGATCACGGAGAGATCCTCGGCGTCCAGCGCCTTGAGCCGCAGGGGCCGTTCCGCCCCGTCCTCGAAGCGCGCATCCTCGGTCATGTCTCGGGCACCCTTTCGATCGTCGCGCCGACGGCGGAGAGCTTTTCTTCCACCCGCTCGTAGCCGCGGTCAAGGTGATAGACCCGGCGGACCACCGTTTCGCCCTCGGCGGCGAGCGCGGCGAGGATCAGCGACACGCTGGCCCGCAGGTCCGTCGCCATCACCGGCGCGCCCCGGAGACGCTCGACCCCCTTGACGGTCGCGACGCCGCCATGCACGTCGATCTCGGCGCCCATCCGCATCAGCTCGGGCGCATGCATGAAGCGGTTCTCGAAGATCGTCTCTTCCAGCCGGCTGGTGCCCTCGGCGGTGCACATCAGCGCCATCATCTGCGCCTGCAGATCGGTCGGGAACCCCGGGAAGGGCGCGGTCGTCACGTCGACGGCGCGGACCGCGCCGTTCCGGCGGCTGACCCGGAGCCCCCCGGGCGTCTCGGCGATCTCGATCCCGGCCGCCTCGAGCCTGTCGGCGAAGCTTGCCACGAGGTCCCGGCGCCCGCCCGGAAGCTCCACCGTGCCGCCGGTGACGGCGGGCGCCAGCATGTAGGTGCCGAGCTCGATCCGGTCGATCACCACCGGGTGGGTGGCGCCGTGCAGGCTGTCGACCCCCTCGACGGTGATCGTATCGGTGCCGGCGCCTTCGATCCGGGCGCCCATCCGCACCAGGCAGTTCGCGAGATCCACGATCTCGGGTTCGCGCGCGGCATTCTTCAGCACGGTCGTGCCGCGGGCCAGCGTCGCCGCCATGAGCACGTTCTCGGTCGCACCGACCGAGACCAGCGGGAAGCTCACCTCGGCCCCGGTAAGCCCGCGCGGCGCGCGGGCATGGACATAGCCATCCCTGAGGTCGAGTTCCGCGCCGAGCGCCTCGAGCCCCTTCAGATGCAGGTCGACCGGCCGCGCGCCGATCGCGCAGCCGCCGGGCAGCGAGACCACCGCCTCGCCGTGGCGCGCCAGGAGCGGGCCGAGCACCAGGATCGACGCCCGCATCTTGCGCACGATGTCGTACTCGGCCTTGAAGCTGCGGATGTCGTGCGAACTCATGGCGAGCACCTGGCCGTGCTGCAGAGTCGAGACCTCGGCGCCGAGCGAGCCGAGCAGCTCGGCCATGGTGCGGATGTCCGAGAGGCGCGGCGCATTGGTCAGCGTGAGCGGTTCGTCCGTCAGCAGCGTCGCCGGCATCAGCGTGAGACAGGCGTTCTTGGCGCCCGCGATGGGGATCCGGCCGTCGAGCCGCGCGCCCCCTTGGATGACGATGGAATCCATGTGCCTGCCTCAGTCCTTGTCCCCGGCCCCGTCGGCCGGCTTGCGTGCGCGGGCCTGCGCCTTGCGCCGGCGCAGATTGGCCCGAAGCGCGGCCTTGAGCCGCGTCTCGCGGTCCGTCGCCGGTTTGCCGGGCTTGCCGTCGCCACTGCCGGATTTGGGGGGTGTTCTTGTCATGGGGGATGTCTAGCGCAGGCAGCGAAAAGGGTCCAGATTGCGCTTGCGTCCCGGCGCGAATGCGCTTAAACGCACCCGCACGAATTCGGGCCGCAGTAGCTCAGTGGTAGAGCGCACCCTTGGTAAGGGTGAGGTCGGGAGTTCAATCCTCCCCTGCGGCACCATCGCCCCCCTTTTCCACCTGATATCCGGTCACTGGACCACCGGCGCTCCCTGCAGGGAGCAGCGCTGCGCGCCTGCGGTTTCCACGGGTGGGGCCGTTTCAAAAACGCCTATAATTCCAGCACTTTAATATCACACTCGGATTTCGAATTGTTGCCAAATTTGAAACAAATCGATTTTTCAACTATATATTAACCATAAGAAGCAAAAAACATCGAGCAGCAACAGTGAGGCAGGTCATGTCATCTGCAGACCTATATACCCGCCGTGGCGCATGGCGCGCGGATGCGCGTCAGAAGCTGCGGGTCGCCCTGGAGGAGCTCTCCGCGGGCCTCCAGGAATATGGCCCCGTCGCCGGGGTGATGCTTGGGCTGGGCGCCCTGCTCTACCAGGCGGACCAGCCCAGCTACCAGGATCATCCGGGGCGCATCGCCACGGTGGTCGAGACGCCGGGCATGCCCGCCTGTGCGGGCGCGGCGGAATGCGCTGGCAACAGCGTGGCGGACCGCGAAGAGACGATGCGCAAGATGCGGCGCGACGCCGTGCGCAACATCCTCGGCGGCCCCGCAGGCTGACCCGGCCGCCCGGCGACGCCTGACGCCGCTTGCGCCTTTCGCGGGGCGTGGCAGTGTGGCCCCATGACATCCATCGCCCCCGACGCCACGCGGCTGCTCGGACAGACCCCGGTCCGGATCGCGACGCTGGCCGGCGGCGCGTTGTCGGACGTGCTGGGCCTCGAGCTTGCCGACGGGCGCGCCGTGGTCGCGAAGTCCGGCCCCGCCCCCCGGACCGAGGCCGCCATGTTGCGCGCGCTCCGGGCCGCCGGCGCGCCGGCGCCCGCGGTGATCGCCGCCGACCACCGCGTTCTGGTGATGGAACGCCTGCCCGACGGCGGCGGAATTTCGGCCGCGGCCTGGGGCGCGCTCGGCGCCGTCCTGGCCGGGATGCACGCGGCCACCGGGCCGCGATACGGCTGGCCCGAGGACTACGCCTTCGGCGCGGTAGCCATCCCCAACGCCGCCACGCCGGACTGGCCCGGTTTCTGGGCCGAACGGCGGCTTCGCCCGGAGATCGCGCATCTGCCGGCCGACCTGGCCGTCCGGATCAGGCGCCTTGCCGCGCGGCTGCCGGGGCTGCTGCCGGCGACACCGCGCCCGGCGCTGCTGCATGGCGATCTCTGGACCGGGAACATCCTGGTCGACGGGGACCGGATCGCGGGCCTCGTGGACCCCGCCTGCTACTACGGCGATCCCGAGGTGGACCTGGCGATGCTGAGCCTGTTCGCCACCCCGGCGCCCGCCTTCTGGGCGCGCTACGGCGCCCCGGACGCCGGCTGGCCCCGGCGCCGCGCGATCTACCAGCTCTGGCCGGCCATCGTGCACATGCGCCTCTTCGGGGAAGGCTATCGCGGGCTGGTCGAGCGGAGCCTCGCCCAGGCCGGGGCCTGAGCGGGTTCAGGGGGCCGGGGCGGTGTCGACGGCCCATTCCCAGGGCCGCGTGAAATTGCCGAGGCAATGCGACACGCCATCCGCATCGACATCCGCCGCGGTCCTTTCGACCCGCGCAACGAGGCCTCGCTTCTTGTCCTCGTAGACCTCGATCACCTCGGCGGCGAGCCCCTCTGCCGCGAGGGCCTCGCTATAGACGCGGCGGATCGCGCTCTTGCGCAGCTCGTTCTTCAGGACCTTGCCGACCGCCGTCTTGGGCAGTTCGCCGATAACCTCGACATGCTTCGGGATGGCGGCGCGTTCATGGATCCTGTCGCGGGCGTAGGCAAGCAGGTCTTCGCCGGTCGCCCGACCGCCCTCGACCAGTTCCACGAAGGCGCAGGGCAGTTCCCCCGCGACCGCGTCGGGCTGGCCGATCGCGCCGACGAAAGCCACGTCCGGGTGCGAGACCAACGCTTCCTCGATGATGGCGGGATCGATGTTGTGCCCGCCGCGGATGATGACATCCTTCGCGCGGCCGGTGATCCAGACGTACCCGTCGGCATCCACGCGGCCCAGATCGCCCGTCCGCAGCCAGTCGCCATCCGCGAAGAGCCCGGCATTGCGATGATCCTCGAGATAGGTCCGTCCGGTCAGGACGCCCGGGTTCCTCACGCAGATCTCGCCCACCTCGTCGGTGGCGCATTCCGCCTCGACCGTGCCGTCCTCGGCGCATTTGAGGATGCGGACCTCGGTATAGGGAAAGGGCAGCCCGATCGAACCGACCTTCTTCTCGCCGTGATAGGGGTTGCAGGCGACGAGGCAGGTGGCCTCGGTCAGGCCGTAGCCCTCGAGGATCTCGACCCCGGTGGAATCGCGGAACTTGGTGTAGAGCTCGACCGGCAGCGCGGCAGAGCCCGAGATCGCCGTCTTGAGCGTCGAGACGTCGGCATCGACCGGGCGCTGCATCAGCGCCGAGACCGCGGTCGGCACGGTCACCAGGAAGGTGACCCGCCAACGTTCGATCAGCTGCCAGAAATTGTCGAAGACGCCGTCGCCGCGATAGCCCGCGGGCGTGGGAAAGACCACATGCGCCCCCGAGGCCAGGCTGGACATCATGATCGGATAGGCCGCGAAGACATGGAACAGCGGCAGCGGGCACATCAGCACGTCCTGCTCGGTGAAGAGCAGTTCATGCGCGCACCAGCCGTTGTAGATCATGCCGGCATAGGTGTGCTGGGCGATCTTCGGCATGCCGGTGGTGCCGCCGGTGTGGAAACAGGCGGCGACGCGATCCCCTGCCGCGTCGGCGAAGTCGAGCCGATCGCCGCGCTGGCGGCGCATCTCGGCGGCGAAATCGAGCACGCGGGCCGCGTGGCCCGGCCGCACCCTGGGCCGGACGAGCGGCACGATCCAGGACTTGGGCGGGGTCAGGTAGCGGTTCAGATCGACCTCGAGCACCGTCTCGACATTCGGCGCCATCGCCACCGCCTCGGCCGCTTTCTGCGCGACGTCGGTCTTCGGAAAGCCCTTCAGCGTGACCAGGACCTTCGCACCGGTCTCGCGCAGCAGCGCGCCGATCTGCTCGGCGTCGAGCAGCGGGTTGATCGGGTTGACGATCCCCGCGACCGACCCGCCCAGAAGCGTGACCACCGTCTCGTTGGCGTTGGGCAGCAGGTAAGCCACCACGTCCGTCTCGCCGATGCCGAGGCTGCGGAAGAGGTTGGCCGCCTGCGTGACCCGCCCGTGCAGGTCGCGCCATGTCAGGGTCTCGGCCTTGTCGCGCGCGCCGGACAGGATCTGGAAGGACACCGCGTCGCGGTCGGGGAAGGCGTCGCGCGTCCGGGTCAGGAACTCGTACATGGTGCGGGCGGTCAACCGCTCCGACCATGGCTTCTCGTTCTCGATCGCCCGCTTGTCGGCGAGCGTGGCCATACGCGCCATCGTCATCCTCCCCGTTGCGCCGTCTTCCGCGGCGCCGATCTCCCTTTATTCGTGGAGGATGTGGTCAAAACCGCCGCCGCGCAAGTGTGACGCCACGGTATTCGGCCCGCCGCGGGCGGCCGCGGGCGGGGTCTCTCACTCTGCCGCGAGCCCCTCGGTGAACTGCAACCGGGCGAGGCGGGCATAGAGCCCCCCCTGGGCCACCAGCTCGTCATGGCTGCCCTGGGCGACGATGCGACCGGCCTCGAAGACCAGGATGCGGTCGGCCTTCTTCACGGTCGCGAGACGGTGGGCGACGATGATCGTGGTCCGTTCCTGCGCCAGCGCATCGACCGCGTCCTGCACCGCGCGTTCGGATTCCGCGTCGAGCGCCGAGGTCGCCTCGTCCAGCAACAGCACCGGGGCGTCGCGCAGGATCGCCCGGGCGATCGCCACCCGCTGTTTCTGCCCGCCCGACAGCATCACGCCCCGCTCGCCGACATAGGTGTCGTAACCCTCGGGCAGCGCAGACAGGAAGTCATGTGCGTGGGCGGCCCGCGCCGCGGCCTCGACCTCGGCATCGGTGGCTTCGGGCCGGCCGAAGCGGATATTCTCGCGCGCCGTGTCGGCGAAGATCACCGGGTCTTGCGGCACCATGGCGACCGCACGCCGGAAGTCAGCCCGCGCCATGTCGCGCAGGTCGGTGCCGTCCAGCGTGATCCGCCCCGACGCCGGGTCGTAGAACCGCAGAAGCAGCTGGATCACCGTGGTCTTGCCCGCGCCGGAGGGGCCGACCAGCGCCACGGTTTCACCCGGCCGGATCGACAGCGACACGTCGTTCAGCGCCGCCGTCTCGGGGCGCGCGGGATAGTGGAAGGTCACCTCGTCGAAGGCGATCCGTCCCTGCGGCGCCGCCGGCAGCGGCACAGGCGCCTCGGGATCCGTCACCCCGTCCTCGGCGCCGAGAAGCTCCTGCAGGCGCTCGGTCGCGCCCGCGGCGCGCTGCAGCTCGCCCCAGATCTCGGTCAGCGCGCCCACGGAGCCGGCGACCATGACCGCGTAGATGACGAACTGCACCAGCTCGCCGGCGGACATCGACCCGGCCTGCACGTCGCGCGCCCCGATCCAGAGCACGCCGACCACGCCGGTAAAGATCAGGAAGATCACGATCACCGTCATCAGCGCCCGCGTGCTGACGCGGCGCAGCGCGACGTCGAAACTGTTCTCGGTCACCTTGTCGAAGCGGGCGCGGCTCAGCGCTTCGTGGGTGAAGGCCTGCACCGTCTGCACCGACAAGAGCGCCTCGGAGGCGTTGCCGGAACTGCGCGCGATCCAGTCCTGGTTCTCGCGGCTCAGCACGCGCAGGCGGCGGCCCAGCACGATGATGGGCACGATCACCAGCGGCACGATCAGCAGCACGAGCCCGGTCAGCTTGGGGCTGGTCACCAGCATCAGCGACATGCCGCCCAAAAGGATCAGCGCGTTGCGCAGCGCGATCGAGACCGAGGACCCGATCACGCTCAGGATCAGCGTGGTGTCGGTGGTGATGCGGCTCAGCACCTCGCCCGTCATGATCTTCTCGTAGAAGGCGGGCGACAGGAAGATCACCCGCGCGAAGACGGCCTTGCGGATATCCGCGACCACCCGCTCGCCCAGGCGCGTCACGAGGTAATAGCGCAGCCCCGTTCCCAGGGCGAGCAGCCCGGCGATGGCGAGCGCGGCCGCGAAATACTTGTCGAGCAGCGCCGCGTCTCCGGCGCCGAACCCGTCGACGACCCGGCGCACGGCCATCGGCAGGATCAGCGACACCGCCGCGGTCAGGACCAGCGCCAGGGCGGCGGCGGCAAGCAGGCGCCGATAGGGGGCCAGGAACGGCACAAGGGCCCGCAGCGCGCCGATGCGCTTGGACTTGTCACGCTCTTCCGTCACGGTCTTGGGCTGGCGAGCCATGCGCGCTGTTCCTCCCGGGGTCCGAAGCCCCAATTAGGACAGCCCGCGCGCAGGCACAAGCCCGCGGGTGCCGCAGGGCCGGCACCGGGCCGCGATCCGGCCTCGCGGCGGTCCGAAGGGACCGCTCCCGCAAGGGCCTCGGGGCCGGTGCGACCCGCCGGACAGGAGGGCGTGGGAAGAAGGCTGGAGCGGGTAGCGGGAATCGAACCCGCACGACCAGCTTGGAAGGCTGGGGCGCTACCATTACACCATACCCGCTCGATGTCGGCCTTGTACTCAAGGCGGCAAGAACGGTCAAGTTGCCCGAGGCCCCGTGACCCGCGTTCGACGCGCCGGAAAGATCATCCGCCGCCTGGACGGACCGGGTGTCGCGACCCCGGTCCTTGCGCCACGCGCGGCCTCGGAAAACGGGCGCGGCAGCCATGCCCGGACATGGTCGCGCCGGATCTCACTTGGCTTTCGGCCTCAGGGATGCGGCGCTCTGGCTGAAAAGAACCGTGTTGTTGTCCACCCGGTGCCGACCGCTGTTCTGCTCGGATTTGTGCAGATCAATCGCGCGTTGCACGGCGGGGCGGGTTTTGATCCGTGCGCGCCAGTCGGCGACACGCGGGAACGCGTCCAGCGAGGCGCCCAGCGGTTTCGCGATAAAGGCCCATGGGAAGGCCAGCATGTCGGCGATGGAGTATTCCCCGAGAATATAGTCGCGGTCCTGCAGGCGGTTTTCGAGGACACCGAGGTTGCGGTCGTATTCGCCCAGGTAGCGTTTGAAACCGTAGTCACGATCCGCCTCGGGCGCATAGTTCCGGAAATGGCTGAGCTGTCCAGCCATCGGCCCCTGGTTGCCCACCTGCCAGAAGAGCCATTCCATCAATTCCTTGCGGGCGCGCAGATCGTCCCTGCCCGGGGCGAATTGCCCGGTCTTGTCGGCAAGGTACAAAAGCACCGCGCCCGATTCGAACACCGGAACGGGATCGTTCCCCCAGGCTGGATCCGGCGCATGATCCACGATGGCCGGCATCTTGGCGTTGGGGCTGATCTCCAGGAACTCCGGCGTGAACTGGTCCCCTTCGCCCAGTCGCATCAGTACCGGACGGTAGGCGAGGCCCGTCTCCTCGAGCATGATGGCGGCCTTCCAGCCATTGGGCGTCGGCGCGTAGTACAGGTCGATCATGAGAACGCATCCTGGGTGTCGGTGGCGATGCCTTGCGCGATCATCCCGTCGATGGTCGCGTCGTCGTAGCCTGCCTCTGCGAGCACGGCGCGCGTATCCTCACCCAGCTTGCGGGCGGGCTGCGGGGCGTCTGGCGGGGTCGCGGAAAAGCGGGCGGGCGTTCGGGCCTGGCGTATGCGGCCTGCCTGGGGATGATCTTGCTCGATCACGGTGCGATTGGCCTGCACCTGCGGGTGCTCGCAGACCTCGGCGCGGGTCAGGACCGGCGCACAGGGGACATCCTGCGCGCTCAGCCGGCGCATCCAGTTGTCGGTCGTGTCCTTCAACAGTTCCTCCTGCGTCAGCTCCAGCCTGGCGGGCTTGTTTTCTTCGCGGGCGGCCACGGTTGCAAAGCGCGGATCCGTAAGCCAGTCGGGCCGGCGGACCGCGGCCGAGAGCCCTGCCCATGTGCTGTCCGTATGCGCCGAAACCGCCATCCACCCGTCAGCGGTCTGGTAGATGAGCTCGACAAAGCTTTGCGCCTCGGCACGCCCGGCGGGCTTGGCTTCGTCGCCCACGAAGGTATAGCCGGCCATGTCCGAGCTCCATAGAAACGCCAGCACGGTGTCCAGCATCGAGATCTGCACGTGGCTGCCCGCACCCGTGCGGGCCCGCGCCAGGAGGGCCGCGGTTACGGCCTGGGCGGTCTGGATCGCGGTCAGCTTGTCAGGCAGGATCGTGCGCACCAGCCGCGGGCGCGCCGTATCGGCCCCGCCCTGGATGCTTGCCAGCCCCGACAGGGCCTGGATCAGCGGGTCATATACCGGCTTGCGCGCCCAGTCGCCTTCGAAGCCGAATCCCGCGATCGACGTGTAGATTATGTCCGGCCGAACGGCGCGCACGGCATCCTCGCCCAGGCCGATCCTGTCCGCCACGCCCGGGCGGAAATTCTGCACGAACACGTCCGCGCCTGCGCAGAGCCGCAGCGCCGCTTCGACCCCGCGCGGATCCTTGAGGTTCAGCGTGACGGATTTCTTGCCGCGGTTGTTGTTCAGGAAAGACGCCGAGAAGCCTCCCCGCCGTCCCGTGACCTGCCGGCTGTGGTCGCCGCCGTCCGGATGCTCGATCTTGATCACCTCGGCGCCCTGGTCGGCCAGGGTCATCGTGGCAAGCGGACCCGAGATCATCGTGGTCAGGTCGATGACCCGAATTCCTTGTAAGGGGCCTGGCATCAGATCGGTCTCCGGATCGGGTGGAACGGTACGCGGGCTGGCCACGACACTGCGGCGCCCGTTTTCCCCGGCATTCTCGCCGCTCTGGGGTGGCGGTGCAAACCATCATGCGGCGACGTGACGAAAAGGAAAGCCGCCGGTGACCGCCTGCCCCGCCACCGGGCGTTTTCCCCCGGCGCCCCGGACGTCTCGGCCCGGCGGGGATCTTGCTAGTTCTGCATGGGGATATCATCGTCCCAGCGAAAGCCCAGGCCTCCGCCTTGCCAGACGCCCTCGCCGAAGGGGCTGGCCGCACCGATGTCGAGGTAGAGCGGCAGCTCGAAGCCCGGCGCCAGGTCCTTTACGCCGCGAACCGTGCTGCGATGCATGATCCGCAGGCCCTGTTGCGCAGCCGGCATGTGGGCCTCGGGCGCAGCGCGATGGGCGACGGCCAGGTTGTCGATGAAGACGCAATCGTTCGCCTCGTATTCGTAGGCGACCGCGTATCCCTGCGCCAAACCCGCATTCAGAATGTCGTTATACGCGTGACAGAGCTGCTTCAGCTCGTCCGCCTGCAAGAGGCGGAAACCGGGCGCATCGGGCAGTTTCTCGATCACCGCGCCGGTCATGCCCAGGTGCAGCCAGATGCACTTTTGCCTGGATACGGGATGCTCGTGGAACAGCGGATGCACCACGCCCGACGCGGAGTTCACGGAGGACAGGCGCCCCCAACGCT
This sequence comes from Rhodovulum sp. YNF3179, assembly GCF_050586465.1. NCBI lineage: Bacteria > Pseudomonadati > Pseudomonadota > Alphaproteobacteria > Rhodobacterales > Paracoccaceae > Rhodovulum > Rhodovulum sp. YNF3179. The sequence continues at coordinate 439,643 of NZ_JBOCEG010000001.1, read as the reverse complement.
CCTTGCGCGCGTCCGGGAGCATATCGTAGGCGATGCCCTGATGGGCGAAATACGTCCCGCCGCCATGCTCGGCCGGCCGGATGATGTGATAGCCCGAATGCGAAAACGTGGCCGGGGTGAAACTGCCGTCATTGTGCCATTGCGGCCCCACATCCGGAATCCCGTGCCGGCGATCATTCGAGAGCCGGAAGATGTGGCGATTGCCTCCGGGCGTCGCCGGGTGGACGCCATGCGTGCTGTGCAGCTCCCGTCCGCCCCACCAGCAGCTGGCGCGCAGGAAGTCCTCGGGTTCGATCGCCTTCCGGTTCTTGAAGGCCAGGAAACCCCGACGCGCCATTTCAAGTTCAAGCGCGTCCAGAACGTCACGCGGCGGCGTCTCGCCGGACGCAAGGTCGATGCCGCTGACCTGCGCGCCGATCGGGTCCAGCGGGGTGATCGTACCGCCAATTCTTTCCACGGCGGCGACGCATGCCGGGTCAACGGGGGGTAGCTTGGATGCCTGTGTGTTCAAACCGGGCCTCCTTTCCTCTTGCAGACCTAAGCCGCGCGGGGGCCCGGGAAAAGGGGGACCCGGTCGGCGGGGCCTGAACGCGCCGGTTTCTCCGACGGTCGGTCAGGACGGCCGGCCGCGCCCCATGCGATATCCGGGGCAGCTGTCCCGGCCTTCGACCGGACCAGCTTGCGGTCGTGACCGGCGGCCGGCGTCGTCAGGTGCCAGGATCGGCTGACCCCACCATCGAGCCGGGATCCGGAACCTTCCGGTCCGCCGCCCAGCTTTCGAGCGCCATCCGCTCGATACGGCCTGCAATCTCTTCCGGAACGTAGATCTCCGTGTCGCTTGTGGTCGGGTCGTCGTGGAAAAGATACAGCCGCGAGACGAACTGCTCGAACGGCAGCGATCCCTCGCCATGGCGCTCGCCGTTGCCGCTGGTGGACACCACGACCCCGGCCCCCCAATCCTGGCCGCTGTCATTGTTCGGATTGAAGAAATAGACCCGGTGTGCGCCGGTCTGATCGGTCTCCACACGCAGGATCGCGATCGCGTGCCACCCGACGAAACGCGCCGCCGAATCCGTGACCGCGATACCGGCCGGCTGGGGGTGGATGACCGGGCGCCCGCCGTTGAAGGCGGGATGATAGCCCCTGCAGAACCGCTCTACGAAGCCGGTGTAGTCGCTGAGCAGGCCGGTCGCGATATCGACCGCGACGACGCAATCGCGCGCGACCCACCATCCATGGAACTCGGGATTGACCCAGCGATGCGGATCGCCGGTCCGACCGACACAGCGCCGCCCCATCTCGGCGTAGATCCGGTCCAGGTGGGGCACGAGCGCCACGGAAACCGGATCGGCATCGATCGGGGCCCCGGCCGCAAGGCCGGCCGGCATATCCCGCGACTCGATGGGCTGGCCTTCGAAATGCATGAGGATGCTGTCGACCTCGCTGACCTGCCGGATCAGGTGCAGGACGAAGTCGGGATCGTTGAACGACCACATCGCGATCGCACGTGCGGACTGACAGGTCGGGTTGGCGCCCTGGCCCAGGCCGAGCGGCTGCCCCAGGACCGAAAGCGTCCCGGCCAGCAACAGCCTTTCGGGCGCCACCAGATCCCCGAAGGCAAGCCGGATACGCTCGGCGACCGGCGCTGTCAGGCGCGTCCGGAGCTGGCGTTGCAGGGCCGGGACGATCGGGGGGGAATGCAGGATCCCGCGATCGAGCAGCAGCGCCAGCCCGTAAACCGACTGCGGCGTGTGCTCGGAAATCGCCGTTTCGATGAGATCGCCGACCAGCCCCCGCCAGCGACGCAGGGAATCCTTGCCCGTCGGCCCCAGGCCCAACGTATCGGGCAGGAAGTCGGCGTCGGTCTTGGTCGCAATCCAGCGCAGGAACACCGCGTGGTAGTCGGAGACGAGGCCCGTGTCGTGCATGGCCCTTGAAAAGCCAAGGGCCTCGCGCTGCAGCCCGCTTTCATCGAGCGCGGCGATACGGTCGAGAAACAGGTCGACCCCGGGATCGTCGATGCAGGCGGAGGTCGGCCCGAACAGGGCGCTCACAAGCCGGTCGGCACCAAGTCGCTCTTGCCCCGGATCCACGCCCTGGCCGCTCATGGCCAGCGAGATCTGCATGATCATCTCCTTGACCGGCCCGACCTCGACGGGGCGCTGGTCGAGGATCCGCCAGATTTCCTCGACAAGGGTCCCGAGCACGTCGCCGAAGCCGATCCGCGCGACGATGAAGCCGAAAACCCGCCGGCGAAGGCCATCGGGGTCGGTTTCCCGGTCGGCCTCGTTCGCGGCCTCGAAAAAGTACCGCAGGTTATGCGCGAGGACCTGGGTCAGGAAATGCCGCGCGGCATCCGCATGGAGATTGCGATGGGTGCCGTCCCCCGTGGCGATCGCCAGGAACCGCAGCAGGCTCGCCACCTCCAGCGCGATGAGGGCGCGATCGCCGCTCTCCAGCGTCTGCCCAACCAACTGCGGCAGCAGCGCTTCGGGCGCATCCCAATCCGAACCGCCGAACAGGCCCGCCCGGTCCATGCGGGACGCTTCCCCGAAAACGACCTGCAGTCCGCCGGGTTCGGCCAGCAGCCGGCCGACAACGTCCAGAACGGCCGGCTGGTGACGGTGTTTCGCGAAAGGACGGGCCTGCTCCAGACGCGAGACCACCATGTCCAGCGTGCCCGCGAGCCTGCTCGACTGATCTTCAGTCGTCACCATGAATTCGGCCTCCGAGGCTGCGCATCTCGGCGCAGCAATACACCACGGGCATCGCGCCCGAAAGTTCAGACGTAGAAGTCCAGCTCTTCCTGGGCCTTCAGCAGGTCGCGCAATTCGTGCGGATCTTTGCCGAAGAAGAAGGCGAGCCCCCAATGCGTGCCGAAGGCCGTGCGCTTCGTGACCTTCTGCTCCATGGGCTCAGAAAGCTCGTGGAATTCGAAATAGGGATGCTTCTGCGTGTTTTCCGGCACCTCCAGCCGGCTCACGACACGCCGGCGCGGATAGACGCCGAAGCAGCCCGCGTGGCCGGCGGCGCCCGTCACTGGCTCGGGGAAGAAGGCGTCGAGCTCTTCCTGCGTTGTCTTCGGATCGAAGGCGACGATGAGACCCTGGTAGCCGTTGAACCCGTAGGCGCGCTCGATCAGTTCCAGTGCCTTGAAGCCGGGCGGGCGGTAGGCAACCTCGCCGAAATAGAGCTTGCCGTCATTCGTCAGGAAGTATTCCGGGTGGATGAACCCGAAATCGATGTCGAAGGTCTCGATCAGCTTCTCGATTTCCTCGGTGACCCGCGCGCGGTGCGCCTCGAGTTCGGGTGTCGCGGGAACGAAGACCGAGTAGCCGAGCGTGACATACTCCGAAATGTTGAGGAACTGGATCTTGCGATCCTTGATCCACGCCTCGACCGCGAATTCCCAACCGTCGAGATGGCTCTCCAGCAGCGCCGGAAATTCCTCGTCGGGAATGTTGTCCACGTCTTCGGGGGTGCGGATCACACGGTGTCCGGCGGTGCCCGACTTGTCGAAAGCCTTGAAGTGGATCGGATCGTTAGGGTCGCCATCCAGCTTCAGAAGGGTCTGGTTCACCCGCATGAGGAACCGGGTCACGTCACCCCTGTCATGGGCTTCCTCGAACACACCCACACGGATCCCGCCAAGCTGCGCCCGGCGCTTCATAAGGGACTTGTCGCGGAAGAGCATCGACTGGCCGAGCAGGCGCGGATTGTCCATCAGGACGGCGTTGATGGCGCCGGCCCATTCAACCGTCTCCTCGTATAGCGGGATGGCAACGTCGACGCCCTCTTCCTTCAGCCGGGTCGCCAGCTCGTGCGAGCGTTCGTTGAGCCGGTCGAAATCCCAGCCGATGAAAGGGATATCGTTCTCTTCGCAATATGCTTCCGCCCAGGCAGGTGCGACCACGACATAGCGCCGGTCGAACCTGTCGGCCGCGTCGATTGCGTTGAGGCTCCAGCCAAGAAGGGCCACGTAGCCTTTGTCCGGGTCGTAGGTCTCCATTGTTTTCTCCTTTCGCGGCTCGAAGCACGCAACGCCCCCGCGATCCGGTTGTTCCACCGGTCCGCTACCGTTTTCGAACAGGCAAGCCGTGGGATGGAGCGGTCGCTCTTTGCCGAATGCCGCGCGTGGTTAACTCATTCCGAGGATCTTAGTTCGACAAATTTAGTTTGCAATAGCGAAGTATTTTTTCTGGGAGATGCGCTACTAATCCGATGTTTTATTGATATTATTTCCAGCAGCCCAGTAATACTATTACGTTTTTCTAAGCAAAAGAGTCCTGGCCGACGCCCACCCCAGCCCGGATGGATCGGCGTTCCCACGGCCCCGGCACGCGGAAGGCGCCCGCGATCTGTCCAGGGGCTGGCAGACCGACGCCACAGGCGCGGCCGGGGCGCCGGTCCCACGCGCCACCTTTCCCCGGCGGGCGCACGCAATAGGTTCAGGCGGGGCCGGCCACCGCGTGGCGGGCCCGGAAAATCAGCGATGCCACGGGCATGACCGCCACCTCACCGCGTGGCGTCCATGTCCGGAAACCGGGACCATGGATCTCGAGGGCACAGGTCCCGGAACCGATCCGGACCCGGGCAATTTCACCCGCAACCGCCCGCGGTGGCGGCGCGTCGCCCCTGCAGGACGCCCCCCGGTGCCATGGGCACGGGCTTAACAACGAGGACACGAAGCGATGGACGGACCAATCGTAGTTTTCGGCGCCACCTCTGGCATCGGTGCGCGGTGTATCGAGGAGGCGGCCTCTCGCGGGCTTAAGGTCAGGGCCTTCGCAAGGGGTGCCGGCTCAATTCAGGCGACAGACTTGATCGACCCGGTTCCCGGCGACGCGCTGCGTCCGGGGGACGTTGCGCGCGCGCTCGAGGGCGCCCGGGCCGTGATCTACACGCTGGGCATGAAGACCCGGCCGCCCGCCACGTCCCGGGTGAGCTTGTTCTCGGAGTCGACCGAGGTGCTTCTTCGCGAAATGAGCAGGGCCGGCGTCAGCCGCCTCGTGGCGGTCACCGGGTTTGGCGCGGGCAGAAGTGCCGACGCCATGAGCCTGCCCGAGCGGGTTGCGCAGCGTGCGGTGCTGGGCAGGGCCTACGCGGACAAGGGGCGGCAGGAGCGCCTCATAATGGACAGCACCGTCGACTGGACGATCGTCCGCCCGGTAATCCTGATAAACGGGCGCAACTCAAGGCGCGTGCGGATCCTCAAGCGACCGGAGACCTGGCGCAACGGTCTCGTCGCGCGCGCGGAGGTCGCGGCATACCTTGTCGATGCCGTCGAACGCGATCTCGATATCCGGTCTGACGTGGTCATATCACGCTGACCCTCACCCCGTCACAACCCGCGACCGATGCGGCTTTCGGACCGACGCAGCCCACAGCCCCGGGGCGCGCAGGGTCAGCCCGCCCCGCGCCGGCGCGGGGCCGCGCCGATCAGGGCGCAGCCCAGCGTCACCTGCAAGGCGCGGGTCAGCTCGTCGACCGTATCCGTGGAGACGAACATGCCGCCGGTCGCGTCGGCGAGACACTTGGCGACGGTCTCGCCGCCGTCGTAGCTGTCCGCCTCGGGGCTGTTCCAGCTGAAGTAATCCTCCACCACCTTGAACCCGATCACGTGCACGCGCAGTCCCGGACGTTCCGCCGCCAGCCGGGCGCCGAGCGCGCAGGGCCGGCCGCCACAGGTCTCGTTGCCGTCGGTGACCAGCACGACGATGCCGGGCCCGCCGCCCGCCTCCAGCACCGCGGCCGCCCGGTCGACCGAGGCCGCCAGCGGCGTCAGGCCGGCCGGCTCCAGCCCCTCGACGGCCGCGATCACCGCCGGGGCCGCGTCGGGCGCCGGCGGGAAACGCAGATCTATCCCGCTACAGGCATCCGCGGCGCCGGGGCCGTAGATCAGAAGCCCGACATCGCGGAACGGGGTGATATCCGGCATCGCACGGCGCACTGCGGCGCGGGCATCGACGATGCGCGGGTTGGCCGAGATGTCGTGCCCGACCTCGGCCATGCTGCCCGAGCCATCGAAAACGAGGATCGCATCCTCGGCGCAGCCCGTGGCGCCGCCCGCGTCGGGCGCGCCGGCCGCCAGGCCCGCGGCGCAGACGCCGGCAAGCAGTCGTTTCAGCCTCGGTGCAGACATGCCATCCCCCCTGTTCTGCAGAGAGCTTAGCGCGGGCGCGGCGCCGCGCCAACGGCATGCGTTTCCCGTATAAGGGCTTGCCACGACGACGGCGTCCGTCGCAGGATCACCCAATTGGATGCGAATGACATTGATGTTGACCGACCGCCTCAAGACGGCCCTGGCCTTGCCGGTGACGGCCCTGCTCATCCTCGTGCCCCCCGTTGCCGCCGGTGCCGAGACCTGCGCGCCGTGGAACACGCGGGACTTCCTGTCCGCGGCCAGCGCCGACGAGATCGCCGCCTGCCTCGAGGCCGGCACCCCGGCCACGGCACGGGACGCCGAGGGGCGCACGCCGCTGCACTGGGCCGCCGCCTACAATCCCGATCCGGCCGCCTCCGCGGCCCTGCTCGCGGCCGGAGCGAACCCGGATGCCCGGACGCTGACCGGCATCGCGCCGCTGCACATGCTGGCCGAGGCCGGCGGCGCGCCCGAGGTCGTGGAGCTGCTCGCCGCCGCCGGCGCCAAGCTGGCGCCGCGCAGCGAGGAACTCGCCACGCCCCTGGCCGAGGCCGCCCGGCGCGGCCATGTCGAGATCGTCCGCACCCTGCTCGAGGCCGGCGTCGCGCCGGATGACGGTGAAGGCACGCAGATCCCGCTGCACGTCGCCGCGGGTCACGGGCGGGCGGGCGTGGTGGAAGTGCTGCTCGATTACGGTGCCGACCCGGCGCTGCAGAACGTGCTGGGCTCCACCGCGCTGCATGACGCGGTGCTGGGCAACCACCTCGAGATCGTGGAGCGCCTGCTCGCGGCCGGCGCACCGGCCGATATCGCCTATCCGGGCAACGAGACGATCCTTCACATCGCGGCGGCCTATTCCAAGGACGCCGGCATCATCGAGGCGCTGGTCGCGGCCGGGGCGAACCCGAATGCACGGCTGAAGGCCGAGTCCGTGATCTACGATCCCGAAAAGGCCTTCGGGGACACGGATTTCGCGGTGCGGCCCCCGCCCGGGTCGACGCCCCTCCATTACGCGGCGCGGCTCTCGCGCGCGCCCGGTGTCATTGACGCCCTGCTCGACAACGGGGCACGGACCGATCTGCTCGACAACAACGGCAAGACCGCCTGGGACCTGATCGCCCCCCGCGAGGCGATGAAGGCGCATGAGGTCTACTGGCGGCTGAACGATCTGCGCTTCGAGTGAGCCGGGTCAGCGCCGGGCAACCTGTGCGGCCGGCATCTCGCCCGAGATTTCGAGGATCAGCTTGCGCTTGATCGCGTCGGCGAGGTCCGCCTCGTTCGCGGCGGTCACGACGAAGGCACCCGGACCGCCGATGATGCGTTGCTCGTAGATCGCGCCGAGGTCGGGGTAGCGGGCGGGCGTGTCGCAGAACCGGCAGAGGATCGGCAGGCCGTTGATGGTGATCCCGGCCGCCACGACCTCCGTGCGCGCCGCTTCGATGGACGGACCCGAATAGCTGTTGGGGCTGTCGCCGGAGAAATCGATCACCTTGCGCCAGCCCTCGAACCCGTTTTCCTCGATCATGCGCTTGCCGTCCAGCAGCGCCGATCCGATCGCGTTGCGTCCATAGGCCTGCCGGGGCGGGGTCACCAGGGCCGCGGCGAAGGCGGCCGCGCTCTCGGGGCCGTCGATCCGGGTCCAGTCGACGACCACCGCGGTGTTGGCCGCCCATTCCACGTAGGTCACGGCGATCACGCCATAGGCGGTATTGGAAATGGCGGACAGCACGCCGGGATCGGTCATGGCCTCGGCATAGCCTTCACGCTGGAACTGGATCTCCTGCGCGGTGATCGATCCCGAGGCGTCGGCCAGCAGCACGAGTTCGAGTTCCACGTCTTCCGCGGCGGCGGGGGACGCGAAGAGAGCGAGGATCAGAAAGAGCGCGCGCATACGAAATACCTAGTCCGGTTTCGTCTCCGGACCATTCATAGCACGGCCGCGCCACACGGCCGAGCGCCGGATCGGCCGCCGTCAGGGCGCGCCGGCGGACGCCATCACGCACAGCAGCTCGAACATGATAGACACGCCGAGAAAGGCCGTGTTCCCGCTCGGGTCGAAGGGTGGCGAGACCTCCACCATGTCGGCGCCCACGATATCGAGACCCGCCAGCGCGCGGACCACCTCGAGCGCCTCGAAGGAATTCGGACCGCCCACCTCGGGTGTGCCGGTGCCGGGCGCGAAGGCCGGATCGACGAAATCGATGTCGTAGGACACGTATGTCCGCCCCGTGCCGGCAATGGCGCGGGCCTCCTGCATCACGTCGGCCACGCCACGGGCGTGGAATTCCTCGATCGGAATGACCCGGATACCGACGCTGTCGGCGAAATCCCGGTCTTCGCGGTCGTAGGCCGTCCCGCGGATGCCGATCTGAACGACACGCTTCGGGTCGAGAAGCCCCTCTTCCACCGCGCGGCGGAACGGCGTGCCGTGGGTATACATCGTGCCGCCGAAATAGCTGTGAAACAGGTCCGTGTGGCTGTCGAAATGCACCATGCCGAGCGGCGCGTCGGCGGCGAGCGCACGCAGGATCGGCAAGGAGCAGAGATGATCGCCCCCCGCGGTAAGCGGCCGGATGCCCGCCGCGCGCAGCTGGCCGTAAAGGGCGGTGATCCGGTCCATGCTGTCCTGCAGGTCGGCGGGGTTCGGCCCCACATCGCCCAGATCCGCGCAGCGCGCCGCTTCGAAGGGGCGGATACCGGTCGCGCCGTTCTCGGCCCGGATCATCGTCGAGAGATCGCGCAGCTGCCGCGGGCCGTGGCGGGGCCCGGGGCGGTTCGTGGTGCCGCTGTCCCAGGGCACGCCGACCAGCCCGATCTCCACCTCGGGAAAGCGCGGATGCCCGGGCGGCACATGCGGCAGGCGCATGAAGCTGGGCACACCGGCGAAGCGCGGCAGCTCGAATCCCGAAACGGGTTGGAAGAAGGTATCGCTCATCTGCTCTCTCCTCGCGCCGGACCCGGTGGCGGTCAGCCGGCGTCGTTCAAAATATGCGCCACCGCGGCGCCCAGGTCGTCGGCCAGGTGTGAGGGCGGCGGGTCCACCGCCGTCTCGTCGCCGGCGCGATACTTGCCCGTGCGGACAAGAACCCCCTGCCCGAGCCCCGCGCGCAGCGCCCCGGCCACGTCGTTCTCGGCATCGTCGCCGATCATGGCGACGGTTCCCGGCGGGCAGCCGGTGCTGGCGACCGCCGCCGCGAAAAACGCCGGCGCGGGTTTGCCCAGCACCTGCGCCTCGGTCCCGCTGGCATATTCCAGCGCCCGGACGAAAGCCCCGGCATCCAGGCTGAGCAGGCCATCGGCGTCGCGGAACACCCGGTTCGCCGCCAGCGCGAGAAACGGCGCGCCATCGGCCAGCAGCCGGAATGCGGCGTTCAGCCGGTCATAGGTGAAACCTGCCCCCGCATCGCCGAGAACGACCGCCGGCGGACCCTGCCAGTCGCCCCCCGCGAAATCCTCCTCGAGTGCCGGGTGCACCAGCAAATGGGCCCGGTGACCTGTCTCGTCCAGCCAGGCGCGGGCGGCGGCGACGGGGGTGAACAGCTCGTCCGGGGCGGCCGCGATCCCGAAACGGGCAAGCTTTTCCAGAACGGCGCGTTTCGGGCTGCGGGACGAGTTCGTCAGGAACCGCACCGGCAGGCCGGCCGCCCGCAGCCGTGCCACGGCGTCCGCTGCGCCGGGAACCGCCGCATCGCCTTGGTAGAGCACACCCGCTATATCGAGACAAACCGCCCGGATCATGCCCCGAAGGTGCGCCGACGCCCCATCGGCGTCAACGCCCGCCTTGAACCCGCGCCGTTTGGGCCCATCCTAGGAACAGTTCCGACGAGAAAGCGATCCATGTCAGACCCGATTCTCCACGCCCCCGCCCCGGATGTTGACGAACGCGAGAAGCTCGAAGGCGGCAAGCGCTTCGTGATGCAGACCGAGTTCCAGCCGGCCGGCGACCAGCCGACCGCCATCGCCGAACTTGCCGGCGGCGTCGCCGAAGGCGAACGCGACCAGGTGCTGCTGGGCGCGACGGGCACCGGCAAGACCTTCACCATGGGCAAGGTGATCGAGGAAACCCAGCGCCCGGCCATCATCCTGGCGCCCAACAAGACGCTGGCCGCACAGCTCTACGGCGAGTTCAAGGGGTTCTTTCCCGACAACGCGGTGGAGTATTTCGTCAGCTACTACGACTACTACCAGCCCGAAGCCTACGTGCCCCGCTCGGACACCTATATCGAGAAGGAAGCCCAGATCAACGAGCAGATCGACCGGATGCGCCACTCGGCCACCCGGGCGCTTCTGGAACGCGACGACGTGATCATCGTGGCGTCGGTCAGCTGCATCTACGGTATCGGGTCGGTCGAGACCTACGGCGCCATGACCCTCGACCTGGTCGCGGGCAACGACTACGACCAGCGCAAGATCATGGCCGACCTGGTGGCCCAGCAATACAAGCGCAACGACCAGGCGTTCCAGCGCGGCACCTTCCGCGTGCGCGGCGACGTGCTCGAGATTTTCCCCGCCCACCTCGAGGACCGGGCCTGGCGGCTGTCGTTCTTCGGCGAGGAACTCGAGACCATCACCGAGTTCGACCCGCTCACCGGCGAGAAGACCGGCACCTTCGACCGTATCCGCGTCTACGCGAATTCACATTACGTCACGCCGAAGCCGACGCTCAGGCAGGCGATCACCAACATCAAGAAGGAACTGCGCCAGCGGCTGGATCAGCTGGTCGCCGAGGGCAAGCTGCTGGAAGCCCAGCGGCTGGAACAGCGCACCAATTTCGACATCGAGATGATGGAGGCCACCGGCGCCTGCAACGGGATCGAGAACTACTCGCGCTACCTGACGGGGCGCGCGCCGGGCGAGCCGCCACCGACGCTGTTCGAATACATCCCCGACAACGCCATCGTCTTCGCCGACGAGAGCCATGTCACCGTCCCCCAGATCGGCGGCATGTACCGGGGCGACTACCGCCGCAAGTTCACCCTGGCCGAGCACGGCTTCCGCCTGCCCTCCTGCATGGACAACCGCCCCCTCAAGTTCGAGGAGTGGGACGCGATGCGCCCGCAATCCGTGTTCGTCTCGGCCACGCCCGGCCCGTGGGAGCTGGATCAGACCGGCGGCGTCTTCGCCGAGCAGGTGATCCGGCCCACCGGCCTGCTCGACCCGCCGGTGGAGGTGCGCCCGGTCGGCACCCAGGTCGACGACCTGCTGGACGAGGTGCGGCGCGTCAGTCAGGCGGGGTACCGCACGCTCTGCACCACGCTGACCAAGCGCATGGCCGAGGATCTGACGGAGTACCTGCACGAACAGGGAATCCGCGTGCGCTACATGCATTCCGACATCGACACGATCGAGCGGATCGAGATCCTGCGGGACCTGCGCCTCGGCGCCTTCGACGTGCTGGTGGGGATCAACCTGCTGCGCGAGGGGCTCGACATCCCCGAATGCGGGCTGGTGGCGATCCTCGATGCCGACAAGGAGGGTTTCCTGCGCTCGGAAACCTCGCTGATCCAGACCATCGGGCGGGCGGCGCGGAACGCGGACGGCCGGGTGATCATGTATGCCGACCGCGTCACGGGCAGCATGGAACGCGCCATCGGCGAGACCGACCGCCGCCGTACCAAGCAGATCGCCTATAACGAGGAACACGGCATCACCCCCGAGACGATCCGCAAGAACGTCGAGGACGTGCTGGCCGGGCTCTACAAGGGCGACACGGACATGGCCCGCGTCACCGCCGAGATCGAGAAGCCGATGGTCGGGCAGAACCTGCAGGCTCATCTCGACGGGCTGAAGGACCGGATGATGAAAGCCGCCGAGAACCTCGAATTCGAGGAGGCCGCACGGCTCCGCGACGAGATCCAGCGGCTCGAGGCCGTGGACCTCGCCGTGCATGACGACCCGCTGGCGCGCCAGCAGGCGGTGGAAAAGGCATCGGCCGAGGCGACGAAGGCCAGCGGACGGTCGACGGCGGGGCGGCCGGGGCAGCGGGGTGGGAATGTGCGGCGCAAGCGGAAGGGCTGAACGTCACGGGCATGCCCGGTGAACCCGCCATGCGTATCCCCTGATCTTCCGCGTCACGGATCGCGTTTTCCCGGACCCGCAAGCCCGCCACGCACGTCGCGCCGGGGGTGTACCCGGTTCAGATCAGGGGCACCAGCGGCACGCCGCAGCCGGCCAGCGCCAGCAACAGCCCGGCGCAGCCGACGAGTCGCCCGCTCAGTCGAAGCATGCCGCCACGTCGTACATCACCGGCGCGAAGCTCTTGCAAAGCTCGTTGATCCTGCGGTTCCTTTCCCGCATCTCGGGGGTGCGCAGCATCGCCAGGAAATCCTCGCGCCGGCGCCACTGGCTGTAGTTGGAAATCCGCGTCTGGGCATCGTTGACGTGCAGCGCCGCGGCGATGAAACCCGGCTGCCGCGAGATGAAGCTGTCATAGGCATCCGTCAACTCGTCCAGCAGGTCCTGCGCCGTGCCGGGCGTGACCTCGAAGGTGGTGATGACGGTCTGCCCGTCGAAACCGGTCGATATGCTTGGCATGGCGACTCCTTTCGGCCTGCCGCCTCAGCGTACCACATGTACCGCGCAGGGCGCATGACGGACCACCCGGGCCGCGGTCGAGCCGATGAAGTAATCCTGCACGCCCGGCCGGTGCGAGGCGATGACGATGCAGTCGATGCCGTGGTCACGGGCGTAGTCGACGATGGCCTCGCCGCCATGGCCGGTGACGACCGCGACCTCGACATCCTCGGCATGGCCGATGCGCGCGCGCAGCGCCTCGGTGATCGCCTCGCGGCTGTCGGCGCGGCTGTCCTCGGGGATGTAGCGCGCCACGAATTGCGGCACTTCCTCCTCGACGTTGAGCGCGGTGATATGCCCGCCCGCCGCGCGCAGCTGGCGCGCGACCGCGAGGGCCGCGTTCGTGTCACGCTCGTGATCGAAGGCGATGGGAACGAGGATGTTGCTGTACATGGGGCGGACCTCCTTGCTGTCCGGGTCACCCTGCCCGTCCGGCCCGCCCCCTGCCTTGACCTATATCATGCGTCGCTGTGCCGGTCTCAGGATCCCGGCACCGTCACGCTCAGCCCCAGCACGCGCCAGGACTGCATTCCACCGCGATAATAGAAGATCCGGTCGGCCGGGTAGCCCGCCTCGATCATGTTGCGGATCGCGGTGGGCGACTGGCCGCACCAGAGCCCGTTGCAGAACAGCGCGACCCGCCTGGCCTCGTCGCAGATCCAGCCGTCGAAATCGATTTCGCAGCCCAGCCGGGCCAGCTCGTCGTTGATGCGGGTATAGGGAATGTTGATCGCGCCGGGGATCGTGCCGTCGACATACCAGTCGGTGGTGCGGCTGTCGATCACGATGGCCTCGGGGTCTTCCAGCATGTCGAGCAGTTCCAGCTCGCCGATCGTGGTGACGCCCTCGGCCGGCGTCATCGGCTGGATGCAGAACGGTGGACAGGGCCGCGATGTCCGTGCGAATTCGCCGGTGATCTCGTGGTCGGTATCCTGGATCCGCTGGATCGTGACCTCTCCGCCGCCGGTGTCGACCGTGACGGTGGGCCGGTCCTTGGCGATCTTCACCTCGACATCGTCCTGCGCCGCGGCCGCACCGGCGCCGAGCCCAAGGATCGCCGTCATCGCGAGTATCAGTCGCATGTAATCTCCTCCTCTCGTTACATCCGAGAGGAGAACGCAGCGCAGCGCCGCTTGCAAGGGCACAGAACGCCGCCGGGTCAGAGCGCCGCGGCGATCTCGTCGGCAAGCGCCGTGATCTCTGCCGCGGCCGGTCCCTTGCGGCCGGCTTCCAGCACGCCAAGCCCCTGCCCCAGCGTCTCGGCATAGGCGACCCGGTTTGCGAGGACCGCCACGGCGACATCGGCATCGAGCGCCGCGGCCTTCTCCGCCACCTCCGCCGCGAGACGGGTGCCCGCGCGGGTGCGGTTCAGCACCACGCGGACCGGGCGGCCTTCGCGCCGGGCAAGGTCCAGCACCCCCTCGGTGGCCCAGAGATCCACCTGGCTCGAGGCGACCGGCACGAGCACCAGGTCGGCCGCCCTGAGCGCGGGACGCAGGTCCGCGTCGGCCTTGGGCGGCGTGTCGACGATCACGACGTCATGGGCCCGCGCGAGCTTGTCGCATTCATAGGATACCCCCCAGGCCGACGCCGTGGAGAACTCCATCCCCTCTTCCGCGCCAAGGGTCGCGCGACGTGTCATGAACCAGCGCCCGAGGCTGCCCTGCGGGTCGGTGTCGAGAAAGGCCACGCTCCGCCCCGCCTTGTGCCAGGCGAGCCCGAGATTGACCGCCAGCGTCGTCTTTCCGGACCCGCCCTTTTGCTGGGCGATGGTGATGATGTTGCCGGGCATTCGGGACCTCCAAGGCTTATGCTGCGGCGCAGCATGGCACAGTTGCCGACCGATTGCACGTCCCCTGACGCCGCAGGCGGGGCTGGCGGGATCCACGGGACCGGGCTAGCTTTGGCGCATGGTCGATCCGTCCCCCATCCGCCCCGCCGACGCCGAGGCGAAAGACACCGCCCGCGCCCTGCTGGCCGCGGCCCGGCATGCCGCGCTGGGCGTGCTGGACCCCGCGAGCGGGGCGCCCATGCTCTCGCGCATTGCCCTGGCCCGCGCGCCCGACGGGCGACCGATGAGCCTGATCTCCTCGCTCGCCGCGCATACTGCCGCGCTGGCCGAGGATCCACGCTGTTCGCTGCTCGTCGGCGAGCCCGGGGCCAGGGGCGATCCCCTGACCCATCCGCGCCTCACGATCCAGGCGCGGGCCGCCATCGTCCCGCGCGGGAGCGACGCCCATGCCGGGCTGCGCGCGCATTACCTGGCGGCGCGGCCCAAGGCGGCGCTCTATGCCGACTTCACCGATTTCGCCTTCGTGATCTTCGACGTCGACACGGCCTTCCTGAACGCCGGTTTCGGTAAGGCCTTCACCCTGGCCGCCGCCGACCTGGCAGGCTGAGCCGCGGCGGCGGGCGCGGGCCGCGCCGCGCGGCATGTCGGGGCCGCACGGCCGGATCAGGCGGGATTGTCCATCCGCACGGTGACGCGGACGCGGCCCTCCACCGGCTCGGGCCAGGTCAGCTGGACCTCGTCGCGGGCGGTGCCGGTCTCAGTCGCGACCCAGGGCATGGCATAGACCGCCTGCCCGCTGCCGCCACGCATCTCGCCCTCTGCCACCACGGCAGAGACGAGCCGCGCACGCCCGCCGAAAGGCAGCTTGCCGTCGAAACCGATGGTCCAGACGCGGTCCGGGCTCTCGGCGCTGTGGTCCTGGACGACGGGATTGGCGATGAACTGCCCCACCCCGTTGAAGGTGTTGCCGCTGACGGTCACGTTGCGCGCCCGGCCCATGTCGAGCGTTGCGAAGCTCTCGTCGACGGTCTCCACCCGGTCGACCTGCGCGTTGAACGTGCGGAACACGTTGTCGCTGACCGACAGCCCGTGGATGAAGTGGTCCGGACCGTAGGGCTTCACGACCAGCCAGCGGAACCAGGGCCCGACACGGGCCGCGACAAAGGTGTTGCCGGTGATCGTGAGCCCGCCGAAGGAGTACTCGTTGGACATCTGCGGCGCGGGATCATGCTCGTTGCCCCACTCGATGAAACTGTTGTCGATGTAGTTTCCGGTGATCGTGGTCTGGACATTGGTGTCTGTCAGCACGAGACCGGCCTGGCGCACGCCGTTCTGCTCGTCGTCGCCCTGGAAGAAATGGTTCCCGCTGACGAGATGCCCGGTGCCGTGCATCACCCCGAAATGAGCAAATTTGACCGCCCGGTTGTCGCGCAGCTTCACGTCGTTTGCGTTGACGTTGAAGGCAATCGACGTCCGGTCCTGGGCGCGGACCGGTTGTTCGCTGGACAGGAACTGGTTGCGGTCGATCAGCATTCCCTGGCAGCCCGTCCCGATCGAGGTGATGCCGCGATCCTTGGGCTTGGTGACGAAACTGTCCCGCAGATGGAAGGCCAGCCCCGCCGGCGCCAGCAGGATCGCGCTGCAATGGCCGTTGCACTGGATATCGACGTCGTCGATCACGAAGGAACTGAGCGACGAAAAACCGCTGAAATCGAGCACGTATTTGAAGCGACGGAAGGTGAACTCCTGCGTGCCCGAGACCCCGTGGAGCGCCTGGCTGAGCTGCAGGATCCCGGCGCCGACGTTCTTTTCGCGCACATAGACCTCGCGCCCGACGCCGTCACCGGTGACCAGCGCACCGACAGGGATCTGCGCGGCATTGGCGACGTCGCGCAGCTCGAGGGGTTTCGTCCGGTCGTACCGGGCCGTTGCGGTGACGACCGTATCGTCCCAGGCGGGGTCCGGCTGGGCGTCGAACTGGCCGTTGCGGATCGCGCGGCGGACGGCAAAGACCTCCTTGTTGTCGACCGCCGCCTGCACGTCGATCGGTTCGGAAAGCTGGACGCGCCGTCCGCCCATGTCGAGACAGGCGTGGTCGGTGAAGTTCATGAGGGCCTGAAGCGCCTTGCGAACGGCCATCGGCTCGTCGCCGCCGAAAGCCGAGATATAGCTCGGCAGGTCGAAGTTCTGCATCAACGACAGCCGCGCCGCCGCCGGCATGTCCAGCCGGCCCTCGAAACGGACCCGGTTATGCAGGGTGATCGACTCGGCGATCCTGTAGCGTCCCGCCGGCACGAGGATCTCGCGCCCCTCGGCCGCCGCGTCGGCCGCGAGGAAAGCCGCGTGATCATCGGCCGCCCCGTCGCCCGCGGCCCCGTAGTCGCGCACGTCCACCCAGTCCATCATGTCGCGCAGGAAGACGCCGGTCACGTCCTCGATCTCGATGGCGTCGATCCGCACCACGCCGCCGGTCTCGCCGGTCATGTCGAGGCCGAAATGCCCGTAGATCGCGCCGGTGCCCCATGGCATGTCGACGCCCGTCCGGGTTCCGGTGCCGACGATCGCCTCCACCGTGACCACCTGGCCGTAGCCGGTCAGCGCGACCGACGGCCCGGTTTCGGGCACACCGCTCACATGGGCGCCGCCCGGGCCGCCGGCCCAGGCCGCGATCCGCACCGACGGCAGGGTGCCGCTCACGGCCTTGACCCGGGCGCGGATACGCAGGTAGCAGCCCGGCAAGAGCGGCGTTTCGCCCGTATAGCGCAGTTTCTGCACGGGTTCGGTCTTCAGCAGTTCGAGGCAGTGGCCGAAATCCTGGTCGGCCGGCACCAGCGCCGCACTGCCGGTGCCCGCGTAGCTGGCCGAACCCGGGGTGCCGTCGCCCCGCGACCAGATGTCCAAACCGTCTGCGAAGGCGGGCGGCATCAGGACCAGCCCGTCGGTGATCGCCTTGTTCATGACCTGTCCTTTTCCAAGTCCCCGCCCGGCGGCCGGACGCGGCCTGCCACCCGGACCGGCCGGGCGAGGATCAGTGAGACTCTCCGAGATACGCGACCGCCGCCACGCCGGGCGGAGGATCGCGCAAAAGGGTCAGGGACAGGTCTTTCGCAAGGGTGAACCGACCGCGCGGTGCGCGTGCCCCGCTACGCCAAGGCCGTCAGACGCCGACCTCCGGCGCCGGCAGGATCTGCACACCGGCGATCCGCCAGCCATCCACGGTCTCGGTCATGGCATAGTCGAGCACGTGCAGCGCCCCGTCGTCATCGGTGATCAGCACCTTCTGGTACCAGGTGCCGGCGATCCGGCGCAGCTCGAGATACCGCACGTCCTCCGGCGCCCAGACCATCGGGTATCCCTGCCGGACCATGCGGCCGAAAACCTCGGGCGTGCCGAAGCGCCGCTTGATGTTCGGGGCGGCGAAGGCAAAGGCAGCATCGGGATCCTCGGCCAGAAAGGCGTCGATCTGGGACGAGATGATCCCCTGGATCGCCTGCGGATCCGGCTCTGCCCGGAGCGGTCCCGCGACCACCACGAAGAGCGTAACGACAAGGGCAAGGCGGCGCATCGGGTTTCCTTTCGGTTCAGACCAGCTACCGGACATACGGATCAAAGGGGCAGGCGGTTTCAATTTCGGCCCGGGGCGCCGGGGCGAAAGAGCTGGGCGCCTGTCTCGGCGACCGCCACGAGCCGGCGGTCTACCGTGCTGTCCGGGGATCCGCCGGCCGGCCTGAAACGGGCCGCGCGCCGCGTGCCGCGTTGCCCACGGACCCGATGCGCCGCCGGCCCGCCGGCAGGTCCGATGGATGGTCCGGGACGCGGCGCGGCGCCGGCTCAGCCCAGCTCGCCCGCAAGACCCCTTTCGATCAGCGCGACGGTCTCATCGATGCCGTAGAGCGCGATGAAGCCGCCGAAACGCGGGCCCTGGCTGGCCCCGAGAAGCACCTCGTAGAGCGCCTTGAACCAGTCGCGCAGCGGCTCGAAGCCATGCTCCTTGCCGACCGCGAAGACGACGCTCTGGAGCGCCTCGGCGTCGAGCCCGTCCTCCCAGGCGCGCAGGCGCCCGGCAAGATCCTCCATCGCGGCGCGCTCCGCGTCGCTGGGCGCGCGGAACTCGCGCGTGGGGGCCACGAAATCGCGGAAATAGCGCACTGCGAATTCGGCCGCGGCGTCGAGATCGGGATTGGCCTCGGGGCTCGCGTCGGGGGCATAGCGCTTGATGAAGCCCCAGAGCCGGTCCTTGTCCTCGGCGCCCGAGACCGCGGCAAGGTTCAGCAGCATGGCGAAGGGCACGACCATCGTCGATTTCGGCGGCCGGCCCTCGTGTATGTGCCAGGCCGGGTTGTTCAACTGGCCGGCCGCATCCTGGGTCTCGAAGGCGCGGAGATGCTGGTGATACTCGTCCACGGCCTTCGGGATCACGTCGAAATAGAGCCGCTTGGCCGTCTTGGGCTTCTGGTACATGAAGAGCGACAGGCTCTCGGGGCTGGCATAGGTAAGCCATTCTTCCATGCTGAGGCCATTGCCCTTGGACTTCGAGATCTTCTGCCCGTTCTCGTCGAGGAAAAGCTCGTAGTTGAACAGTTCAGGCTGCGGCGTGCCCAGCGCGCGGCAGATCTTCGAGCTGAGTTCCGCCGACGGGATCAGGTCCTTGCCATACATCTCGTAATCGACGCCGAGCGCGGCCCAGCGCATGCCCCAGTCGGGCTTCCACTGAAGCTTCACATGGCCGCCGGTGACCGGCACCTCGATCTTCTCGCCGTCGGGCTCCTGGTAGACGATGGTGCCTTTCTCGACGTTGCGCTCCAGCGTGGGCACCTGCAGGACGTGGCCGGTCTTGGGGCTGACCGGCAGGAAGGGCGAATAGGTCTTGACCCGTTCGGCCTCGACCCCGCCGAGGCTCGGCAGCATGATCTCCATGATCTTGTCGAAGCGTTCCAAAACGGTCATCAGCGCCGCGTCGAACCGGCCGGAGGCATAATACTCGGTCGAGGACGCGAACTCGTACTCGAAGCCGAACCGGTCGAGGAAGGCCCGCAGCCGGGCATTGTTGTGATGGCCGAAACTGTCATGGGTGCCGAAGGGATCGCGCACCTTGGTCAGGGGCAGGTTCAGGTCTTGTTGCATCTGCTCCTGGTTCGGCACGTTGGTGGGTACCTTGCGCAGCCCGTCCATATCGTCGGAAAAACAGATCAGCCTGGTCGGGATGTCCGAGATCGTCTCGAAGGCGCGGCGCACCATCGTGGTGCGCGCGACCTCGCCGAAGGTGCCGATATGGGGCAGCCCCGACGGCCCGTAGCCCGTCTCGAAGAGGACATAGCCCTTCTCGGGCGCGGCCTTCTGGTAACGTTTGAGGATGCGGCGGGCTTCCTCGAACGGCCAGGCCTTGGACTTCATCGCGGCGTCGCGCAGATCAGACATGTCTCTACTTCCGGGTTGATTGGTGGGCGCGGCCCCTGCCGCGCGGTCAGGCCCGCTACCTATTGCCCGCCCAGCGCGCCGTCAATATTGTGCAGCTGCAGAGACGCATGGAGAACGCCGTGACCAGAGACCTTCCCACCCTGACGCCGCAGGATGCGCTGATCGCGGTCATGATCGGCATTTCGGCTTCCGACGAGGATATCCGGACCTCGGAACTGGTCACCATCCAGTCGATCGTGAACCTGCTGCCGGTCTTCGCGAATTACGACATCGACCGGATGCGCTGGATTTCCGAGACGGTGTTCGACCTGTTCGAGGAGGAGGACGGGCTCGACGCCTATTTCGCCCTCATCCGCGAGAGCCTGCCGGAGCGGCTGAACGAGACCGCCTACGCGCTGGCCTGCGACGTGGCGGCGGCGGACGGGCGCCTCGGCGAAACGGAACTGCGCCTGCTCGAGGAAATCCGCTACCAGCTCAACATCGACCGCCTGCACGGCGCGGCCATCGAACAGGGCGCGCGGGCGCGTCACCTGACGGTCTGACCCGGCTCACGCCCCGTAAAGCTGCGCCCAGCGTTCGATCAGGTCCTGCTGCAGCGCGCGCGCCCGCACCGCCCAGGGCCGCGCACCCGGCGGGCGTTCGCGGTTCTGGGGCGGGATCGCCGCACGCCGCGGCAGGTCCGCGGCAAAAATGGCAAAGGCCATGCGGCGCCCGCCGGGCACCTGGAAGTATCCCGCGAGCCCGCTGACGAAATTGAGCGTCCCGGTCTTGGCGACCGCCTCGACGGGATGGTTCCGCATCGGCCGGCCGCGCTCGTCCTTGAAACGCACGGGCTTCAACAGCGGCCGGAGTGGCCCGTCCCAGCCCGAAGACAGCAGCATCTGCAGCATCGCGCGCGCCGACACGCGCGAGTCCGGGCCTAGCCCCGAATGATCCACCAGTGCCATGTTCCGGACGGCGTGGCGGTCGATGGCCCAGTCCGACATCGCCCGGGCCGAGGCCGCCAGCGACCCGTCCGGCGCCCCCCGGGCCCGGGTCGCGGTCAGCCCGACGGTCTCGGCGGTCAGGTTTGTGGAATACTTCAGCAGGTCCTGCAGGATCACCGAAAGCTCGGCGCTTGAGTGCTGGGCCAGCACGGCCCCGCTGCCCTGTCCCGGCGTCGGTTTCGACAGCGCGATCCCCTCGGCGCGGGCGATGGTGTGGAAGACCTCGCCGGCATAGCCCCCGGGCCGGCGGACCGGCAGCCATCGCCCGCCACCGCTGCCCAGCGCCTTCTTGGAGACGGTCCAGGCATCGCGGCCGGCGCTCTCGGAATAGGTGTAGACGGGGTGGGCGCGGTCGACGACCTCCATCTGCGCGATGCTGACGCGCGGGCGATAGCGGGCCGAGCGGGCATCCATCGTCAGGTCGTAGCCGCCCGCGCCCCGCTTCCATTCGAAGAACACGCGGTTGAAGTTCAGGTTGAGCCCCGAGATCGCCGGGTTGTAGCCGACGTGATCCGGCTGGCCCGGATCGATATGGGGCAAGTCCGGCAGCGCGCTGGCATCGACGAGGAAGCGCCCCGCGACCCGCTCGATCCCGTATGACTTGAGATCGCGGGCGAGTGCCGCCAGCGCATCGGTATCGAGCGTCGGGTCGCCGCCGCCCTGCAGTACGAGGTCGCCCTTCACGACGCCCTCTTCCACCGGCCCGGTCGCCACGAGCCGGGTCTGGAAGCGGTAGGCCGGCCCCAGCGTCTCGAGCGCGTAGAGCGTGGTGACCGTCTTGGCGACGCTGGCCGGGGGCTGGCGCAGAAGCGGGCTGCGCGTCTCGAGGATTTCGCCGGTATCGGCATCGGCCACCGCGAAGCTGACCTGCCCCGAGATCTTGGCCTGCTCTATCAGGGTCTCGGGCGCGGCGACCGCGCGGCGCGGCAGAACCCGCCCGCGCGGGCGCGGGCGCAGCGAGGTCGGCGGCGCCCCGGCCATGGCCGCGCTGGCCACGCCGGACAACAGCCCGCCGAGAACGGCGCGGCGGATCGGATCGAAGGAGTCGCGGCCCTGTGCCATGGGCCGAGTTAAACCGAGGAACCGGGCGCGCTCAACCCTGCGACTGCCACGCGCCCGCGCGCCGGATGGCGGTCGACGAGATATCGACCATCGGCACATTGAGGAAACACCAGGCCGGCGGCCTGCAAAAGGCCAGCCGCGGAGCCATCGCCGCCGGTACCTTGTAGCGCGCAAAGGCCCGCGCCGCGGGCGAGAGCCGGGCGGAAATCCGCTGCCCCGGCCGGGCCAGCACGCCGACGGGCACGGTTTCCATGATCCAGTCCCAGCGCTGCCAGCGATGAAAACTGGCCAGGTTATCGGCCCCCATGAGCCAGACGAAACGGACGCCCGCGTAGCGCGCCATCAATTCGTTCAGCGTCTCGGCCGTGTAGCGCGTGCCGATCCGCGCCTCGATATCCGTGACCGCGACCCGCGGGTGGCGCATCACCTCCCGCGCCACCGTCATCCGGTGCGCCAGCGGCGCGGGGCCGTGCCGCTTGAGCGGGTTGCCCGGGCTGACCAGCCACCAAACCCGGTCCAGCGCAAACCGCTTGAGCGCATGGCGGGTGACATGCACATGGCCCTGGTGGGCCGGATCGAAGGACCCGCCCAGCAACCCGATCCGCATGCCGGGCTCGGCTTTCGGAAAGCCCTCGCGCAAAATCGTCCTCCGTTCCCTGGCCGGGCAGAGCGTATCCATCCGCACATTGCCCTTGTCCAGCGGAATCGGTATCTACCGCCTTGATCCGAAACACCAGACCAGAGGCGGTTCCTTCATGGCATCCTACCAGTACGTCTACCACATGGACGGGGTTTCCAAGACCTATCCGGGCGGCAAGAAGACCTTCGAGAACATCCGTCTCTCGTTCCTGCCCGGCGTGAAGATCGGCGTCGTGGGTCCGAACGGCGCCGGCAAGTCGACGCTCCTGCGGATCATGGCCGGGATCGACAAGGACTTCACCGGCGAGGCCTGGGCTGCCAAGGGCGCCCGCGTCGGCTACCTGCCGCAGGAACCGGAACTCGACCCCGCGCTCGACGTGCGCGGCAACGTCATGGAAGGCGTGGCCGCCAAGAAGGCCAAGCTCGAACGTTTCAACGAGCTTGCCATGAACTATTCCGACGAGACGGCCGAGGAGATGGCCACGCTGCAGGACGAGATCGACAGCGAGAACCTCTGGGATCTCGACGCCCAGATCGACGTGGCGATGGAAGCGCTGCGCTGCCCGCCGGACCACGAGAGCGTCGACAACCTCTCGGGCGGCGAGAAACGCCGGGTCGCGCTGTGCCGGCTGCTGCTCGAAGAGCCGGACATGCTGCTGCTCGACGAGCCGACGAACCATCTCGACGCCGAGACCATCGCCTGGCTCCAGCAGCACCTGATCGACTACAAGGGAACGATCCTGATCGTCACCCACGACCGCTACTTCCTCGACGACATCACCGGCTGGATTCTCGAGTTGGACCGCGGCCGGGGCATCCCCTACGAGGGCAACTATTCCAGCTGGCTGGAACAGAAGGCCAAGCGGCTCGAGCAGGAGGCGCGCGAGGACAAGGCGCGCCAGAAGACCCTGGAACGCGAACTCGAATGGATCCGGGCCGGGGCCAAGGCCCGGCAGGCGAAATCCAAGGCGCGGATCAAGGCCTATGACGAACTGGCCAGCCAGTCCGAGCGCGAGCGCGTGGGCAAGGCGCAGATCGTCATCCCGAACGGCCCCCGTCTCGGATCCAAGGTCATCGAGGCCGAAGGCCTGCGGAAAGGCTATGGCGACCGGCTGCTGCTCGAGGATCTGAGCTTCTCGCTGCCGCCCGGCGGCATCGTCGGCGTGATCGGCCCGAACGGCGCCGGCAAGACGACGCTCTTCCGGATGCTGACCGGGCAGGAACAGCCCGATGGCGGATCGCTGGAATACGGCGACACGGTGCAGCTTTCCTATGTCGACCAGTCGCGCGACGCGCTGGACGCGGACAAGACCGTCTGGGAAGAGATCAGCGACGGGCTCGACGTGATCCAGCTGGGCGACGCGGAGGTCAATTCGCGCGCCTATGTCTCGGCCTTCAATTTCAAGGGTGGCGACCAGCAGAAGAAGGTGGGCCTCCTCTCGGGCGGCGAGCGGAACCGGGTTCACATGGCCAAGCTTCTCCGCTCCGGCGGGAACGTGCTGCTGCTCGACGAACCGACCAACGATCTCGACGTCGAGACGCTTCGCGCGCTCGAGGACGCACTGGCCGAGTTCGCGGGCTGCGCGGTCATCATCTCGCACGACCGCTTCTTCCTCGACCGCCTCTGCACCCATATCCTCGCCTTCGAGGGCGAGGCCCATGTGGAATGGTTCGAGGGCAATTTCGAAGCCTACGAGGAAGACAAGATCCGCCGGCTCGGACCGGACTCGGTCGAACCGAAGCGTGTGAAGTACAAGAAGTTCACGCGCTGAGGGATCCGGCCGGCGCCCCGGGCGCCCAACGCGAAAGGGCGCCCGCGGCCTGGCCTGCGGGCGCCCCCGGGACGCGCTGCGAGGGAAATCGCGACGCCTGGACCGGCGTTCAGCCCGGGAGGATCTCGCCGCGGCCGGACCCGCGGGACGACACGAAGGACAGGCTGCGCACCTGGCGCTGCATGCGGAACCGAGCCTCGGCGCCGGTCCCGAAGGGGGTTTCGCCGGCGCGCTCGCGGCAGCTTTCCAGGGCACTCACACGACCGTTGCGGGCTTTCTGAAGAAGGTGCGACATGGTTTTGATCCTCTGATGCGTTGGTGGCTCGCGGCGGGCTGTCGGACCGCCTTTTTGTGTTATGATGACTCAACCATGCGCTGCACCCGTGTCCAAATCGAGGCGTGAAAGCGCCCATATCGCGCCATTTTTCCGTCGAAAATTGGACATTCTTCCACGGCGGCCCGCCAGGCTGCTGGGCGGGCCGCCGCGGCGCCTGTCAGCCGTCCATCCGGGCGGCGAGCATCTCGCGGATACGCGCGCCGAGTTCGGCGTCCTCGGTCGCCTGCTGACCGATCTCGACATACTGGTCGACGGTCAGATCCGGGGCCGCCTCGACCACGGCGATGGCCTCCGACTGGAAGGCCTCCGCCAGCTTCTGTTGCTCGGCTTCGCCGCCGGCCTCGGCCATCTGGACCTCGTATTTCTGGCGCAGTTCGGCGATGTCGATGACCGCCTGCACGAATGAATCGAGCCGCGCGTCGCTGAAATCGGCCTCTTGTGCCGCGACCGGCATTGCGGCGGCCGCGATGGCGAGCCCGAGCGCCGCGGCGGCGCCGGCGGTCTTTCCTGCGAGTTTCATGAAATCTCCTTTTTCCATCTCCAGCCGGGTCCGGCCCGCGCGCGCGAACCCCCGGCCTTGCAGGCCAGCTATGCGTGCAGGCCCGGTGCTGCAACCGGCCGGCCGCGGATAGGCAAAGAAATGCCGGGGTCCGGGGGCCAACCCGAGGACAGCATAGGGTGATTCCCCTTGCAATGTCCGCCCTGTTGGCCCATATGAGCGCTGCGACGTTACTCTCTATCGACCTGCTGTCTCCCTTACCGGCCACAGTGACTCGATTAAGCACTGACTGCGCCGAGCTGCCGCAATACCGTGGGCAGTGAAAAATATGGAGACATATCAAATGGCTAATGGCACCGTGAAGTGGTTTAACTCCACCAAAGGCTACGGCTTCATCCAACCCGAGGGCGGCTCCAAAGACATTTTCGTCCACATCTCCGCCGTCGAGCGCGCCGGCCTGACCGGCCTCGAGGACGGCCAGAAGGTCACCTTCGACCTGGAAACCGGCCGTGACGGCCGCGAGTCGGCCGGCAACCTCGCCCTGGCTGACTGATCTCGATCGGACAAGCCGGGTTTCGGCCCGGATTGATCTGCCTCAAGGCCCGCCGGAACCCGGCGGGCCTATTTTCGTTTCAGGTCCGGACGCCCGGATCGAAAACGAAGGAGGAGCGAGATGACCCAGAAGATCCTTGTCGCGACCGACGGATCCGACACCGCGCGGAAAGCGGTCGACATGGCCGCCGACATGGCCGCGGCCTTCGACGCGAAGCTGACCGTGCTGCATGTCCTGATGCACGGCCGCGAGGCCGAGGAGATGGACCGCCTCGCCGAAGCCGAACACCTGGTCCGCCACACGGCCGAAAAGACGATGCCCAAGCTCGACGACATGCCGGGATCGATGACCGATCTGTTCCGCCTGACCCAGAGCACCGACGAAACGGCGCGGGTCGTTTCGGCCCTCGGCGACCGGCTTGCGCAGGATGCCGCCGACCGCGCCGAGAGCCGCGGTGCCAAGAATGTGAGCGTCCGGGTTCTGCCGGGCGACTATGCCGAGACGATCCTCGACTCGGCGAAGGATATCGGCGCCGACATGATCGTGATGGGCAGCCGGGGGCTCGGCGGCCTGAAGGGCCTTCTGCTGGGCAGCGTCTCGCACAAGGTGAACCAGCACGCCGACTGCACCGTGGTGACGGTGCGCTGAGATCCTGAGCCAGGTAATCTGGTGGAGCCGAGGGGAATCGAACCCCTGACCTCGTCATTGCGAACGACGCGCTCTCCCAACTGAGCTACGGCCCCGACGGCGCCTGATGTGGCTTTTTTCGCGGGCGGTGTCAAGCGCGCTTGTGGCGGCGCCGCAGGCGCGCCCGCCGGTCATGCGTCGGTCTTCACATGCGCGCGGACGAAGGCCGCGATGCCCGCCGCCGGCATGGCCCCGGCCTTGCGCGCGACCTCGCGCCCGCCCCGGAACAGGATCAGTGCCGGAATGCCCCGGATGCTGTAGCGGATCGCCGCGTCCGGGTGCGACTGGGTATCGATCTTGGCCAGCCGGACCCCGGGCGCGAGCATGTCGCCGGCTTTGGCGAACTCCGGTGCCATCATCCGGCACGGGCCGCACCAGGGCGCCCAGAAATCGACGAGAAGCGGCACGTCGTCGGTCCTGGCGCTTTTCTCGAGGGTCTTGAGATCGAGCTCCCGCACCTTGCCCGCCGTCAGCTTCGTCCCGCAGGTGCCGCATTTGGGGCCTGCCCCCAGCCTGGCCGCGGGAACGCGGTTCACCGTGCCGCAGTCGTGGCAGACCATTTTCATCGCGCCGCTCATCTTGCGCTGCTCCTGCGATTAAATATGTTTGCATGTATATTGTGAAAACACGGCGCAGGTTCAAGCCGTGCAGCACGGAAACGGAGCACGCCATGACGCCTTGGGCCAGGCTCGACACCGCAACGCAGACCCAGCTCAGGCAGGCATACGCGGATGACCGTCCTGCCTGACCGGCACCTGTTCGCTCGAGGCGAAGACGGCGCATTTCGCCGCGTGGCTGGCCGAGCGCGGGATCCACTTCGACGCGGCCGACCTGAAACGCCGCTGACGCACGGGGCTGGACCCGGACCCGGGAAACCGCCAGACTCCGTCACGTCCCATCGGAACGGCCAAGGGCGGACCCCGTGTTCTCGAAGACCTTCTGGCGCCTGCTGCGTCTCTCTCGCCAACTCGGGGTGCGGATCACCCTGATCGCGGTCCTCGCGATCGTCGCGGCCGGGGCTGCGGCCGTGATCGATCCGCTGATCCCGGACCGGCTTGTGGAGCGGCTCGGACCGGAGTCGGTGATGCCGATCCTCGACATTCTCTCCACCAGCATGCTGGCCGTGACCACCTTTTCGCTCAGCGTCATGGTCTCGGTCCACCGGTCGGCCTCGTCGCAGGTGACGCCGCGCTCGCATCGCGTCCTGCTCGAGGACACGACCACGCAGACCGTGCTGGCCACCTTCATCGGGGCCTTCATCTTCGCCTTGGTTGCGAGCATTCTCTTCCGGGCCGGGGTCTACGAGGGCGGCGCGTCTGTCGTGGTCTTCGCGGTCACCGTCGGGGTCGTGGGCCTCGTCATCCTGGCGATCCTTCGATGGATCGACCATCTCTCGGATCTCGGCAGCATGGACGAGATGATCCGCGTGGTCGAAAGGCGCGCCGAAAACAGCCTGCTGTTCTGGCGCAAGCCCCCGCATCTGGGCGGCAGCCCGCTCGATGACGGGATCGACGCGATCCCTTCCGACAGCGCGGCTGTCCCGGCGGACGCAACGGGATACGTCCAGTTCATCGACATGGCAGCGCTGAGCCATGCCGCGGAAGCCGACGATCTCGACATCTATGTCAGCGCCCCGCCGGGCCATTTCGTGCTCACGGACGGGCCGGTCGCGCATATCGTGGGCACCCCGTCCGACATCGAGAAGACGTCCGCGCGTATCGCGCAGGCCTTCACCATCGCGGACGTCCGCAGCTTCGAGCAGGATGCGCGTTTCGGCTTCGTGGTTCTGGCAGAGGTGGCGACACGGGCCCTGTCCCCCGGCATCAACGACCAGGGCACGGCGATCGACGTGATCGGACGGCTGGAGCGGCTGCTCTGGCGTTTCGGCGCCGAGGTGGAGCCGGACGAGGATATCCGGCATCCGCGGGTCTGGGTGCCCCCGACGCGGGCCGCCGACCTGATGCACGACGCCTACGCGGCGATCGCGCGCGACGGCGCCGCGAAGATCGAGATCGCGATCCGCCTGCAGCAGGCCCTTGCGCGGCTCCAGAAGGCGCAGGACACACGGCTTCGGACGGCGGCGCGGGACATGGCGGAGACGGCCCATGCCTATGCCGAGGGCGCGCTGCCGCTGGCGGCGGAACGCGAGGCGCTCCGCCGGATGCGCGGCCTCGGCTGAGCCTATTCGGCCGCTTCGGCGTAGCTCTCGACCGGCGGACAGGTGCAGACGAGGTGACGGTCGCCATAGACGTTGTCGACCCGACCGACCGGCGCCCAGTACTTGTCGACCCGGAAGGAGCCCGACGGGAAACACCCCTGCTCGCGGCTGTAGGGCCGATCCCAGTCACCGACGAGATCCTCGACAGTGTGCGGCGCGTTCTTGAGCGGGTTGTTCTCGCGGTCCAGGCGCCCTTCCTCGATGGCGCAGATTTCCTCGCGGATGCCGAGCATCGCGTCGCAGAAGCGGTCCAGCTCGGCCTTGGTCTCGGACTCGGTCGGCTCGATCATCAGCGTGCCGGCGACGGGCCAGCTCATCGTCGGCGCGTGGAAACCGCAATCGACGAGCCGCTTGGCAATGTCGTCGACGGTCACGCCGGCCGACTCGGCGAAGGGCCGCGTGTCGATGATGCATTCATGCGCCACGCGCCCGCCCGGACCGCTGAACAGCACGTCATAGGCGCCGCGCAGCCGGGCCGCGATATAGTTGGCGTTCAGGATCGCGACCTTGGTCGCCTGGGTCAGCCCCGCGCCCCCCATCATCAGCACGTAGGCCCAGGAAATCGGCAGGATCGACGCCGACCCGAAGGCCGCCGCGGCGACCGGCCCCTCGCCGACACCGGACAGCGGATCGCCCGGGAGATAGGGCGCGAGATGGGCCCTGACCCCGATCGGCCCCATGCCCGGCCCGCCACCGCCATGCGGAATGCAGAAGGTCTTGTGCAGGTTCAGGTGGCTCACGTCGGACCCGATCTCGCCGGGCTTGGCCAGCCCGACCAGCGCGTTCAGGTTCGCACCGTCCATGTAGACCTGTCCGCCATGCTCATGGGTGATCTCGCAGACCTCGCGCACCGTCTCCTCGAAGACGCCGTGGGTCGAGGGATAGGTGATCATGCAGGCCGCGAGATTCTCGCCGGCGGCCTCGGCCTTGGCGCGAAAATCCTCGACGTCGATATCGCCGTTCTCGGCCGATTTCACGACCACGACGTCCATCCCGACCATGTGCGCCGAGGCCGGGTTCGTCCCGTGCGCCGAGGTCGGGATCAGGCAGACGTTCCGATGCGACTCGCCCCGCGCCCGGTGGTAGGCGGCAATGGTCAGAAGCCCCGCATACTCCCCCTGCGCGCCGGAATTGGGTTGCATCGACATCGCGTCGTAGCCGGTGATGGTGCAGAGCTTGTCCGAGAGATCGTTGATCATCTCGAGATAGCCTTCCATCTGGTCGGCCGGCGCATAGGGATGCGGCAGCGAGAACTCGCGCCAGCTGACCGGCATCATCTCGGCCGCGGCGTTCAGCTTCATGGTGCAGCTGCCCAGCGGGATCATGGCACGGTCGAGCGCGAGATCACGGTCGGCGAGCCGCCGCATGTAGCGCATCATCTCCGTCTCGGCCCGGTTCATGTGGAAGACGGGATGGGTCAGGAAGTCGCTGTTCCGCAGCAGGCCCTCGGGCAGCCGGTATTCCGGCGACAGATCGTCGTCGGAGCGGTGCAGCCCGAAAGCCCGCCAGACGGCCTCGATATCGGCCGGGCGGGTCCGCTCGTCGAGCGTGATGCCGATCCGGGTCGCACCGACCCTGCGCAGGTTGATGCCCTCCTCGCGGGCCGACTTGAGCAACACCTCCTGCATCGGCCCCACATCCACGGTGATCGTGTCGAAGAAGGTTTCGGGTTCGATCTTCAACCCGATACTCTCGAGCCCCCGGGCCAGGCGGACGGTCTTCCGATGGATGCGCTGCGCGATCGCCTTCAGGCCCTCGGGGCCGTGGAAGACGGCGTAGAAGCTCGCCATCACCGCCAGAAGCGCCTGCGCCGTGCACACGTTGGAGGTCGCCTTCTCACGGCGGATATGCTGCTCGCGCGTCTGCAGCGCGAGGCGATAGGCGCGGTTGCCGTGGCTGTCGACCGAGACACCGACCAGCCGGCCCGGAATCGCCCGCTTGTAGGCATCCTTGGTCGCCAGGTAGGCGGCGTGCGGCCCGCCATAGCCGACCGGCACGCCGAAGCGCTGCGTGGACCCGACCGCGATATCGGCTCCCATCGCGCCGGGTTCCTTCAGCAGCGTCAACGCCAGGGGGTCGGCCACGACGATGCCGATGGCCTTCTCGGCATGCAGCGCCGCGATCTGGTCGCTGAAATCGGAGAGATGGCCATGGGTGCCCGGATACTGGAAGATCGCGCCGAAGACCTTGCCGGCCTCCAGGTCGGCCGCCGGGTCGCCCACGATCACCTCGATGCCCAGCGGCGCGGCGCGGGTCTGCATCACGGCGATGTTCTGCGGGTGACAGTTCTCGTCGACGAAAAAGGCCTTCAGTTTCGACTTGGCCACGCGCTGGGCCATGGTCATGGCCTCGGCGCAGGCCGTCGCCTCGTCGAGCAGCGACGCGTTGGCGATCTCGAGCCCGGTGAGGTCGGAGATCATCGTCTGGTAGTTCAGCAGCGCTTCCAGCCGGCCCTGGCTGATTTCGGGCTGGTAGGGCGTGTAGGCCGTGTACCAGGCCGGGTTTTCAAGCACGTTGCGCTGTATCACCGGCGGCGTGACCGTGCCGTGATAGCCCTGCCCGATCAGCGAAGTCAGGACCCGGTTCTTCGAGGCCGTGATCCGCATGTTGTGAAGCATCTCGCGCTCCGACTGCGGGCGGCCCCAGTCGAGGCTGTCCTTCTGGCGGATGCTCGCCGGGACCGTCTTGTCGATCAGGTCGTCGAGATCCTCGACCCCGATGGCGGCGAACATCTCGGCCATTTCGGCCGGCGACGGCCCGATATGGCGGCGATTGGCGAAATCATAGGGCAGGTAGTCCGTCGGCGTGAAGGTCATGCGCGCACTCCGTGGCGATGTCAGTCGATGAGTTCCTTGTAGGCGTCCTCGTCCATGAAGGCGTCGAGGGCTTCCATGTCCTCCACCTTCATCTTGAAGAACCACGCGGCCCCGAGCGGGTCTTCGTTGACCAGCGCCGGTTTGTCGACGAGCTCCTCGTTGACGGCGACGATCTCGCCATCGACCGGCGCGAGGATGTCCGAGGCTGCCTTGACGCTCTCGATCACGACCGCGTCGTCGCCCTTCGCGACCTTGGTGCCCTCCTCGGGCAGTTCGACGAACACGACGTCACCCAGCTGGGTCGAGGCGTGCTCGGTGATGCCGACGACGACAAGATCGTCCTCGACGCGGAGCCATTCGTGATCTTCGGTGTATTTCATGGGGGACACTCCCGTTGGTCAGCGTTTGTAGGTTGCGGGTCGGAAGGGCATCGCGGCCACGGTCGCCGGACGGCGCCGTCCGCGCACCTCGCCGAAGACCTGCGTGCCCTCGGCGGAAAGCTCGGTGGGCAGGTAGCCCATGGACATCGGCTTCTCGATGCTGGGGCCGAACGCCCCGGAGGTGACGTGGCCGATCGGCTGGCCGCCCTCGGCATCGGCGAAAAGCCGCGTGCCCTCGCGCATCGGCGCGCGGCCGTCGGGCAGCAGGCCGACGCGGCGGCGGGCGGTGCCCGTCTCAAGCTCGGCCAGGATACGCTCGGCGCCCGGGAAGCCGCCTGCGCGGTCCCCGTCCTTGCGGCGCACCTTCTGGATGGCCCAGTCGAGCGACGCCTCGACCGGCGAGGTCGTCTCGTCGATGTCGTTGCCGTAAAGGCAGAGCCCGGCCTCGAGCCGGAGGGAGTCGCGGGCCCCGAGCCCGATCGGCGCGACCTCGTCCATGTCCAGGAGCGCACGCGCGAAGGCCGGGGCCGCATCCGCCGCAACGGACACCTCGAAACCGTCCTCGCCCGTGTAGCCCGAGCGCGAGACCCAGACCTCCCCGTCGGGGCCGTCCAGAACGGCTATGTCCATGAATTTCATCTCCGCCACGCCCGGCACCAGCCGTCCCAGCGCGGCCTCCGCCGCGGGACCCTGCAGCGCCAGCAGCGCGCGGTCTGTCACCGGCACCACGGCGCAGTCCGCGCCGAGGCGTTCCTGCATCAGCGCGATGTCGGCCGCCTTGCAGGCCGCGTTCACGACGAGAAACAGATGGTCGCCCCGGTGGGCGATCATCAGGTCGTCGAGGATGCCGCCGGCCGCGTTCGTGAAAAAGCCGTAGCGCTGGCGGTTCTCCTTGAGCCCCAGGACGCTGACCGGCACCAGGGTTTCCAGCGCACGCGCCGCATCCGCCATGTCGCCGGAGGCCGACCGCAGGATCACCTGCCCCATGTGGCTGACATCGAAAAGCCCCGCCGCGGAACGGGTATGCAGATGTTCCTTCATCACGCCCATGGGATACTGAACCGGCATCTCGTATCCGGCGAAGGGCACCATCTTGCCCCCCAGTTCCATGTGCAGATCGTAGAGCGCCGTGCGCTTCAGTTCGGACAAACCCGTCTCCCGTGTCAACGCCGGCGTCCTGCGGGAAAACGTCGGCACCGCGTCAGGGCGGCCCACTGGCGGCCACCGGCGATGCCCCCTCTGTCCTTCCGCCTGAGATCGTTATCCCTTCGGCGCCCCGGACCAGGTCCGGGATCTCTCCAGAGTGTCGTGCCGGATTCGGTCCTGTCGCCTGAGAGTTTCCGGGGCGGTTGCTCCTTCGGCACCGGCAGAGCCGGTTCTCCCGTATCCAACAACTGCGATGGTAGACCAAGCCCCGCCGGCGGGCAACACCTTGCACCGGGAATTCGCCGGAGGCACATAGAGGCCATGACCCGCCCTGTTCGAAATCCGGATCCGTTCTTCTTCGGCTACGGATCGCTCGTGAACCGCAAGACCCACGACTACCCGACCGCCCTGCCCGCCCGCGCCCGGGGCTGGCGGCGCGTCTGGCGCCACACCAGCCGGCGCCCCGCCGCCTTCCTTTCCGTCCGCGAAGCGCCGGGCCACCAGATCGAGGGCCTGGTCGCGGCCGTTCCGAGCGGCGACTGGGCCGCGCTCGACGCGCGCGAGGCCGCTTACGACCGGCTGCCGCTGGCCGCACCCGATGTCGCGCATGATCACCCGCACCCCATCACGGTGTCGATCTACCGAACCAGCCCCGCGCATGAGGCGCCAGAGGCCGCCCATCCGATCCTACTGAGCTATCTCGACTGCGTCGTGCAGGGCTTCCTGCATGTCTTCGGCGAGGCGGGCGCGGACCGTTTCTTCGAGACGACCGACGGTTGGGACGGAACGATTCTCGACGACCGGGCCGCGCCGCGATATCCGCGCCACGTGGACCTGACGGCGTTCGAGCGCGACTTCGTGGACGACCGGCTGGCCCGGCTGCCCGCGCGGATCATCCGCGGCTGAGCCGCTCAGTCCTTGGCCCGGACCTTCTGCAGGAGCGGCATGACCTTCGACATGTCCGGCCCGTGCGCGCGCCCCGTGAGCGCCTTGCGCAGGGGCATGAACAGCCCCTTGCCCTTGCGGCCGGTCGCGTCCTTCACCGCGGCGGTCCATTCCGACCAGGTCGCGTCCGTGTAGGGCGGGTCGGGCAACAGCCCCATCGCCTGCGCGACGAAATCGCGATCTTCCTCGGCGATGTCGGGCGCGGCCCCGTCGCGGTAGAGCGCCCACCAGCCCCCGAGATCGTCCAGCACGGTGATGTTCTCGCGGGTGACCTCCCAGAACCGCGGGGCGATTTCCTCTGGCACGCCGAGCACGGCGATCCGGTCCGCGACCGCCGCGTAGGGCAGGCTCGCCAGGTAGCGCGCGGTGAGCGGGAACAGATCGTTGACGTCGAACTTGGTCGGCGCGGCGGAAAAGCGCGAAATGTCGAAGCCCTCGACGAGATCGTCCACCGATCCCCGCAGCTCCACCGGATCGGCAGAGCCGATCCGTGCGAGCAGCGACAGCAGCGCCATCGGCTCGACCCCCTGGGCGCGCAGGTCGCGCAGGCTGAGCGTGCCCAGCCGCTTCGACAGCGCCTCGCCCTGCGGTCCGGTCAGCAGCGAATGATGCGCGAAGTCCGGCGCCGTGCCGCCGAGCGCGCCGATGATCTGGATCTGCGTCGCGGTATTGGTGACGTGGTCGGAGCCGCGCACCACATGCGTGATCCCCATTTCGGTGTCGTCCACCACCGAGGCCAGCGTGTAGAGCACCTGGCCGTCGCCCCGGATCAGCACCGGGTCGGACACGCTGGCCGCGTCGATCGAGACCTCGCCCAGAATGCCGTCCACCCACTCGATCCGTTCATGGTCGAGCTTGAAGCGCCAGTGCGGCGCCCGATCCTCGCGCAGCGCCGCCTTCTCGGCCTCGGACAGCTTCAGCGCCGAGCGGTCATAGACCGGCGGGCGGCCCATGTTGAGCTGCTTCTTGCGCTTCAGGTCCAGTTCGGACGGGGTCTCGAAACACTCGTAGAGCCGCCCGTCGGCGCGCATCCGGTCCGCGGCCTCGGCATAGCGGTCGAGCCGTTCGGACTGCCGCTCCACCCGGTCCCAGCCCAGCCCCAGCCATTCCAGGTCTTCCTTGATGGCGTCGACATAGGCCTGCTTCGACCGCTCGGGATCGGTGTCGTCGAGCCGCAGGATGAAGGTGCCCCCCGATTTCCGCGCGATCAGGAAGTTGAAGAGCGCGGTGCGCAGGTTGCCGACATGCAGATAGCCGGTGGGGGACGGGGCGAAACGGGTCACGGTCATGGGCAGTCTCCTTGGCGCCTGCTCTTTCACAAGCCGCCTGTTTTGTCCATATCCACGGGGAGGCGACAGGAGACCCCGCATGCCGTTGCACTGGAAAGACCGCACCGCCGCCACCGCCGACGAGATCGCCGAGATGGCCCGCGCCGCCGCGGATGCGCTGCCGCCGCCTTTCCGGGACGGGGCCGCGGCGGTGGCCATCCGCGTCGCGGACTTCCCCGCCGACGACATGCTGGCCGAGCTCGGCATCCGGGATCCGTTCGAGCTGACGGGACTCTATGACGGCATACCGATGACCGAGAAATCGGTGCTCGACCAGCCACAGGGGCCCGACACGGTCTGGCTGTTCCGCCGCCCCATCCTCGACGAATGGGCGCATCGCGGCGACGTGGCGCTGGATGCCCTGGTCGCGCATGTTCTGGTCCACGAGATGGCGCATCACTTCGGCTGGTCCGACGACGACATCGCCGCCATAGACCGCTGGTGGGAATAGCCGGGATGGACCCATTCCCGCCCCGCTGCGTTGGGCACCGACACACCCCAACGCACCCAGGAGGATACAGCATGAAACGCAAGGGTTCCGCCGTCTGGAAAGGCGAACTGAAAAGCGGCCGCGGGCGCCTCTCGACCGAGAGCGGCGCGCTCGACGGCGTATCCTACGGCTTCGAGAACCGCTTCGGGACCGCGCCCGGCACCAACCCCGAAGAGCTGATCGGCGCCGCCCATGCGGGCTGTTATTCCATGGCGTTGTCGATGATCCTGGGCGCGCGCGGCCTGACGCCCGAGATGATCGCCACCGACGCCGAGGTGACGCTGGCGCAGGTTGAGGACGGGTTCGCGATCACGGCCGTGCATCTCGACGTCACCGCCAAGGTCCCGGGCGCCTCGGAGGCCGATTTCCAGGAAGCGGCCGACAGTGCCAAGACCGGGTGCCCGGTGTCGAAGCTGCTGACCGCCGACATCACGCTCGACGCCCGTCTCGGATAACGCCGCCGCGGGATGCGGGCGGCGCGCTTCAGCCGCCGTCGCGCCAGCGGTTGACGACCGGGTACCGCCGGTCGAGCCAGAAGGCGCGCTCGGTCAGGCGGGTGCCCGGCGCGGCCTGGAACCGCTTGTATTCCGAGATGTAGACGAGATGCTCGATGCGCTTGACCGTCGCGCGGTCGAACCCGGCGGCGACGATCTCGTCGACCGACCGCTCCTCGTCGACCAGCATCTCGAGGATACGGTCGAGCGCGTCATAGGGCGGCAGGCTGTCCTCGTCCTTCTGGTCGGCGCGCAGCTCCGCCGAGGGCGGCTTGTCGATCACGCGCGGCGGTATCACCGTGCCGTCGGGGCCTTTCATCCAGTCGCGGTGATTGGCGTTGCGCCAGCGACAGGTCTCGAAGACGCGGGTCTTGTAGAGATCCTTGATCGGGTTGTAGCCGCCGGCCATGTCGCCGTAGATCGTGGCGTAGCCGACCGCGACCTCGGACTTGTTGCCGGTCGTCAGCAGCATTTCGCCGAACTTGTTCGAGAGCGCCATCAGAAGCAGCCCGCGCAGGCGCGACTGGATGTTCTCCTCGGTCACGTCCTCGTCGCGGCCGGCGAAAAGCGGTGCCAGCGTCTCGGTGACCGCGGCGCGGCCCTTGTCGATCGGCACCGTGTCGCAGCGGCATCCCAGCGCCGCCGCCACGGCGGCCGCGTCCTCCAGCGACGCGGGCGAGGTGTATTCCGAGGGCAGCATCACGCAGCGCACGTTCTCCGCCCCGATGGCATCAACGGCGATGGTCGCCACCAGCGCGCTGTCGACACCGCCCGAAAGCCCGAGAAGAACCTTGTCGAACCCGGATTTCCGAAGGTAGTCGCGCAGCGTCTCGACCATGACGCGGTAGTCGGCCTCCCACGCGTCCGGCAGCGGCGCCAGCGCGCCCGGCACCGCCCGCCAGCCGTCGGCGGTCTGCTCGAAATCCACATGGGTCAGCGCCTCCTCGAGCGGGGGCATCTGCACCGCCAGCCGTCCGCCGGGGTTCAAAACGAACGTGCCCCCGTCGAACATCTGGTCGTCCTGCCCGCCAACGAGGTTCAGGTAGACGAGCGGCAGTCCGGTCTCGATCACCCGCGCCACCATCAGCCCGGTGCGCGTATCGTGCTTGCGGCGGTGATAGGGCGACCCGTTCGGCACCAGCAGGAGCTCGGCGCCGGTTTCTTCCAGCGCCTCGCAGACATCCTCGAACCAGGCGTCTTCGCAAATCGGCGTCCCGATCCGCAACGGGCCGACGCGGTAGGGTCCGTTGATCGGCCCGGAGTCGTAGATCCGCTTCTCGTCGAAAACCCCGCTATTGGGCAGGATGTGCTTGAATATCCGCGCC
Organism: Rhodovulum sp. YNF3179; assembly: GCF_050586465.1. Classification (NCBI taxonomy): domain Bacteria; kingdom Pseudomonadati; phylum Pseudomonadota; class Alphaproteobacteria; order Rhodobacterales; family Paracoccaceae; genus Rhodovulum; species Rhodovulum sp. YNF3179. The sequence goes on along the minus strand of NZ_JBOCEG010000001.1, from coordinate 402,041 downwards.
ACCACGCGGCCGCCTTCGAGGATATGGTAGGCGTTGTAGAGGTGCCCGTCCCCCGAGAACGGCCCCCCGATCCCGATCACCGGCCCGTCGGCGCAGTCGGCCGCCAGCCGGTCGATCGCATCCATGGCCTGGCGCGCGAAGGCAGGGCGACGAACGAGGTCCTGGGGCTGGTAGCCGGTGATGAACATCTCGGGCAGCGCCAGCATGTCGGCCCCGGCGGCGCTGGCCTCGGCATGCGCGGCGCGCGCCTTGGCGGCGTTCTCCTCGAAGGCGCCGAGCGTCGGGTTAAGCTGCGCCAAGGTCAGGCGGAATGTCGCTGACATGGGATGTCCTCTCGGGCCCTGCGGATCGGGCAGACTCTTTAGCAGAACCCGCGCCGGGGGAAAGGGCCGTCTCGTGAAAAGCGTTGTCTCCGCATGACCGCTCAAGTAGGTTTTGGCCCACATGGATCAACAACGCGCAGCAATCGCGGACCAGGGGGCACACGTGCATCATCCCAAGACCGGCGCAGGCGGCGCGCCGATACATTTCCGGGGCGCCACGGTCGCAATCGCATTGGCCCTGTCGGCCGGCCCGGCCGCCGCGCAGGCCGATGGCGAGGTCATCACCAAGCAGTATGACGACGGCGGCATCTACGAGGGCACCTTCCGGAACGGCAAGCAGCACGGCACCGGCACCTACCGCCTGCCGAACGGCTACGAATACAGCGGCGAGTGGGTCGATGGAGAGATCCGCGGACAGGGGATCGCGCGGTTTCCCGACGGCTCGGTCTACGAGGGCAGCTTCGCCGAGGGCAAGCCGCACGGGTTCGGGCAGATCACCTTTCCCGACGGCGGCATCTACGAAGGCGACTGGGCCGAGGGAAAGATCACCGGCAAGGGCGTGGCGATCTATGCCAACGGGGTGCGCTACGAGGGCGAGTTCCAGAACGCGCTCCACCACGGCTTCGGCGTGATGCGCAGCCCCAATGGCTATGTCTACGAGGGCACCTGGAGCCGCGGCGTCAAGGAAGGTCGCGGCACCATCACCTACCCCGACGGCGCGGTCTACGAGGGCGAGATCGCGCAGGGCGTCCGCGAAGGCCAGGGCACGCTGGTCATGCCCGACGGCCTGGAATATGTCGGCGCCTGGAAGAACGGGCAGATCAACGGGTTCGGCACGCTGACCCAGCCCAACGGCGACGTCTACGAAGGCACGCTCGTCGACGGGCAGCGCCACGGCAACGGCACGGTCCGCTACGCTAACGGCGATGTCTACGAAGGCGAGTTCCGCAACGACAAGCGCCATGGCCAGGGCACCTTCCGCGGCACCGACGGGTATGTCTACACCGGCGAATGGGCCCAGGGTCGGATCGAGGGGATGGGCACGGTCACCTATCCGGACGGATCGGTCTACGAGGGCGCATTCCGCAACGACCTCGCCCATGGCGAGGGGCGGATCGTCTACGCGGACGGCTCCTCCTACGAGGGCCAGTGGGTCGAGGGCGTGATCGAGGGCAAGGGCCGCGCGGAATACGCCAACGGGCTCGTCTACGAGGGTGAATTCCGCGATGCCAAGAACCATGGCCAGGGCACGATGACCTACACCGACGGCTACAAGTACGTCGGGGAATGGAAAGAGGGCCAGCGGGACGGCCAGGGCGTCGCCACCTATGCGGACGGCACCGTCTATACCGGCCAGTTTCGCGACGGCCAGCGCCACGGGCGCGGGACCATCGTCATGCCCGACGGGTTCGAATACAGCGGCGCGTGGCGCGACGGCGAGATCCACGGGCAGGGCACCGCGAAATACGCCAATGGCGACGTCTATGAAGGCATGTTCGTCGAGGGCAAGCGCCAGGGCCAGGGCGTGATGACCTACGCCTCGGGCGAAGTCTACGACGGCCAATGGATCGACGGCCGCGAGGCCGCCGGCGACGGCGACGGGGCCACCCCGGCCGAGACGCCGGCGGTGGACGACGCCGCGGCCGCGGGAACCGAGTGACCTAGACCGTCTCGCCCGCGTCGAGCCGGGCGAGCCAGTCCCCGGCCTCGGACAGGATCGTGCGACGGCGCGCGTCGTCCATGCGGTCCCAGGTTCGGTACATCTGGGCCATGCGCGGATTGCGCGCGAACCGCGCGCGGTGGCGATCGAGGAAATGCCAGTAAAGCAGGTTGAAGGGGCAGGCCCCGGGGCCCGTCTTGTCCTTTACCTTGTAGGCGCAGCCCCGGCAGTAGTCCGACATTTTCGAGATGTAGTTGCCCGAAGAGACATAGGGCTTCGACCCCACCACGCCGCCATCGGCGAACTGGCTCATGCCGATGGTGTTGGGCGCCTCGACCCATTCGAAGGCGTCGGCGTAGACGGCGAGATACCATTCGTGCACCCGGGCGGGATCGATCCCCGCGAGCAGGGCGAAATTGCCGGTCACCATCAGCCGCTGGATGTGATGCGCATAGGCATCCTCGCGCGTCTGGGCGACGGTGTGGGCGATGCAGTTCATCCGCGTCTCGGCGCCCCAGAAGAAGGCGGGCAGGTCCCGGTCGTGGCCCAGCACGTTGGAGGCCGTGTAGTCGGGCCCCTGCAGCATGTAGATGCCGCGCACGAATTCGCGCCAGCCGATGATCTGGCGGATGAACCCCTCGGCGGCGTTGATCGGCACATCCCCGGCCTGCCAGGCCTCCTCGACCGCGCGGCAGACCTCGAGCGGGTCGAGAAGGCCGATATTCAGATACGGCGAGATCACCGCGTGGTAGAGCGTCCGACTGCTTTCCAGCATGGCGTCCTGGTAGTCCCCGAAGCGCGGCAGCGCCTCTGAGACGAAATGCGCCAGCGCGCGGCGGGCCTGGCCGGGCTCGGTCGCGAAAGCGAACGGGCGCAGATCCCCGAAATTGCCGCCGAACCGTGCCGCGACCAGGTCGAGCACCTCTTCGACGGCCGCGTCCGGGGTGAATTGCATCGGACCGCCATACGCCACCTCGCCGGGCGCGGGCTTGCGGTTCTCGTGGTCATAGTTCCACTGACCGCCGGCGGGCTGGCCGTCCTCCATCAAGAGGCCGGTCTTGCGCCGCATCTCGCGATAGAAGAACTCCATCCGGAGGCTCTTGCGGCCCTCGGCCCAGCGCGCGAACTCGGCGCTGGAACAGACAAAGCGGTCATCGGGCAGCTGGCGCACCGTCAGCGGCAGCGCATCCAGCAGCTGGATGAGCCGCCATTCGCCGGGCTCGGTCGCCAGCACCTCGCCCGCGCGGTGTTCCTCGGCCCGGCGCAGCAGCTCGCCCGCGATGCTGCCGGTGTTTTCCGGATCGTCGAGGCGGGTATAGGCGACGTGCCACCCGTCATGGCGCAGGCGCTCGGCATGCTTGCGCATGGCCGCCAGGACCAGCGCGATCTTCTTGGGATGGTGCGGGACGTAGCCGGCCTCGTCGGCCACTTCGGCCATGACCACGACATCGCGGTCCTTGTCCGCCGCCTTCAGCGCGGCGACGCCCGGCGACAGCTGGTCGCCCAGCACCAGGACGAGACGCGGAGTCACCACTCCACTCGCTTGCCGGCCCAGTCGAAGAACAGCCCGGTCTCGGCGGGGGTCAGCCCGTCGATGACACCAAGCAGGTGCCGCGCGGCCTGGTCGGGCGTCACGGTCGGATGGTTGCCCGCGTACTTGGCGGTGAGGGGCGTCTCGACCGTGCCGGGGTGAAGCGCCACGCAGATCGACTGGCGATGGCTGCGGGCCAGTTCGATCGCCGCGCCATGCACGAACTGGTTCAGCGCCGCCTTCGCCATCCGGTAGGCGTACCAGCCGCCCCGCCGGTTGTCGCCGATGGAGCCGACCCGCGCCGAAAGCGCGGCGAAGACGGCCAGGCGGTCGCGCGGCAGAAGCCGGGCGGCGTGCTTCATGATCAAGGCCGGGCCCATGGCGTTCACCGCGAACTGCTCCATGAAGCCCGGGGCCGACACCTGCCGCAGGGCCTTTTCGGGCGCGTGCCCGTTGATCTCGAGCGCGCCGGTGGCGACGAAGACCAGGTCATAGGGGCCGTCGAGCCCGCCGAGCACCGTCTCGACCGACTGCTCGTCCGTCACGTCGAGCCCGTCACGGCTGCGCGAAAGGGGGGTGACGCTGACGCCGCGGGCCGCGAGCGCCTTGCAAAGGGCCTGCCCGATACCACCGGAGGCGCCGATCACCAGAGCGTTTTCAATAACCATGCGTGGCAGATATCCTGCCCGGGCCACCCGTCAAACAGCTATCGCGCAGGAAACCCCTCATGAAACGGCCGATCATCTACCACATTCCCGTCTGCCCCTTCTCGCAACGGGTCGAGATCCTGCTGGACTTGAAGGGACTCGGGGATGCGGTGGACTACCACGTGGTGGACATCACGCGGCCCCGTCCGGCATGGCTGCTCGAGAAATCGCGCGGCACCACCGCCCTGCCGATCCTCGAGACCGAAGACGGCCGCATTCTCAAGGAAAGCCTCGTCATCATGCGATATGTCGAGGAACGCTTCGCGGCACCGCAGATCACCCGGAGCGACCCGTTCGAACGTGCCGTCGAGCGCCTCGTCATGTCACGAGAGGGACCGTTCGGCATGGCAGGATACCGGTTCGTCATGAACCGCGACCGCGCGCGCACGGCCGAACTGCGCGACGCGCTGCTTGCCGAATACGCCTGGCTCGACGACGCGCTGCGCCACCATAACCCCGATGGCACCTGGCTTTTCGACCGCTTCGGACTGGCGGAACTGGTCTACACGCCGCTGATGATGCGCTTCTGGTTCCTGGAGTATTACGAGGATTTCACGCTGCCGGATGGTCCCGGTTTCGCCCGCGTGCGGCGCTGGCAGGAGGCCTGTCGCACCCACCCCGCCGCGCAGCAGGTCGGGTTCGAGCGGATCGTGAAGCTCTACTACGATTACGCCGTGGGCGCCGGCAACGGCGTGCTGCCCGAGGGCCGCGCGCGGTCGAGTTTCGTGTTCGACCCCGACTGGCCGGCCAGGCCGATGCCCCCGCGTGACAAATACGACCGTATCGCCGGCGACGCGGAACTCGGGCTGGTCTGAAAAAACGGGGTTTTCCTCGCCGCATGAAGGCGTATAGTGCGGCCCCATGACGCGCATGACCGCACAGCCCTCGACCCTGCCGGCCGCTTTCCGTGGCCCGGCCTGCGCTGCGCTTCTTCTACTTAGCCGCCTCTGAGCGTGCCGTCGGCCGGCGCGTCCGCTCAGGGGAATCGTGACCGCGCCGGACAATCGCACGAGAGCTGAGTACAGACAGAGAGATTTCCGATGGCCCAGAACACGAACACGGAACAGGATCGCGTCCTGATCTTCGATACGACCCTGCGCGACGGCGAACAGTCGCCCGGGGCGACCATGACCCACAACGAGAAGCTCGAGATCGCGACGCTGCTCGACGAGATGGGCGTGGACATCATCGAGGCGGGCTTCCCCATCGCCTCGATCGGCGATTTCGAAGCGGTGCGCGACATCGCCAAGCTGTCGAAGACCGCGGTGATTTGCGGGCTGGCCCGCGCCAACCCGACCGATATCGACCGCTGCTGGGAAGCGGTGAAGCACGCGAAGCGCCCGCGCATCCATACCTTCATCGGCACCTCGCCGCTGCACCGGACCATACCCAACCTGACCAGGGACGAGATGGCCGACCGCATCCACGAGACGGTCAGCCATGCCCGCAATCTCTGCGACAACGTGCAGTGGTCGCCGATGGATGCGACCCGAACCGAGTGGGACTACCTCAAGCGGGTCGTCGAGATCGCGATCAGGGCCGGCGCCACCACGATCAACATCCCCGACACCGTGGGCTACACCGCGCCCGTCGAATCCGCCGACCTGATCCGTCGCCTGATCGCGGAGGTGCCCGGCGCCGACGAGATCGTCTTCGCCACCCATTGCCATAACGACCTGGGCATGGCGACGGCCAACGCGCTGGCCGCGGTCGAGGGCGGCGCGCGACAGATCGAATGCACCATCAACGGGCTCGGCGAGCGCGCCGGCAACACCGCCCTCGAAGAGGTGGTGATGGCGCTGCGGGTGCGCAACGACATCATGCCCTACCGGACCGGCGTCGACACCACCAAGATCATGCAGGCCAGCCGCATGGTCTCGACCGTCTCGGGCTTCCCGGTGCAATACAACAAGGCGATCGTCGGCAAGAACGCCTTTGCCCATGAATCCGGCATTCACCAGGACGGCGTGCTCAAGAACGCCGAGACCTTCGAGATCATGAAGCCCGAAGATATCGGCCTGTCCGACACCAACCTGGTGATGGGCAAGCATTCGGGGCGCGCGGCGCTGCGCGCCAAGCTCTCCGAGCTCGGCTACGAGCTGGGCGACAACCAGCTCAAGGATGTCTTCGTCCGATTCAAGGAACTGGCCGACCGCAAGAAGGAGGTCTATGACGAGGACCTGATCGCGCTGATGGCCGACAGTTCGACCACCGCGGCGAACGAGCGCATACAGCTCAAGTTCCTGCGCGTGATCTGCGGCACCGAGGCGCCGCAATCGGCCGACCTGACGCTCGTCATCGACGGCAAGGACCAGCAGGTCACGGCTCAGGGCGACGGCCCGGTGGACGCGACCTTCAACGCGGTCCAGGCCCTCTATCCGCATGGCGCGCGGCTGGAGCTTTACCAGGTGCACGCGGTGACGGGCGGCACGGACGCGCAGGCCACCGTCAGCGTCCGCATGGAAGAGGACGGCCACATCGCCACGGGCCAGTCCTCGGACACCGACACGGTCGTCGCCTCGGCGAAGGCCTATATCAACGCGCTGAACCGGCTCATCGTGCGGCGCGAGAAGACCAAGCCGGGCGCCGACCTGCAGTCGGTCTCGTGATCACGGACCGGGGGGCGGGTGCCGCCCCCCGGCGAAACCGCCGGTCCGGACCGGCGGAATCATGCGGGCCGCGCGTCGCGGACCCTTTACCCCCGTTCGGCTCCCGCCCTATAAGAGCCTTCGGCGCGCAAGAGACTCGCGAGACGCGCGCTCGCGCATAACAGGACAAGGCATTCATGCTGGGCGAACTATCGGGCCTCTTCTCGGCGGACATGGCGATCGATCTCGGGACGGCCAACACGCTGGTCTACGTCAAGGGGCGCGGGATCGTCCTCAACGAACCTTCCGTCGTGGCCTACCACGTCCGGGACGGGCGCAAGCAGGTGCTCGCCGTCGGCGAGGACGCGAAGCTGATGCTCGGCCGCACCCCCGGCTCGATCGAGGCGATCCGTCCGATGCGCGAGGGCGTCATCGCCGATTTCGACGTGGCCGAGGAGATGATCAAGTACTTCATCCGCAAGGTCCACAAGCGCACCACCTTCACGAAGCCCAAGATCATCGTCTGCGTCCCGCACGGTGCGACCCCGGTTGAAAAGCGGGCGATCCGGCAATCGGTGCTCTCGGCCGGGGCCCGCAAGGCCGGCCTCATCGCCGAGCCGATCGCGGCGGCCATCGGTGCGGGCATGCCGATCACGGACCCGACCGGCAGCATGGTGGTCGATATCGGCGGCGGCACGACCGAGGTGGCCGTGCTGTCGCTGGGCGACATCGTCTATGCCCGCTCGGTCCGGGTCGGCGGCGACCGCATGGACGAGGCGGTGATCTCCTACCTTCGCCGACAGCAGAACCTGCTGATCGGCGATGCCACCGCCGAGCGGATCAAGACCTCCATCGGGACGGCGCGCATGCCGGATGACGGGCGCGGCGCGTCGATGCAGATCCGCGGCCGCGACCTGCTGAACGGGGTGCCGAAGGAAACCGAGATCAACCAGGCGCAGGTCGCCGAGGCGCTGGCAGAGACCGTGCAGCAGATCTGCGAGGCGGTGATGATGGCGCTCGAGGCCACCCCGCCCGACCTGGCCGCGGACATCGTGGACCGGGGCGTGATGCTGACCGGCGGCGGCGCGCTTCTGGGCGAGCTGGACCTGGCGCTGCGCGAACAGACGGGGCTGGCGATCTCGGTCGCGGACGAAAGCCTCAACTGCGTGGCCCTCGGCACCGGCAAGGCGCTGGAGTATGAAAAACAGCTCCGTCATGCGATAGATTACGAGAGCTGACAGGCGAGTCATTCCGCCGCGAAAAGGACCGTTCATGGCCCGGGACAGGAGCTCCGAGGAGACCTATTCCCGTCCGATCCGGCGCATCCTGATCGGGGTGGTCCTGCTTGCCCTCTTCGCCGTGTTCCTGGTCTGGCGGGTCGACAACCCGCGCATGGAACGCTTCCGGGCGGCGGTGGTGGACCGGGTCGTGCCCAGCATGGACTGGGCCATGGCGCCGGTGACGCGGACGGCGCGGATGATCGAGGATTTCCAGTCCTACGCCCGGATCTACGAGCAGAACCAGGAGCTTCGGCGCGAGTTGCAGCAGATGAAGGCCTGGCGCGAGGCTGCGCTGCAACTGGAACAGAAAAACGCGAAGCTGCTCGACCTGAACAACGTGCAGCTCAACCCGCAGCTCACATACGTGACCGGCGTGGTGATGGCCGATTCGGGCTCGCCCTTCCGCCAGTCGGTGCTGCTGAACGTCGGCGCGGTCGACGGGATCCGCGACGGCTGGGCCACGATGGACGGGCTCGGGCTGGTCGGGCGGATCTCGGGGGTCGGGCGCACGACCTCCCGGGTGATCCTGCTGACCGATTCGAACAGCCGCATCCCGGTCACCATCCAGCCCTCGGGCCAGACGGCCATGCTGACCGGGGACAACACGCCCAATCCGCTGGTCGACTTCGTCGAGACGCCGGAGCTGGTTCAGCCGGGCGACCGGATCGTGTCCTCGGGCGATGCCGGGGTGTTCCCGGCCGGGCTGCTTGTTGGGCAGGTCGCCTTCGGCTCGGACGGGCGGATGCGCGCGCGCCTCTCCGCCGATTACGGGCGGCTGGATTTTCTGCGCGTCCTGCGCAGCCAGCCTGCCGAGCGCATATCGGATCCCGGGGGGCTCGTGTCCACCCGCCCGGCGGCCCCGGCGGCCCCGGAAGAGGCGCGGTCCACCCCCGCGCCCGATACCGCCCCGGAGACCGGCGCCGATGATTGACCCGGTCACGACACGCATCTGGATCTACCGCGCGGCCTTCCTCGGCCTGTGTTTCATGGTGCTGTTCCTGCGGCTTCTGCCGCTGGGCGACGGCGCCGACCCCCTGCCGGGACCAGACCTGATGCTCTGCCTGACCTTCGCCTGGCTGGTGCGGCGGCCGGAATTCTTGCCGGCGCTGCTGATCGTGGCCGTGTTCCTGCTGGCGGATTTCCTCTTCATGCGCCCGCCGGCCCTGAAGACCATCGTGGTGCTGATCGCCGCGGAATTCCTGCGCGGACAGGTTCACCGGATCCGCGATACCGCCTTCACCTTCGAGTTCATGCTGGTCGCGGCCACGATCCTGGCCGTGGTCACGGGCGAGCGGCTCCTGCACGCCCTCACCTTCACCGGCCAGCCACCACTGGGCGGCGCGGTCCTGGCCGCGCTCTTCACGATCCTGGCCTACCCGGCGGTCGTACTGTTTTCGAACGTGCTTTTCGGGGTTAAGAAGGTGACCCTGGGAGAGGCCGAACTGCTGGGGCACAGGCTGTGAAACGACCGGGCCGCGATACCGAGGAAAGCACCCGCCGCATCAGCCGGCGCGGGCTGATCCTGGGCGCGGCCCAGGTTGGCTTCGTCGGGCTGCTGGCCGCGCGCATGCGTCACCTGCAGGTCAACCAGGCCGACCAGTTCCGCCTGCTGGCCGAAGAGAACCGGATCAACATCCGGCTGATCCCACCGGCGCGCGGCCTGATTTTCGATCGCAACGGCGTGGCGCTGGCGGAAAACCGGCAGAACTACCGCATCGTCATGGTCCGCGAGGAAGCCGGCGACGTGGACGAGGTGCTGGCCCGCGTCCAGAAACTCGTGGCGCTGCCGCCCGCGGATATCGAGCGCGCGCGCCGCGAGATGGCGCGCCGCAGCCCCTTCGTGCCGGTCACGCTCGCGGACCGGCTGGAATGGGAGGAGGTCGCCGCGGTCGCCGTCAACGCCCCTGCCCTGCCCGGCGTCACGGCCGAGGTCGGGCTCTCGCGGCACTACCCGCTCCAGAGCGATTTCGCCCATGTCGTGGGCTATGTCGGCCCGGTGAGCGACTACGATCTCGAGCGGCTCGAAGATCCCGACCCGCTCTTGCAGATCCCGAACTTCCAGATCGGCAAATACGGTGTCGAAGCAAAGCTCGAGACACGGCTCCGGGGCCAGGCCGGGACCAAGCGGATCGAGGTTAACGCCGTGGGCCGGGTCATGCGCGAACTCGACCGCAAGGATGGTATCCCCGGCGACGACGTGCAGCTGACGGTGGATCACGGGCTGCAGAATTTCACGCAGGCCCGGATGGGCGTGGAAAGCGCCGCCACCATCGTGATGGACGTCAACAATGGCGACATCCTGGCGATGGGGTCCTCGCCCAGCTTCGATCCGAACAAGTTCGTGCGCGGCATCTCGGTGCCGGATTACCGCGCCCTGACCGAGAACGAACGCCGCCCGCTCGCCGGCAAGCCGGTGCAGGGGCTCTACCCGCCCGGCTCGACCTTCAAGATGGTCGTGGCGCTCGCCGCGCTGGAAGAGGGACTCGTCGACCCCGAGGAAACCGTCTGGTGCCCCGGCCACCTGGACCGCGCCGGACGGCGCTTCCATTGCTGGCGGCGGGGCGGGCACGGGCATGTCAGCCTGATCGACAGCATCAAGCAGTCCTGCGACGTCTACTACTACGACATCGCGGAACGTGTCGGCATCGACAAGATCACCGCGATGGCGCAGCGGCTCGGCCTGGGCCTGCGCCACGACCTGCCGCTTTCGGGCATCGCCGAAGGCCTGACGCCGACCAGGGCCTGGAAGGAACGGCGCCGCGGCGCCGCCTGGGTCGTGGGCGACACGCTCAACGCCGGGATCGGCCAGGGCTTCGTGCTGGCCTCGCCCCTGCAACTCGCGGTCATGACCGCGCGACTGGCCTCCGACAGGGCCGTCGTGCCGCGGCTGGTGAAATCCGTCGACGGCGTGGAGACCCCGGTCTCGGCGCCGCCGCTCGGCCTGCAGCCCGAGGCGCTGGCGCTGGTCCGCCAGGCCATGTTCGCCGTCTCGAACGAGCGGCGCGGCACGGCCTATGGCTCGCGGATCGATGCGGAGGCCCTGCGCATGGCCGGCAAGACCGGCACCAGCCAGGTCCGCAACATCACCACCGAGGAGCGCCGGCAGGGCGTCTTCCGCAACGAGGACTTGCCCTGGAACAGGCGCGATCACGCGCTCTTCGTCGCTTTCGCGCCGCATGACGCGCCACGCTACGCGGTGACGGTGGTGGTCGAGCATGGCGGAGGCGGCTCGACCGCGGCCGCGCCGATCGCGCGTGACGTGCTGCTCTACGCGCTCCATGGCGGGGTGCCGCCGCTCGAGTCCTATCCAAGCGGGCAGCGCCGCGAGATCGGCGATATGCTGGACAGCCTCGAGCTGCGCGCGCCACAGCGCCCGTCGCCGGTCCGGAGCCGCGCATGAGTTACCTCGAATACAAGGTCAAGACCGTCCCGAGCGGGCTGCGCAAGGTGCTCTACCTCAACTGGGCGCTGATCCTGCTGATCGCGGCCGCCGCCGGTTTCGGGTTCCTGATGCTCTACTCGGTGGCGGGCGGCACGATGGACCCCTGGGCCGATCCGCAGATGAAGCGCTTTGCGCTGGGGCTGGTGCTGATGCTGATCGTGGCCTTCGTGCCGATCTGGTTCTGGCGGAACATGGCGGCCCTTGCCTACGGTGTCTCGATGCTGCTGCTGCTCGCGGTGGAGTTCATGGGCTCCGTCGGCATGGGCGCCCAGCGCTGGATCGACCTGGGCTTCATGCGGCTGCAACCCTCGGAGCTGACCAAGATCACGCTGGTGATGATCCTCGCGGCCTATTACGACTGGCTCGACATCAAGAAGGTATCCCGCCCCCTCTTCGTATTGCTGCCGCTGCTGCTGATCGCGCTGCCGATGGCGCTGGTGCTGCGCCAGCCCGACCTCGGCACGGCGCTGCTGCTGGCGGCGGGGGGTGGCACGATGATGTTCCTCGCCGGGGTCAGCTGGATCTACTTCGCCGCGGTGATCGCGCTCGGCGGGGGGGCGGTTGCGGCGGTTCTGATGTCGCGGGGGACGCCCTGGCAGCTGCTGAAGGACTACCAGTTCCGCCGGATCGACACGTTCCTCGACCCGGCCTCGGACCCGCTGGGCGCCGGGTATCACATCACCCAGTCGAAGATCGCGCTCGGGTCCGGGGGATGGACCGGGCGGGGCTTCATGCAGGGGACCCAGTCGCGGTTGAACTTCCTGCCCGAAAAGCACACCGATTTCATCTTCACCACGCTCGCCGAGGAGTTCGGCTTTCTCGGCGGCATCTCGCTGCTGTCGCTTTACGCGCTGATCGTGGTGCTCTGCTTCGTCTCTGGGCTTCGGAACCGCGACCGCTTCGCCTCGCTGCTGACGCTGGGGCTCGGCACCACCTTCTTCCTGTTCTTCGCCGTGAACATGTCGATGGTGATGGGCCTTGCACCGGTCGTCGGCGTGCCGCTGCCGCTGATCTCCTATGGCGGCTCGGCGATGCTCGTGCTGCTGGTCGCCTTCGGCCTCGTGCAGAGCGCCCATATCCACCGCCCGCGCTAGGCGCCGTCCCCAACCGCCCCGAAGAGAGGAACCCGCATGACGGTCACCGTACTGTTCGCCGCCCCGGAGGATAACTGGGACGCCTACGAGGCCCCGCTTCGGACGGCCTTCGCCGAGACGGGCATCGACGCGCGCCTTGTCCGCGACGCCGCGCCGGAGGCGGTCGACTACATGGTCTACGCGCCCGGCGGCACGGTGCAGGATTTCCGGCCCTACACCCGGCTCAAGGCGGTGCTGAACCTCTGGGCCGGGGTGGAGAACATCGTCACCAACGACACGCTGACCGCGCCGCTCGCCCGCATGGTGGACGAGGGCCTGACCGAGGGCATGGTCGAATGGGTGACCGGCCACGTCCTGCGCCACCATCTCGGGATGGACCGCCACATCCTGGGCCAGGACGGCATCTGGCGCAGCGGCACGGTGCCGCCGCTCGCCCGGGACCGGACGATCGGCATGCTGGGGCTCGGGGAACTCGGCGGTGCCTGCGGTCAGGCGCTCGCGCGGCTCAACTTCAACGTCATGGGCTGGGCCCGGTCGCGGAAGTCCATCGCGGGGCTCGATTGCCGGGCCGGGGCGGACGGGCTCGACGCCGTTCTGTCGGCGGCAGAGATCGTGGTGCTGCTCCTGCCGCTGACCGACGCGACCGAGAACCTGATGGACGCGGCGCGGATCGCCCGGCTGCCCGCGGGCGCCGTGATCGTCAATCCCGGCCGCGGTCCCCTGATCGACGACGCGGCGCTTCTGGCCGCGCTCGATACGGGCCAGGTCGGCCATGCGACGCTCGACGTCTTCCGCGAGGAGCCACTGCCGCCGGCGCACCCGTTCTGGGCGCATCCCAAGGTGACCGTGACGCCGCATATCGCCTCCGAGACCAGGCCGAAAAGCGCCGCCCGGGTCATCGCCGAGAACATCCGCCGCGGCGAGGCCGGCGAACCCTTGCTGCATCTCGTGGATACGGCCGCGGGCTACTAGGGCGCCCGGCTCAGCGCAGGATCGGCGGCGCGTCCGGATCGCTGCCGGGCGGTTTCGGCGCGGATGCGGGCGGAGTGCCGGCTTGCGGCAGGTCGAAGCGCAACCCGACGCGCGCCAGCCGCGCGGCGATCGGGTCGCTCGGCGCGAAGAAGGCGACGTCGAGCGTTCCCGCCTCGATCCCGGAGAAGGTCAGCGCCTCGCCGACGATCCGCGTGAGCGCCGGCTCGGCGCCCGGCGCGGCATCGATGAAGGCCAGCATGTGACCGCGCCCACCGCCACGATACCCGACCGCGGCGAGGTAAGCGCAGCGCGCGCGCCCGCCAGCTGCGGCGAGGCCCGCATCGAGCCCCGTCAGCAGGCGGTCGGGCAGGCCCCGCGGCGCATCGAGCGTTTCGGGGTGATCTTCCACCTGGTCCGGGTCTGCGCCGAGGGTCTCGGCCAGCCAATCGACGGCCTCGGCGGGGAGCAGCGTTTCCGACGGCGCGACCGAGAGGTTCAGCCCCAGCCCCAGGCCTTGCCCCGCCAGCATCCCCGCCAGCCCCCGCCCCGAGAGCGCCGCGTATGGCGCGGCAGCACCGGTGAAGGCGGTCAGCCGATCCTCGCGGTCGAAGGCCAGCACGTACCGGGCGTTTTCGACCGGAAACACCTCGGGCTCGACGGTCTCGTCGCCCTCCGGCTCCCGGCTCAGCAGCAGGAACAGCTCCGAGGCCGCCAATGTGCGGTAGAACGCCAGCCGCGCCGGGGCGTCCTCCGGCGCGCGGTCCATTGCCGCACGGGCGGCGTCGAGGGGGGTCGTTTCGGTCATCCATCCTCCAGCGCGGCGCGCACGGCCCGGCGCAGCTCGGGCACCAGATCGGCCTCGAACCAGGGATTCTTCTTCAGCCATGCGGTATTGCGCCAGGACGGGTGTGGCAAGGGGAAGAGCCGCGGCGCGTGGTCCCGCCAACCCGCGACGGTGCGGGTCACCCCGCCGCGCGCGGCGCCGCCGAGATGCCATTTCTGGGCATATCCCCCGACCAGCAGCGTCAGCCGCGCCGCGGGCAGTTCCGCGAAAACACGGTCCCGCCAGGTCCGCGCGCATATCGGCGGGGGCGGCAGGTCGCCGCCCCTGGCGTCATAGCCCGGAAAGCAGAAGGCCATCGGCAGGATCGCGATCCGGTCGCGGTCATAGAACTCGGCCTCGGCGATATCCATCCAGCGGCGCAGGCGGTCGCCGGACGGGTCGGAAAACGGCACGCCGCTTTCGTGCACGCGGGCGCCGGGGGCCTGGCCGACGATCAGGATACGGGCCCCCGGACGTGCCCAGAAAACCGGGCGCGGCGCATGGGCCGTGGCGGTCGCGGCAAATGTCTCTGCGCAGAGCCGGCAGCCACGCACGGCGCGGGCGAGGTCGTCGAAGCTTTCCGTCATGGGCCCAATCTAGGCGCGGCGCGGCCTGCCGCCAAACATCGCGGGCAGCGCTGCCACCGTCCCGGGCGGCAGCTCTTTGGATCCGCCCCATGTTGCCTCGACCGGCGGCCTGCTCTATCCCGCGGGACATGGCAGGTGCAGGGGCTCGCATGTATCGCGTCTGGGACGTCGTCACGACCTCCTCGGCTCTCGTGGTGGCGGGGGCCGTCCTCGCGCTCGTCTGGGCGCAGGTCGATCCCGCGGGGTACCGCGCCTTCGCCGCCGCCCCCCTGCCCGGCACGGAGAGCGGCCCGACCATCCGCTTCCTCGTCAACGGGGTCCTGATGGCGCTGGTTTTCGCCTTCGCCTTCAAGGAAGTCTGGGAGGCCCTGGTGCTGCAGCACGGTGCCTTCCGGGGGCGCCGGGGCGCCGCGCCGCTGCTGGCCGCGACAGGCGGGGTGACGGCGCCCGTCCTCGTCTACGTCGCGCTGGCCGCCGCGCTGGCGCCGGCCCAGTGGGACGCGTTGGCCGCGGGATGGGCGGTGCCCGCGGCGACCGACATCGCGATTTCCTACGTGGTGGGCCGGGCGATCTTCGGCGCCGGGCATCCGGCCCTGCGGCTCATCCTGCTGCTGGCGCTGGCCGACGATGCCGCCGGGCTGGCGATCCTCGCCCTGGCCTACCCGGCCGCGCCTGTCGACGGCG
Organism: Rhodovulum sp. YNF3179; assembly: GCF_050586465.1. Taxonomy (NCBI): domain Bacteria; kingdom Pseudomonadati; phylum Pseudomonadota; class Alphaproteobacteria; order Rhodobacterales; family Paracoccaceae; genus Rhodovulum; species Rhodovulum sp. YNF3179. The sequence goes on along the minus strand of NZ_JBOCEG010000001.1, from coordinate 386,350 downwards.
GCTGGCTCCTTCTGCCGCTCGGCGCGGGGCTCGGCGCCTACCTGCTCTTCAACCGCCTGCCGCGCTGGCGCGATGGCGACGACCCGCTGCAACCGCGCGCGACGCGGATACGGATGCGGTTCGGGCTCTGGCCCTACGCGGTGGCCGGGGCGTTCAGCTGGTACGGTGTCTACAAGGCCGGGCTCAACCCCGCGCTCGGTCTCCTGCCGATCGTGCCCGCGATTCCCCATGCGGATCACGCCTTCGGTGTCTTTGCCGAGGCAGAGGGCCGGCTTGCCGATCTCCTCAATCGTGCAGCCCACCTGGTGAAGCTTCCCGTCGAGATCAGCCTGTTCCTTTTCGCGCTCGTAAACGCCGGCGCACCTCTCGGCGCGTTCGGCACGGCAAGCTGGCTGGTCCTGGCCGCGCTTCTCCTCGGCAAGCCGCTCGGCATCCTGGCCGGGGGCTGGCTCGCGGCGCGTCCGCTGGGTCTCGGCTGGCCGGCCGGGATCGGTCCGAGGGCGCTGATCGTGGTCGGTCTGGCCGCGGCCGCCGGGTTCACCATGCCGCTCTTCATCGCGGCCTCCGCGTTCGGCCCTGGGCCAACGCTCGAGGCCGCGCGGCTCGGGGTCTTGCTCAGCCTCTGCGCTGCGGTGCCGGCCTTCCTGCTGGGGCGTGGGCTCGGGGTGCATGGGCGGCGGTGACCGGACCAGCCGCGGACGGCCCCGCCGATCGGGCCTCGGACCGGGATTATTCCGGCATTAAAACTCTCGTGCCAAAAAGGTTCTAACCCGGCGCTGGCCGTGGTAAATACCGGTTTGGCGCGGTGTTACGGCCCGTCGCCGGTCCTGCCACGAGGATCGTGGCCAGTGCAGTGTGAGTGGCATGCTCGAGTTCGAGAGCGTCAGCAAGTCCTTCTGGACGGGAACCCAGCGCAAGGTCATCCTCGACCGTGCGTCTTTCCGCGTGGAGCAGGGCCGCAGCCTCGGCATCCTCGCCCCGAACGGCACCGGCAAGACCACCGTGGTCAACATGATGGCCGGGCTGGAGAAGCCCGACGAGGGCCATATCCGCCGCAATTGCCGCATTTCCTTCCCGCTCGGCTTCATGGGCGGGGTCGTCAACCGTCACACCGGCACCGAGAACGCGCGTTACATCGCGCGGCTCTACGACCTTGATCCCGATTACGTCGAGGCTTTCAGCCGCTACGTCTGCGGGATCGCGGAATACTACGACATGCCGGTGGGCACCTATTCGCAGGGCATGCGGGCACGGTTTTCCTTCTCGTTGCTGCTGGCGCTCGATTTCGACGTCTACCTCATCGACGAGGGCATGCCCGCCACCACCGATGTCGGCTTCAACAAGCGGGCCGGAACGATCCTGCAGGAAAGGCTGCGGAACGCCACGGTGGTCATCGTCTCGCACGACGCCAGGACGCTTGAGAAATTCTGTCGCTCCGCCGCGGTGCTGAAGGACGGTCAGATGCTCATGTTCGAGACCCTTGAAGAGGCCAAGAGGCTCTATGACTACGAAACCAACGGCTAGGAACTACCGCGTCAGGCGGCCGTCGCTTCGCGACGCGATGCCGGGGCCGGAAGCCGGACCGGCGGACGGACGGACGCAGGAAACGGCCGGTCCGTCGGCGTCGCCCGGGCCGGATGCCTCGCCGGAACAGGAACTCGAGGCCATCCGCCGCGAGAACCTTACCGGGCGCCAGCTGCGCATGGCCCGGCGGATCGCACAGAAGCACGGGCTGGAACCTGCGTCGGACATCGACGCGGTGCGGATTCTGCGCCGCAAGGGCATCGACCCGTTCAAGCCGTCGGACGTGATGAACCTGATCGCCCCGGGCGCCGATACGGCGCGGGACCGCCTCGCCAACCAGCCCGGGGCGCCGAAACAGCCCGCCCGGCCGACTCCGGCGGCACCGCAGCCCGATGCCGAGATCGCGCGCGCGCAGGAAATCCGGCGCATCCAGAGGGACATCGCCCGGCGCAGGCGCCTGCGCGTGGCTTTTCTCGCGGCGCGGCTGGCGGTCTTCGTCCTGCTCCCGACGCTGGCCGCGGCCTATTACTACTTCAAGGTGGCCACGCCGCTCTACGCCACGCAGAGCGAGTTCGTCATACAGCAGGCCGACGGCGGCGGCGGCGGCGGACAGCTGGGCGGGCTCTTCGCGGGAACCCAGTTCGCCACCACGCAGGATTCCATCACGGTCCAGAGCTACCTCCTGTCGCGCGAGGCGATGCTGCGGCTCGACCGGGACAAGGGCTTCAAGGCGCATTTCAGCCAGCCCGGGATCGACCCGGTCCAGCGCCTGCCCGAGGGGGCCACCAACGAGGCCGCCTACCGTCTCTACAAGCGGCACGTCACGATCGGCTACGACCCGACCGAGGGCCTCATCCGCATGGAGGTCGCCGCCACCAGCCCCGAGAAGAGCGCGGAGTTCTCACGCGCGCTGATCTCCTACGCCGAGGAACAGGTGGACAACCTGACCCGTCGGCTGCGCGCCGACCAGATGGCCGGCGCCCGGGACAGCTACGAGGAGGCCGAACGCAAGATGCTGGCGGCGCAGGACCGGGTTCTGGAGCTGCAGAAGAAACGCGGCGTCCTGAGCGCCGAGATGGAAGTATCGGCGCAGATGAACCAGATCTCCACTTTCGAGGTCGAGTTGCGCAACGAACGGCTGAAGCTCGAGCGCCTGCTCGACAACGCCGCGCCCAACGCCACGCGCGTCGAGGTCGCGCGCGCCAACATCGCGCGGCTCGAGAATATGATCGCCCGCATGCGCGACGAAATGACCGGCAGCGCCGGTGGATCGGCCTCCCTCGCCGAGATTTCCGGCGAGCTTGTCGTCGCGCAGGCCGATCTCGAGACGCGACAGGCCCTGCTCGCCCAGGCGCTCCAGCAACTCGAGACCGCCCGGATCGAGGCCAACCGGCAGGTGCGCTACCTGTCGCTCGGCGTCAGCCCGGTCGTCCCCGACGAGCCCAGCTATCCGCGCGCGGCCGAGAACACGCTGCTGGCGTTCCTGATCTTCGGCGGTTTATACCTGATGCTGTCGCTTACGGCCGCCATTCTCAGGGAACAGGTAACCGCCTGACATGACCACCATAGACCTCGGCGATTTCGCCGTCGGAAACGACCAGCCGCTGACCGTGATCGCCGGCCCCTGCCAGCTGGAAAGCGCGGATCACGCCCAGATGATCGCCGGCGCCATGCAGGACGCCTGCGCCGCCGCGGGCGCGCGCTTCGTCTTCAAGGGGTCCTTCGACAAGGCCAACCGCACCTCGCTGTCCGGCAAGCGCGGGGTCGGCGCCGAGGCCGGGCTCGCGATCCTTGCCGGGGTGCGTGACGCGATCGGCTGCCCGGTCCTGACCGATGTCCACGAGGCCGCCCACTGCGCCGAGGCCGCCGCCGCCGTGGACGTGATCCAGATCCCGGCCTTTCTCTGCCGCCAGACCGACCTGCTGCTGGCCGCCGGGCGCACCGGCGCGGCGATCAACGTCAAGAAGGGCCAGTTCCTCGCCCCCTGGGACATGCCCAACGTGGCCGCCAAGATCGCGTCCACCGGCAACGAGCGGATTCTCCTGACCGAGCGGGGCGTCAGCTTCGGCTACAACACGCTCGTGACGGACATGCGAAGCCTGCCGATCATGGCCCGCACCGGCTACCCCGTGGTCATGGATGCCACCCATTCCGTGCAGCAGCCCGGCGGGCTTGGCGGCGCGTCGGGCGGGCAGCGCGAGTTCGCGCCGGTGATGGCCCGCGCCGCGGTCTCTCTCGGCATCGCGGCGGTGTTCATCGAGACCCACGAGGCTCCCGACGGCGCCCCCTCCGACGGACCCAACATGATCCCGCTCGACCAGATGCCGGGGCTGATCGCGTCGCTGATGGATTTCGACCGCCTCGCCAAGGCCGCGCCCCTGCGGGTCTGACATCGCGGCCGGCCCTCGTGGAAAATCCACGGATTTCCGCCGAATTTTGACTTGAAGCCGACGCCGCGGCGGCGTATCTAACCGGCCACGTTGGGGTGTAGCCAAGTGGTAAGGCAGCGGTTTTTGGTACCGTGTATCGTAGGTTCGAATCCTACCACCCCAGCCATCGTCCAGAAAGATGCGCGTGGGATCGACGGCCGCCCTCCGGGTCCGTTCGCCACCTGCCCGCCCCTAGCCTCCTGGACCGACGGGAAGGATCAGGACCAGGGGCGCAGCGGAGTTTTACCCCCAATATTACCCCAGGGTTATCGGGCAATCGATGGTGGGGTGGGTCGGTCTGTGGGGGTTGGCTGTACTGATCAAGCGGCCAGTGAAGCTATCCGAATTGAATCTCCCCGCCATCACGGCGACATCTGCGGCGCTTGGACAATCTATGGTCCGGGATCTTCGTTTATCGCTTGCTGGTAGCTCTCGATGGCTTCCAATGGATAGACGATCTGCAGGGTCGTGAATGTCAGGCAATCGCGCCCGATGGCTGCACCAAGCACTTCTATGGCGAGGATCATAACCCCGACCGCCACAGTAGGCAGCGGCAGGGCCAAGAAAAACCCGACCCACATCCAAACGTAGTCCATGACTGCGTTCAGGACGCTGTCTCCCACGTAGCCTTGGTAGACGGTAACGTCGCGGAACCGGCCGAGGACCCAATCCGTGTGCTCGACGATTTCCCAAGCGACGCCTGTCACGATCGCGAGGACAATGAGCGCTGAGTGGGATAACCACCCGCGCGAAAGGCGTCCGAGCAACACGATCAGCATGCCGTGAACCACGTGGGACAAGGAATACCAGTCTGCAACGTGTTGCGAGTTCCCGGAGGACCAGATGTGCCCCTCCCAGAGCTTCACGTAGCCACAGTTACAAATCAGCGGCTGACCCCAGGACCAAAGGGTTACGCCGATCAGCAGGGCTCCGATCACGGCGACAGCGTACAGGTATCCGTCAAAAGAAATCGTCTTCTGCCTTTTCATGACCCGTACTCTGCGCTTCCTTTGCCAAGCTGGGCTCTCCTCCGCCGCCTCGGAGAATACCGTCAACCACCACCAGGTTCGTGCGTGCTGTGCGGTGGCGGATCTTGGTGAGCTCCACGTATTCAGGGTCTGCGTGCCAGGCCTTGGCGTCCTGAACAGACCGGAACCGCATCAGGACAGTTTTCGGCTTCACCCAACCCCCTTCAAGGATCTCGGTCTCTGCCTTGGATGTCGCCAGAAGCTCCCTAAGAATAAGGTGGGCGGTATGGAGCGCGCCGAACCAAAGAGACCAAGGCTCTGCCACAGAATGGCGATTGGCGGCTAGGGATTGATGTCCCTGCTGCAGGCTCGGAGGCAGTTGGAAAGAGGCGTCACGGGGACTCTGCGCATGGACGACCCACACAGCCGGAAAACCAGAACAACCAAGAGAATTCATGCGCCCATTTCTGATTCCGTAGCTGTGCTACCTGAAGGGTGTGAAGCGGAGCGCTTTCTCGACTGAACGGTCGGAGGAGATCAATCTGCATTGAACCCACTCACCTTTTGAGAACCCGTCGAGTACAAAACTGAATTCCAGGTGACCCCGGCTATCCGGCTTGAACCTATGCGATGCGTTCGGCACCGGTGCCGGTGGTAGGCCATCCCGCTGCATCCCCGCGTCGTAAATGAAAAACTGGTAGTCCTTCCCCTGAGGCACGTTATCGAACTCTACCCGTATTTCAAAATCCATCAGGTTGCCGCGGCGCCGCTTGTCGAGCATCACGACCCTGGTAGCGACTTGATCAGAATCCGTTGCGACGAGATGGAGATTCTCACTTGTGGCTGGTTCAGAATAGCCCTGAGCAACACTTGGTCCCGCAACCGCCAGGAAGGCAAAGACCGCAATTGCTGACAATATTTTTCCCATCGTCTCCTCCAGGCTTGCCACGCAATGCACTTTATTGATCAATCTGATTGTCTGGATTGATATTGATCAACCTATCCGGGGCCGTTCCGTGTTCGATGAGCTCTGGGCAGTCATTCACCATCCCGCGCCTCACCAACGGCTTGCCTCATAGCATCGACACCTTCGGGCGACTTCAGAAGCTCCTTGACGAGGCTCCGCGCATTCAGGGAGCGGATCGAGCTGGGTGCAGAGGTCGCAAGGAAGCAGTCGAGCCGTTCCATTGGGCGGTGCTCTTCGTCACAGCGCATGATTTCGGCGAAGTACAGGTCTTCAACGATGGGCAGCTCAGTGCCCCGTTTCCGGCTGATCCAGAAGTCTGTGCTCCCCGAGATTGCGCCAAAGCAGGCGAGCTGACTGATCTCACCTTCCACGTCGCGGCACTGCTGAAGTTGCGCGCGGTAGTCGCCCGGCGGCGCTGGAGCTTCGTCGGCATGAACCGCCACGGCTGTTCCTAGCAGCATCACGAGAGTCAAGATCGGAAACTTGCTCACCTTTCCCATCCTATCAGACCAGCTCGAGCCTAGTCTGGACCACGCCAAGCTCAAAGCACTGGCGAAAGGGAATTGCCAGCCTGTCTTTACTAGGGTCAGGACCACCCCAGCCATCATCCAGAAAAATGCGCCTGGGATCGACGGCCGCCCTCCGGGTCCGTTCGCCACCTGCCCGCCCCTAGCCTCCTGGACCGACGGGAAGGATCAGGGCTGTATCAGGTATCGACCGGGCCCCGTCGAGAATTTCGGGCGTGCCTGGGCCGCTCGGGCGGGGGCGGGGCGGCCCGCGTCATGTCCGCCAGCCCAGCAGGCGCTGTTCCATGAAGCCGATGGTCATGCTGACCAGAACGCCGAGGATCGACAGGATCACCACGCCCGCGAAGAGACGCTCGAGATCGTAGAGCGACCCCGCCTCGAGGATATAGGCGCCAATCCCGTATTGCGCGCCAAGCATCTCGGCCGCCACCAGCAGGATGATGGCGATGGCAAGGCTGATGCGAAGCCCCGAGAGGATGCCCGGCATCGCCCCCGGCAGGACGATCTTGCGCACGATCGACAGCCATGACAGCCCGAAGCTTTGCCCCATCCGGATCAGCGTCCGGTCGACATTATCCACCGCGCCGTAGGTCGCCACCACCGTGGGCGTGAAGGTGCCAAACGCGATCAGGGCGTATTTCGACCCCTCGTCGATCCCGAACCAGATCACGAAGAGCGGCAGAAGCGCGATTTTCGGGATCGGGAAGATGGCGGCGATCACCGGCACGAGCGCCGCGCGCATGTAAGAGAAGAGGCCGATCAGGATACCGGTCGCGATCCCGACACTGGCGCCAAGCGCCGCACCGACCGCGAGCCGGGTCAGGGACGGCACGAGATGGGCGAAGAACAGGCCTGACTCCCAGAGCTCGCCGAAGGTCGCCAGCACCTCCGAGGGCCGCGGCAGGGTCAGCGCCGAGATCCACCCGGCCCGCGTGCCCCATTCCACCAGGCCGATCACCAGCACGAAGACCGCAACGCCGATCCAGCGGCGGCGCTCAGGCTGGAAGCCGCCGCCGCGGAACCGCACTTCGCGCATGGGGCGCGTTTCGAGACGGGCGTCAGACATCGATCAATTCCTCGTCGGCGGCGCGAGCCTCCTCGCGCATGAGAGCCCAGAGATGCTGTTGCACCCGGTCCAGGTCGGGATCGGCATAGCCCCGCTCAGCAAGCGGCTTCCCGATCTCGACGATCTCGCGGATGCGGCCCGGGCGGCGCGACAGCACCACGACACGATGGCCGAGGCGCACGGCCTCGGCGAGGTTGTGCGTGACGTAGACGGCCGTGAACGGTTCCCGCGTCCAGAGCGAGATCAGGTCGTCCATGAGCAGTTCGCGCGTCTGGCTGTCCAGCGCCGAGAGCGGTTCGTCCATCAGCATCACGGCCGGGTTGACGGCGAGCGCCCGCGCGATGGCCACGCGCTGTTTCATCCCGCCCGACAGCTGCTTCGGCAACGCGTCGGCAAAATCGGAAAGGCGGGTCCGTGCCAGCACGTCCGCGATGATCGGCGCGGCCTTGCGGCCCCGGATGCCGTGATCCTCGAGCACGAGCGAGACGTTGCCCCGGACCGTGCGCCAGGGCAGCAGCGCGAAATCCTGGAAAATGTAGGTGAGCGGGTTCAGGCAGCCCTCGGGCGGCGCCCCTATCTGGAGAACCCGCCCCTGTGACGGACGCTCCAGCCCGCCGATGAGCCGGAGAAGCGTGGACTTTCCGCAGCCCGACGGACCGACGAGACACACGATCCGCCCCGTGTCGATATCAAGCGACACGTCGCGCAGAACTTCGGTCGCACCGTAGCTGTGCGCGATCCCTTCGAGCCGAATATCCATCATCCCCCCGCCGGTTGCGAAGGGCGGCCGCGGCCGCCCTCCGGCGTCGATCAGCTGCCGATGGTCTCGACGTAGCTGCTGTCCACGAGCGTCTCGAGCGTGATGTCGGCATCGACGAGGTTCTCGGACTGGAACCAGTCCAGCTGGTCGCGCACCGAGGCCAGGTTCAGCGCCGCATCCGCGTTGAGCCGCATCGAGCCGTTGACGATCGATGGCGCCGCCTTCTCGAGCGGGCGGTCGGTATAGACATAGGTGTGGATCAGCCTGACCATCTCGTCCATCGCCTCCTCGCCGGCGCTGCGGTCCACCATGGCGGCGTTGTAGTCCGCCACGCCCCGGCTGAACCCGCCGAGGAAGGCCGAGGTCAGCTCGCGTTCCGAACTGGCATTCCCCGTCGAGGTGAAGACCGTGGTCACCTGGTAGTCCGGCAGGTAGTCCGAGACGTTGCCGATCATCTTGACCGCGCCCGCGCCGGCGAGCGGCTTGGCGATATGGGGCACGATCGACCAGGCGTCGATCTGGCCCGACTTTAGCGCACCGATGATCGCGCCCACCTTCTGGAGCGGCACGAAGGTCGGCGCGACGCCTTCGGCCGCGGCGATCTTGGACCCCATGTAATGGAAGGACGAGCCGGCCGTCGTCATGCCGTAGCGGGCCTCGCCCAGTGCGGCCGGCGAGGTCAGCCCCGCCTCGAAGGCGGCATTCGAGGCGAGGATCTTCTGGCCGTCGATCCCCGGCTCCTCGCTGAGGGCGCCGCCGATAACCTTCACCGCGCCCTTGTCAGCCAGCGAGATGAGCCCGCCCGAGATCGCCGTGACCCCGAAATCGACGTCGCCGGAGGCGATGGCCACGGCCATCGGCTGCGCGGCCTGGAAGAACTTGAGCTCGACGTCGAGCCCCGCCTCTTCGAAGTAACCGCGCTGAAGCGCGACGAAACTGCCGGAATGGCTGGTGAAGGGCAGCGCGCCCACCACCACCTTGCCGCGCTGCGCCAGCGCCGGGGCGCCCAGCCCCGCCGCCGCCGCGGTCGCGCCCATCAGGCCCAGGGCCTGCCGTCTGCTGAATGTCGTCATGATCTCCTCCCTTTTTGTTGTGGATGACGATGTGCCGCCCCGGCGCAGGCGCTGGGGGCGATGTCTTCGCGGATGCAACCGTCGGGCGCGCCGCACGCGCGCGCCGCGTCACGGTCCGGCATCGCGGCCCGCAGGCCATGCCGCCGGACCGCGTGGCGCTCGGCATCGTTCCGCCGCCCGCGCCGCTGGGCCGAAGCCAGCATGGCGACGACGGTCTCGTCGGCGTCTTTACGCGGTCGGAAAATCACGATCGGCCCCTTCGGATACTGGATATTCCTACCGGTTGTCCAAGGCATGTCAATCACGGCCGCGGCTGCAGCTTGACCGACATCATGGTGTCGGCACGCCGCAAGGCCTAGGCTTTCGACGAGCGCATATTTCGGGATGGGGATTTGGCTGATGTCGTCTGAACGCCGCGCGGGCCGCGCGCCGGTTCCATCCCGGGCGCTTGCCTTCTTTCTGCTGGGCACCTTCGCCATCACCTGGGGCATCATCGGCAGCTACATCCTGGCGCCGGGGCCGACCCTCGCGCTCTTCGGAGAGATCAGCGGCGGCCATCCGCTGTATTTCGTCGCCACCTGGGCGCCGGCGATCACCGGGCTGACGCTCGTGCTGGTCCATACGGGACCGGGCGGGATACGGCTGTTCCTGTCGCGGCTTCTCCTGTGGCGATGCGCGGTGGCCTGGTGGCTTTTCATCCTTGCCGGGATCCCGCTGGTCTTCATGGCCGGATCGCTGCTCAAGGGCGGCCCGCTGCTCGCACCGCTGCCGCCCGGCGGCGCGGCGCCGATGCTTGGCCTGATGGGAATGATGCTCTTTCTCGGCCCGATGGAGGAATTCGGCTGGCGCGGCGTCGCGCAGCCGCTGCTGCAACGACACGTCGCCCCGTTCTGGGCCGGCGCCCTGATCGGTGCGGTCTGGGGGGTCTGGCACCTTCCCGTCTTCTACCTTGCGGGGGTCGTCTACGAGAACTGGAGTTTCCTGCCCTTCTTCATCGGGAACGTGACCCTCGCGATCCTTGTCACGCCGATCCTGAACGCCGGGCGCGGCAGTCTTCTGTTGCCGATGCTGTTCCACTGGCAGCTGATCAACCCGTTCTGGCCCGACGCGCAGCCGTGGGACACCTGGATCCTGGTCGCCGTGGCGGCCGTCGTCGTCTGGTGGCAGCGGGACCGGATGTTCACCCGCGCCGGGGCGGTGACGCGCGTGGTGCCCCCAGCGCCGCGGGACAGGACATAGCGGCAACGCGGATCGGCACCGGCGCGCGGCGGCGGGACCATCGCCGGCACCGGACCCGCCGGTGGCGCCCGCGCGGCTCGACGGGCGGGCGGGCTGGCAGACGTCGCAGACGTCGGACAAGTTCCACAATTTTCCACACAACTGCACATAAGGCCAACAATTTAAAAGTGTCCTGAAAACCGCAGCCCACGTTTAGCGATAGTCCCGCGGGATAATGCCATATCCCGGAGGGTCATCGTGCTGCGCCTGTTGAGCTGTCTCATTCTCGGAATAGGCCTGCTTGCGTCGATCGCCGCGTCCGCAACCGCGACGCGGGCACAGCAGGCCGCAATGCCCCGGCACCTGCCGCTGGGCGAAGCGGTTCCACCCCCCGAAGGCGCGGTGGACCTTTGCAACCGGTTCTCCTGGGCCTGTGCAAGATCATCGAACCGGGACGGCCGCCTGGACGACATGCTGATGATGGCCCACCGGGTCAATCGGGACGTGAACCGCAGTGTCCGCCCGATATCCGACCTCAAGCAGTACGGCCGGGAGGAGCTTTGGGCCCTGCCGACACCACGCGGCGGCGATTGCGAGGACTACGCGCTCCGGAAAAAGCAGATCCTCTACGCCAGTGGCGTCGATCCGGCGCGGCTCCTGCTCGCGACGGTTCTCGACACCAACATGAGTCCCCATGCGGTTCTGGTGCTCCGCCACGAGACGGGGGATTTCGTGCTCGACAACCTGAACAACAAGCTGCTGGGCTGGGCGAAAACCGGCTACATCTTCATGCGGGTTCAGAACCCGCGCGCCCCGCACGGATGGAACATGGTGCTGCGCGGCGGCGTTCTCGACGATGGGCCGACATCGTCCATCACGAAATGCGTGCAACCCTACTGACACCGGGCGGCCCGCCCGGAAGTGAACGGATCATGACCCACCCCGCGATCCTCCCGGCAAGAACCCTGCCGCGCCTGATCCTGGCGGTCGCCTTCGCCCTGGGCGCCCTTGCCCCAGGCGTGGCCAGCGATCACGGCGCGCACCGGTTCTCGCCCGCCTGCACCCTCCTGGGACAGGCCGCCTACACGATGATGGAAGCCCGGCAGAACAGGCTCGCCATCGGCATGGCGACCGACATGGCCATCGAGAGCATGGGCTGGTCAGCGGCCTACATGTCCGGAACCAGGGAGATGTTGCGGAAAATCGCCGTGTTCGCCTATCGCGAACCCCGCGAAAAAACCGAGCGGCAAAGACGGCAAGCCGCCGAGGCGTTCCGCACGCGGGTCGCCGATGCCTGCCGCGGCTCGTTGCCCTGAGGCATCCGGGCGGGCCGCTCTGCCCCGCGCCGGGCGCTAGCCCTCGCACATGGAAGACAGCGTGTCTCCGAAATCCTCGGACACCCGCTTCCGTTCCTGAAAGTCCTTCACCCGCGGCACGCGCTCGGTGAACTTCACGATCTCCCGGATGAGCGCCCGGGTCTCTTGCGCCAGGATGGAATCCGGCGGGATCCAGGCTTCTCCCTTTTCGATCAGAAGGCTTGTCGAGGCGCCCTGCTGGCGTGCGAACATGATTTCCTCGCCGAGCTCCTCGAGGGGCTCGCACGCGATCTCATCCCATGCCGGGGTGTCACTGGCCGCCCCCGCGCTTGCCACGCCCAGCATGGCGAAGCACGCGGCGACACCGAGCAGTCGCAGGACACCCGCGGGCCCCGACACGCGCGGCGCTGCACAATCACCGCGGCCAACGGCGCGGCGACCCCGTGAAGAATGAAAGAATGACACGTATCGAACCCCCGTGAACGTTCATGGTCGTAGCGAAAGGCCTGCCTTAGGGCGGAAAGTCGGACGGGCGCTCGAGCAATCTGAAGCGCTGCGCCGCGTCACTCGAGCGCGGCTCTTCCTCCGGCGCGGCCCCGGGCTCGCGCGGGATCCCGGCGTCACCGGCATCGGCCGCGGTGGATGCCGCGCCCGGTCCCGCTGCCGCGGCGTCTTCGGCCACGGGCGCGGATACGCCAGCCGGGCCTGGCGTCGCGGCCGGGTCCCGCTCCGTGTTCACGAAAAGCAGCAGGATCAAGATCGCGAAGGCCAGACCGACGCCGAGGATCAAAACCGGGACGAGGTCGAAGATATCTTCGATTTCGTGCTTGATGAAGTATCTCAAGCTGGGAGGCAGCATCGGGAACCTGGCCATTTCATGGGAATTCGGGTGCGCATTCATGTTCTACCGATAATTGTATCAGGAAAAGCCAGGCCGGTAAAACTTTGGACAAATCCGAATCAGATACCGTTCACAATTTCAATGGATTGTTGCCGCAATATGTGAGCCGCGTGGAATTCTGTGCAGGGCGCGTGCACCCCGGCCGCGCGCTCCCGGCCATCAAGACTTCCCCTTAAGGGCGAAAGCCTGCATGTGCCGACGCGCCGCCGCGCTGGGGTGGACACGTTCCCCGGCCACCGGCCCGCCCGGACGCTCACGTCCGAAGCGATGCCCGGCCGGGGCGGCGCGGCGCCATGCGCGGCGTCGCCAGCCACGGCAGCAATCGCCGCACGGCCAGCGCGAAGCCCGCCGTCCAGAGCAGCGCGGCGAGGTGAATGCCATCCAGCCCCGGGAAGAACGCATCGGCGCCATAGAGCCGGACCAGGGCGGCGAGCGCGACCGCCACGAAGCCGACGGTCAGCGCCGGCCCGGCGACGAGCGGGCGCCCCGTGTGCCCGAGCGTCGCGCGCATCATCACGGCCAGCGTCATGCCGCCGATCCCGCCGATCCCGAAGAGATGCGCGGCCTGGTCCGGCCCGGCCCGTCCGAAAGCCCCCAGCGCCGCCGCTGCAAAGCCTGCCGGCAGGAAACCGTAGGCGATGTGCAACATGACCAGCAGCGGCGCACCCGCCGTCAGAACCCCCAGCCAGCGCGCCAGCCGCACGACATGCATCACCGTGGCCAGCGCGAGCGCCACGCCGGTCGCCGGGGCATCCGGGACCGCCACCCACCCGGCCAGGGCGACACCGCCGGCCACGAGGCTCGCCACGTCATAGGGGCCGAACGGCACCGGCCGGCTGGGCGAGCCGCTCCTTGCCAGCCAGTTGCGTGTGAAACTCGGCACGATGCGCCCCCCGATGAGCATGATGAGGAACACGAGCAGCGCGATCCCGAGACGGTGGCCCGTTTCGGCCAGCCCCGTGCGCATGGCCTCGAGATGAAAGAAGACATTGGCCGCGGCCAGCAGCGACACCGGCACCACGACCTTGAGGTTGCGCCAGTTCCGCCCCGCCACGATCTCGCGCGCGATCATGCCGGCGACCGCCAAAAGGAAGGCGCCATCGGCACACATGACAAGCACCGGGTCATCCCCGAACGCCCCCGCCATGGCGAGCCGTCCGGCGATCCAAAGCGCGAGCAGCACGGCCAGCGGCCAGCCGCGCGCCGGCATCCGGCCGGTCCAGTTCGGAACGGCGGTAAAGAGAAACCCCGCCACGACGGCGGCCCCGTAGCCGAAAATCATCTCGTGGACGTGCCAGTCGACCGGCGCCATGGGACCGCCCGGCATCAGGTCGCCGCGCCAGACCAAAAGCCAGGCCGGGACCACGCCCAGCCCGAAAAGCGTGGCGGCCAGAAAGAAGGGCCGGAAGCCGTAGGAGAACAGCGCCGGGCCGGTGAAGTCCTGTCGGGTCTGCATCGGGGCACCTCCTGGAAAATGGGATCGGCGGGACGCCTGTCCGGGGCGCCCCGCCCGCGTCGGACGATCCGTCCGGACGGGATCACTCGACCTTCGCGAAAAGGTCACCGAAGACGGCGGCGGCCCTGCCGCGCTGTTTGACCGCGGCTGCCTCATCTTCGTTGACCGCGTCGCCGACCTGGATCAGCGCGACCATGCCCATCGCGTAGTGCGGGGTGCACTTGACGCCGTAGACACCTTCGGCCGCGACGGTCATCTCGAACACGTCGTCGAAGCGGGTCCTGAAGCTCTCGACACCGGCGGGGAGCATCCCGTCGATGCTCTCGACGTTGTGCCCGCGATCGGTGGGCAGGAAACGGATCACGTCGCCGGGCGCGGCCTTCACGAAGGCTGGCTCGAACACCATCGCGCCCGCCTCGCCCCGGTTGAGCATCTCGATTTCGAAGGTCTCGGCCTGGGCCGCGGCGGCCCCGAGCGCGAGGGCCGAGGCCATCACGAGGGTCTTGATCATCGGATCGTCCTTTCTGTCACATCCGCTTGTTTCGACTGCTGCCGGTATGCGATAGGCCAGGTCCCGGGACGTTGCGTTTCCACAAACTCGCGGTGGTTTCTTGCCCAAGCTCGACGAAAGCCTTCTGACCGACCTGCCGCCCTTCAGCCGGCTGTCCCGTCCCGAGATCCGCGCGGTGCTGGACCAGGCGACGTCGCGGCGCTACCCGGAAGGCCGGGCGATCTTCCGCGAGGGGCATGACGCCGATCGTTTCTTCCTGTTGCTCGACGGCTATATCCGCGTGATCCGCACCACCGCGGACGGCGAGCAGATCATCGTGCTGCATATCGCGCCGGGCCAGCTGTTCGGCATCGCGCCGGCGCTGCGCCGCGACACCTACCCGGCCACGGCGATGGCGGCCGCGGAGTCGATCGCGCTGGAATGGCCGTCGCGGCTTTGGCACGACTTCGCCGCGCGCCATGACGGCTTCGCGACCGAGACCTACAAGACCTTGGGCGAGCGCCTGGGCGAGATCCAGGGGACCCTGACCGAGATGGCCACCCGCGCCGTGGAACAGCGGGTCGCCGGGGCGCTCCTGCGGATGGCCAACCAGAGCGGGCGCAAGAGCGGCGACGGGATCGAGATCGCCTTCCCGATCACCCGCCAGAACATCGCGGAGATGACAGGAACCACGGTGCATACCGTCAGCCGGCTGCTGGCGGCCTGGCAGAAGGACGGCATGGTCAAGTCGACTCGCAAGCATATCGTGGTCACCGATCCCCACCGGCTGGTGCTGCTGAGCGGCGGCCACGGCTGACGGCCCGCGCCACGATCATCCGACCGCGCTGCGGATCTCCAGCCGGAACGCATCCTCGTCCAGGTCGTATTCCTCGACGGCGTCGATGACGGTGTGAAACGGCGCGATCGGGCAGCCGGGGCAGAGCATCCGGCGTTCCAGGAAAGGCCGCATCGCCTCGGGCCAGTCCCGGAACAGGTCCGCCAGCGGCAGGTCGGGGTCGTCTATGTCGATGTAAGCACGGGGCATGCCGGTCTCCCTCCCAGGCCTACACACTGCCCCGGCTTTCCGCGCCGCACTTTGCGATTCCGCAAAATGTCGGGTCTTCGGCCGTTCTGGCAACCGCCATCCCCGACGGCAAGCGGACCCGCGAGATGTCGGGACTGCGCATGAAAGCCCGGCCGGACACGAGGTCCACGGGGCATGCAGGCGCGGCCCCCGGGGCTCGAGGGCCGCTTTAGAGCCGCGGAGCCTCGGATCCGCACGCGTTCTCTGCGCGGTTTCGCCGTTTCCGGCGCGAAGTTTGATCCGTCGCAAAGTTTGCGGCGAAGATTCCGGGCAATTCTAGCGCATGACACAGCATGACCGCCTCGAGACCCTCGGCCTCTTCAATGCCCGGGTGCCCCGCTACACCTCTTACCCGACCGCGCCGGTCTTCTCGCCCGCGACGGGCGCGACGTTCCAGCGCGGCGAACTGGCCGCGCTCGATCCGGCCGAGCCGGTATCGGTCTACGTGCATATTCCGTTCTGCGAGCGGCTCTGCTGGTTCTGCGCTTGCCATACCCAGGGCACAAAGACGCTCGGGCCGGTCGAGAGCTATCTCGCGACGGTCGAGCGGGAACTCGCCCTGTTGCGCGAGACGCTGCCGGACGGGATGCGGATGGGGCGGCTCCACTGGGGCGGGGGCACGCCGACGATCCTGCCGCCGGAGCTGATCCACCGGCTCGCCGGCGCGCTCAAGACGACCTTCACGCCGGCGGACGGCTGGGAATTCTCGGTCGAGATCGACCCCACCATGGTCGACCGGGACAAGGTGCTCGCCCTCGCGGACGAGGGCATGACCCGTGCCTCGATCGGGATCCAGGACTTCGATCCCGAGGTCCAGGACGCGATCGGCCGGCAACAGCCCTACAGCGTCACCGAGGCCTGCGTGGCCTGCCTGCGCGCGGCCGGGGTCGAGTCGCTCAATGCCGATCTCGTCTACGGGCTGCCACACCAGAGCCTCGCACGGCTCGAGGCGACCGTGCGCAAGGTGCTGACGCTGGGACCGGACCGCGTGGCCCTCTTCGGCTACGCGCATGTGCCCTGGGCCTCGAAACGCCAGAAACTGATCGACGAGGCCGCGCTCCCGGGGGACCGGGCCCGCGTGCGCCTGGCCGAGCGCGCGGCCGAGATGTTCCGCGGCGCCGGGCTGAACGCCATTGGCATCGACCATTTCGCCCGCCCCGGCGACGAGCTGGCCGAGGCGGCCGCCAGCGGCAGGCTCCGCCGCAACTTCCAGGGCTACACCGCGGACCACTGCCAGACCCTGATCGGGGTCGGGGCCTCGTCGATCTCGCGTCTGCCGGGCGGCTACGTGCAGAACGCCGCCGCCACGCCGGCCTATGTCCAGCGCATCGAGGCCGGCGACCTGCCCGGGGCCCGCGGCCATGCCCTGACCGACGATGACCGGCTGCGCGCCCGGGCCATCGAGATGCTCATGTGCGACTTCGCGCTGGACCGGACCGAACTGGCCGAGACCTTCGGCGCTGCGGCCGGGGCGCTGGACCCGTTCCACGCCGAGGTGGCGGCACGCTACGGCGATCTCGTGTCGCTCGACGCCGAGCGGCTCGCGATCCATCCGGACGGACGACCGCTGACCCGGATCATTGCCAGCGCCTACGACGCGCATCTCGACGGCGGCGCGCGGTTCAGCCGGGCGTCCTGATACCGACGCCGCCGCGCGCCCGGCCGCGACGCGGGCAGGTCGCGCCGCCGGGACAGGCCCTTCCGACAGGCCCGGACCGTGCGCGGGACGCCTGTCGCCCCCCCCCGGTCACACAGCTCGATCAGGTCGACCGCCTGCGCGCCGGCGAACGCCACGATCCACACCGTCGCGCCGCTCTCTCAGCGCGCACGGAAGAGGCCGCCAAGGATACCGCGGACGATCCGCCGCCCGGTCGTGCCCTTCAACTCCTTCATCACGACGGATCCGATCACACTGGCGATGCTTTCGGGCTCCGCCGTGCGGCGGCGCGATGACGAGCGCGGAACCCTGGTGCCGGAATAGCGGCGCGCGGCGCGGTATTCGCGTTCCGCCGCCGCCATCTCTTCCTCTTCGGCCTCCGCCTGCGCGGCGGCGCGGGCGGCCGCCTCGGCGCGCCGGGTCAGGATTTCATGCGCCGAGTCGCGGTCCAGCACGGCCTCGTATTTCCCGGCGACGGGCGACGCCGCCACGATGCGGTCACGCAGCGCGGAATCGATCGGGCCAAGCTGGGAAGACGGCGGGCGGATAAGGGTCCGTTCGACCACGCCCGGAACACCCTTCTCCATCAGCATCGAGGTGACGGCCTCTCCCACGCCGACCTCGCGGATTGCCTGCGCGGTATCGAAGCGCGGGTTCTCGCGGTAGGTTTGCGCCGCCAGCTTCAGCGCCTTCCGGTCCCGGGCCGTGAACGCCCGCAATGCGTGCTGGATCCGGTTGCCCAGCTGTCCCAGCACGTCCTCGGGCACGTCGGCGGGGTTCTGGGTGACGAAATAGACGCCGACCCCCTTGGAGCGGATCAGCCGCGCCACCTGCTCGACCTTGTCCACCAGCGCCTTGGGCGCGTCGTCGAAGAGCAGATGCGCCTCGTCGAAGAAGAACACCAGCTTCGGCTTGTCCGGATCGCCCACCTCGGGAAGTTCCTCGAACAGCTCGCTCATCAGCCACAACAGGAAGGTCGCATAAAGCCGCGGGCTGGCCATCAGCCGGTCCGCGGCCAGGATGTTGATCCGGCCACGCCCGTCCGCGTCGGTGCGCATGAAATCCGCCAGGTCCAGCGCAGGTTCGCCGAAAAGCTTTGCGCCACCCTGGTTTTCCAGCACCAGGAGACGGCGCTGTATCGCCCCGATGGATGCCGGAGAGACGTTGCCGTACCGCAGCGAGAGATCGGCGCGGTTCTCGCCGACCCAGACCAGAAGCGCCTGCAGATCCTTCAGGTCGAGCAGCGGAAGCCCCTGCTCGTCGGACAGGCGAAAGGCGATGTTCAGCACCCCCTCCTGCGCCTCCGTCAGGTCCATCAGCCGGGACAGCAGAAGCGGGCCCATTTCTGCCACGGTCGTCCGAACGGGGTGCCCCTGTTCGCCCAGGAGATCCCAGAAGGTGACCGGGAAACGCGCGTAGCGATAGTCCGAGAACCCGATGGTCCCGGCGCGCTTCATGAAAGCCTCGTGCAGCTTGAACTCCGCGCTTCCGGCCGCGGCCAGGCCGGACAGGTCCCCCTTGACGTCAGACAGAAACACCGGGACCCCGGCCTCGGACAGCCCCTCGGCAAGAATCTGCAGCGTCACGGTTTTTCCGGTCCCGGTGGCGCCCGCGACAAGCCCGTGCCTGTTCGCGTATTTCAGCGCCAACCCCTGCGGCGTGGCATATCCCGCGCCGCCACCACCGATGAATACCCTGTCCTGCATGTCCGGCATCCGTCGCCCCCTGTCCCGCCTTGTTTCCGGACCCCAAGGGTACCCGTCCGCGCGCGGCTGAGAAGAAAATTCTGCCGCCCACACATGCGACGGCCCGCCCCGGCCCGGCGCGCCGTGCGGAACGGGTCACAAATTCCTTGGCGTTTTCTCGTTTTGCGAGAATAGTATCGGGTATTGATATGGGCACATAGCAACCGGAAAAGTGGCATGGCTGGGAAATTCGAACTTTACACTGACAAGGCCGGGGAATTCCGCTTTCGGCTGAAGGCCGGGAACGGGCAGATCATTCTGGCGAGCGAGGGCTATAAACAGAAGGCCAGCGCCGAGAATGGAATCGAGTCGGTCCGCAAGAACGCCGCCGACGACGCGCGCTTCGACCGGACAGAGACCAAGAACGGCAAGTTCAGGTTCAACCTCAAGTCCACGAACGGCCAGGTCATCGGCACCAGCGAGAACTATGAAAGCGCATCGGCGCGCGACAACGGGATCGAGTCGGTGAAGTCCAACGCGCCCGACGCCAAGGTGGACGACCAGGCCTGACCCGCGCGGCCGGCGCCCCGTCGCCGGAATGACCTGTCGACGGCCCCGTCCGGTCGACGGCCGGCCGCGACAGACTGCCGGGCCGGACAACGCCCGGCACGCCGCCACCGCGCCGTGGCGGGCGGGTATCCCGTTTCATTTTCCCGACCGCGCGCATTTTGAGTCCGCGCGCTTTGCAGGTTAGGTCTGGGTCGGTACGGGACGGAGCCGGCGTTTCCGGGTGGACCGGTCGCGAAGCCGGGCAGGAACAGGAGCAGGTTGCGAATGCCGAAAAGCGTGCCCCCGGGCGGATCATATCCGTTGCGCGGTCCGCGCATCCGGGCCGCCGGCGCCAAGGGACGCCTGTCATGCCGGGGCTGAGGCGGGGGAAGGCCGCCGCGCTGCTGCGGGCGCTCGCGCTGGCCGTGCTGTGCCTCGGCGCGCCGCCCGCATCGGCCCCCGCATCGGCCCAGGTCGAGGATCCCGTCCGAACCTGCCTCGCGCCCCCCTATGACGGCGCTCGGACGGATGCCCAGCGGCGGATCCGTTCACTGGCGGTCTGGCTCCGCTCCGCGCTCGCACCGCACCGGAGCCTCTCACGCATCCTCGAGGAGCGCCCGCCGGAGATCTGCCTCTCGGAACATCTCTTCGGCATCCAAGGCTATTTCGACCTCGAGGCCCATCGCATCGTTCTGCGCCGCGGCCTGTCCACGCCGCTGATGCGCGCGGTCGCGATCCACGAGTTGCGCCATGTCCATCAGACCCGGACGGGCATCTGCCCGGACCCGAACCTGTCGATGGAAGCCACGGCGCGGGTCACCCTGGCCATGGAGGCCGACGCCAGCGCGGTCAGCCTCGCCGTCGCCTGGCAGCTGCGCGCCGCCGGCGATCCGTCCGTCTGGACGGCGCTCGAAACCTGGCCGACCCATGCAGACCTTGCACTGGCCTTCGAGGCGGAAATGCGTGCAAGCGGTGCCTTGGCGCTGGCAACGGCCCGCGCGTTCGGCACCTGGTACGAGTCCGAGTGGCGGCGCCAGACCTATTATGTCGCCGCCTGCAGCGACTACCTGGATCGCCAGGAACGAACCCATGCCCTGCCGCGCTACGGGTCGCTCGACCAGGCCTATCTCGCGGAGTTGTGCCGTCTGCCGGACGGGCGGGTCTATCCCTGCGCCGAACCGAAGGACGCCGGGGGCGCGGCAGGCGCGACCGAGTGACCCGCCGCCCCCGCGCCGGGGGCAGCGCCCGTCAGCGCGCGCGGTCCGTGTCGAGCTCGCATGCCATGTAGTAGAGATAGGGCGCCAGTTCCGGATCGTTCTCGCTTTCCGGGTAGGGCGCGATGTGGCGGAAGCCGAGCGCCTCGTAGAGCCTGTGGGCCGCGGTATCGTAGATGCCTGTGTCGAGCAGAACCCGTGCCGCGCCCAGGCGGCGCGCATCTTGCAGGGCGGCGTCCATGAGTTGGCGCCCGAGCCCCGCGCCCCGCGCTTCCGGCCGCACATAGAGCCGCTTAATCTCGGCCGCATCGCCGCGGATCGTCTTGAGAAAGACGCATCCGATCAGCCTGGCCGCGTCGTCTTCGGCAACCCGGACGGCCCCCCGCGGCGGCATGTACCGATCCATGTGATCGAAGGTGCCGGCCAACAGCGGCTCCAGCGCCGGGGCGAGTCCCGACACCTGCTTGAGCTGGGCCAGTTCATGCGCGAGGAAGGCCCGCACCAGGGCCTTGAGCCCGGTGATGTCGTCGACCACGCCGAGAGGCCGGATCCGAGTCATCGCGTTCTCCTCCGGGAGGGGCGCGCGGACCGCGCACAACCGGGCCACCTGCCCCCTGGCCGAACGGTCTCTGGACGCCGCGCGGCCGGACTGAAAAGGCCGGTCCCCGCGATCACGGGAACCGGCTGCATGGGAGTATGAAACGCACTCAACTAACACCCAAAAGGGTACATCCCGGTCGCAATTCTGCCAATACGCCCGCCCCCCCATTCGGGGGCATCGCCGCGCAACCGTGGCCACGGGATCACAGCCCGGTCGCCCCGGCTTCGATGCGGCGGGTCGCGAAAATTCCGCATGATTTCACAAGTGCCCCCCACGCGGGAGGCCGCGGAAACCGGCGTCCGGCAAACGTTGCTTGATCGGTTCGGATCATGGCCCTAGGCTGTGTGCAGCAACTTTTCCGCAAGGGCGTAAATTGTGCAAAGCATCGGGGAAGCCTTCACGCTCGCGCTCCAGCTCGTTCTCGCGGGCGACGCCGATCTGATCGAGATCGTTCTGCTGTCCCTGCGGGTGAGCCTCAGCGCGACCGTGATCGCCTGCCTGATCGGCCTGCCCGTCGGGGCGCTGGTCGCGATCAGCCGCTTCCGCGGTCGCAACCTCGTGCTGGTCGTCATGAACGCGCTGATGGGTCTGCCGCCCGTGGTGGTCGGGCTCCTGGTTTACCTGCACCTGTCGCGCTCGGGGCCGCTGGGATTCCTCGGGCTTCTTTACACGCCGACGGCGATGATCATCGCCCAGACCATCCTGATCGCCCCCATCGTCGCGGCGCTGTCCCGGCAAGTGCTGGAAGACCTCCATGCCGAGTATGCCGAGCAGTTCCGCTCGCTTTGCCTCACGCGGTGGCAAAGCGTGCAGGCGTTGCTTTGGGACGCACGGTATTCGCTGCTGACCGTGGGGCTCGCCGGCTTCGGCCGGGCGGTGGCCGAGGTGGGCGCGGTGATCATCGTGGGCGGCAATATCGACCACCTGACGCGGGTCATGACCACCGCCATCGCGCTCGAGACCTCGAAGGGCGATCTCGGGCTCGCGCTGGCGCTCGGCATCATCCTTCTGGTGATCGCGCTCGGCGTGAACGCGGCGGTGCAGACGGTACGCCTGACGGCGACGAGGCAGGCCTATGTCTGATGCCGCGGCCATGACCGGCCTGCCACGCGCCGCCTGCCCGGCATCCGCGCCGGTCCTGCCGCTGACCGCCCGCGGGCTTACGCTGCGCTTCGGCGAGACGACGGTGATCGACGGGCTGGACCTCGATCTTGGCCCCTCGGGCTGCACCATGATCCTGGGCCCGAACGGGTCCGGCAAGAGCCTGCTTCTGAAGCTGCTGCACGGCCTGATCACGCCGACCGCGGGCCAGATCGCCTGGGGCGGCCAGCCACCCGGGGCGGTGACCGCGCGCCAGGCGCTTGTCTTCCAGAAACCGGTGCTGCTGCGCCGCACGGTCGCGGCCAATCTCGACTTTGTCCTCAAGAACCGCGGCCGGGACCGCGCCCGGCTGACCGCGCTGCTGGACCATGTCGGGCTGGCCCACAAGGCCGGCCAGCCCGCGCGGCGGCTCTCGGGTGGCGAGGCGCAGCGCCTGGCGCTCGCCCGGGCGCTGGCGACCGAGCCCGAGGTTCTGTTCCTCGACGAACCCACGGCCAGCCTCGACCCGGCCTCGGTGCTCGCCATCGAGAAGATCGTCGCCGACGCCCGCGATCGCGGCGTCCGGGTCGTCTTCGTCAGCCACGACATCGGCCAGGCCCGCCGCATGGCCGACGACGTGGTGTTCCTCCATCGCGGCCGGGTGGCCGAGCACGCCCCCGCCGCCGCCTTCTTCCCCAAGCCGCAGAGCCGCGCGGCGCGGGACTACCTGGACGGCAATGTCGTCATGTGACCCAAGACAAGACAGGGAGTGCGTTTCAATGATCAGGACGGCCTTCGGTGCAACGGCCATCGCGCTTATCCTCGCGGCCCCGGCGGCCGCGCAGGACCAGTCCATCATCGTGCAGTCGACCACCTCGACGGCGAACTCGGGCCTTTACGACCACCTTCTGCCGATCTTCGCGGACGAGACCGGCATCACGGTCAACGTCGTCGCGGTCGGCACCGGCCAGGCGATCAGGAACGCCGAGAACTGCGACGGGGACGTCCTGCTCGTGCATGCCAAGCCCTCGGAACAGGCCTTCGTCGAGGCCGGATTCGGCACCGGGCGCACCGACCTGATGTATAACGACTTCGTCATCGTCGGCCCCGCGGCCGACCCGGCCGGCATCGGCGGCATGACCGACGCGCAGGATGCGCTGACCCGGATCGCCGAGGCCGGGGCGCTCTTCGCCTCGCGCGGGGACGATTCCGGCACCCACAAGAAAGAGGTGTCGCTCTGGGCGGACACCGATGTGGATCCGGGCACCGGGTCCGGCGACTGGTACCGCGAGACCGGCTCGGGCATGGGGGCGACGCTCAATGCCGGGATCGGGATGGGCGCCTATGTCATGACCGACCGCGCCACCTGGATCAGCTTCGGCAACAAGCAGGACTACGAGATCCAGGTCGAGGGCGACGCGGATCTCTTCAACCAGTATGGCGTGATCCCGGTGAACCCCGAGAAATGCCCCAGCGTGAACATCGCCGCCGCCGAGACCTTCGCCGACTGGCTGCTCTCGGAGACGGGCCAGGCGGCCATCGGGGCCTACAGGGTGGACGGGCAGCAACTGTTCTTCCCGAACGCGCCAGAAAGCTGATAGCATCCCCGGGGCGGCGACGGCGCCGCCCCGACGACCCTGCCGGAGCCCATGACAGAGCTTGAGACGCCCGCCCACGAATTCCTGACCGTCCGCGAACTGGCAGAGCTGCTGCGGCTCAAGGAGCGGAAGGTCTACGATCTCGCGGCCTCGGGCGAAGTGCCCTGCTCGCGGGCCACCGGCAAGCTGCTTTTCCCCGCCGCAGAGGTGCGCGCCTGGATCGACCGCGCCAAGTCGGGCGGCCCTCTCAAGTCCCCGGCGCGCCCGCCGATCCTGCTCGGCAGCCACGACCCGCTGCTCGACTGGGCGATCCGCGAGTCGCGCTGCGGGCTGGCCACCTATTTCGACGGCTCGCTCGACGGGCTGGACCGCTTCGCCCGGAACGACGGCGTCGCCACCGGGATGCACATTTACGACGCCAGGTCCGGGGTCTGGAACGTCCCGGCGGTCGCGCGCGCGGCGGCCGAGCAGAACGCGGTGCTCGTGGCCTTCGCGCGGCGCCAGCGCGGACTGGTCTTTCGCCCGGACGGCCCGCGGCCGGCGCGGCTTGCCGACATCGCCGGCCTGCGCATGACCCCGCGGCAGGAGGAATCCGGCACCGCCGGGCTGTTCGACGCGCTGGCGGCCGAGAGCGGCCTCGACCTCTCGGCGGTGACCGTCACGGCCGCGGCGCGGACCGAGGACGACGCGGTCGAGACCGTCCGGCGCGGGACCGCCGACGTCACCTTCGGGCTCGAGGCCGTGGCCCGTCGTTTCGGGCTCGACTTCGCGCCGGTGATCGAGGAGGAGTTCGCGCTGCTCGTCGACCGCAAGGCCTGGTTCGAGCCGCCCTTCCAGGCCTTCCTCGCCTTCTGCGGGAGCGATGCCTTCCGCGCCCAGGCCGAGAGCTACGGCGGCTACGACGTGGCCGCGCTCGGCACCGTCGCCTGGAACGCGTGACGGATCACCTGCGCCGCGACACGAGACACCCCGGCCACGGGGCCGGACCCCGCTAGGCCCCGTCGGCGGGCTTCGCGGACGACATCTCCTTGAAGCGCTCGAACATCATCAGGTATTCGGCGGGCACGTCGCGATAGGACAGCAGCCCCAGGATGCGCCCGTCCTCCAGCACCGGAAGATGGCGAAAGGCATCCCCCAGTTTCGCGGCCAGCGCATCGGAAATCGCCTCGTCCGCCCCCACCGTGACCGGGTCGGCCGTCATCACCGCCCCGGCGGTGGTCTCGGCCGGCGGCAGATCACGCGCCACGGCCCGGAAGACGATATCCCTTTCAGACAACACACCCGCCAGGCGGTCACCGTCGAGCACCGCGACGGCGCCCACGCCCCGGCTCGCCATGAGCCGGGCGGCATCGGACAGCGGGGTGTCGGGGGACACGCTGTGCAGCGGACGCTCTCCAAGAAGTTCGCGAATGGTCCTGACGCTCATGGGCTCTCCTTACGCGGTCTGCGAAACCGTGCCATCCGGCCGAGCCTAGTCGCGGGCCCGGGCGATCACAAGATGGCGGCGCCGATCGTGCCGCTGCCGAGGACGGGCCGCGGGGCGGGCGCCGCGCAGCCCGGCACGCGACATCCGGCCTGCGGCCCCGCGGATCGTCCTGTAAACTGGACCCGATGGCACGAATCAACCTCGAACAGCTCCGGAGTTTCCTGACCGTCGTGCGCATGGGCGGCATCAGCAAGGCGTCGCAGGCGCTGAACCTGACCCAGCCGGCGGTGACCACGCGGATCCGCAAGCTCGAACAGTCGCTGGCCACCGACCTCTTCGACAGGACAGGCGCCGGGCTGCGGCTGACGAAGCGGGGCGAGATGCTGCTGAAATACGCCGAGCAGTTCGAACAGCTGGGCGAGTTGGTGGCCCGCGACGTCGTGGACCCCGGCGGCACCGAAGGTCACCTGCGGCTCGGTGTTTCGGAAACCATCGCGCAGTGCTGGCTGCCGGCCTTCATCTCGCGGCTGCACCAGCGCTATCCCAAGCTTGAAATCGAGATCAATGTCGACATTTCGATGAACCTGCGGGCCGGGCTGCTGGATCGCGAGATCGACCTCGCGATCCTATTGGGACCGATATCGGAATACTCCGTCGACAATATCGAGCTGCCGGGCTTCGATCTCGCCTGGTACTGCGCGGCCGACACCCGGCCCGACCCCGCCGCCCCGTTCACGAGGCCGGTCATCACCTATGCCCGGAATACCCGGCCCTACCGCGAGCTGAAGGCCGAGCTGTTCCGCCGGGTCGGCCCGGGAATCCCGCTCTTTCCCTCGACGTCGCTGTCGGCCTGCTTCCGCCTGGTCGAGGCCGGGCTCGGCGTTGCCGCACTGCCGCGGGCGCTCGGCACGGCCTATGTCGAGAGCGGACGCATCGCGGAGTTCGACCCCGGCTGGCACCCGGCGCCGCTGCGCTTCTCGGCCTCCTATATGGGCGAGCCGCGCAGCCACATGCTCGCCACCGCCGCCGAAACCGCGCGGCAAGTGGCGATCGACCACGAAATGCATAAAAATTCTTTATAGTTTCGGCAAATATTATTCGATTTGTCTTTATGCGTGGCTATGGTGATGCTTTCCGCAACGGGAGAGTCGCGGAATGGACTGCACATACGACAGGCTCAGGACGATGGACACCGACGCGGTGCGCGCGGCGATCCGTGCCGGTCGGTACAGGGGGCACACGGCCGGGCTGGGCGCGGGCAAGCTGCAGGCCAACGTCGTGATCATCCCCGAACGCTACGCGCTCGACTTCATGCGCTACTGCCAGCGCAATCCCAAGCCCTGCCCGCTGACCGGCGTCACCGATACGGGCGATCCGTGCATGACGACGCTGGGGCGCGACATCGACATCCGCACGGACGTGCCCGCCTACAACGTCTATCGCGACGGGATCCTGGCCGATACGGTCCCGGACATCCGCGCGCTCTGGCGGGAGGATCTCGTGGCCTTCGCGCTCGGCTGTTCCTTCACCTTCGAACGCGCCCTGCAGGACGCCGGCGTGCCGCTCTGGCATATCGATCACAACACCACCGTGCCGATGTTCCGCTCGGACATGGACACGACCCCGGCCGGGCCCTTCGCCGGCAAGATGGTCGTGAGCATGCGCGCGATCCCGGCGGACCGGCTGGACGAAGTGCGCGCGATCTCGCGGCGCTTCCCGCTGGCCCATGGCGGACCGGTCCATGCCGGCGACCCCGCCGCGATCGGCATCGCCGATATCGGCCGGCCCGACTGGGGCGACCCGGCGCCGGTCGCGGCCGGCGAGGTGCCGGTTTTCTGGGCCTGCGGGGTGACGCCGCAGGTCGCGGTCGAACAGGCGGGCCTGCCGCTCTGCATAACGCACCGGCCCGGCCGCATGCTGATCACCGACGTCGCCGAGGACGCCGAGGTCCCGGTAATTCCCCCCAAACGATAAGACGAGACCAACAAGGAGAGAGAGATGAAACAGATACTCACCACCGCCGCCGTCGCGACGCTCGCCGCGAGCCCGCTCGCCGCGCAGGACCTTTCCGTCGTCGGCAGCTGGTCCAGCCTGCCGCTGCACCAGCAATTCGAAGCCCCGTTCTGGACCGAGACCCTGCCCGAGGCCTCGGGCGGCGCGATCGACGTCTCGATGACCACGCATGGCCAGATGAACCTCGGGGTGGCCGACGTCTATCGCCTGCTGGGCCAGGGCGTCTACGACGTGGCGATGACCGTGGCGGACTATGCCGTGGCCGACGCGCCGGCGCTCGAGGGGCTGGACGTGCCGCTCGTGGCGCTCTCCGCGTCCGAGGCCCGCGCCATGGTCGAGGCCGCGCGCCCGATGGTCGAGGAGATCTTCCGCGACACCTTCAACAGCCACGTCCTGGCCGTCGCGCCCTACCCGCCCCAGGTCGTGTTCTGCAACGCGGAGGTCAGCGAACTGGCCGATCTCGAAGGCCTCAAGATCCGGGCCTCGGGCCGGATGACCGCCAAGTTCCTCGAAGCGCTCGGCGCCGAGGGCGTGAATGTCGGCTTCTCCGAGGTGCCCGGCGCCCTCCAGAAGGGCGTAGTGGACTGCGCCGTGACCGGCGCCGGCTCGGGCTACAGCGCGGGCTGGTGGGAAGTCTCCACGCATCTGATGCCGATCCCGCTGGGCGGCTGGGACTCGGTCGTGACGGCGATCAATCTCGACAAGTGGAACAGCCTGGACGCCGAGACGCAGGCTCTGATCACCTCGCAGATCGAGACCGAGTTCGAGGATCCGGCCTGGGCCGTGGCGCAGGACGCGCTGGTCAACGACATCGCCTGCCTGACCGGCAACGGCGAATGCCCGGCCGGCGAGGCGCGCGACATGACCCTGGTCGAGGTGTCGGACGCCGATTTCGAGAAGGCGCGGAGCATCCTCGTGAGCCAGGTGCTGCCCGAATGGGCCGAGCGTGCGGGCGGCGACTGGGCCGAACGCTGGAACGCCTCCGTGGGCGAGGTGGTCGGCGTGACCATCGCGACCGAGTAAGACGCGGACGAGGCAACAGGTGGGGATCCCGATGGCGGACCGTGTCCTTTCGGCGCTGCGCCGGCTCAACCGGCTGGTCGCCGTGCTGGTCGGCATCATGCTGCTGGCCTGCGCCGGCGTCGTGCTGCTGGACATCGTGCTGCGCCAGGCGGGATCCTCGCTGGGCGGCACGGACGAGATCAGCGGCTATGCCATGGCGATCGCCACCTCCTGGGGCATGGGCTACGCGCTGATGGAACTCGGCCATGTCCGCATCGACCTGCTGCGCAGCCGCGCCGGTGCGCGCGGCCGCGTGCTCTTCGATCTTTTCTCGATGGTCGTGCTCAGCGGCACCGTGTCGCTGATCGCGGTCAAGTGCTGGCCGGTGCTCGAGCGGTCGCTCAGCATGTCGTCGCGGGCCAACACCCCGCTCGAGACGCCGCTCTGGATCGTGCAGTTGCCCTGGTTCGCGGGATGGGTGTGGTTCGCGCTCATGGCCTGGCTCACCTTCCTCGTCGCGCTGACACTGGTGGCACAGGGCCGTTTCGCGGCCACCGAGCGCGCCATCGGCGCCTTCGCCGAGAAGGAGGCCGCGCCATGATCACCTATGTCTCGATCGGGCTGCTGGCCCTTCTCAGCCTGTCGATCCCGGTGGGGATCGTCTTGTTCCTGCTGGGGTTCGGGGTGGACAGCTTCTTCAGCGCCTTCCCGCTGATCCGCGGGCTGGGCAACATGGTCTGGTC
Organism: Rhodovulum sp. YNF3179; assembly: GCF_050586465.1. NCBI lineage: Bacteria > Pseudomonadati > Pseudomonadota > Alphaproteobacteria > Rhodobacterales > Paracoccaceae > Rhodovulum > Rhodovulum sp. YNF3179. Next base: position 357,003 of record NZ_JBOCEG010000001.1, on the reverse strand, counting down.
GACCTCCAACAACGCGACGCTGATCGCGATCCCCTTCTTCGTGCTCCTGGGCGAGATCCTGGTGCGCAGCGGCGTCGCCGCCAAGACCTATGCCGCGCTGGACCGCTGGATCTCGTGGCTGCCCGGGGGGCTGGTTCATGCGAACGTGGCCACGGCCACGATGTTCTCGGCCACGTCGGGATCTTCCGTCGCCACGGCGGCCACGGTCGCGACCGTGGCCATGCCGCAGGCCGAGAAACTCGGCTACGATCCCAAGCTCTTCTCCGGCGCCATCGCGGCGGGCGGCACGCTGGGCATCATGATCCCGCCCTCGATCAACCTGATCGTCTACGGCTTCCTGACCCAGACATCGATCCCGCAGCTTTTCCTCGCGGGGCTGGTGCCCGGCATCGGCCTCGCCATCGGCTTCATCATCATCACCGCGCTGATCTGCACCGTCCGCCCCGAGCTTGGCGGCGAGCGCCGCGTCTTCGCCCTGCCCGAAATGCTGGGCGCGCTGGTGCACCTCGTCCCGATCATCCTGCTATTCACCGTCATCATCGGCACGATCTACAAGGGCTGGGCCACACCGACCGAGGCCGCCGCCGTGGGTGTGGCCGGGGCCATCGCGATCGCGGCGGTCTTCGGGGGCATCTCGCTGGCGATGTTCACCGAGAGCATTCTGGGCACGATAAAGATCACCTCCATGATCATGCTGGTGGTGCTGGGGGCGTCCTTCCTGAACTTCACCCTCGCCTCGGCCGGACTGGGCAACGAGCTGCGCGCGTTCCTCGACGGTCTCGGCCTGTCGCCGCTGATGACGATCCTGGTGATCGTCGGCATCTACATCGTGCTCGGTTTCTTCATCGAAACGCTCTCGCTGATGGTCGTCACGATCCCGATCATCGTGCCGCTGGTGGTCGAGCTGGGCTACGACCCGATCTGGTTCGGCATCCTGATGATCGTGCTGATCGAGATGGCGCTGATCACGCCGCCCGTGGGCCTGAACCTCTATGTCGTCCAGGGCGCGCGCGAGGGCGGCCGGATGAGCGAGGTGATGCTGGGTGCGATCCCCTTCGTCATCGCCATGCTGCTGATGGTGGTGGCCCTGATCGCCGTTCCGGGCATTGCGCTCTGGCTTCCGGGCGCGGTCCAGCCATAGTCTGAAGCCACCATGACACCCGAGACGGACGATATATCCACCGCCGCCGCGGGGGCCGACCGGCCCACGATCCGGACCGTCGGCGTCGACGGCCTGCTGGTCAGCTTCGGCGCCCGCCTGAGCGAGCCGGCCAACCGGGCCGCCCTGGCCTTCCGCGACGCCGTAGAGGCCGCCGGCTGGGACGGCGTCGCGGAAAGCTCGACCTCGTTGGTCTCGACCTATCTGCGCTTCGACCCGGTCCATGCCGATCACGAAACGCTGCGTGCCGCGCTCGGGGATCTGCTCGCCGCGCGGGACTGGTACGCGGCCCCGCTGCCGGACGGCCGGCGGTTCTGGCGCATCCCGACCGTCTATGGCGGCGATCACGGACCGCTTCTCGACGAGGCCGCGGCGGCGGCCGGGCTGACGCCCGAGGCCGCGATCGAGTCGCTCTCGACCAGCCGCGTCCGGGTCCAGACGATCGGCTTCGCGCCGGGCCAGCCCTATCTGGGCGAATTGGACGAGGCCTGGGACATTCCCCGCCAGAAAGCCCTGACCGCACGGGTTCCCGAGGGAGCCCTGACGGTGGCGATCCGCCAGATGGTGCTCTTCTCGGTCAGCACGCCGACGGGGTGGCGCCATGTGGGCCAGACCGCGCTGCGTCTATTCCGGCCGGACGCGGACACGCCTTTCGTCCTGCGCCCGGGCGACGAGGTGCTGTTCGACGCCGTGACGCCCGAGGAGCTGGACAACATGCGGCAGGCCGGCCCCGACGGCGGCGCGACCTTCGAGACGATCCGGTGACCCGCCGCCTGACCGTCCATCGCGTCGGGCCCGGCGTCAGCATCCAGGATCGGGGCCGCCCCGGCTATCTGGGCTTCGGCCTGTCGCGCGGCGGCGCGGCCGACCTGCTGGCCCTCGCCGAAGGCGCCGCGCTGCTCGGCCAGGACTGCGACTGCGCCGCGCTGGAAATGGCCGGGACAGGGGGCGAGTTCGAGGCCCATGCCGACCTGCGCATCGCGCTCACCGGTGCGCCGATGCGCGCCACGATCGACGGCACCCGCATCGCCTGGAACGCGAGCCACGCGCTGCCGGCCGGCGCGCGTCTTTCCATCGGCGGGGCGGAGGCGGGCACCTACGGATACCTGCATGTCGGCGGTGGCGTGGCCGGGCCCGAACGGCTCGGCTCGCGCAGCGCCCATCTGGCCAGCGGGCTGGGCGGGCCGCTGGCGGCAGGCGCGACGCTTGCCATCGGCGCCGATCCGCATCCGGGAGAGACCGGCCAATGCCTGCCAGGCACCCCCCGGTTCGACGGCGGCACCATCCGCGTCGTGCCCAGCCTGCAGACCGGGTTCTTCGCCGACAGCGAAATCGCGCGCTTCGAGTCCACGGGCTTTCGCCGGGACGCGCGCGGCAGCCGCATGGGCGTGCCGCTCGCCTTCGATACCGACGGCTTTCACAGCGATGCCGGTCTCAGCGTGCTGTCTGAAATCGTCATCCCCGGCGACATCCAGATCACCGGAGACGGAACGCCCTTCGTGCTGCTCTGCGAATGCCAGACCACGGGCGGCTACCCGCGGATCGGCTCGGTCCTGCCCTGCGACCTGCCGTGGGTGGTGCAGGCGCCGCCCGGGGCGGGGCTGCGCTTTCGCTTCGTCACGCTGCACGCGGCGCTGGCGGCCGAACGCAGCGCGCAGGTGCACCGTGACGGGCTGCGCGGCACCCTTCGCCCGCTGGTCCGCGACCCCGCCGAGATCCGCGACCTGCTGGCCTACCAGCTCGTCGGTGGCGTGACCGCCGGGGATGACGGCGACCCTGGCGCCGCCTGACGGGCGATCAGTCGAGGCCGGCGGCCTCGAGGATGGCGGGGATCTTCTTTTTCACCTTGAAGAAGCCCGCCGTCGCATGCGGCCAGATCAGGCCGTCCCAATCGCGCCGCCATTCCGCCAGGACGATCCCCGCGCGGTCGAGCGCCGGTTGCGCCGCGTCCAGCCAGTCCCGGAGGGGACCGCGCGGAACGTAGGGCGTGACGATCTGCCGGGCCCCGGCGCGGGCGGCCCATCGGGCCAGGTCGTCCGGCACCCCGGCATGCAGGGCGGCGCCGTCGCGCCCGAGCCGTGCCAAGGCATCCGCGCGCGCCGCGTCGTCGAACGCCGCGACATGCGGCGCCACGGACCGGGGCGAGCGCAGGTGACTGGCCGCGAGCGTGGCGACCGCACGCAGATCGAGCGCCCCGGCGTCGAAATCCCCGGGGCAGCAATCTTCCTCGGTCAGGAGTAGCGCGGCGGGGAGACTCGGATCGGGCACCGCGAAGGGGCGCAGCGGCGCGACATCGGGCAGGCCGTGCGGTTCCTCGGCGCCGGCCAGATCCGGAAGGGCCTCGCACAGATCCGCCTCACGCGGGGCAAACCGCCGGTCGGTGAATTTCGCGATGTTCCACGCCTCGGCCTTGTAGGCCTTTCCCCGCGTGTGTAGACCGGCGACCCAGCGCCAGCCCAGGGTGTTCGAGGCCGGGTCGCCGTCCAGAAGATGGCGGAGAAAGAAATCGGCCCCGACGCGCCATGGCAGGCCCAGGGTGAAGATCCAGATCGAGGCGAACCACATCCGCGCGTGATTGTGCAGGTAGCCGGTCTCGACCAGTTCCGCAGCCCAGGAGTCGAAACAGGCCAGGCCGGTCTCGCCCGCCTCGGCCGCGGCGACAGCCCGGCACAGCCTGCGATCCGCCTCGAGCGCGACGAGGTCCCGGTGGAGACCGTCGCGATAGCTGTCCCAAACGCCCGGGCGGCGTTCCAGCCAGCCCTTGAAATAGCCCCGCCAGATCACCTCCTGGATGAATTTTTCGGCCGCTTCCGGGCCATGCGCATCGACGGCGGCCGCGACCGCCTCGCGCTCGGTCACCAGGCGGCGGCGCAGATACGGCGAGAGCATCGACACGTCCCGGTGCGCGCCCGGGCCGCGGTCGAAATTGCGCCCCCGCGCATAGCGCGTGCCCATCCGCGGCGCGAAGGCCGCAAGCCGCGCCAGGCCGGCGGCCCGGCTGGCCTGGGGAAATCCTGTCATGAAAGCGTCTCCGCATGTCGCATGCAGGGCGAACTGGACCGCGGCGCGGGAAAATCAACGCCGGTTCAGGGCCGGGACGCGATCACCATGACTGCCGGCATCGGCACGCGCAGACCGGCGCCGTCGGCGAAGCTCTCCCGCGCGCCCGCAGCGATCGCCGCGCGCAGGGCGCTCAAAGCCTCAGGCGGTTGCTGACGCAGCAGGTAGCCGGCCCGCGGCGCCCCCTGCCGGAATATCTCGAAGAGATCATCCGCCTGCTCCAGCCACCAATGGCAATCGACCGGCTGACTGCTTTCCAGCGCGAGCCCGGCCTCCTCCAGCAAACCGCGCGCGGTCGCCGCATCGGCGAACTGGTGAAAGTCAGGCGAGTCCGGCAGGCTGACGCCGGCGGCACCGTGGTCGCGCATACTGCCGTAGAACAGCCGGAACACCGGCGAGACGTCCGGCCCCGCCCAGCAGGTCATGACGAACCGGCCGCCGGGGGCCAGCACGCGACCGATCTCGGCCAGCGCCCGTGGCTGGTCGGGGACGTGCATCAACCCGAAACTGCACACGACGGTCCCAAAGGTTCCGTCGGGAAAGGGCAGATCCTGGGCGTCGGCCTCGACGAAACTGCCGCCGGGTACGCGGCGGCGCGCATGCCCCAGCATCGCGGCGGAAAAATCGACGCTCGTGACCTGGTGCCCGTCGCGCAGCAGGGCCTCCGTGACGTTGCCCTGGCCGCAGCAGAGATCGAGCACCGGCCCGGGATCGCGCAGCGCGTCCCGGATCGCCGGGATCGCCATGTCGCTGGCAGGCGCGAACAGGTCGACATAGCCCTGCGCCGTGTCCGCGCGTGTCCAGCCCTCCTGTTCGAGCGCGGCAAAATCCTCGTATGCGGGCATGGCTTGACCTCCGGATTCTCGGGCGGGAACGCGACTGCACGCACGCTGGGAAACATGGTCAATCATACACGCAAAGACCGCGTTCCGGAAATTTTCCGCCGGCGGCGTCCGCGGCGCCCGGTTCAGGTCCGCGGCCGGCCGGGGAAATCCGCGTCGATCCGCGCCGCGCGTTCCGGGGTCAGGCGGCCGCGTAACGCGTGAAGACCTCGGTTGTCCCGTCACGCCGGATGAGGAACACGTCATAGGCCTCGCGCCTGTCTTCCGGTCCCATGCCGGGTGACCCGTAGGGCATGCCCGGCACGGCCAGGCCGACCGCGTCGGGACGTTCGCGCAGCAGGCGGCGGATATCGGACGCCGGCACATGGCCCTCGATCATGTAGCCCGCGATTTCCGCGGTGTGGCACGAGGCCATCGCCGGCGGGATGCCGTTGTCGAGCTTGTGACGCACGAGGAGCGCGCCGTAGCTGTCCTCGGTGGTCACCTCGAAACCGGCATCCTGCAGGATGCGGACCCAGGCCATGCAGCATCCGCAGTTCGGATCCTTCAGAACGTGGATCCCGGGGGCCGCGCCCTGCGCGCGCAGGGCGGCCGGCGCGGTCGCGGCAAGGCTTGCCGCCCCGACAAGCAGGCTGCGACGGGTCATGTCTGTCATGGCGCGTTCTCCTCTGTCCGCGCGGCCCGCACGCCGGTCGGACACCGGCGCAGGCCCCTCTAGCCCTGAACCTAGTGCATCACGCCGGGATTGTCCCGTCTTCGGCCCGTCAGGCGGTGCGGTGACGGCGTCACTGAAGCAACGTCTCCGCCCCGCTGGCGAGCGACAGGATGATGAACAGCGTCAGCGCCATCGCGCCGGCGCCGAACACCAGGCCGAAGGCCGCGACCAGGCCATCGCGTTCGATCAGGCCGACCCCGAAAATGAACAGCGCCACCGCCGGAAACCAGCCGCTGCCCGGCACGGGCAGGAACAGCGTGAAGGCGATGGCGAAGAGCGCGACGCCGAGCGCCCGTTCGTAGCGGGCCGAGAAGATGTGACGCGAGCGGGGGCGCAGGATCCGCTCGAGCCGGCGGGTGACCGGCCGCAGGCGCAGAAGCGTCCGGCGCAGCTTGGCATGATCGATGCGGATGCGCGCCAGCACCCAGGGCAGCCGCACATAGGGAAAGCCCAGCGCCATCTGTGCCGTGGCCACCATCACCGGCAGCGCGGTCACCAGCGAAGAGCCTGGTGGCAGCGGCAGGAGCGTGATCAGCGAGAACACCAACAGCGCCCAGCCGAAGGATCGCTCGCCCAGCGCCGCGAGCAGATTGCCGAGCGTCAGCGTGCCCGCCTCCTCGAGCGCGCGCGACGTTCTCAGGATCGGCAGCGACAGAGAGGCCCTGCGCGGGGTGTCGGGATCCTGATTCAAGCGCTCTCTCCTTGCTGCACCGCGGATATCGCGGGTTTCCGGCCGCGATTCAATGCCGTGCGAGACAAAACACGCGGGCGGGCCGGAATCGCGCATGGGCGCCACGATGGCGGGAACCACGGTGGCGCCCGGGCCGTTACGGCAAGCGCGGCCGGGACGGCGGCGATCCGCCGGCGCGAGGACAGTCGGCGGGACAGCGGCGCGGGCCATGCGTATGCTACGCCGCATAGCGGCCTCGCCGTGACCGAGACCGGAAGAAAGGAGTCCTCATGCGTATCGGCGCCCTCATCGGCCTGCTTGGCGGCCTGCTCCTCTCGACCACCTTCGTGGCCGCGGACCCGCCGGGGGGATGTCCGCCCGGGCTCGCCAAGAAGGATCCGGCCTGCGTTCCGCCCGGCCTGGCGAAGAAAGGCCCACCCTACCGCGTGGGCGACAGGATCGACGGCGATTACCGTCGCATCGACCGGCCCTGGCGCTATGGCCTCGACCGCGACGGCACCTATTACCGGATCGGCGACCAGGTGGTGCGTGTCGACGAGGAGACGCGCGAAGTGCTCGACCTGATCGGCGCGGTCGGCGCGGTGCTCGACTGACGGCGCGGGCGGTCGGGCCCTAGAGGTCGGCCTCGTCCTCGCCGGCCTCCTCGGCATTGTCGATGACCCATTCCTGCGCGGCCTCGACCGCCACCGGCGACGAGGTCGGCAAAACGCCCACATAGGCGCCGGTCTCTTCGACGGGGATCGCCGGGCGGCGGGTCATGCGCCAGGCCGCGTAGCCCGCGATCGCCAGGAACAGCGCCGACAGCACCAGCCAGAAGCCATCCGGCCCAACGACGTTCATGACGCCGCCGGTCACCAGCGGCCCGGCGATGGCACCGATGCCGTAAATGAAGACCAGCGCGCTCGAGGCGGCGGGCATTTCCTCCAGCTCGAGGTAGTCGTTCGTGTAGGCGATCAGCAGCGAATAGAGCGGGTTCGCCATGCCGCCCATCAGGAACGCCGCCCCCAGCAAGAGGGGCAGCGCCCCGCCCGACACGAATCCCGCCCAAGTGGCCGCCGCCCCCGTCACACCGAGCACGAGGATCAGCAGCCGCCGGTCCATCCGGTCCGACAGCCAGCCGATGGGGTATTGCAGCGCCAGCGAGCCGACGAAGATCGCCGCGATGAAGGCCGAGACCTGCCCGACCGCCAGGCCGGCCTTGGCCCCGTAGACCGCCGCCATGCCCATCTGCGCGGCAAACACCCCGCCCAGAAGCAGCGTGCCCACCGTGCCGAGCGGCGAGCGCCGGTACAGCTGCGCCAGCGTCATGGCCCGGGTCGCCTCGGTCACGGGCACAGGCGAGGCCGACAGCAGGATCGGCGCGAAGGACAGCGAGACGAGGATCGAGGACAGGACGAAAAGAACGAAGCCCGCCGCATCGGCCAGGTTCAACAGCCCCTGCGCCGTGACCATGCCCAGCGTCTGGGCGATCATGTAGGCCGACAGCACCTTGCCACGGGTCTGGTTGTCGGCGGCGTTGTTGAGCCAGCTCTCGGCGGTCACGTAGACCCCCGAGAGACAGAACCCCAGGATCACCCGCAAGACCGTCCAGACGACCGGGTCCGCGATCAGCGGAAAGGCGATCAGCCCCGCCGACATGAACGAGCCGAGCGCGGCGAAGACGCGGACATGGCCCACGCGGCGGATCATGACGGGCGCCGCCCGCGAGCCGGCCAGGAAGCCCACGAAATAGCCCGCCGTGATGATCGAGAGCGCCGAGGTGGAAAACCCCTCGATGCCGCCGCGCACCCCCATCAGGGTCGACTGCATCCCGTTGCCGATCATGATCAGGATCATGCCGATCAGCAGCGCCCAGACGCTTCCCAGAACCCGCAGCATATCGAGATCCTTGCGTGTTTCGGTCGCATGGGACGTGACCAGGGCAGGCGAACCCGTCCCGAGGCCGGCGAAGCCGCCCCACTGCCTGAGTCGCCGCCCCGGGTCAACCGGGCAGGACCGGACCGCGTCAGCCGCGCCGCGCGATCTCGCCGAAGCGCAGGTGGAACGGCCGGTGATGGTCGAGATTGTCCGCGAATTGCGACCTCTCGGCGACCAGCGCCGCGAAGGCGTCGCGCTCGCGCATGATGCGCTCGGTCGCGGTCGACACGGACCGCGGATGGCTCCACATCGCGATGATCGGGTGCATGCGCGCCCCGCCCCCGCCCGTCCCGGCGCGGCTCAGATCGAGCCGGCTTCGACCATGTAGTTGTTCGCCGTGCACATCGCCGCGTCGTCGGAGGCAAGGAAGATCACCATACGGGCGACATAGACGGGATCGATCAGGTCCGGCAGGCATTGCCCCTGCCGGTGTTTTTCAAGCGCCTCCGGCGTGGCCCAGAGCGTCTTTTGCCGTTCGGTCATGATCCATCCCGGCACCACGGTGTTGACGCGGATACGGTGCGGGCCGAGTTCCCGCGCCATGGTCCGCGTCAGCCCGTGTACGGCCGCCTTGGCCGTGGCGTAGGCGGGAAACCCGGCGCCCGCCTCGAACCACGAATTCGACCCCATGTTGACGATCGCGCCGCGCCCGGCCGCGATCATGTCCGGCGCGACGGCCTGCATGGCGAAGAACATGTGCCGGAGATTGGTGTCCATCCGGTCGTCCCAGTACGCCGGGGTCGTCTCGCGCCAGTCGTGACGGTCGTCGCGCGCGGCGTTGTTGACCAGTACCTCGGCCGGGCCCAGTCGCGCCTTGAGCGCCGCGAAACCCGCCCTGAGCCCGTCGATGTCGCGCAGGTCGCAGACCTCGAAGGCGACATTTTCTCCGCACCGCTCGGCCAGCGCGTCGGCGCTCTCCGCGTCCATGTCGACGAAGCCGACACGACTGCCCTGCGCGGCGAAGCCCGCCACGACCTCGGCGCCGATGCCCGAAGCCCCCCCGGTGACAAAGACGGTGCGGTCGCGCAGGCTTGGATAGATCGCGAATTCGCTCGGCATGGGCGTGTCCTTTCCTCGACGTCGGCACAGGGCCATGTGCGATCTTCATCGCCGGGATCGCCCGCCGAACGCAAGCCGCGACCCGCATGGGCCCGGGTTTTCCAGGCGCGGCCGGGAGGTCGCAGGCGGCTGACCCGGCAAAGTTTTTCTTGATTGGCGTCCCCGCCGCCCGCACCATTCCCGACGTCGGTGTGTTGCGTGCTCTTGCGTTCGAGTTCGAGACCGGCCCAGGCGGACCGAAGCCGGCGATCGCGGGCGAAGACCAGCTGCCCAGCGCGCGCCACCGCCCGGCCGGAGCGGAGAGGCCCGATTACGGGCCGCGTCCGGATCGCGGCATCAAGGGGGGACGCCGGCCATGAAGGATTCAGAAACACGCAGTGCGGATATCGCGGCCCGCGCGCTGGACGCGCATCGCCGCTGGCGCGGCAAGATCCAGAGCCTGCCGAAATGCCCGGTCCACGGCATCGACGACTTCGCGCTTTGGTACACGCCCGGCGTCGCCGCGGTGGCGCGTGCCGTGGCCGAGACGCCGGACGAGGCCTGGACACTGACCGGGCGCGGCGACCGGGTGGCCATCGTCTCGGACGGCAGCCGGGTTCTGGGGCTTGGGGATATCGGGGCCGAGGCCGCGATGCCGGTGATGGAAGGCAAGGCGCTGCTGTTCAAATACCTGGGCGGCGTCGATGCGACGGCGCTCTGCATCGACGCCGAGGACCCCGGCAAGATCGTCGATTTCGTCCGAACCATCACGCCGAGTTTCGGCGCCGTGAACCTCGAGGACATCGCCACGCCGAAATGCTTCCGCGTGCTGGAGGCGCTGCAGGGCACGCTGCCGATCCCGGTCTGGCATGATGACCAGCAGGGCACGGCGGCGGTTGCGCTGGCCGGCCTGTTGAGCGCGCTCGACGTGGTGGGCAAATCGCTTGGCGAGGTCCGCATCGCGCTGATCGGCATCGGTGCGGCCAACACGGCGGTCTATCGCCTGCTCAAGGCGGCGGGCGCCGATCCCGACCTGATGCGGGTCTGCGACAGCAAGGGACTGCTCCACGCCAATCGCGGCGACATCGCGGGGGACCGCAACCGCCTGCGCGAGAAATGGGCGATCTGCAACGAGACGAACAAGGACCGCCTGCCCGGCGGTATCTCGGAAGCGCTGGACGGGGCCGATGTCTGCATCGCCTTCTCGCGGCCGGGCCCGGGGGTGATCCCGCCGGACGCCGTCAGCGGCATGGCTGCCGACGCCATCCTCTTCGCCTGCGCGAACCCCACGCCCGAGATCTGGCCCGAGGTCGCACAGGCCGCCGGGGCGCGCATCGTCGCCACCGGGCGGAGCGATTTTCCCAACCAGGTGAATAACGCGCTGGTCTTTCCCGGGCTCTTCCGCGGGATCCTGGACGTGCGCGCAGAACGCATCACGGACGGAACCGCGCTTGCCGCGGCCCATGCGCTCGTCGGCAGGGCCCGTGCGCTGGGGCTGGACGGTATGGCGCTGCTTCCCCGGCTCGACGACATGGAATCGGCGGCCGCGGTCGCCGCCGCGGCCGCGGACTCGGCGCAGGCCGAGGGCATCGCACGGATCCGGCGCAAACCGGAACAGGTCTGGGACGACACCATCGCGCGCATCGCCGCGGTGCGGGCCGTCACGGCCGCGATGTTCGGCAACGGTGACAGCGTGACCGGCGACGCGCCCTAGGATCGGGCTCGAAACAGACGCCCCGGCGCCCCCGCCGGGCAGGACAGCCCGATCGCGCGCATCATGTACCAGGCCAGCGCCTGGTTCGAACTGATGACCGGCAGGCCCAGCGCCGCCTCGAGATCGTCGATGACGTCGAATGTCCGCAGGTTGGTGCAGGACAGGAACACCGCCTCGGTGCCCGGCGCCGCGCCCGCCTCCAGTGCCGCCGCGCGGATCGAGGCCGGGTCGATCCGTGCGACGCGGGATTCCACCTCTTCGCCAAAGGAAACCGTCGCCGTCACCGGGTGGCCCGACGCCTCGAAGGCGCGGCGCACCGGCCCGGCGACCGGCGCGATATAGGGGGAGACGAGCGCGATCGCCCCGACACCGAGCGTGCGCAGGGCGGCCCGCGCGGCGGTCAACGGATCGGCCACGTCCCGCGCCGTGCAGGCACCCTGCACGAGCGCGCGCACCCGCGCGGGCCCGATCAGCGTGGTGCCGGAGGTGCAGGCATAGCCGACCACGTCGAACGCCGCCGCCCCGGGAAAGAGCGCGGCCGCGCGCGGCAGGTCATGCTCCATGGCCGCGATGGTGTCGGGGTTGAGATCCGCCCCCGAGGGAATGCGGCTCACATAGAGCGCCGGGTCGGGCGCCGGAAGGATACGCCGGAAATCCTGCTCGATGGTCTCGTCGGCCTGCAGAACGATCAGGCCCAGCGTGCCCGTCGCGCCGATGGGACCGGTCAGGCGGTAGACGGACGGGCTCATACCGGGATCTCCGGCAGCTCGGCCGGCGCCCGCGTGGACAGCAGCTCGGCGCCGTCTTCGCGCAGGACGATGTTTTCCTCGTGCACCATGATCCGGCCCGGCGCGATGGCGACGCCCGGCTCCAGCGTCAGCACCATCCCCGCGCGCAACTCGGTCGTGTCGCGCGGGGTGAAGGACGGCCATTCGGTCAGGCTCAGCCCCAGCCCGTGACCGAGACGCCCGCCACCGGGCCGCACGCCCCGCGCGACGAGCGCCTCCGCCATGACCCGGTGCAGATCACAGGCCCGCATGCCGGGGCGAAGCGCCGCCAGCGCCGCATCGGTCGCGGCATAAAGCGCGCCGTGGGCGCGCCGGGCCGCGTCGCCGGCCGGGCCGATCGCGAAATTCCGGTCGAAATCGCAGAAATACCCCTGCCGCACCGCGCCGGTGTCGATCATCAGCACGTCCCCCGTCGCCAAGGGCCGGTCATCGGCGGGCGAGATCACGTCGCCATACCCGCCCGGCCCGGCGCCGCCGGCCACGTAGCTGACCCAGTCCGCGCCTTCTTCCAGCAGCGCGACCTGGAAGGCGCGGAACACCGCGTCGAGCCCGCGGCCCGGCGCCGCGATCCCCGGCAACCGGGCGAAGGCCCGGTCGGCCACGGCGCAGGCCGCGCGGATTTTCCCGATCTCGGCCTCGGACTTGATCTCGCGCACGCGCTGAACCACCGCCGTCGCGTCGACGAAGGCGCGCGGCGCCAGCCGGGTCCGCACCCGGTCGTAGTCGGCCAGAGGCATACGCAGATGCGTCTCGAGTCCCATGGGCAGCCCAACCCTTCCGCGCTCTGGCACCAGGGCGGCCAGCGTCTCGGCCAGCAGGCTCACCCCGTCATCCGCGGGATCCGGCGCGTCCCAGCTGCGGATATCCGCGATCCAGCCCCGTCCCATCAGGTCGGCGCCGATGCTGGGGATGACCGCCACCGGGTCCCCGGCGGCCGGCACCAGCACGAACCAGGGCCGTGCCGGGCTTTCCCAGAAACGGGTCAGGAAGCCGGTCACGTAGAAGACATCCGGCGGCGTGGTCAGAAGCAACGCGTGCAGACCCGCGGCCTCCATGCCGGCCTGCAGCGCCGCGACCCGGCCGCGGTACTCCGCTGCCGGAAAGACCAGGGCGCTGTCAGCCATCCTCCGGTCCCTCGCTCAGGATGGCCATCACGCGGCTCTTGGCGTCGAGGCCCGGCAGCCCGGCCAGAAGCGCCGCCACGCCGGCCGCCCCCGACGGGGTCGTGGCGAAGCCGTGCCGTGCAAGCGCCGCGACCCCTGCCGCGGCCTCGTCCTCGGTTACGGTCACGAAGCGGTCGGCATCGCGGGCCAGCCCGGCCAGCGCGATCATCGACGGCGTCTTGCAGTCAAGCCGGCCCATTGCCGAGACCGGCCCCGTCGTCGTGACCAGCCGCCCCGCGCGGATGCTCTCGATCAGGGCCGGGGCGGCGTCGGGTTCGACCACCATGATCTGCGGCCGCTGCCCCCAGACGGCACGGGCATGGGCCGCCACCGCCGCGGCAAGCCCGCCCACCCCCGCCTGCAGCAGGATATGGGTCGGGGGAAGGTCGATCTGTTCCGCCGCCTCGGCGGCCAGTTCGAGATACCCTTCCATCACGCGCAGGGGCGGCTCGGTATAGCCCGGCCAGGAACTGTCCGAGAGCAGCGCCCAGCCATGTGCGGCCGCGGCGGCCTCGGCGGCGGCCATGCTGTCTTCGTAGGTGGCGCCCGCCCGCTCGACTTGCGCGCCCCGCGCGCGCAGGCGCGTCGCGAAGGCTTCCGGCACCGTGTCCGCCAGGAAGATCACCGCCGCCGCCCCGAAGATCCGCGCGCCGGTCGCCACCGACAGCCCGTGGTTGCCGGCGCTGGCGGTCACATAGGTTCGCCCGGCGAGCGCCGTGGCCCAGTCGGCGCGGTCCGGAACCGCGGCGGCGTCCCGCGCGATGGCATGGGCCGCGCCCAGAGCCTTGAAGCTGCCAAGCCCCATGCGCGCGCGCTCGTCCTTCAGGTAAAGCCGCCCAACCCCGGCCTCCCCGGCCAGTGCGGCCGCCTCGTGCAGCGGCGTGACGGCATGGGCCGGACAGGATGCGAGCAGGGCGCGCACTCCGCCCGGATCGCTGATCGGCAGCACGTCTTGCCCGGGCAGCCCGGTGCCGCGGAACGGATTCTCAAGTTGCTCTGGCACCTTCGGTCCCCCTCTGCGTTTCGCAGAGCATACCCCGCGCGGGCCGGCTTTTCCCGGAAAACTGCTCCCCTTCCCCGCCCGAGCCCGGCGCGAAGACGCCCTTTTCGTCCGGATTCCGGAAACCCACGGGCTGCCGGGGGCGCCACGATCCGCTTCGCGGCCTATACTGCGTGGATGGACAGATTCGACGCTCTCATCCTCGACGCGCTCCAGCGCGACACGCGCCAGACCGCCGAAGCGCTCGCCGCAAAGGTCGGGCTTTCCGCGGATGCCTGCCGCAAGCGGGCGAACCGGCTGCGCGCTGCGGGCTATATCGAGGCCGACGTGGCGCGCCTTTCACCGGAAAGACTCGGCCGCGGGCTGATGCTGGTGGTGGAGGTGACGCTGATGAACGAGCGGCCCGCGGCACTCGCCCGGTTCAAGCAGCGGATGCGCGCGGCGCCGGAGGTGATGCAATGCTACTACGTCACCGGAAACGCGGATTTCATCCTGATCCTCTCTGCCCGCGACATGGCCGATTACGAGGCGTTCACCCGGCGCCATTTCTTCGACGAGGAGAACGTCGCGCGGTTCCGCACCAGCGCCGTGATGGAACGCGTCAAGACCGGGTTCACGATGCCGGTCCCCGGCACGACCGGAAACGCCGCGCCCGGCTCGACAGGATCGCCGCCCGAGGCTACCAGTTGACCTGACGACCGCCACCGGGACCCGCGATGATCCGACGTGCCAAACGCCATATCCTGCTGATGATTGCCGCCGCCGCCATTCTTGCGGGTTGCGCCGTGGCGCCGGACGCCCCGCGCCCGGCCGACAGCGACGCGGTCTCGCGCCTGGCCACCGGGGTGGCGGCGCTCGGCCCGGCGGTTGCCCCCGGCGAGGCCGGCCGCCTGGCCGAAATCGCCTATGCGGAAACCGCGCGGCTGGCCCGCGCCTACGAGATCACCGATCCCCCGCTCATCCACAACATGAAGGTCAATATGGGGCTGCGTCCCCGCGGGCTCTGCTACCACTGGGCCGACGACCTCGAGGCGCGGCTGCGGCGGGAAGGCTTCGAAACGCTCAGCTTTCACCGGGCGATCGCCAATGCCGACAACCCGTTCCGCATCGAGCACAGCACCGTGATCGTAAGCGCGCGCGGCGACGACATGTTCGCCGGGATCGTCCTCGACCCCTGGCGCAAGGGCGGCGAACTCCACTGGACGCCTACGGTTTCGGATGCGGATTACCGCTGGCAGCCCAGGCAGGTCGTCTTCGACTGGAAACGCGCCCGGCAAAGCCGCGTGGCCGTGGCCCGGGCCCGGGCGGAGTGATCGAAAAAATCCGGCCGGGCGGACTGGCCGGGGGCCCGGGCGGAGCATAGGTCAACGGGGGAAACCATTCACGGGATGGTTTCTTCCTCCACACTGGCGCGGCCCGCAGGCCGCGCCTTTTTTCGTGCCGGTCGGACCGCGCCGGCGCGGGATCAGGCGTGACCGGTGCGCTTCTTGCGCTGCGCGGGATCCCACTGTTCGGGCCCCGGCAGATCGGTGAAACAGTGCTCCGGCGGCGGTGAGGACAGCGTCCATTCGAGCGTGTCGGCCGACTCGGTCCAGTAGTTCTCGGCGTTCACCCGGCGCCCGTAGAGCACCGCCCAGACCATCACGCCGAGGAAGAACAGGAACGACGCGAAGGCGACGAAGGCCCCGATCGACGACACGTAGTTCCAGAGCGCGAAGGCATCGGGATAGTCGATGTAGCGCCGCGGCATGCCCTGGCGCCCCAGGAAGTGCTGCGGGAAGAAGGTGACGTTCGTGCTGATGAAGAACAGCCAGAAATGCAGCTTACCGGCCCATTCGGGATAGTGCCGCCCGGTCACCTTGCCGAAATAGTAGTATATGCCGGCGAAGATCCCGAACACCGCGCCCAGGCTCATCACGTAGTGGAAATGCGCCACCACGTAATAGGTGTCGTGGTAGGCCCGGTCGATCCCGGCCTGGGACAGCACGATACCGGTCACGCCACCCAGCGTGAAAAGGAAGATGAACCCGAGGGCGAACAGCATCGGCGTCTCGAAGGACAGGCTTCCCTGCCACATGGTGGCGATCCAGCTGAAGACCTTGATGCCCGTGGGCACCGCGATGATCATCGTCGCCAGCATGAAATAGGTCTGCTGCGACAAGCTCATGCCCACGGTGTACATGTGGTGTGCCCAGACCACGAAGCCCAGCGCCCCGATCGCCACGATCGCCCAGACCATCGGCAGGTAGCCGAAGATCGGCTTGCGCGAAAAGGTCGAGACCACGTGGCTGATGATGCCGAAGGCCGGCAGGATCAGGATGTAGACCTCGGGGTGCCCGAAGAACCAGAAGATATGCTGGTAAAGCACCGGGTCGCCGCCGCCCGCGGGATCGAAGAAGGTCGTGGCGAAGTTCCGGTCGGTGATCAGCATGGTGATCGCGCCGCCCAGGACCGGCAGCGACAGCAGCAGCATCCACGCGGTCACGAAGATCGACCAGGCGAAGAGCGGCACCTTGAAGAGATCCATCCCCGGCGCGCGCATGTTCAGGAACGTCGTGATGACGTTGATCGCGCCCAGGATCGAGGACGCGCCGGACACGTGCAGGGCGAAGAGCGCCAGATCCGTCGAATACCCTGCCTCCTGCGTCGAGAGCGGCGGGTAGAGCACCCAGCCGAGCCCCGATCCGTCCTGCCCGTTTCCGCCGGGCACGAAAAGCGACGCGATCGCCAGCGCCGTGCCCGCGACGTAGAGCCAGTAGCTGAGGTTGTTGAGCCGCGGGAACGCCATGTCGGGTGCGCCGACCTGCAGAGGCATGAAGTAGTTGCCGAAACCGCCGAACAGCGCCGGGATGATCACGAAGAACATCATCAGGATGCCGTGGCTGGTGATCAGCACGTTCCAGAGATGCCCGTTCGGGGTGCAGTTCTCGGCCGCCGCGGCCGTGAGACCCGCGCCCTCGAGACACATGTACTGAACGCCGGGCTCCATCAGCTCCATGCGCATGTAGACCGTCAGCGCGACCGAGATCAGGCCGATCACGGCCGAGGTCACGAGATAAAGGATCCCGATATCCTTGTGATTGGTGGACATGAACCACCGGGTGAAAAAGCCCTGCTGCGGGCTTTCTGCCGTGGCGTTCAGCTCGGCGTTCGCCATCGATTTCCGCTCCCTTCACTGCGACCGCGCATGGCGGCGTCCTGTTGCCTCGACAGGTGATGCTAGGCGGCGATCGCCGCCCGACGAGTCCCCGGGGCGCGGCATTTTGACCAATCTATCCAGCTGCTTGCGCGGTGGCGGTCCGCGCGGCCGTTGATTGTCCGACGGTTCCCGATATCTCGCATGGGGACGCCCCCGCGGAGACAGTGCCGATGCGCGACACATGGACACCACGCCCGGTCCGGGTTCCCGCGAGCCGGGTCGCCCGGCTCGGCCGGCTCGGCAGCATGGCGACCGGGATCGCGGGCGGCATGGCGCTCGAGGGCGTGCGCCACCTGAGCCGGGGCGC
The DNA here is from genome assembly GCF_050586465.1 of Rhodovulum sp. YNF3179. Lineage (NCBI taxonomy): Bacteria > Pseudomonadati > Pseudomonadota > Alphaproteobacteria > Rhodobacterales > Paracoccaceae > Rhodovulum > Rhodovulum sp. YNF3179. The sequence continues at coordinate 339,410 of NZ_JBOCEG010000001.1, read as the reverse complement.
CCGGCCGAGTTACCGGGGGCTATTGCTGACGCCCGGCAACATGACCCGCCTGGCCAACGAGCTTGCCCAGATGCGGGGCGCGGCGATGAAGGTCGGCCAGCTGCTGTCCATGGATGCCGGGGAATTGCTGCCGCCCGAGCTGTCGGAGATCCTGTCGCGGCTCCGGGCGGATGCGCATTTCATGCCCCCCCGCCAGCTCAAGTCGGTGCTGAACGCGAACTGGGGCACGGACTGGCTGGGACAATTCGAACGCTTCGACACCCGCCCGGTCGCCGCCGCATCCATCGGGCAGGTCCACCGTGTCCGGCGCCGGAGCGGCGAGGATCTCGCGGTCAAGGTGCAGTATCCCGGCGTCGTCGACAGCATCGACAGCGACGTGCGCAACGTGGGCGCGCTCTTGCGCATGTCGGGGCTGTTGCCCGCCGGGCTGGACCTGGCCCCCTATCTCGAGGAGGCACGCGGGCTGCTCCGGGCCGAGGCGGATTACCAGGCCGAGGCCGGCCACCTCGAGACCTTCGGCGGCCTGCTGGCCGACGACCCGGCTTTCGTGGTGCCCCGGCTCTACCCGGAATGGACGACGCCCCGGATCCTCGCCATGTCCTTCATGCCGGGCCGGCCCATCGAAGAGACCGCCGACACGCCGCAAGAGACACGCGACCGGATCGCCACGGCGTTGATCAGGCTGACGCTGCGCGAGGTTTTCGAATTCGGGATGATGCAATCGGATCCGAATTTCGCGAACTACCGCTACGACGACCGGATCGGCCGGATCGTTCTGCTGGATTTCGGCGCAACCCGGGTGCTCGACCCCGACCTGGTGGGGCTTTACCGGCGGCTCGCGCAGGCGGGGCGGGACGGCGACCGGGGCGCGGTCGTCGCATGCCTCGCCGCGATCGGTTTCCTCGACGACGGCGTCCCGCCCGATCTGGCGGATCGGGTCGTGGCGATGGCCGGGCGGATCTTCGACGCGGTGCTGGGGGCGGGTCACTTCGATTTTGCCGAAACGGCGCTGTCGACGGAGCTGAACGCCGAAGGCATGGCGCTGGCGGAAGCCGGCTATTTCCCGACAGCCCTGCCCATGGATGCGCTCTATCTCCAGCGCAAGTTCGGCGGCATGTTCCTGCTCGCGCGGCGGCTCGGGGCCCGGGTGCCGCTGCGCCGGATCGTGGACGAGGTGCTCGGCTGACGCTGCTCAGCCCGTGGCGGCGTCGATGGCGGCCCGCACCCTGTCGACGCCGTGCCGCACCTGGCCGGCGGCGCCGCGCGCCTCGACGTTCAGGCGCATCAGCGGCTCGGTGCTGGATGCCCGGAGGCTCGCCCGCCAGTCCGGGAAGGTGATGCTCACCCCGTCGAAATGCGCGATCTCCGCGCCCTCCTGTTCGAAATGCGCGGCCACGCGCTCGATCACCGTTTTCGGGTCCGGCACTTCGAAATTGATTTCGCCCGAGGACGGGAAGCGCGCCTTCATGCTGTCGATGAGCGCGGCGAGCGGCTGCTCCCGGCGCGAGACCAGTTCCCAGATCTTGAGCCACGGGATCATCCCGCTGTCGCAATACATGAAGTCGCGGAAATAGTGATGCGCCGACATCTCGCCGCCATAGATCGCGCCGTGCGCGCGCATCACGCGCTTCATGAAGGCATGCCCGGTGCGCGACTGGACGGCGACGCCACCGGCGCGCGACACCGTGTCCTGGGTGTTCCAGATCACGCGCGGGTCGTGGACGATCGTCTCGCCCGGCGCGGTGGCGAGGCAGGCCTCGGCCAGCAGGGCGACGACGTATTCCCCGTCCACGAAGCCGCCTTCATGGGTAAAGAAGAAGCAGCGATCGAAATCGCCGTCCCAGGCGATGCCCAGATCGGCGCCCTCGCGCAGGACCGCCTCGGCCGTGACCGGGCGGTTTTCCTCCAGCAGCGGGTTGGGAATGCCGTTCGGGAAGCGCCCGTCGGGCGCATGGTGCAGCCGTGTCACCGTGACCGGCGCGCCCCGGCGTTCGAGTTCGTCGAGGATCGCGTCGAAGGCGGGCCCGGCGACACCGTTGCCGGCATTCACCACGAGCCGGACCGGGCGGAGCCGGTCGATCGCGACCATGTCGACGAGATGGCGGGCATAGGCCTCGCGGACCGCGGCCGGCTGCCGGGTGCCCGCGGGGCCGGCATGCGCGCCGCCCGCCCCCGACCGCGCGGCGCACTTGATCGCGTCGAACTCTTCCTCCGACAGGGGCCGGCTGCCGGGGCCGACGATCTTCAGGCCGTTATAGTCGATGGGATTGTGCGAGGCCGTGACCTCGATCCCGCCCTCCGCGCCCAGATGGGCGGTGGCGAAATAGACCTCCTCGGTCCCGGCGAGGCCGATATCCAGCACGTCGACGCCCGCGCCGGTCAGCCCGGCGGCCAGCGCGTCGAGGATCTCGGGGCTGCTCTCGCGGCAGTCGCGGCCGACCACGACGGTCCGGGGCCCCATCACGGCCGCGAAGGCCGCGCCGATCCGGCGCGCGGTGGCGGCGTCGAAATTGTCGCCCAGGCGACCCCGGACGTCATAGGCCTTGAAACAAGTCATGGACGGGTCCGGCAGCGGGGCGGTATCGGTCTGGGTGTCGGTGGCGCGCATGGCGGTCCTCGTCAGGGATCAATTCGTTCCGGCCGGCGCAGGCGTCGGCCCGCCATCGACAGCGGTGTTCGCGGAACGACGCATGCCCCCGGCCGCCGGGGGTCGTGCGACCGGTATAGACCGCCCTGCCCCACAAGGCGAGGGGCAGCCCGTCACAGATCGCGGTGGGGCACAAAAAATGGGGCCACCGCCCGATCTGGCGGTGACCCCGGACAGCGGTGCGGACCCTGCGGCCGGTCAGGCCGTCGCGGCGGCTGCACCCCGGCCGAATTTCGCATCGACCGACCAGGCCCCGGCCCCCGCGATCGCCAGGGCGACGTAGCCCCCGGCCAGGCCGATATTCTTCAGGAAGCTTGTCATCTGCATCTGGTCGCCCGGCACGTAATGATAGAGCAGACCGCTCACCACGCAGAACGCGGCCAGGGCCAGGGCCGCGAGACGGGTCTGGAGCCCGACGGCCAGGGCCAGCCCGAAGCCGATCTCGAACAAGATCACCGGCCAGGCCAGGGCGGCCGGTATCCCGCCCGATGCCATGTAGCCCGCGAATCCCTCGACATTGCCGAGCTTGCCGAATCCGGCAACGATGAAAAGCGCCGCGAGCGCCAGGCGCGCAGCAAGAAGTCCGAATGCGTTCATCTGGGTCATGCCCCTCTCCTTTTGTAACGTCATCTCGGCCTTAGATATGCGTGCGCAAAAGAATGAAACAGCACTGCGCGAACAGCCTCTGTGCCTGGACGCACATATCAGGAATTCGCTTTACTTTCGGCCCGCCCCTCTCTCATTGTCGGGTGCGAGCGAGACAAGGGATCGAAACGGACACATGGGCAAAACGACCATTCAGGCCGATCTGAAGATCGACGGAAACCTGACCAGCACCGGCGCCATCGACATCAATGGCGACGTGACCGGCGATATCGAGGCCGCCGAACTGGACATTCTCTCCAACGGTCGCGTGAAAGGCACCGTCAAGGTCGAGACGGCACAGCTGCGCGGATCGTTCGAAGGCGCGCTGAAGGCCGGCGACGTGGAACTTCAGTCCCAGGCCAAGGTCGACGCGGATATCGAATGCGCGACGCTGACGACCGCCAAGGGCGCCCGCCTGCATGGCGACGTGAAAGTGACCGGCGGCTGATCGGCCGCCGGCCCGGCTGCGGTCACGCGAAGATCGGGACGTGATCGGAAGGCCCTGATGCCGGTCCGTGAACCGGCACCGGGACGGGTCAGGCGATCAGGAAATCGTCCTGGCTCTTGCCCTTTTCCTCTTCCTCGACGAGCCACCGCGGCTTGCGCCCGCGGCCGGTCCAGGTCAGGCTGGCATCGTCCGGGTGCCGATATTTCGGCGGCAGCGTGCGACCCTTTTTCGCCGGCTTGCCCCCGACCAGGTCGGAAAGAGAGAACCCCATTTTGCGCGCTTCTTCTTCAAGTTTCTGACGGGCTTCCTTCTGCCGTCGTTCCTCGAAAGTCTTGAGCGCTTTCTCCACGTCTTTCCTGAGCTGCTGCAATTCCTCGAGAGACATGGAGTCCAGGTTAATCTTCGCCATAGTAATCTTCCCTAAAACTTGGTCTATTGACGGTAATGAATAGCCTTTTCTCTCGAAAAGCAAATATTTTTTGGAATACTTCGGCGAATAATTCAGAGGCCCGCACAAAAGACGATGTTTCGCGCGAAACCAGGCTGGGAAACTTTCGCCTTTTCCGCGATTGCGCACGTATCGCCGCGTTTTTTTGGATGCGCCTTGCCGGGTTAGAAACTTTTGGCCGGCCGTGCACCCAAATCTGAAACCGTCCGGAACTTTCTGACGTTCCAGGCGTTGATGCTGTGACGAGGGACACATTCCCCCTCGCATGCCGCGGGCATGCGCCCTCGTCTCACTGTCCCTGAAACTTCGACGGCCCCGTCGGCGCCATGTCGGCGGGGTCTTTTTTCCCTGCCCTGCAAAGCCCAGGACGGTCACAAGCGCCGTGGATAAAAAGACAGAATGGGGTACCCCCCGCCAATTCTCCCGGGTTGGCGCGCGGGCAGTTCATGGCCAGGATATCGAGGGGACTCCTGCCGTATTTTTTTCGATCAAACGACAATACATCATCGGGCCGCGCGCATTTGCCCCGGTCGCCTTACGCGGGATCTTGCCGGGCATCGCTTGCGTCATACTGGAAACATGGGATAGTTTCGGAGTGGCAAGTTCTTGGCACCTGGCGATGTTATTTCCGCGTGCAGAAAGGCCGATATGACGGAAAAACCAACTGTCCTCGTCCTTGATGACGAACGCGAGATCCGAAAGGTTGTCGCGGAGGGCTTGGAAATCGAAGGTTACAATGTCGTTGAGGCTGGAACGCGGCGGGAACTCGAAGAAATCGTCGCTGAAAAGGATATCAGCCTTTTCCTTCTGGACATAACCATCCCGGATGGCAGCGGCTTGGATATCGCGCGCGATCTACGCCGCCAATCCTCGGTCGGAATCATTCTGCTGACCGGCCGGTCCGACGAAACCGACCAAGTCGTCGGGCTGGAACTCGGCGCCGACGACTATGTCGGCAAACCGTTCCGCATCCGCGAACTCCGCGCACGTGTCAACTCGGTCTACCGGCGGACCGCCGGCGCGCGCTTTTCGGTCGCGTCGCAAAGGACCCCGGCGAACGATCCGCACACCGCGGAAACCTTCCGATTTCACGGGATCAGCCTGACGCCATCGGCGCGCAGCGTGAAGGCCGTGGACGGCACGCCGATCGAGTTGACAACGATGGAATTCGACGTGCTCGCCTATCTTGCGCGCAACCGCAACCGGGTGCTGTCACGCGACCAGATCATGGATCACGTGCGCGGTCCGGACTGGGCGGTCTATGACCGCACCGTGGACGGGATCATCAGCCGCCTGCGCCACAAGCTCTATCCCGGCGACGAGGGCGCGGACCGTATCAAGACCATTCGCGGTGTCGGCTACATGCTCAGCGTCGAGACCTAGGGCGCCCCGGGCGGCCTCCGGCGCGCGGGGCGGACCTGGGCGTGCGCCTATTCCTCGGCCTCGTTGGCCGGCTTCGCGTTCAGGAGGCCGTACCGCTCCTCGCCCAGCGTCTCGAAGAGGTCGATCTGGGTCTCGAGGTAGTCGATGTGGCCTTCCTCGTCGGCGATCAGTTCTTCGAAGAGGTTCTTGGTGACGTAGTCGCCCACGCTCTCGCAGTGATTTCGCGCCTCGATGTAGAGCGTGCGGGCCTCGTGCTCGGCGGCGAGGTCGCAATCGAGCGTCTCGCGCAGCGTCTGGCCGATCCGGAGCGCGTCGAGCTTCTGCAGGTTCGGGTGGCCCTCGAGGAAGATGATCCGCTCGATCAGCTTGTCGGCGTGGTGCATCTCCTCGATGCTTTCCTCGCGCGACTTGGCGGCCATCCGGCCATAGCCCCAGTCTTCCTGCAGGCGGTAGTGCAACCAGTACTGGCTGACGGCGGTCAGTTCGCTTCTGAGCGCCTTATTCAGATACTCGACGACTTTCTGATCGCCTTTCATGCATGCCTCCTTCGGTGGGCGCGCAGCGCAGGCCGCGCAGGTTTTCCGGAACCCCGACAGTATCACAGGCACGCATCGTGTCGACGAAGAGCGACAAGCAGCCGCCGCAGTCCGCGCGCTTGCCGAGCGCGCGGTAGACCTTGCCGGGCGTGATGATCGTGGCCGGGTCGGCGGCGCGCATCCAGTCGACGGCACCCCGGATATCCTTGTCGGTGATGGCCATGCAGTGGCAGACGATCATGGGGCACCTCGCGTCACGCCGCCGGTCCGGGCGGTCGGCTCCGTATGCCGGGCGGGAACCATCACAGCCCGGCCCCGCGTCCAGCCTCGCGCTCGATCCGGTCCAGCAAGTCCTCGACCATCGCGGCGCTGGCGGGCGGGGCCTGGAAAAGCTCCGCCACGATGTCGCGCCACGGGTCGCCGGCCGGGCCGGAGGACGGGGCGGGCGATACGGTCTGGCGGGGGCGCTGCTGTTTCTGGCTGTCCATGATCCGGGCTCCGGCGAGTCTCTGGCAATTATCTGATAGAAACTGTCGGAAAAGTCAATCCGGATCGTTTTACTCGGGATTAGGCCACGGCCGCCGCCGGGGCGGCCGGGCACCGGGTGTCATGCGATTTTCCGAAGCTCCCGGCGCGCTTCGGATTTGCCCGGCGTATAGCCGAGGCTCGGCGCGAGCCATGTCTCGACCTCCGCGCGCGTCATGTCCTTGCGCGCCGCGTAATCCGCGACCTGGTCCTCCCCGATGCGCCCGATGCCGAAATACCGCGCGCCCGGATGGGCGAAGTAGAGCCCCGCGACCGCCGCGGCCGGCCACATGGCGCAGGATTCGGTCAGGCTGAGCCCGGTATGCTCGGTCGCGGCGAGCATCTCGAACAGCCTGCGCTTCTCGGTGTGATCGGGGCAGGCCGGGTAGCCGGGCGCGGGGCGGATGCCGCGATAGCGCTCGGCGACGAGATCCGCGTTTTCCAGCGCCTCGTCGGGCGCGTAGCCCCAGAGCCGGCGGCGCACGCGCTCGTGCAGCGCCTCGGCGAAGGCTTCGGCAAAGCGGTCGCCGAGCGCCTGCACGAGGATCGCGTTATAGTCGTCGCCCGCCGCCTTGAAGGCCTCGGCGCGGTCATGCACCTCCGGCCCGGCGGTCACCGCGAAGCCGCCGATCCAGTCCGGCGTGCCGACGGGCGCCACGAAGTCGGCGAGGCACATATGCGCCCTCTCGCCCGACTTGTTGCCCTGCTGGCGCAGCTGCGGGAAGCGCGTCGCCTCGGTCGTGCGGTCCTCGCCCGTCCAGACGATCACGTCGTCGCCGTCGCGGTTGGCCGGCCAGAGCCCGACGACGCCGCGCGGCGTGAACCAGCGCTCGGCCACGATCCGGTCCAGCATGGCCTGCGCAGTGTCGAAGAGCTCGCGCGCGGTCGGTCCCTTGTCCGGGTCGTCCAGGATCTCGGGGAAGCGTCCGCGCATTTCCCAGGTGGCGAAAAAGGGTCCCCAGTCGATGTAGTCGCGCAGCGTCCCGAGCCGCATGTCGTCGATCACCGTCAGCCCCAGCGTCTGCGGCGCCGGCGGTGTATACGCCGCCCAGCCACCGTCGAAGGCGTTGGCGCGGGCCTGCTCGATCGGGGTGGTCGGGCGGTCGCCGGTCCTGGCGGCGCCGGCGCGTATCTTGTCCTGGTCGTCCCGGATCGCGTCGAGATAGGCCGGGGCCGCCGTCTTCGACAGGAGTTTCGAGACCACGCCGACGGCCTTGGACGCGTCATCCACATGGATCACGCCATGGGCGTATTCCGGTGCGACCTTCAGCGCGGTGTGCTTCTTGGAGGTTGTCGCGCCCCCGATCAGGAGCGGCATGTCACAGCCCTGGCGGGTCATTTCCTGGGCCACCTCGACCATCCGGTCGAGCGAGGGCGTGATCAGCCCCGAGAGCCCGATGATATCCGCCTTCTCGTCGCGCGCACGGGCGAGGATGTCCTCGGTGGGCACCATCACGCCCATGTCCACGACATCGTAATTGTTGCACTGGAGCACGACGCCGACGATGTTCTTGCCGATGTCGTGCACATCGCCCTTCACCGTCGCCATCAGCACCTTGCCCTTGGCCGAGGTGTCGCCGGTGCGGCGCTTCTCTTCTTCCATGTAGGGCAGGAGATGGGCCACCGCGGCCTTCATCACGCGGGCCGACTTGACCACCTGCGGCAGGAACATCTTGCCCGCGCCGAAGAGATCGCCCACGACGTTCATCCCGTCCATGAGCGGCCCCTCGATCACGTCGAGCGGCTTGTCGGCACGCTGGCGCGCTTCCTCGGTGTCCTCGACGACATAGTCGGTGATCCCGTGGACGAGCGCGTGTTCGAGCCGCTGCTCGACCGCGGCCTCGCGCCACTTGGGGTCTTCCTTTTTCGAGGCCTCGCCCGAGCCCTTGTATTTATCCGCGATCTCGAGCAGGCGATCGGTCGCATCGTCACGCCGATTGAGCAGCACATCCTCCACCCGTTCGCGCAGTTCGTCGGGGATGTCGTCATAGACGGTGATCTGCCCGGCATTGACGATGGCCATGTCCATGCCCAGCGGGATCGCGTGGTAGAGAAAGGCGGAATGCATCGCCTCGCGCACGGCATTGTTGCCGCGGAAGCTGAAGGACACGTTCGACAACCCGCCCGAGACATGGGCGTGCGGCATCGCCGCCTTGATCATGCGCGTCGCCTCGAAGAAGGCATTGGCGTAGTCGTTATGCGCCTCGATGCCGGTGGCGACGGCGAAGATGTTCGGATCGAAGATGATATCCCAGGGATCGAAGCCGGCCCGGTCCGTCAGCAGGTCGTAGGACCGCTTGCAGATGTCGAACTTGTGCGCGGCGGTCTCGGCCTGGCCCTGCTCGTCGAAGGCCATCACCACGACGGCCGCGCCGTAGCGGCGGATGATCCGCGCCTGGCGCAGGAACTCCGCCTCGCCCTCCTTGAGCGAGATGGAGTTCACCACCGATCGCCCCTGCACGCATTTCAGCCCGGCCTCGATCACCTCGAATTTCGAGCTGTCGATCATGACGGGCACGCGGCTGATGTCGGGCTCCGAGGCGATGAGATTCAGGAAGGTCGTCATCGCCTGCGCCGAGTCGAGCAGCCCCTCGTCCATGTTGACGTCGATGATCTGGGCGCCGTTCTCGACCTGGCTGCGCCCGACGTCCAGCGCAGCTGCGTAGTCGCCCTCCATGATCAGCGTCTTGAACCTGGCCGAGCCGGTGACGTTGGTCCGTTCGCCGATATTGATGAAGCCTGCACTGCCGGTCATGCCGCGCTCCCCGCCTCGAAGAGCTCGAGCCCGCTGAGCCGCATCCGGTCGACCCGGTCGGGCACCCGGCGCGGCGCCTTGCCCTCCACCGCGCGGGCAATGGCGGCGATATGATCGGGCGTGGTCCCGCAGCAGCCGCCGACGATGTTCACCAGCCCCGCCTCGGCCCATTCGCCCAGATGGGCCGCGGTCTCTTCGGGTGTCTCGTCGTAGCCGCCCATCTCGTTCGGCAGCCCGGCGTTGGGATAGGCGCTGACCCGCGTGTCGGCCACCTCGGCGAGCGTGCGGACGTGCTGGCGCATCTCGCCCGCGCCAAGCGCACAGTTCAGCCCGACCGAGAACGGCCGCGCATGCATGACCGACGCCCAGAAGGCTTCGGGCGTCTGGCCGGTCAGCGTCCGGCCCGAACGATCGGTGATCGTGCCCGAGATCATCAGCGGCGGCACCGCGAGCCCCTCGTCGCGCAGGGTCTCGATGGCGAAGATCGCGGCCTTGGCGTTCAGCGTGTCGAAGATCGTCTCGACCAGGATCAGGTCGCAGCCCGCCTCGACCAGCGCGCGCGCGGCCTCGCCATAGGCGGCCGCCAGGTCATCGAAGGTCACGGCACGGTAACCGGGGTCGTTGACGTCCGGGCTGATGCTGGCGGTCTGGTTCGTCGGGCCGATCCCGCCCGCGACCCAGCGCGGCCGTTCCGGCGTCGCGGCGGCGTCGGCGGCTTCCCGCGCCAGCCGCACGCTCTCGCGGTTCATCTCGCCGACGAGCAACTCCATGCCGTAATCGGCCTGGCTGATCGCGTTCGCGCCGAAGGTGTTGGTGCAGAGAATGTCCGCCCCGGCCTCCAGGAAGGCCGCGTGAATGTCGCGGATCATCCCGGGCTGGGTAAGGCTCAGCAGTTCGTTGTTGCCCCCGACATCGCCCGGGTGATCGGCGAAGCGCTTCCCCCGGTACATCGCCTCGTCGGGACGCTCCTGCTGGATCATCGTCCCCATGGCCCCGTCCAGGACGAGGATACGGTTGGCGGCATGGGCGGATATGTCTCCGGTCCCGGTCATCGAGAAAACCCCTTTCATGCTGTGGGCTCGTTATTTCGATACATCGAAACGACAGGCGATAAAAAGGGGGAGTCGCGTGCAAACCTGACTATTTCGTCAAATTTTTCAAGTATTTATGAGACCGTCTCATAAACATGATTAGTTTGCTTCACGAAACAGACCGCGCGCGGGATCAGGGCGCAGCAGCGGCCGTGGCCGACTCCGGGTCGAGACAGCGCCGGATCTCTTCGAAATCGAGCACTTCCTTTTCCTCGAGCGCGGCGATCAGGCTGGCGACTTCGTCGGCATGGGCCGCCAGGGTCGCCGTCGCCTCTTCCTCGGCCGCGCTGAGCAGCGACATGACCGCGCGGTCGACCTGCGCGGCGGTCTGTTCGGCGTGGATGCGCGGCATGGCCATGCTGCGCCCGAGAAACGGGTGATCCTCGTTCTGGCGCAGATCTATGGGTCCGATCTCGGGATCCATGCCCCAGCGTCCGACCATCGACCGCGCAAGCTGCGTCGCCCGTTTGATGTCGTCGTCGGCGCCCGAGCTGACGGTGCCGATCAGCTGCTTCTCGGCGGCGCGACCGGCCAGCAGCGTTACGATCTGCGCGCGCAGGTAGTCCTCGGGAAGGGTATGGCGTTCCTCTTCGCTCAGCATGTGCGTGCCGCCGAGGCTGCGGCCGCGCGGAATGATCGTCACCTTGTAGAGCGTGTCCGCACCCGGCGTGTAATAGGCCACCGCCGCGTGGCCGGCCTCGTGCACGGCGAGGCGGTGATGCTCCTCGGGCTGGATGGCCAGCGTGCGGACCGTGCCCATCATCACCTTGTCGCGGGCATCCTGCAGGTCCGCCCCCGTGATCTGCGCGCCGCCGCGCCGCGCGGCCGAGATCGCCGCCTCGTTCAGCAGGTTCTTCAGATCGGCCCCCGAGAAGCCGGGCGTCCCGGCGGCGATCGCGTCGAGACCGGCATCCCCGGCCAGCGGCAGCTTCCGGGCATGTATGCCCAGGATCTCGCGCCGCGCCTCGCGGTCCGGCAGGTTCAGCGTCACGTGCCGGTCGAAGCGGCCGGGGCGCAACAGCGCGGGATCCAGCACGTCGGGACGGTTCGTGGCCGCCAGAACCACGACCGCCTCGCGCTCGCCGAACCCGTCCAGTTCGGCCAGGATCTGGTTCAGCGTCTGCTCGCGCTCGTCATGCCCGCCGCCGAGCCCCGTGCCGCGGGTCCGGCCGATACTGTCGAGCTCGTCGATGAAGATGATCGCGGGCGCCGCCTTGCGGGCCGCCTCGAAGAGCTTGCGCACCCGCCCCGCACCGACGCCGACGAAGACCTCGATGAATTCCGAGCCCGAGGTCGAGAAGAAGGGCACGTCGGCCTCGCCGGCGAGCGCCTTGGCCAGAAGCGTCTTGCCGGTGCCCGGCGGTCCCATCAACAACACCCCGTGCGGCGCCTCGGCGCCGACGCGGTGAAACCGGTCGGGCTCGCGCAGGAAATCCACCAGTTCGGACACCTCGCGCTTGACCTCGTCCTGACCGGCGACGTCGTCGAAGGTGACCCGCTGCCGTCGCTCGGTCGGCTTGGAAAACCGGCCCGAGAACAGGTTGCCCGGACCGCGTGCGCCCCCGAGCCCGCCCGTCATGCGGCTGTTGAGCCAGATGATGGCCCCGAAGATCAGCAGCCAGGGCAGCAGGTAGGTCAGGATCGACACGCCTTCCGGCGCCCGGGCGGTGATCTCGACCCCGCGGTTTTCGAGCGTGGCCAGAAGGCTCTCGCCGTCCTGCACCGGCAGAACCGCGCGATACGCGACGCTGTCGGCCGCGCCGGGCGTGCCTATGGTGACGGTGATCTCGTGTTCCGCGATCACCGCGGCCGAGACGTCCCGCTCGCGGATGATCTCCTTCATCGCGCTGTAGGACACGGTCTCGGTGCTCGGGCCGGTATCGGCCAGGAAGATCGAGAGAAGCGACAGGAGCACCGCCAACCAGAGCACCAGCATCACCCAGCTGCCCGGCTTCTCGGGCGGCGTGGAGCCGGGCGGTGGCGGTGTCTCTGGCATCTGCCTCTCCTCGGAACACGCGTGTCAGGCCGAGGCAAGCCTGCCCGCGGCCCAATGTCAACGCCGTGGGCTAGCCTCTGCCTCCCGTCGCACGCGCCGATCCGGGGGGAACGCGACCGGGCCGGACAATTTTGGAAAAGATACTTTACCAATTTCCGCCAAAGCGCCTAGTATGGGCGGGCGAAGCCGGCGCGGCGCCCCCGGCGCGGGCCAGCTTCCGTATTGATAGGGAGGATATCATGACAGACAAACCGACCACACGCCGTGGCGCGCTCCGCACGCTTGCCGGGGCCGGTGCCGCGACGCTTGCCGCGCCGCATCTCGCCGGCGCGCAGGCGAACGGCACCACCTGGAAAATCCAGACATCCTGGCCGGGCGGCGCCGGCCTCCAGATCTTCAAGGACTGGTGCGCCACCATCGCCGAGAAGACCGGCGGCGAACTGGCCTTCCAGCCCTTCGGCGCCAACGACGTCGTGGGCGACTTCCAGCTCTATGACGCCGTGAAGAACGGCGTGCTGGACGCTGTGAACCCCTTCACCATCTACGCCCAGGGCATCATTCCTGCCGCCACCTTCCTGACCAGCTATCCGCTGGGCATGCGCAACCCGCATGAATGGGACGTGTTCTACTACGGCCTCGGCGGCATCGACATCGCGCGCGAGCTCTACGCCGCGCAGGGCATGCATTTCGTGGGCCCGGTCCATCACGGCCCGAACATCATCCACTCAAAGGTTCCGATCCGCTCGGTCGACGACTTCCGCGGACGCAAGATGCGCCTGCCGGGCGGCATGGTCGCCGAAGTCTTCAACGAGATCGGCGCCGAAACCACGGTTCTGCCGGGCTCAGAAATCTTCCCGGCGCTGGAAAAGGGCACCATCGACGTGGCCGACTACGTGGGTCCGGCGGTGAACTACGCGCTCGGCTTCAGCCAGGTGACGAGCTACATCTCGATGGGCCCTCCGGGCTTCATGTCGCTCTACCAGCCGGTCGACCTCATGGACATCACCGTGTCCCAGTCGAGCTGGGACGCGCTGAGCCCCGAAATGCAGCAGTTCGTCGAGATGGAAACCCATGTCTACTCGGACATGCACCATGCCGCGATCCAGCAGGCCGACCAGGAAGCCTGGGCGAAGTTCGAGGCCGACGGCACCGAGGTCACGCGCCTCAGCCAGGACGACGTCGAACTGATGACCGACATCGCGGTGCCGATCTGGTTCAAATACGCCAACCGCGACCCGAACGCGGCCCGCGTGTTCAAGATCCAGCTCGACTACATGATGTCCGGGTCGCTCGGATACGTCGATCCGATGCAGATCGAGGGCCTGGAACTCAAGCTCTGACGGCATAGCCTACGGGGCGCCGTCGTTCCGCCGTCCGGCCGTGTGCCGGGCGGCGGCACCTTATCAAACGGAACAGACAGGACACAGAGATGCCCGGCCTCAGCTTCACGCTGCCGCACTGGCTCTACTGGGTGGGCCTCATCGCATTCCCGGCGATTGCGATGATCCTTGCCCGGCGGCCCCGACCGCGCCAGAACACCTATTCGACCCCCCTCGGCTACATGATCCTCGTCACGGGCGGGATCATCGGCCTGCACCGCTTCTACGTGAAGAATCTGCTCGGCCTCGTCTTCATCCCGATCTTCATCTTCGTGCTGTTCGCGAACGGACAGCAACAGGATGCCCGGACGACGGCGTCGACCCTGATCAACCAGATCCGGTCCGCGGAACGCACCATCGAGCGCGAGGAACCCCGCGTCGCCGAGGCAGAGGCCAATCTCCCGCAACTGCGCGCCGATCTCGAGGCCGCGGAAGCGGAAGACGACACGCTGAACCAGCGCCGCGCCGAGCGCAGCCTCAGCCGGGCCGAACAGACCCTGGAGACAGGCCGCGAGCGCCTGGAAGAGGCCCGCACCGTTCTTCAGGAGATCGGCCCCGTCGCGGAGGCCGCACAGGACAAACGCGCGTTCTGGGACAACGCCGCCGGCTACGCGTTATACCTGATCCTGCTGATGCTGCTGATCGATGCGGCCCTGCTGCCCGGCCTGATCCGGCGCGCCAATGCCGAGATACCGCCGGAGGAGCCGTCGCCGGTCGAGGAGGCGCTCGCCGAATACGAGGCCGAGGAAGAGGGCCCGAAGCATGACAGCCAGTATGCCGAGAACTGGATCGACCGCCTGTCGCTGTTCTGCGGCGAATTCGTCAGCTACTGGGCGGTGATCGCGGTCTTCGTCTACTACTACGAGGTCATCGCGCGCTACGTCTTCAACAGCCCGACCAACTGGGCGCACGAGGCGATGTATCTCATGTTCGGCATGCAGTACCTGATCGCCGGCTCCTACGCGATGCTCACCGAGACCCATGTGCGGGTCGACGTCTTCTATGCCCCCTGGTCGCGCAAGCGCAAAGCCTGGGTGGACCTGCTGACCTCGATCTTCTTCTTCATCTTCGCCGGGACGCTGCTGGTGACGTCCTACATCTTCGCGATGGACGCCATCGCCGTGCCGTCTGGCAACTCGCTCGTCTCGGACTGGGCGCGCGGCGAGATCGGCCTGATCGAGATGTTCGCCAGTTTCGGCATGGCGCAATGGACCGACCCGAACATTCGCTGGGGCGAGATCAGCTTCAACGAATGGGAGGTGCCGCTCTGGCCCATGAAATGGGTGATGGTGATCGGCGCCCTGCTTCTTGTGCTGCAAGGCATCTCGAAGCTCGGCAAGGACATTCGCGAAATCGCGCGGGGGAACTGACCGATGGGTATGGAAATCAGTATCGAGCTGCTTACGCTCATCATGTTCGGCAGCCTTCTCGCGCTGCTGATGGCCGGCCTGCCGCTGGCTTTCGTCACCGGCGGCCTCGCCTGCGTGTTCCTCTTCGTGATGGGGGATGCGCGCGCGCTGAACATCGTGCCCAGCCGGATTTTCCCGCTGATGACGAACTATCAGCTTTCGGCCATTCCCTTGTTCATATTCATGGCCGCGATGCTCGAGAGGGCCGGGATCATCAACGAGATGTTCGACGTGATCTACAAGGTCCTCGGCAGCGTGAAGGGGGGCCTGGCCTCGGCCACGATCATCGCCTCGACGATCCTGGCCGCCATGGTCGGCGTGATCGGCGCGGCGGTGGTGACGATGGGCATCATCGCGCTGCCGGCCATGCTCAAGCGCCACTACGATCCCAAGATCGCGATGGGCTCGATCATGGCGGGCGGCACGCTCGGCATCCTGATCCCCCCCTCGATCCTGGCGATCATCTACGCCGTCGTGGCCGAGCAGTCGGTGGGCGAGCTCTTCATCGGCGCGGTGATTCCCGGGCTCATGCTCTCGGGGCTCTACATCGCCTACGTGACGCTGCGCTGCTACGTGAACCCGCAGCTCGGCCCGCCGATCCCGATCGAGGACCGTATCAGCAACGCCGACAAGCTGCGCCTGCTTGGCAACATGGCGGCGCCTCTCGCGCTGATCGTCATCGTGCTCGGGGTGATCTTCTCGGGCGTGGCGACACCGGTGGAAGCGGCCGGCATCGGCACCTTCGGCGCCTTCATCGTAGCGGCCATCCACCGCAAGCTGGACTGGCCGACCGTGCGCGAGGCAGCGATCACGACGCTGAAGGCAAGCGCGATGGTCATCTGGATCATGTTCGGCGCGACGATCTTCGTCGGGCTCTACGTGCTCGAGGGCGGCCAGCAATTCGTGCAGGACAGCCTCGCGGCGACCGGGCTCGGTCCCTGGGGGATCCTGATCCTCATGCAGATCCTGCTGGTGATCCTGGGCATGTTCCTCGACTGGGTCGGCATCCTGCTTCTGGCGGTGCCGATCTTCGTACCGATCATCAAGGCGCTCGGCGCGGCGGCCTTCGGGCTGGGCGACGAGGCGGATCTCGTGCTGTGGTTCGGGGTGCTCTACCTGGTGAACATGCAGATGAGCTTCCTCAGCCCGCCCTTCGGCTACGCGCTGTTCTACCTGCGCGGCGTGGCCCCGGCCTGGATCCCGATGACGGACATCTTCAAGGCCGCCCTGCCCTTCCTGGCGCTGCAGGTCACCGGGCTGGCGATCTGCATGCTGTTCCCGGAGGTGATCACCTGGCTGCCAAGGCTGGTCTACGGATGACGCGATGGCGGGGCGGCGCCGCGTGCGCCGCCCCACACGCTACATAAGTTCCAGCCCGTCCAGCCCGGACTGGATGCGCGTCTCGCGGCCCATGAACTCCATCAGCAGGATGGCACGGTCCCCGGGGCGCACCTCTTCGACGGTTCCCACGAAATCCGCAAACGGACCCGACAGGGTGCGCACCTTGTCGCCCGGCCGCACCTCGGCGCGTGGCTGCAGCACACCGTCATCGCCGCACCGCGCCCGCAGCCCGTCGATGATCGCCTGCGGGACAGGGCTGGGCGTCTGCCCGTCGAGCACCACGAGCCGCGCCACGCCGTAAGTGCTGTTGATCGCGCGCCAGCCGGATTGCGCCGGATCGAAGCACACGAAAAGATAGCCCGGGAATACCGGCTCGAGCCCCGAGACGAACCGCCCCGAACGCCGCCGCGACCGCGGCATGCGCGGCATGAAAAGCGTGTAGCCCTGGCGCTTCAGGTTGGTTTCCGCCCGTGCAAGCCCGTTCGGCTTCAGCTGGACCAGGTACCAGCGGCGCGTATCCTCGGTGTCGGCTCGGTCGGTCATGCTGCCTCGTGCCAGGATCGGGAATCGGCGGGGCTGCCGTCGGGTTCGATATATGCGATGCGGCCCATCACGCAACGCCTGTCCGGCGCGCAGCCCCGGGTATCGGCGCAAATGCGCCGCCCCGACTGCAAAAAGGGATGGGGAGACTCCCCCGTTTCGTCACCTTCCGACGGTATTCTTTCCACGCTCCGGCCACATTGACATGGCCTATTTCCCGCGAACGGCAATCCGGGCACGCATCGGCGCGGCCCGCGACAGGACGGAGCGTGGCGTATGTTCAAATTGATCGAAGCCTTCTGGCGGCGCGAGGATGGTGCGGGCCTGACGGAATATATCGTCATGGCCGGCGGCATCGCCGTGGCCGCCCTCGTGGCGGTGAACGGGTTCTCGAACACCGTTGCCGACGAATGGGACGGGATCAGCGGCAGCATGGTCTGGTCGACCCCCGCGGTCAGCGCGATCGACGCCGAAAGCGCGCCGGGCACCGAAGAGGATCCGGGAGAGCAAGGCGACAGTCCGGAAGACGACGCTTGCGGCCCCAACGTGAACGCGCACGAAACCGCGCACAAACGCGCCTGCGGACAACGCGGCGACCAACAGCGAAGCGCGGAGACGCGGGAAGGCGGACCGGACAAGGAAGAGGACAAGGACAAGGACAAGGACAAGGACAAGGACAAGGACAAGGACAAGGACAAGGACAAGGACAAGGACAAGGACACAGAAAAGGCCCAGGCCGAAAAGAGCAAGGGGGCCGACAAGGCCAAGAAGCAGGAAAGTGCCGGCAAGAAGGAAAAGACGGGAAAGAAGAACAGCTACTGTTCGACGCGATTGAACAGCATGGGATGGTGCTGAACGCGGGCATGCGCGCCGCGTTTCCTCATGCCCCTCCGACCCGCAGACAGGCAACGGCGCCTCGCGGCTGGTGAAATCCCGCGCGGCCCGCGCTATGCTGCCGCCAGCGCCGGGGCGTTCCCCGGCGACGCCGTCACGGGATCCCGGCCATGCCGCGCATACTCACGATCACGCTGAACCCGACCGTCGATTTCGCCAGCGACGCCCATATCGTCCGCCCGACACGGAAGATCCGCACCAGCCCGGTCGCCACCTATCCCGGCGGGGGCGGCGTGAACGTCGCCCGGGTGATACGCGCGCTCGGCGGCGAGACGGAGGCGGTGATCCTCGCCGGCGGCGAGATCGGCACGTTGCTGAAACGACTGCTGGAGGAACGCGGCGTTCCCAGCCACCGCATCGACATAGAGGGACAGACCCGGATCGGCTTCGACGTCAAGGAGACCTATACCGGGCTCGAATACCGCTTCGTGCCCGAAGGCCCGGAGGTGACTGACGCGGAACTGCAGGCCGTGCTCGACCATGTCGTCGCCGATGACAGCGCCTGGGTCGTCGCCAGCGGCAGCCTGCCCGCCGGCGCACCGCGCGATTTCTACGCCCGTATCGCCGAGGCCGCCGAGGCCCGCGGGGCGCGGTTCGTTCTCGACAGTTCCGGTCCCGGCCTGGCCGCGACGCTGGAGGCCGCCGACGTCTATCTCGCCAAGCCCAACCTGCGCGAACTGGGCGAACTGGTCGGGCGCGAGCTGACCTCCGACGAGGCCGGCGCGGCGGCCGCCGAGCTGGTCCGCCACCACAATCTCACCTACGCCGCGATCACCCTGGGTGAAGACGGCGGTGTTCTCGCGGGTCCCGAGGGCGTTCTGCGTTTGCCGGCGCTGACGGTCCGGCTGCGCTCTGCCGTCGGTGCCGGCGACAGCTTTCTCGCCGCCATGACCTGGGGCCTCTCCGAGGGCCGCCCGGTCGAGGACGCGTTCCGTCTGGGCATGGCAGCCGGCACCGCCGCGCTATTGACACGGGGCACCCAGCTCTGCCGGCGCGAGGATGTCTTCGCGCTCTACGAGCGCATGGCCGCGCTCTAGCGGCCGTAGAACCCGACCAGTTCCACCGCCTCGATCTCCAGCGGGCGGGCAAGCTCTTGTATTTCGAGGCAGCGCGCCGCGTGGGATGCCGACACGATCCAGTCGCCGAGGGCCGCCAGCCGGAAATGATAGGCGTGAGGCTTGTCGCCCCTGGGCGGGCACGGTCCGCCATAGCCCGGCTTCCTGAAATCATTGACCGCCTGACGGACTCCAGGCGCGGCCGGATCGGCGCCATGGCCGGCCTTCAGGCCGGTCCAGTCCGCCGGGATGTTGTAGGCCGCCCAGTGCCGGAAGGTGCCATTTGGCGCATCCGGGTCGTCGCAGACCAGCATCCGCGACACCGTGCCCGCGGGCACGCCGGTCCAGGCAAAGGCGGGCGACAGGTCCTGCCCGTCGCAGGTATGCGCCGTCGGGATCGTCCCGCCCTGCGCGAAGGCGGGGCTGGTCAAGGTCATCGCCATGGCGTGGCCTCCTCCCGGTCGGGCAATCTCAGCCTTTCTCGGCCTCGGCCACATGCCCCTTCACCGCCAGGAAACTGTCCGGCGTGACCGAGATCGAGTCGATCCCGGCCTCGACCAGCAGCCGTGCGAAATCCGGATCGTTGCTGGGCGCCTGCCCGCAGAAGCCGACCTTGGCGCCGGCGGCATGGGCCTTCTCGATGACGGTGCGGATCATCCATTGCACCGCCGCGTCGCGCTCGTCGAAGAGCCGGGCCAGTTCCTCGGAGTCGCGGTCGACGCCCAGCGTCAGCTGGGTCAGGTCGTTCGACCCGATCGAGAAGCCGTCGAAACGCCTGGCGAAGTCCTCGGCCAGGATGACGTTCGACGGGATCTCGCACATCACGTAGACCTCGAGCCCGTTCTTCCCACGCTCGAGCCCCGCCGATTTCATCACCTCGAGCACCCGGTCGGCCTCGTCGGGCGTGCGGCAGAAGGGGATCATGACGACGACATTGTCAAAGCCCATCTCCTCGCGCAGCCGCCGGATCGCCTTGCATTCCAGCACGAAGCCGTCGCGATAGGCGTCGGCGTAGTAGCGCGAGGCCCCGCGGAACCCGATCATCGGGTTTTCCTCGTGCGGCTCGAACTGGCGCCCGCCGAGAAGCGCGGCATACTCGTTCGACTTGAAGTCGCTCATCCGCACGATCACCGGGTCGGGATAGCTCGTCGCCGCGATCCGCGAGAGCCCCATCGCCAGCGTCTCGACGAAGTAGTCGGCGCGGTCCTCGTAGCCGCGCGTCAGTTTTTCGATCTCGGCCCTGGCATCGGCGTCTTCCAACGCGTCGAACCGCAAGAGCGCCATCGGGTGCACCTTGATCGTGTTGTTGACCACGAATTCCATCCGCGCCAGCCCCACCCCGTTGCTCGGCAGGCGCCACCAGCGCGCGGCGGCGGCGGGGTTGGCCATGTTCAGCATCACCCGCGTCTTCGTCTCCGGCACGTTGGCAAGGGTGATCTCCTCCACCTCGTAGTCGGCGATCCCCTGGTAGACCACGCCCTCGGCCCCTTCGGCGCAGGACACGGTGACGTCCTGCTCGTCGTGCAGCAGATGCGTCGCGTTCCCCGTGCCGACGATCGCGGGCAGCCCGAGTTCCCGGCTGACGATGGCGGCATGGCTGGTGCGTCCGCCATGATCGGTGACGATGGCGGCGGCACGTTTCATGATCGGCACCCAGTCGGGATCGGTCGTCGACGTCACGAGGATCGCACCGTCCACGAAGCGCGTGATCTCTGCCGCGCTCTCGATCAGGCAGACGCGGCCGGTGGCCACCGCCTCCCCGACGCTGAGACCCGAGAGGATCGGCTCGCCGGCCGACTTGACATGGTAGGACTTGAGCGCCCCCGCCCCAGTCCGCGATTGCACGGTTTCGGGCCGGGCCTGAACGATGAACAGCTCGCCGGTCTCGCCGTCGCGGGCCCATTCCATGTCCATCGGCTGGCCGTAGTGATCCTCGATCGTGGCGGCGTAGCGGGCCAGTTCCAGGATTTCGGGATCGCTGAGCACGAAGCGCTCGCGCTCGGCGCGCGCGGTCGGCACGTTCTTGGTCGGGCCCTCGCCGCCGCCGGCATAGATCATCTTGCGTTCCTTGGCGCCCAGCCCCTTTTCGAGGATCGGCGTCAGCCCCGGCCTGCCGAGGAACGGCTTGTAGACCTGGTATTCATCGGGCGTGACCGCGCCCTGCACGACGTTCTCGCCCAGCCCCCAGGCCGCGTTGATCAGCACCACCTTGTCGAACCCGGATTCCGTGTCGATGGAGAACATCACGCCGGCCCCGCCGGTATCGGCGCGCACCATCCGCTGCACCCCCACCGACAACGCCACCTGCGCGTGGTCGAAGCCCTTGGCCTTGCGGTAGCTGATCGCCCGGTCCGTGAAGAGGGACGCGTAACAGCGCCGGCAGGCGTCGAGCAGCGCCGCGCCGCCGACGATGTTGAGATAGGTTTCCTGCTGGCCCGCGAAACTCGCGTCCGGCAGATCCTCGGCCGTGGCGCTGGAGCGCACCGCGACGGCGAGATCCGCCTGCCCTTCGCGGTCGGAGAGCTGGCGGTAGGCGGCGAGGATCGCGTCGCGGATGTCATCCGGCCAGTCGCCGGCGATGATCGCGTCGCGGATGCCGCGCCCGGCATCCTGCAGCGACATCCGGCCCTCGTCCCAGGCCGCGACGGTCTCGGCGATACGGTCGTTCAGATCGTTCGCGGCCAGGAAGGCGCGGAAGGCGTCCGCGCTGGTCGCGAAGCCGGGCGGCACGCGGATGCCCCTGGCATCGAGTTCGCGCACCATTTCGCCAAGGGAGGCGTTCTTGCCGCCCACCAGCGCGACATCGCCGCGCCCGAGGTCCTCGAACCAGATCACGTTCCGGGTGTCGCCGTGCATGTCTCTCTCCTCCCGCTGTCCGTCGGTCCCGGATAGCCGAGCGTGGCCGCAGTCGCGTTGATCTCCATCAAGGCCGTGGCACCGGCATCGCGTTGTGGTTGCGCCCGGAGTCCGCAGGGCGCAAACTACGCCACCCGGGGCAGCCATCCGGGGCCAGAAAGGGGAGGGTCATGATGGGGAACACTCTGCGCGAGATGGCGGAACGCATCGAGGACGCGACGATGCTCGACGCCGAACGGGGCGAGGCGATCATCGCGGCGCTGCGCGCAGCCGCCCCCGAGATCGATCCGCAAGGCACCCTGACGCCGGACCGGCTGCTCTCGACCGACGCAGTGATCGATCTGGTGGACCGGGTGCTGCCCGGCTGGGCGATTTCCATGGACGGCACGGCCAGCCGCAGCCACGGCCACTGGACCTGCACGCTTCGGATGTCGGGCGTCCGCGACAACGACGCCTATCTCGGGGTGGGCCACGGTCCGCGCCTGCCCCTCGTCCTGCTGGCGGCGCTGCTCAGGGCCACGGCTGCGCGCCCGGCCGACTGACCGTCAGGGCACCAGCACCGCGGCCCCCTGCAGCCGACCTTCGCGCAGATCGTCAAGGGCTTCGTTGGCCTGTTCCAGGGGGTATGGCACGGTCTCCGTCCGCACCCCGGCTTTCTCGGCCAGCGGGAAAAACGCCACGCCGTCTTGGCGGGTCAGGTTGGCCACCGACCGGACCTGGCGTTCCCCCCAGAGGTCGGCATAGGGAAAGCCGGGAATGTCGCTCATGTGGATGCCGCCACAGATCACGCACCCGCCCTTGCGCACGGCCTTGAGCGCCGCCGGCACCAGCGCCCCCACCGGCGCGAAGATCAGCGCGGCATCGAGTTCCACGGGCGGACGCATGTCCGAGCCCCCGGCCCAGACCGCCCCGAGCCGCCGGGCGAAGTCCTGCGCGGCGGTGTCGCCGGGCCGGGTCAGCGCATGGACCTCGCGCCCCTGCCAGACCGCGACCTGCGCCAGGATATGGGCCGCCGCGCCAAAGCCATAAAGCCCGATCCGCCGCGCATCCCCCGCCATCGCGAGGCTCCGGTAGCCGATGAGCCCCGCGCAGAGCAGCGGCGCGAGCGCCACGGGGTCGCCGTCCTCCGGCAGCGGAAAGACGTAGCGCGCGTCGGCGACGCAGGCCTCGGCGAAACCGCCGTTCAGCGTGTAGCCGGTGAAGCCCGGCGCGTCGCAGAGGTTCTCCTGCCCGTTCCGGCAGTAAAAGCAGTCGCCGCAGGTATGGCCGAGCCAGGGCACCCCCACGCGCTGGCCCGGGCCGAGCCCCGAGACCCCCGCCCCGGTTTCCTCGACCCGGCCCACGATCTCGTGGCCGGGCACGAGCGGCAGTCGGGGGCGGTCCAGCTCGCCATCGACAATGTGCAGATCGGTGCGGCAGACGCCGCAGGCCTCCACCCTTATCCGGACCTGTCCCGCGCCGGGCGCGGGACGATCCATGTCGGTCAGGGCGAGCGGCCTGCGCGGCGCGCCGAGAACCATCGCGCGCATCGGTTCAGCCGAGCTTGCCGGCGATGTAGTCCGCCGCCGAGGCCGGCGTCGCGATGCCCTCGGTCTCGGAGTCCGGGATCTCGATACCGAAGCGCTTGGCCAAGGCCGTGATCAGGTTCAGGATATCCATAGAATCGAGTTCCAGGTCGTCCTGCAGATGATCGTCGTCGCCCACGTCGGCCGGGTCGATATCGGGCGCGATGCGGTTCACTTCCTCGAGAAAGGCAGCCTTTATCTCGTCGCGGGTCATAATGCCTCCGGATGCTGGAGAAGGGTATCGATCTCGGCCAGGAACTGCGCCCCGCGGCGCCCGTCGCTGACCCTGTGATCGGCGGCAAGCGTCACGGTCACGACCTCGCGCAGCGCCGGCGCGCCCTGCACCGCGCGGGGCGCGCTGCGGGGCGTGCCAAAGGCCACCAGCGCGACCTGCGGCGGGTAGATGACGCCCGTCATGCTGTCCACGCCCTTTTCGCCGAGACTGGAAACCGTGATCGTGCCATCCGTCATCTCGGAGGATCGCAGCCGCCCGGACCGTGCCCGCATCACCAGGTCACGCATCGCCTCCATCAGGGCATCCAGCGAGAGCGTCTGCGCATCCCGGATCGCCGGCGCGACAAGCCCGCCGCCGCGCAGCGCCACGGCCACCCCGGCATGGACAGCGTCGGACGCCGCGAACGCGCCGTCGGCATAGTGGCCGTTCATGGCCTTTACCTTGTTCGCCGCCAGCGCCGCCGCCTTGACGAACAGCGCCCCCATGAGGAGGCGCCGCTCTGCGGGCCGGTTGGCATTGGTGGCCGCCAGCCAGTCACTTGCGGCCTGCAGGTCGATGTCGTGACCGAGATAGTAATGCGGAATCTCGCGTTTCGACCGGGCCATGGCGGCCGCGATGGCCTCGCGCATGGCCGAAAGGTCCAGCCCCTGCTTGCGCGCCGGTGGCGACGCGGCGGACCCTGGCGTGCCGCGGCCCGTGGCGGCCTCGACATCGGCGCGCACTATGGCCCC
Source organism: Rhodovulum sp. YNF3179 (assembly GCF_050586465.1). Lineage (NCBI taxonomy): Bacteria > Pseudomonadati > Pseudomonadota > Alphaproteobacteria > Rhodobacterales > Paracoccaceae > Rhodovulum > Rhodovulum sp. YNF3179. The sequence goes on along the minus strand of NZ_JBOCEG010000001.1, from coordinate 314,931 downwards.
ACCGGGGCCGCTGCCCACGAGCGTCGAGAGATCGACGCCCTTCTCGGCGGCGAGACGGCGCGCGGCGGGAGAGGCCGCCGGGATTTCCCCGGCCGCCGCTGCGGGATGTCGCGCGGGCGCGGCGGCGGGCGCGGGGGCCTCTGCCGGCGCTGCCGGTGTGGCGGGCGGCGCAGGGGGCTCGGGCGGCGCGGCGGATCCGGGGGGCGTGGTCCGGGGGGGCGCGGGGTCCGGCGCGTCCTCGCCGGGTTTCACGATCGTGGCCAGCGGCGCGCCGACCGGCAGCGTCTCGCCCAGCGCCGCATCCAGCGAGCGGACCTCGCCGGCCTCGAAGATCTCGATCTCGATCGCGCCTTTCTGGGTCTCGACCACGGCGACGACATCGCCGCGCTTGACGGTGTCGCCGGGCTCCACGAGCCATTCGACCAGCTTGCCCGACTCCATGTCGGCCCCGAGCGAGGGCATGGTGAAGACACCCATGGCTCAGCCCTTGCCCAGCGTTGCCCTGGCCGCCGCGACGATCCGCGGGGCCTGCGGGATCGCGGCATCCTCGAGATGCTTGGGATAGGGGATCGGCACCTCTTCGGAACAGACCCGCCCCACCGGCGCGTCGAGATGCCAGAAGATCCGTTCCCCGATCCGTGCCGCGATCTCGGCGGAGATCGATCCGGACCGCCAGCCCTCGTCCACGATGACCGCGCGCCGGGTCCGGCCGACCGAGTCCATGATCGTCTCGTCGTCGAGCGGGCGCAGGCTGCGCAGGTCGATCACCTCGGCCGAGATGCCCTCGCCCGCCAGCGTCTCTGCGGCCTCCAGCGTCTTCCAGAGCGACCCGCCATAGGTGATCAGCGTGACATCCTCGCCCCGCCGGCGAAGGGCGGCGCGGTCGATATCGACCGGCCCGGCATTGGTGTCGATCCGGTCCGCGTGGTTGTAGTGGAGCGCGTTCTCGAAGATCAGCACCGGGTCCGGATCCTCGAGCGCGGTCCAGAGCATGCCGCGCGCATCTTCGAGCGTCGCGGGCGCCAGCACGCGCAGGCCCGGGATATGCGCGTACCAGCCTTCGAGGGAGTGGGAATGCTGCGCGGCCAGCTGCTTGCCAGCGCCCGTGGCCATGCGGATCACCAGCGGCACGCCGAACTGGCCGCCCGACATGTGCCGGATGGTGGCGGCGGTGTTCATGATCTGGTCAAGGGCGAGCAGGCTGAAATTGACCGTCATCAGCTCGACGATGGGGCGCATCCCGGCCGCCGCCGCCCCGATGCCGAAGCCGGTGAAGCCCGACTCCGAAAGCGGCGTGTCGCGGATCCGGTCGGGGCCGAATTCCTCCAGCAAGCCTTTCGTGACGGCGTAACAGCCGCCATAGGCGCCGACGTCCTCGCCCATCAGGAACACCCGCGGATCGCGGGTCAGCGCGTCGCGGATCGCCTCGCGCATGGCCTCGCGGTAGGTGGTTTCGACCGTTTCGCCTGATGGTTTGGCCGGCGCCGGCGGTTCCGGGCGATCCTCGGCCACGACATGGCGGGCGAGATCCTCGAGCGGTTCCCACTCGGCCGTTTCGGCATACTCCACCGCCCGCGCGATCTCGGCATCTATGCCGGCCTCGATATTGGCGATTTCCTCGTCGTGGATCAGCCCGTTCTGCGTCAGCCAGGTCTGGAAACGGATGATGGGGCCGCGCTGGCGCCAGTCCTCGACCTCGGCCTTGTCGCGGTAGAGTTGCGCATCGAACATCGAATGGGCGCGGAAGCGGTAGGTGCGGCATTCGAGGAAATAGGGCTTTCCGGTCTCGCGGATCGCGGCCAGCGCCCGGCGCGCGGCCGCCTCGACCGCGACGATGTCCATGCCATCCACCACCTCGGACGGCACGCCGTAGCTGGCGGCCTTGGCGTGGATGTCGGTCACCGCCTCGGAGCGTGCCAGAGCCGTGCCCATGGCGTAACCGTTGTTCTCGCAGACGAAGAGCGCCGGAACCTCCCAGAGCTGCGCCAGGTTCATCGTCTCGTGGAATTCCCCCTCGGCCACCGCGCCCTCGCCGAAGAAACAGGCCGTCACGGCGCCGGTGCCGTTCATCCTGTCGGCCAGCGCCAGCCCGCCCGCCAGCGGCAGGCCGCCGCCCACGATGGCGTTGCCGCCGTAGAAATTGGTCGCCGCATCGAACAGGTGCATCGATCCCCCGCGCCCGCCGGAACAGCCCGCCGCCTTGCCGTACATCTCGGCCATCACCCGGCCCATGTCGATCCCGCGCACCAGCGCGTGGCCATGTTCGCGGTAGGTGGCGACGACCCGGTCCTCGGGTCCTAACAGGGGGATCACCCCCGCCGCGATCGCTTCCTCGCCGTCATAGAGATGCAGGAAGCCGCGGATCTTCTGCTGGGTGTAGAGTTCGGCGCACTTGTCCTCGAACTTGCGGATGCGCAGCATCGCGGCGAGCAATTCGCGCACATGCGCGCGGGTCAGGTGGATCTTTTCCGATGCGGTCATGACTCGTCGGTCTCCAGCGTGGAAATATCGCCCTCGGGCAGGCCGAGCTCGCGGGCTTTCAGAAGCCGGCGCATGATCTTGCCCGACCGGGTCTTGGGCAGGGTCTTGCGGAACACCACCTCGCGCGGGGCAACGGCGGGGCCGAGTTTCTTGCGCGCGTGCCCGCGGATATCGCGCTCCAGCGCCTCGGAGGGGTCGAAGCCCGGGTTGAGGGAAACATAGGCCTTCACCACCTCGCCGGCGGTCTCGTCGGGCAGGCCGATCACGCCGGCCTCGGCGACCGCGTCATGCTCGATCAGGGCGCTTTCGACCTCGAAGGGGCCGATCAGGTGGCCCGAGGACTTGATCAGGTCGTCGGCACGGCCGACGAACCAGAAATACCCGTCCGCATCGCGCATCGCCAGGTCGCCAGACAGGAACCAGCCGTCCTGGAACACCTTGGCGTATCGTTCCGGCTCGTGGAGATAGGCGCGCATCATCGACGGCCAGCCGGGGCGCAGCGCAAGCTCGCCGATCTCGCCGGTCGCGCAGTCGCGCAGCGCGCCATCCGCGCGATCGACGATCCCGGCGGTGATGCCCGGCAGCGGTTTGCCCATGGAGCCCGGCTTGATGTCCATCGCGGCGGTGTTGGCGATCATGATCCCGCCGGTCTCCGTCTGCCACCAGTTGTCGTGGAAGGGATGGCCGAAAACCTCCTTGCCCCAGACCACCGCCTCGGGGTTCAGCGGCTCGCCCACGCTGGCGAGGAAGCGCAGCTTCGAGAAGTCGTAGTCCCGCGCCGCCTCGGTTCCGGCGCGCATCATCATGCGGATGGCGGTGGGCGCGGTGTACCAGATCTCCACCCCCTCGTCCCGGAGAATGCCGTACCACCTGTCGAGTTCGAAATCGGCCTCGTCCACGATCATGGTCACGCCGTTCACGAGCGGCGAGATGATCCCGTAGGAGGTTCCCGTCACCCAGCCCGGATCGGCGGTGCACCAGTAAACGGCGCCGGGTGTCAGTTCGAGCGCGTTGCGCCCCGTGGCGGCATGGTTCACCACCGCCTCGTGGACGTGAACGGCCCCCTTGGGCCGGCCCGTCGTGCCGGAGGTGAAATGAATGAGCGCCGTGTCCTCGGGATCCATCGGAACGGTCTCGAATGCGTCGGAGGCCGCCGCCATTTCCGGGCCGAGCGCCACGCAGCCCTCAGGCGCCTCGTCGCCCAGGATCAGCACCAGTTTCAGCGACGGGATCGCGTCGCGCAGCTTGGCGATCTTGCGGCGGTAGATCGAGGCCGTGGTCACGACCGCGTTGGCCTCGCCGATCTCCATCCGGGTCCGGATCGGTTCGGGCCCGAAGGCCGAGAACAGCGGCGAGAAGGTCAGCCCCGCCTTCAGCGTGCCTAGCGCGGCGATGTAGAGCTCGGCCTCGCGGCCCATGAGCGAATACAGCCGGTCGCCTTTCGAAAGCCCGTGTTTGGCCAGCACATTCGCGAAACGCGCGGTCTGGCGCACCATCTCGGCATAGGTCAGGTCACGGCGCTCGCCGTCCTTGCCGATCCAGCGCAGCGCGATCCGGTCGCCGTCGCCGTGGGCGACATGCCGGTCCAGCGCCTCGTGGGCGATGTTGAGCTTGCCATCCGGCAGGCCGTCCAGCATGGCGCGGGCCTCGTCCCAGCCGAATGTCTTTCGGTATCGGTCGGGATCGGGCAGCACGGCTGCGCGGCGTTCGGCATCGGTCTTGGCGATGGTCTCCCAGGTCATCGGCATCTCCTCCCACAGCCACTATCCGGGCCCGTGCGCGCCGGGGCATTGACTCAGGTCAACCCGCCCTCACATGCCGAGACCGGTATCCGCGTCGAAGACCTTGGCCTTGCCCATATCCACCTCGAAGCGGAAAGCGGCGCCGATCTCGCGCGCATCCTCGGGGCGGACGCGCGCGATCATGTCGATGCCCGCGATCTGGAACACGATCATGGTGTCCGGGCCCGTGGGCTCGACCACCTCGACCGGCCGCTCGAAGACGAAACGGTTGGCCCCGGGCAGTTCGGTTCCGGCCGCGAAGATCGTCTCGGGACGCAGGCCCAGCACAACGGCGTGGCCGTCCGGGGCGTCGATATCGGCCGCCTTGTCCGCCGGCAGCGGGAAGCGCACCGGATCCTCGCCGTCCTTGCCGGCGTCGACGGCCAGCCCCGTGTCGAGACGGCGGAGCCGCCCGGGCACCATGTTCATCGGCGGCGAGCCCATGAACCCCGCGACGAAGAGATCGACCGGATCCTCGTAGACCGTCGCCGGGTCTGCGAATTGCCGGATATGGCCATTGTCCATCACCGCGATCCGGGTGGCCAGCGTCATCGCCTCGATCTGGTCATGGGTGACGTAGACCACCGTCTTGCCGAGGCGCTGGTGCAGCTTCTTGATCTCGGTGCGCATCTCGATCCTGAGCTTGGCGTCGAGGTTCGAGAGCGGCTCGTCGAAGAGGAACACCTCGGGCTTGCGCACCAGCGCACGGCCCATCGCGACCCGCTGGCGCTGCCCGCCCGAGAGCTGCCCGGGCTTGCGGTCGAGATAATGGTCGATCTGCAGCAGCCTGGAGAACTCGTCGACCGCCATGCGCTGATCCGTCTTGGAAATGCCGCGCGTCTGCATGCCGAAGGTGATGTTCTCGCGCACCGTCTTCGTCGGGTAGAGCGCGTAGGACTGGAAGACCATGGCGATGTCGCGGTCACGCGGCGGCACGTTGTCGACCGTCTTGCCGCCGATCTGGACATGCCCCTCGGACACCGTCTCGAGCCCGGCGATCATGTTGAGCAGCGTGGACTTGCCGCAGCCCGAGGGCCCGACGAGAACCACGAACTCGCCCGGTTCGATCTCGAGGTCGATCCCCTTGATGACCTCGTTCGCGCCGAAATACTTCCTGACCGACTGGAGCCGGATTCCCGATGCCATGCGTTATCCCTTCACTGCCCCGGCCGACAGGCCCCGCACGAAATACGCCCCCGCGATCACGTAGACCGCCAGCGTCGGCAGCGCGGCGATGATCGCCGCGGCCATGTCGACATTGTATTCCTTCACCCCCGTCGAGGTGTTCACCACGTTGTTCAGCGCCACCGTCACCGGGTTCGAATCCCCGATGGTGAAGGCGACCCCGAACAGGAAATCGTTCCAGATCTGCGTGAACTGCCAGATCACCGTGACCACGATCGCCGGGATGGCCATCGGCAGCACGATCCCGAAGAAGATCCGGAAGAACCCCGCCCCGTCGATCTTGGCGGCCTGGATGATGCCGTCGGAGACACCGATGAAGAAGTTGCGGAAAAAGAGCGTCGTGAAGGCCAGCCCGTAGACCGTATGCACCAGGATCAGCCCCGGCACCGTGCCGGCCAGGCCCAGGTAGCCCAGCGTCCGCGCCATCGGCAGCAGGATCACCTGGAAGGGAATGAACGCGCCGAACAGCATCAGCGCGAAGATCCAGTCGGCGCCGGGAAAACGCCATTTCGTCAGCGCGTAGCCGTTCAGCGCGCCGAGCAGCGTCGAGATGAACACCGCCGGCACGGTCATCATCACCGAGTTCCAGACATACGGCTTCAGCCCGTCGCAGCGCACGCCCACACAGGCCGAGTCCCAGGCCTTGGCCCAGGCGTCGAAGGTGATATCGCGCGGCAGGCTCAGCAGCGTGCCCAGGCGGATCTCCTCCAGCGACTTCAGCGAGGTCGAGATCATCACGATGAGCGGGATGAGGTAATAGAGGCAGAACAGCCCCAACACCGCGAAGAGCAGGAGCCGCATGAGGCGCGGGCCGAGACCGCTCGGCTGTACGATGCCGCTGATCCGCCGTTGCTTCATTCGCCTGTCTTCCTGAGTTCCGAGTAGAGATAGGGTACGATGATCGCGCAGATCGTCATCAGCATCATGGTGGCCGACGCCGCCGCGACACCCAGTTCGCTGCGCTGGAAGGCGAAGGAATACATGAAGGTCGCCGGCATGTCGGTGGCGTAGCCCGGTCCCCCGCCGGTCAGCGCGATCACCAGGTCGAAGCTCTTGATCGCGAGATGGGCCAGGATGATCACCGTGGACAGGAAGACCGGCCGCAGCATCGGCAGAATGATGCCCGTATAGGTCCGCCACGGCCCGGCGCCGTCGATGGCCGCGGCCTTGAGCACCTCGTCATCGACCGAGCGCAGACCGGCCAGGAACAGCGCCATCGCGTAGCCCGAGGATTGCCAGACCGCCGCGATCACCACCGTGTAGATCGCCATGTCCGAGTTCACCAGCCAGTCGAAGGTGAAGGACTCGAAGCCCGCCTCGCGCATCAGCCGTTCGACGCCGAGGCCGGGGTTCAGGATCCATTTCCAGACCGTGCCCGTGACGATGAAGGACAGCGCCATGGGATAGAGATAAATGGTGCGGATCACGCCTTCGGCCCGGACCCGCTGATCGAGCAGCACCGCGAGGAAGATCCCGATCGCCATGCTGATCCCGATGAAAAGGGCCGAGAACACGAAAAGGTTCTCGATCGCCACGTACCAGCGCGGCGTCGACCAGAGCCGGACATACTGTGCCAGCCCGTCGAATTCGTAGACCGGCATGACGCCGGACTTGGTCAGCGAGATATAGGCCGTCCAGACGATGAAGCCGTAGACGAAAAAGAGGCTCGCCGCGAAAAGCGGAGAGACCACGATCATCGGCAGGCGCCGTTCGAGCAGGCGGCCGATCCTCTGTAATGTGCCCGTGCGGTCGGTCATCGCCCCCCCGGTCGGTCCGGGGCGGTCACGAGACCGCCCCGGCTAGGCTTGGTCCGGGTCACTGCTGGGCGCGCGTCACGGCCTCGGCCAGGCTCTGGGTCGCGTCTTCCGCGCTCATGTCGGAGTTGAAGAACTCCGTCACGAGATCGAGAAACTCGCCCCGCACCGACCGCGGCACCGCCATTTCATGCGCCATGGACGGCACCAGCGTGTCGCCCTCGATGGCGGCGACGAGATCGTCATGCGAGCGCTTGGCGCACATGTCGAACTTGTCGAGCGCCACGTCGGTGCGCGCCGGGATCGAGCCCTTCGCAAGGTTGAAGGTTTCCTGGAACCCCGGCGACATGATGAGGCTTGCCAGAACCTGCTGGCCCTGCAGCCGCTCTTCGCCCGACACCTTGAAGAAGGTGAAGCTGTCGGAGTTCAGCACGAAGCCGTCACCGGGTGCCGCGGCGCAGAGGAAATCCTCGCCCGGGACCTTGCCGGCCGCCAGGAACTCGCCCTTGGCCCAGTCGCCCATGATCTGGAACGCGGCATCGCCGCGCATCACCATCGCCGTGGCCAGGTTCCAGTCGCGGCCCGAGAAATTCGGATCGACATAGCCGCGAAGCTTGCGGAGCTGTTCGAAGGAGGCGACCATCGTGTCGCTGGTCAGCGCCTCCTGGTCCAGATCGACCAGGGCGTCGCGGAAGAATTCCGGCCCGCCGACGCCCAGCACGACCACCTCGAAGATCGTGGCGTCCTGCCAGGGCTGTCCGCCATGGGCCAGTGCGATCTTGCCGGCGGCCTCGACCTTGTCGGCGGCGGCGTTGAACTCCGCCCAGGTGGTCGGCATCGCGTCCACGCCGGCCTCTTCCAGCACGTCGGGATTCGCCCAGATCCAGTCCACGCGGTGAATGTTCACCGGCGCCGCGACGTAGTCGCCCTCGTATTTCATGATCCCGGCGAGCGCGGGCGGCAGGACCTGGTCCCAGTTTTCTTCCCCGGCCACGGTCTCGACGTCGTTGAGCGCGCCCTGCTCGGCCCATTCCTGGATCCCGGGCCCCTTGAGCTGAACGGCGGTGGGCGGCTTGCCCGACACGACCCGGGCGCGCAGCGCGGTCATCGCCGCGTCGCCGCCGCCGCCCGCGATGGGCGAGTCGATCCATTCGCCGCCGCGCTCCTCGAAAGCGTTCTTGAGTTCGCCGACGGCCTTGGCTTCGCCGCCGGATGTCCACCAATGCAGGACCTCGACGGTGCCCTGGGCCTGCACGGCCCCGCACCAGGCGGTTCCGGCCAGCGCCGTGGCCGCAATAATTCTGTTGAAACGATACATGAGTCAGCTCCTCCCATATCGGAGCGGGGCGCAACGCGCACAGGCTCCGAAATCCCGTCAAAGAATGGATTACGCGGGACGGCGGACCTTGTCCTCCTCCGGTCCGTCTCGCCCAAACTCGTTACCCACGCGAGCGACGGTAACACGGAAACTGAGTCGGAAATTTGACTTTAGTCAATGCGCGGGCGCCGCGGCCGGGCGGGTCAGACGGTCATGGTCGCCTGCACCGCGCGCGCCCAGGCCGCGTATTTCGCGTCGCGGGCGGCGTCTGCCATCCGCGGTTCGAAACGCCGCTCCAGGGCCCATCCCCGGGCGAACTCGTCCGGGCCGGGATAGACGCCGGCGCGCATCCCGGCAAGCCAGGCCGCGCCCAGCGCCGTGGTCTCCAGGACAGCGGGCCGGTCGACCGGCGCGCCGAGGATATCGGCCAGGAACTGCATCGCCCAGTCGCTGGCGGTCATGCCGCCATCGACACGCAGCACCTCGCCGCCGGACGCGCTCTGCCAGTCGGCCGTCATCGCCTCGACGAGGTCGCGGGTCTGGTAGCCCACGCTCTCGAGCGCGGCGCGCGCCAGTTCGGCGGGGCCCGAATTCCGCGTCAGGCCATAGACCGCGCCACGGCACTCGGGGTTCCAGTAGGGGGCGCCCAGCCCGGTGAAGGCGGGCACCAGGATCACCGACTGCCCGTCATCCGCGGCCTCGGCCAGCGGCTGGGTCTCGGCGGCCTCGCGGATGATCTTCAGCCCGTCGCGCAGCCACTGGACCACCGCGCCGGCGATGAAGATCGATCCCTCGAGCGCATAGGCCGGCTTGCCGTCCAGCTGGTAGGCAATGGTGCCGAGCAGCCGGTTGCGGCTCTCGACGAGCTCGGTGCCGGTGTTGAGCAGGGCAAAGCATCCGGTGCCGTAGGTGGATTTGAGCATCCCGGGGGTGAAACAGGCCTGGCCGACCGTCGCCGCCTGCTGGTCGCCGGCCACGCCGAGGATCGGGATCTCGCGGCCGAAGAGATCGGCGCGGGTGCGGCCGAACTCGGCCGCGCAGTCCTTGACCTCGGGCAGCATCGCCATGGGAATCCCGAGGATCGCGCAGATCCCGGCATCCCATTCGCCCGTGCGGATGTTGTAGAGCATGGTGCGCGCGGCGTTGGTGGCGTCGGTCACATGCGCCGCACCCCCGGTGAGTTTCCAGATCAGGTAGCTGTCGACGGTTCCGAACAGAAGCTCGCCCCGCTCGGCCCGTGCGCGGGCGCCCTCGACGGTGTCGAGCAGCCATTTGAGCTTGGTGCCCGAGAAATAGGGATCGGCCAGAAGGCCGGTCTTGCGGGTGATCTCCGCCTCGTGCCCGGCGGCACGCAGGCCGGCACAGATATCCGCGGTGCGGCGATCCTGCCAGACGATGGCATTGTGGATCGGCTGGCCGGTGGCCCGGTCCCAGACAAGCGTCGTCTCGCGCTGGTTCGTGATCCCGATGGCGGCGATGTCCGCGGGCGCGATGCCGGCGCGCTCGATCGCTTCGCGGCAGGTCCCGGCCGTCGTCGACCAGAGATCCGCCGGGTCGTGTTCCACCCAGCCGCTGCGCGGGTAGTGCTGGGCGAATTCCTCCTGCGCCACGGCGGTGATGTTCATCTGCCCGTCGAAGACGATCGCGCGGCTCGAGGTGGTGCCCTGATCGATGGCGAGGATATGGGTCATGCGCCTGGATCCCGTCTAGAAGAACCTGCCGAAACTGTGCGGGGGTGGCCGCTTGCGAAACCACCCCCGCGACCGCGGATCGGCGACTGGCCCATCTGAACCGATCCGCGTGTAGGTGTAAACAAAGCGGCCGGGGCCCGAAGGCCCCGACCAGGGAGGGAGGATCAGCCTTCGTCCTGCCAGGACTGGATGAGTTCTTCGTAGCTCACCGTGACAGGCTCCGGGTCCTCGTTCTCGAGCTTCGGCTTCGGCGAGCCGGGCTGGCTGAGCCAGTACTCGGCGTCACGCTCCTCGTTAAGCACCGGGCCCAGGTCACCCTGGATACCGGCCCGTTCGAGCCGCGCGAGCACCTCTTCCTGCGCTTCGCAGAGCGCGGTCAGCGCCTCTTCGGAGGTCTTGGCCCCCGACATGGCGTCGCCGATGTTCTGCCACCACAGCTGCGCCAGCTTCGGGTAGTCCGGCACGTTCAGACCGGTATCCGACCAGCGCACGCGCGCCGGCGAGCGGTAGAACTCGACCAGGCCGCCGAGCTTCGGCGCACGCTCGGTGAAGCTCTCGTGATCGATGGTGCTCTCGCGGATGAAGGTCAGACCCTCGTGGCTCTTCTTCAGGTCAACCGTCTTGGAGGTGACGAACTGCGCGTAGAGCCAGGCGGCCTTGGCACGATCCACGGGGGTGGATTTCATCAGCGTCCACGATCCGGCGTCCTGGTAGCCGACCTTCATGCCCTCTTCCCAATAGGCTCCCTTGGGGTTCGGGGCCATGCGCCATTTCGGCGTGCCGTCCTCGTTCACGACCGGCAGGCCGTCCTTGACCATGTCGGCGGTGAACGCCGTGTACCAGAAGGCCTGCTGGGCGATACCGCCCTGCGCGGGCACCGGGCCGGCCTCGGAGAAGGTCATGCCGGCGGCGGCGGGCGGCGCGTAGTCCTGCAGCCACTTGACCGCCTTGTCGATCGCGTAGACGGCCGCAGGCGAGTTGGTGGCGCCGCCGCGGTCCACGCAGGAGCCGACGGGCTGGTAGTCGTCGTTGACGCGGATGCCCCATTCGTCGACGGGGAAGCCGTTCGGCTCGCCGGTGGAGCCCATGCCGGCCATCGACATCCACGCGTCGGTGTAGCGCCAGCCGAGCGACGGGTCCTTCTTGCCGTAGTCCATGTTGCCGTAGACTTCCTGGCCGTCGATCTCGCGGCCGGTGAAGAACTCGGCGATGTCCTCGTAGGCCGACCAGTTGACCGGCACGCCCAGCTCGTAGCCATAAGCGGCCTCGAACTCGGCCTTGATGTCCGGGTCGGTGAACCAGTCGTGGCGGAACCAGTAGAGGTTCGCGAACTGCTGGTCGGGCAGCTGGTAGAGCTTGCCGTCGGGGCCGGTCGCGAAGGAGGTGCCGATGAAATCGTCGAGATCCAGCGTCGGGCTGGTGACGTCGGCGCCCTCGCCGGCCATCCAGTCGGTCAGGTTGCGCACCTGCTGGTAGCGCCAATGCGTGCCGATCAGGTCGGCATCGTTGATCCAGCCGTCATAGATATTCTGGCCGGACTGCATCTGCGTCTGCAGCTTCTCGACGACGTCGCCCTCGCCGATCAGGTCGTGGGTCACGTTGATCCCGGTGATCGCCGAGAAGGCCGGGGCCAGCACCTTGGCCTCGTATTCATGGGTCGTGATGGTCTCGGAGACCACCGTGATGTCCATGCCCTGGAACGGTTCGGCGGCATCGACGAACCACTGCATCTCGGCTTCCTGTTCGGCGCGGCTGAGCGTCGAGAGATCGCCGATCTCGGTGTCGAGGAACTCGCGCGCCTCTTCCATGCCGGACAGAGCGGGCGTCGCGAAGACCGCGAACGCCAGGCTCAGCGCCGTCGTTGTTTTCAGATGTAGGTTCATTAAGTTTCCTCCCATAATGAGAACCCAAGGTTTCACCGCGGCCGGGATCTCTTGCCGGTGACCGGCCGCGTTTCTTGCTCCCCTAGACCCAGCGAAAGACCGCCGCGGCATAGAGAAGGCAGACGATCAGCGCACCCCATTGCGGTGCGCTGACCAGCCCGAGCCAGGCCAGGTTGATGAAGGCCGAGCCCAGAAGCGTGATGAACAGCCGGTCGCCACGGGTCGTCTCGATACGCAGGACACCCATGCGCGGCGTTTCAGGATACTTGATCCCCAGGATCGTGAAGAGTGCCAGCAGCGACGCGATCACGAGAAAGAAGATCGCTGTCGGCCAGGTCCATGCCATCCATTCCATCGGTCGGTTCCTCCCTCAGACCCGGCCCAGGGCGAAGCCCTTGGCGATGTAGTTGCGGACGAAGTAGATCACGAGCGCGCCGGGCACGATGGTCAGCACGCCCGCCGCGGCCAGCACGCCCCAGTCCAGCCCCGAGGCCGACACCGTGCGGGTCATGGTCGCCGCGATGGGCTTGGCGTCGACGCTGGTCAGCGTGCGGCTCAGCAGCAGTTCCACCCAGGAAAACATGAAGCAGAAGAAGGCCGCGACGCCGATGCCGCTGGCGATGAGTGGCATGAAGATCCGCACGAAGAACCGCCCGAAGCTGTAGCCGTCGATATAGGCGGTCTCGTCGATTTCCTTCGGTACGCCGCGCATGAAGCCCTCGAGGATCCAGACCGCGAGCGGCACGTTGAAAAGCGTGTGCGCCAGGGCCACGGCGATATGCGTGTCGAACAGCCCGACAGAGCTGTAGAGCTGGAAGAAGGGCAGCGCGAAGACCGCCGGCGGGGCCATCCGGTTGGTCAGCAGCCAGAAGAACAGGTGCTTGTCGCCCAGGAACTGGTACCGGCTGAAGGCATAGGCCGCCGGCAGCGCCACCGCGACCGAGATCACCGTGTTCATCGTGACGTAGATGATCGAGTTGATATAGCCCCAGTACCAGCTCGGGTCGGTGAAGATCACCATGTAGTTGGCGAAGGTCAGGTCCTGCGGCCAGAGAGAGAAGGTGTTCAGGATCTCGGTGTTCGTCTTCAGGCTCATGTTCAGGAGCCAGTAGATCGGCAGGAGCAGGAAGACGAGGTAGAGCGTCATCACCACGGTCGAGCCCTTCGGCACGAAACGGCTGCGGGCGCGGGCGCCGGTGCGGGACGCCCCGAGATCGCCGGGGATCCCGGCGGCACCGGGCGCCGCGGCGGTGGACCTGCTGTCGGACATCACTGGCCCCCCTCTTTGTCGAGATTGGTCATCACGGTGTAGAACACCCAGCTGATCGCCAGGATCACGAGGAAATACATGATCGAGAAGGCCGCCGCCGGTCCGAGGTCGAACTGCCCGAGCGCCATCTTGACGAGGTCGATCGACAGGAACGTCGTCGCATTGCCGGGACCGCCGCCGGTTACCACGAAGGGTTCGGTATAGATCTTGAAGCTGTCCATGAAGCGCAGCAGGATCGCGATGGTCAGCACGCCCCGCATCTTTGGCAACTCGATGTACCAGAAGACTTTCCAGCGGCTGGCCTGGTCGATCTTGGCGGCCTGGTAATAGGCGTCGGGGATGGATTTCAGCCCGGCGAAGGCCAGCAGCGCGACCAGCGACGTCCAGTGCCAGACATCCATCACGATCAGCGTGACCCAGGCGTCCAGCGCGTCCTGCGTGTAATTGTAGTCGATCCCGAGCGAGTCGAGCGTGCGCCCGAGAAGGCCGATATCGACGCGGCCGAAGATCTGCCAGATCGTGCCCACCACGTTCCATGGGATCAGCAGCGGCAGCGACATCAGCACCAGGCAGAAGGTGGCCCAGAAGCCCTTCTTCGGCATGTTGAGCGCGACGAAGATGCCAAGCGGCACCTGGATCGCCAGGATGATCGCCGTGAAGGCCGCCTGGCGCCCCAGCGCGTTGTGCATCCGTTCCGAGGTCAGGATCTCCTCGAACCAGACGAGCCCGGCCCAGAAGAACTGGTTCTGCCCGAAGCTGTCCTGGACCGAGTAGTTGACCACCGTCATCAGCGGAATGATCGCCGAGAACGCCACCAGCACGAGAACCGGCAGGACCAGGAACCAGGCCTTGTGATTGACCGTCTTTTCCATCACGCGGCCTCCCCCACGGGACCGGGCGCGGCCTCGGGGGCCAGGCGCCAGTCGTTGACATAGACGTTGATGCCGGCCGGATCCAAGGCGAGCCGGTTCATGTCGGCCCCGATCGGCTTGTCTTCGGGCACCACGATGTTGATCTCGGTTCCGAAGAAATCGGCACGGACGATCCGGTGCCGGCCGACATCCTCCACCCGGCGAATATTCACGGGAAGCCCGTCCGCCGCGTCGGTCAGCTGCACGAATTCGGGCCGGATACCGATCTGAACCCGGCCCACGGGCGCGCCATAGGCGGCGCCGAGGTCGATTTCGATGCCGTCCACGTAGCCGCGGCGGCCGTCGATCTTGGCGTCGAGCAGGTTCATGCCCGGCGAACCGATGAAATATCCCACGAAGGTATGGGCCGGGCGCTGGAACAGTTCCTCGGGCGTGCCCATCTGCACCACGCGACCGTCATGCATCACCACGACCTGGTCGGCGAAGGTCAGCGCCTCCGTCTGGTCGTGGGTGACGTAGATCATCGTGTGACCGAAGTCCTGGTGCAGCGATTTCAGCTGGGTGCGCAGCTCCCACTTCATATGCGGGTCGATGACGGTCAGCGGCTCGTCGAAGAGGATCGCGTTGACGTCTTCGCGGACCATCCCGCGCCCGAGGCTGATCTTCTGCTTGGCGTCGGCCGTCAGCCCGCGCGCCTTGCGGTCGAGCTCGTGCTCCATGCCGATCATCTGGGCGATGGCCTGCACCCTGTCATGCACGTAGCTCGCCGCCGCGCCGCGGTTCTTGAGCGGAAAGGCGAGGTTCTCGCGCACGCTCATGGTGTCGTAGACGACCGGGAACTGGAACACCTGCGCGATGTTGCGCGCCGCGGTCGGCTGATCGGTGACGTCGTGATCGTTGAACAGGATGCGCCCGCGGCTCGGATGCAGAAGGCCCGAGATGATGTTCAGCAGGGTGGACTTTCCGCAGCCAGACGCCCCGAGAAGGGCGTAGGCCTTTCCGTCCTCCCAGACATGATCCAGTTCCTTCAGCGCGTAGTCCTCCTCGCCCGCGGGATCGGGCAGGTAGGAATGCGCCAGGTTCGAGAGCGTGATCTTTGCCATTCTTGCCTCCCTCAGGCCGCCAGCGCGTAGGATGCAGGTGCGACCAGCGACCCGTCTTCGGCGTCGAAGACGTAGACATGGGTCGGGTCGAGATAGGCCGGCAGCACGCTCCCCGGTGTCAACTCGCGCACGCCGTGCACCAGCCCGACCCAGCGCTCCCCGGCATGATCGAGATGCACGAAGGTTTCGGAGCCGGTGATCTCGGTCACGGCCAGCGTGCAGCGGAACTCCAGCGCCGCATCCGTGTGCCGGTCGATCTCGAGATGGTTCGGGCGGAAGCCGGCGGTGTAGCGCCCGTCGGGCAGTTCGGCCAGCTTGCCGGCGGCCTCGACCGCCTGGCCGTCGCCGAATAGCAACCGGGTGCCGGCCTTCGATATCTGAAGGAAGTTCATCGGCGGGTCCGAGAAGACCCGCGCGGTCGTCGCGTCGGCCGGGCGGCGATAGACTTCGGGTGTGGATCCGAACTGGGTGATCCGGCCTTCCCACAGGGTCGCGGTATTCCCACCGAGCAGCAGCGCCTCTTCCGGCTCGGTCGTGGCGTAGACGAAGATCGCGCCGGATTCCTCGAAGATGCGCGGGATCTCGGCGCGGAGTTCCTCGCGCAGCTTGTAGTCGAGATTGGCGAGCGGCTCGTCGAGCAGGACGAGCCCCGCGTCCTTGACCAGCGCCCGCGCCAGCGCGCAGCGCTGCTGCTGGCCGCCCGACAGTTCCAGCGGCTTGCGCCCCAGCATCGGCGTCAGCTTCATCAGATCGGCGGTCTTCTTCACGGCCGCCTCGATCTCTGCCCTGGGCTTGCCCATCAGCTTCAGCGGCGATGCGATGTTCTCGTAGACGGACAGCGACGGGTAATTGATGAACTGCTGGTAGACCATGGCGACCTTGCGGTCCTGCACGCGCATGCCGGTCACGTCCTGCCCGTCCCACAGAATCCGGCCCGTCGCCGGCTTGTCGAGCCCCGCCATCAGACGCATCAGCGAGGTCTTCCCCGCCAGGGTGGGGCCCAGAAGCACGTTCATCGTGCCGCGCTCGAGCGTCAGGTCGATCGGATAGATATGGGTCGCCCCGCCCACCTGTTTCGATACGCCGTCCAGTGTCAGTGTCATCCTCGTCCTCCCGGGCCCTTCACTCGGCCACCGCGCCGAGCCGGGCATCCGCGCCGCGCGCCTGCATCCATGCGTCCAGCCGGTCGGCGGCCTCGGTGTCGAGCCGCAGCCCCAGTTTCGTCCGCCGCCAGAGCACGTCCTCCGCACTCCGGGCATATTCCTTGTCCATGAGCCACGCCACTTCCCGTGCGGTCAGCGTGGCGCCGAAATCCTCGCCCAGCTCCGCGGCATCGGCCGCATCGCCCAGCATCGCCTCGGCCTCCGTGCCATAGGCGTGCACCAGCCGGCCGGCCCAGTATTTCGTCAGGAACGGATAGCGGGTCCTGAGCCCGGCGATCCTGTCCGCGACGCCGTCGACGGCGAAGTCGCCCCCGGGCAACGCGACCCCGGCGGTCCAGTCGCCGCGCGCGGCCGGGAAGAAGGGCACGAGCTTGGCCAGCGCGGCCTCGGCCAGGCGGCGATAGGTCGTGATCTTGCCGCCGAACACGTTCAGCAGCGGCGCCGGCCCGTTGGTGTCGAGCGACAGCACGTAGTCGCGCGTCGCCGCGGTGGCCGAGCTCGCCCCGTCATCGTAAAGCGGGCGCACGCCGGAATAGGTCCAGACGATATCGTCGCGGGTGACGGGCTGCGCGAAATACTGGCTGGCGAAATTGCAGAGGTAGTCCTGCTCCTCGGGCGTGCAGACCGCCTCGGAAGGGGCACCCTGGTGATCCTTGTCGGTCGTCCCGATGAGGGTGAAATCCGTCTCGTAGGGGATCGCGAAGATGATCCGCCCGTCGGTGCCCTGGAAGAAATAGCACTTGTCGTGATCGAAGAGCTTGCGCGTCACGATGTGGCTGCCGCGCACCAGCCGCACGTTCTCGCTCGAGTTTATGCGCACCGTGTTGCGGATCACGTTGCCGACCCAGGGACCGCCCGCGTTGACCAGCGCGCGCGCCCAGACGTCCCGGCGCCCCTGCGGTCCCTCGAGGCTCACGCGCCAGAGATCGCCGTCGCGGGCGGCGCTGGCGACCCGGGTGCGGGTCATGATCTCGGCCCCGCGCGCTTCGGCATCGCGGGCGTTCAGCACCACCAGCCGGGAATCCTCGACCCAGCAATCGGAATACTCGTAGGCGCGGCGGAACTTGTCCTGCAGCGCGCGCCCTGCCGGATCGCGGGTCAGGTCCAGCGTCCGGGTGCCCGGCAGGATCTTCCGCCCGCCGAGATGGTCGTAGAGAAAGAGCCCGAGGCGGATCAGCCAGGCCGGCCGGCGGCCCTTCATCCACGGCATCGCGAAGGACAGCAGCCGCGACGTCGGCGTATCGCTGTCGAAGCGCATCTCGGGGTGGTAGGGCAGCACGAAGCGCAGCGGCCAGGAAATATGCGGCATGGCCCGCAGCAGGGTCTCGCGCTCGACCAGCGCCTCGCGCACGAGGCGGAACTCGAAATACTCGAGATACCGCAGCCCGCCATGGAAGAGCTTGGTCGAGGAAGACGACGTGGCCTGCGCCAGGTCCCCCTGCTCGGCCAGCGCCACCGACAGGCCACGCCCCGCGGCGTCGCGGGCGATCCCGCAGCCGTTGATGCCCCCGCCGATCACGAACAGGTCCAGGGGCGCCGATGCGGCAGCTCCTTCGTGCACGATGCTCCTCCCTTTGTCACATCAGTGACACAGAAACCGTGTTCTAAAATGTTCGTTCTGTCAAGCTTATCAGGAGATAACGAAAATTATCGAACAGAAACCGCTCCAAACCCCTGAAAATAAGCGCTATTTTTTTGAGCCAGGTAACCGCTCGCCCTGGTAAACGGGGTCGGATCGGCCCGGTTTCCGGTTCCGAAGCTCCGCGGAATCGGGCCGAGAGCCGCGCAGACTTTCCTTTCTGATATGTTCGGGTATGATTTCACGCAAGGAGGGGCGGATGGCGCAGAATTTCAGACAGACCGAAATCCTCGACATCGCGAAACGAACCGGTCAGGTCGTGGTCGAGGATCTCGCCGTGCATTTCGGTGTCACCGTCCAGACGATCCGGCGGGATCTGACCGAGCTTTGCGACGCCGGGCGACTGACCCGCGTCTATGGCGGCGCGATCCTGCCCTCCGGCGTCACAAATATCGGCTACGAGGAACGCCGCCAGCTCAACACAGAGGCCAAGGAACGGATCGCACGCGCCTGTGCGGCGACGATCCCCGACAACGCCTCGGTCTTTCTGAACATCGGCACGTCGACAGAGGCCGTCGCCCGCGCCCTGCTAGAACACCGGAACCTGATGGTGATCACCAACAACATCAACGTGGCCAACACGCTCGCCGCGAACCCCGACTGCGAGGTGATCGTGGCAGGCGGCGTGCTGCGCCGGGCCGATGGCGGCCTGGTGGGCGACGTCACCGTGGACATGGTGCGCCAGTTCAAGGTGGATTTCGGGGTGATCGGCGCCTCGGCGCTGGACGAGGATGGCGACCTTCTCGACTACGATTACCGCGAGGTGCGCGTGACCCAGGCCGTCATCCGGCAGGCGCGGCGATCCTGCCTCGTGGCCGACTCGTCGAAATTCTCGCGCAGCGCCCCGGTCCGCATCGCGTCGCTCGAGGAGATCGACACCTTCTTCACGGACGCGCCGCCGCCCGACCCGGTCCGTGCCCTCTGCGACGGCTGGGGAACGCGGATCGTCACCGCCGGGGACTGAGCGCGCCCACCCCCGGCGAAATTTCGGAAAACGAGAGTCAAATCGCCCGTGGCGCCGGCTGGCGCCCTGCGGCATACTGGCCCCAGGACGCGGCCCGTCGTGGCGGCGAACGGTCTGTGTAAGAGGTTCCCGCGTGAGGTATTCCCGCAAGTGCCGCAAGGGCGGCCATCCCTGCCCCGCGCATCAGCCACGCATCGACCGGACGCCCCGGACGGGGGCAAGGCGCGTCCGGCCTCCCGTGAACAAGTGAAGAGTATCCGCATGACCGACGACATCCAGACCCCCGAACCGACCGAGACCACGCCGCAGGGCTACCGGCTGATGATCGGGCCCGACGCGATGAAGGCGATCGAGGAGAACGCGCGCTACACCCACAGCGCGGATCCCGTCGTCATCGTCCGCGACGCCGTGAATGCCTACAGCCAGCTGGCCCAGCTGCGCGCCGAGGGGCATGTGTTCTATTCCGTAAGCCCGTCGCAGGAGCTGCGCCGCCTGCGTTTCGGCTTCGATCTCGCCGGCGACGACGCGACCGGGGACCCGGTGGCGGACGACCCGTCGTAAGGTGCCGCACAGGGGCGGGACCCGGCCGATTTCCTCTTTAAGGCCGCATAGACACTACTGAATTGTACGATTGGCGCCCCGGTCCTGCCGTATTTGAACGGCTATATGTCCCCATTGGCAGGCCACGCATGCAAGATGAAAAGACGTGGCCCCGCAGAGAGCTAAACTGGAGAAACATGATGAAACTGATCCAGGCGATCAAAACCTTCAAGGCCGACGAGTCCGGTGCCGTCACCGTGGACTGGGTCGTGCTCACCGCAGCCATCGTCGGCCTCGGCATCGCGGTTCTGGCCGCCGTGTCCGGTGGCGTCGGCAACCTGTCGACCGACATCGACAGCGCCCTGTCCGGCTACAGCACGACCGCCTACTCGTTCTGATAGACCGGGGCGTTCCGCGGCAAGGCGCCGCTTCGCGCGGCGCGTCGCGACGCGCTGCGCGCGACCGCCATCGCATGTGCGGCCCCGACCGATGAGATGCGGCGTGAAACGACGCCTCGTCCCTGGTTGCGGGCGGCAGCGCTGTGCCGGACCGATGCGCCGGCATCGCATGGCACCCGTCTTCGCGCCCCCGTCGGGCGCCAGGGCCGGCTGTGCGGAGCGCAAAGACACTCCCCGTCCATCCACGCGTTGTGCCGAAACCGGGGCCTGCCTCGCCTGCGCGGGCGGGGAAGCGACGATCCTGCCATCCGCCGCGGCTCAGGCGCGGGTTCCGGCGATCGGCCGGTCGCCCCGTCCCGTCTCAGTCCCGGACGAGCCTGAGGCCGAGGTAATCCGGCGGCAGGCCCACGGCGCAGCCGCCGACGCTGGCATCGCGGACGAAGTCGATAATGATGGCCTGGTGCTGGCCGCCGACGATGCGGGCCCCGCAATAGGGCTCGGCCTGGCGCACCACGTCCCCCGCCCCCAGCTTCCCGGTCTGCATGCAGCCCGCGGTCCATTCCCAGACCAGGTCCGACATGCCGTGCAGGCCGAAGCTGTTCACGCCCCGGGCGCCCCGTTCCGGGCCACCCTGCCCGCGCAGCAGCACCCCGGCCTCGTACTGCTCCAGCATCCAGGCGCCTGGATCGCCCCCTGCCCCCTGGGGTGACGTCTCGCCGAAGACCTCGGCGGCGGCGCGCTGCCATTCGACGTCCGTCGGCAGTCGCCAGCCGGTGCCGGTCTCGTCGCCGAGCCAGGCTGCATAGGCGGTCGCGTCATACCAGTTGAGGTGCGTCTGCGGCGCGTCATCCGCCCCCATGGCCGGCACCGCCGCGCAGGCCCCGTCTGCCACGCAGGCCGCGTAATCGGCGCGGCTGACCTGGTGCTGCATGATCTCGAACCCCGCGACCGTCACCGCCGCCGCCGCCGGGGTGGCCCGCTTGCCCCCGCGGCTGAAATTGCCGAGCGGGCGCCAGGCGATCTGTCCCTCGGGGATGGCAACCGTCCGGGGGCCGGGCGCCCGCGCGCCCGTCCGCTCGGCCCCGCCGAAGCCGAGCCACGGCAGGCAGACGATCCCCAGGACAAGCAGCGATGCGAGAAGTTTCATGGATCTCCCTCCGGCAAGGTTCGGGGACAGCCGGTGGACCGGCTGCCCCCTGCCGTGGCCGCTCCGGTGCCGGGTCAGGCGCCGATGGCCCTGGGCGCGACGACCTGTTCCATCAGGTCGTTGTTCCAGTCGCCTTCGACCTTCACATGGGCCGTGGCGCCGAGGTTCACCGCCTCGATGAGGTTGTGGTTCACATAGGCGTAGACCCCGGGCTGCAGGAACTCGTAGAGCGCCGCCCCCGCCGAGCCGCCGCGGATGAACCAGGTCTCCAGGTCGCGGAGCGGGGCGTTGTTGAACTTGCCCTCCTCCCAGACCAGGTCACCATGCCCGCCGATCAGGTGCGGGCGGCTGTCCCGGTTGGCCTGGCTGTGGACGAAGAGCACCTTCTCGCCGACCCTCGCGGTCAGCGCCTTGTCGCCCGTCAGCGCGCCCACCGCACCGTTGAAGACCACATGCGTCGGGATCAGCCCGTTCATCAGCTGCTCGGTCTCGAAATAGCTCGACCCCACATCCGCGAAGCGCTTGTAGGCGCCGGTCTCGTCCTTCGGGATGTAGAGATCCTGCTCGCCGATGTAATAGACCCGGTCATAGCGCACCGGGTCGCCCCGGTGATCGCTCAGCCCGTTGCGCGGCAGCACCATGATGGCGCCGTTCATCCCCGCCACCACGTGCCAGGGGATCATCGGACCGCCCGGGGCGCAGTGGTAGACGAAGGTCCCGGGCCGCGTCGCCTTCCAGCGCAGCACCGTCATCTCGCCCGGATTGACATGGGTCAGCGCGCCGCCGCCCAGCGCCCCCGTCGCGGAGTGGAAGTCGATGTTGTGCGGCATCATGTTCGAGGCCGGGTTGATCAGCGTCAGCTCGACATAGTCGCCCTCGTGCACGACCATCATCGGACCCGGCATCGACCCGTCGAAGGTCATCGCCTGGACATAGGCCCCGTTGTCGACCTGCATCTCCTTCTCGACGATCGTCATGGTGAACTCGACGATCCGCGGCGCGGCCGGGGCGACCTGCTCGTGCGCATGGACGAAGGGCGGGGCCACCAAGGCCCGCTTGACGCGCTTCAGACCGGACAGGTCCGCCGGCGGCGCCACGGGTGTCATGGCCTCTTCGGCGCGGGCGGCCCTGGCCAGCATCGGGGCCGCGGCCGCGCCGGCAACCCCCATAAGTGCGGCTCTTCGCGTCAGCATCTTCAAACTCCTTTATCGGCTGTGATGACTGTCACGAAAAACCTACGAAACCACGCCGCCGAGAACGTTGCGGATTCGCAAACTCACGGGCGATCCCGGGGCCGGGACGCGTCATGGATTGCATCACGCGATGTCTCGCACGATTTTTTTCGGGCACGTCCCGGGATCTTGGCGGTCGGTTCTCGCGGGTCAAAACCTCCGGCGGGACAGAGACCTGGTTCGTGGCCATCGGCCCCAGAGGTTCCCGATATTGGCCACGGCGCCCCGCCTGTCCTGCGGCGTTCTGCAGGTTGGGTGACTCCGGGTTGAGCGCGGCCTGTCCAAAGGCGCCAATTTCCGCCTTGTTTTCCTGAAGCCCGGCCGTTACATCGGTCGGCGGAGACGTGGCCGAGTGGTCGAAGGCGCTCCCCTGCTAAGGGAGTAGACGGGAAACCGTCTCGAGGGTTCGAATCCCTTCGTCTCCGCCATCCCCCCCTATGATCCCGTCGTCGTGACCGGTCGGGTCTTACCGCTCCGGCGCGCCGCGCCGGAAAACGAAACGGCATGCGCTGGCTCCGGTCGCGCAGCATGCCGTTTCCTCGACATGGGTGTCGGCGGCCACGAGGGCACGGAACAGCGTCTCCAGTACGGCGCAGTGCCAGGGGCAGCCGGGGGTCGCGAGCGGGTTTCGGGCGATCGTCAGAACGGGACGCCGCCCCGCGGTGGTCGTGACATCCCCCGAGCCGGCGAAGGTCCAGGCATGGCGGCGGATCGCCGCGAGCAACACCGGCGCGGCAAGCCGTGGCGGCAACCAGCGCAGCAGCTTCTGGACCGGCTTCGGGATCCTGTGGGCGAGGATATAGGCCCCCGTCCGCCGCCCCGCATCGCGGGCCACGGCCGCGGCCTGCGCCGGGGGCAGGCCGGCCGCGATGGCGGCATGAAGGCGGGCGGCCTCTTGCTCTGCCACCATCTCGTCGGGCGGCGCCGAGAGGTAGGGAGCCAGGCCGGCGGCCCCGAACATGGTCCGCGCCAGCGTCTCGCCGCCCGCGGCGCGCAGCGCCGCGGCGGTCTGGGTGATCGCGTTGGGACCGACACGCGCGACGCCCGCGCCCTCGCCGGGCATCGCGGGATCACTCCGCCGGGGTTTGGCTGACGCGGTCCTCGCCGCCGCAGGCACGGGCGCCGGCCTGGATCTCGGCCAGGCGGGCCTTCTCGGCCTTGATCTGGTCGCGCACCGCGGCCTTGCGCTCTGCCGCCTTGCGCTTGCGATCGGCGGTGGCTTCCCAGTCGGCCATCTGCGCCTCGGCGATCTGGCGGCTGTCGTCGAAGTGGAAGTCCACCTTCTCCTTCGACTGCGGCCCCCAGTAACCGACCTTGCCGAGGTCGTAGAACGTCCGGGCGAAGCCCGCCTTGGCGAAGGCCTTCAGGCAGCCCAGCAGGTATTTCCTGCGGAAACCCGTGCCGCGCCAGGGGTAATGGAACAGCGCCTTGTTCATGTAGAAGCGCCGGTAGTTGTGCATCACCCGGTCGAGCAGCGTCGCCCGGTCCATCGCATCGGGCTTCATGATCGGGGTGACGAAGTTGTACTTCTCGAAGTCGAACACCTCGACCTTGTCGCCCAGTTCCTGGAAGAGCGGCGTGAAGGGCCAGGGCGTGTACATCGTCCAATTGGCGAGATCCGGGTTCCAGTCGCGCGCGAAACGGTAGGTCTCTTCGAGGGTTTCCTCGGTCTCGTTGTCGAGCCCGACGATGAACTGCGCCTCGGTGAAGATGTCGGCCTCGCGCAGCAGGCGGATGGCTTCCTTGTTCTGCTCGACGCGGGTCTCCTTGTTGAAGAGATCGAGCTTCATCTGCGCCGCCGCCTCCGTACCAAGGCTGACATGGACGAGGCCCGCGCGCCGCCAGAGCGGCAGCATCTCCTTGTCGCGCTGGATGTCGGTGACACGGGTGTTGATGCCCCATTTGACCCGTTCGGGCAGCCCCCGCGCGATCAGTTCTTCGCAGAAGGCGGTGAATTTCCGCTTGTTGATCGTGGGTTCCTCGTCGGCGAGGATGAAGAAGCCGACGCCGTGGTTTTCCACGAGATCCTCGATCTCGTCCACGACGGCCTTGGGGTCGCGGACCCGGTAGTCGCGCCAGAATTTCCACTGCGAGCAGAACGAGCAGGTAAACGGGCAGCCCCGGGCCATGCTCGGGATCGCTAGCCGCGTGTTGAGCGGGATGTAGACGTAGTTCTCCCATTCGAGGATCGACCAGTCCGGCGTCAGGCCCTCGAGGTTCTTGACCGTGGGCGCCGCGGCGGTGGCCACGATCTCGCCGTCGGCGCTATAGGCGATGCCCTTGATGCGCTTGGGCTCCGCCGGCCAGCGGCCATCCTCGACGGCACGGACGAAATCGAGAAACACCTCCTCGCCCTCGCCGCGGACGATCACGTCGACCTGCGGGGCTTCCGAGAGAACCTGCTTGAACATGAAGGTGGCATGCACCCCGCCCAGCACCGTGACGGCGTCGGGGGCGGCCTCCTTGGCGATCTCCAGCACGCGCTCGGCCTTGTAGATCGAGGGCGTGATCGCGGTGCAGCCGACGATATCCGGGGCAAGCGCCGCGATCCGCGCGCGCAGGTCGTCCTCGCCGATGTGGTGGGTCATCGCATCGATGAAGGTGATATCGGTATAGCCGGCCTCCTTCAGCGGACCGGCCAGATAGGCCACCCAGGCGGGCGGCCAGTTCCCGGCGATCTCCGCGCCACCGGAATGGTAGTTGGGATGGATCAGGACGATTTTCATAACGGCTCCCCCTTTGCCCCAAGGGTGGCACGTCATCTGTCAACATTAATTGACACAGATCAATGCGTCGGAAATTTACAGGACCTTGCCGTCACGCGAAAATCTGCGCGGCGTGCTCCTCGAGGTAAATCCGAAGCCAGGGCGTGTAGCGCGACGGGTCGCGCCGCGTCCGCGCGCACAACTCGGCCATCCCGACCCAGGCGGTGTCCATCACCTCGTCGGGGTTGGGGCTGACGGGGATGCGCCGCGCCACCCGCGCGAGGAAAATATCCACGACCTCGTGCTCGATCAGGCCGCCGCCCACATCGGCGCGGTATTCCACCTGTTCGCGCGGCGACAGATCCAGCCCGGTGATCCCAAGTTCTTCTCGCAGCCTGCGTTCGGCGCAGGCCGCCGGTGCCTCGTCCATTCGGGGATGGGTGCAGCAGGTGTTGGCCCAAAGCCCCGGCGTGTGATACTTGCCGCGCGCGCGGCGCTGGATCAGCACCGCGTCGCCGCACATCACGAAGACGGACACCGCCTTGTGCCGCAGGCCGCGGCGATGCGCCTCCAGCTTTTCGACCGGCTGCAGCCGGCCCTCGACCCAGGCGGGAATGAGATCGGTCATACGTAGGCCGCCGGCACCAGGCGTGCGAGATGCGCCAAGTTCTTGACGCCGATCTTCAGATGCGCCAGCGGGCGTGCACGCACGAGTTTCTTGTTCATGTAGGCCTCGAAGGTCAGCCGTTGCACGTCGACATCATGGCAGAGCGAGACGAAACGCTCCCGCCGTTCATCCGACTTGTAATAGGCATTCTGCATCGAGGCCAGCACCCGGAACACGGTCTTGTGCTCGCGCATGAAAAGCTGGCGCGCCAGCTTCAGATCCCGCACGCGCCCGGAAGCCAGACAGGCCGCCGCCGCAGTGGCCGCCACGCGCCCGCCGACCATGGCGTAATAGATCCCTTCTCCGGAGCTTGGCGCGACCACGCCGGCGGCATCGCCCGCCAGGACCACGTCGCGACCATTGTCCCAGCGGTCGAGCGGCTTCAGCGGGATCGGGGCGCCTTCCTTGCGGATCGTCGGGCAATCGGCCAGGCCGCTCGCCGCGCGCAGATCGGCCGTCGCCCGCTTGAGATCGACGTCCGGCACCATGGACCCCATGCCAACGCTGGCGGATTTCCCGTGCGGGAAGACCCAGCCGTAGAAATCCGGCGAGATCCGGCCGTCATAGACAACGTCGCAGCGCGCCGGGTCATAGGCGCCGACCTTGCCCGGTGCCTCGATGATCTCGTGATAGGCGATGACGTAGGGAATGCTGTCACCGCCCGGCACCTCGGCGCGCGCGACCCGCGACCGGGCGCCGTCGGCCCCGATGACAAGGCGCGTCTCGACGGCCCGTTCGGCCCCGCTCTCCTTGTCGCGGTAGATCACGCGGGTCGTGCCGCCGTCGCGCGCGATCCTCTGGAACGTGCCGGTCAGGCGCGTCGCCCCGGCCCCTTGGGCGCGGTCCCGGAGGAAGGCGTCGAAATCCTCGCGGTCCACCATGCCCACGAAGCCGTTCTCGATCGGGATGTCGACCTGGCGCCCGGTGGGCGAGATCATGCGGGCGGTGGTGATCCTGGCGACGAGCTGCGCGTCCGGAATGTCGAAATCCGCGATCAGGCGCGGCGGAATGGCACCGCCGCAGGGCTTGATCCGGCCCGCGCGGTCCAGGAGCGCCACGTTGTGGCCCGACCGGGCGAGGTCTTCTGCGGCTGTTGCACCGGACGGGCCTCCGCCCACGACGACGACGTCAAACATCTTTCATTCTCCCGGAACCATGGCGGCGGGGCGGCCCCGGCCAAGCTCGATGACCCGCAGCGCCATCAGCGCCGCGACGACGAAAAGCGCGGCCTCGGCGAGGAAGACCGTGCCGAAAGCGGCGGCATCGCTGGCCAGCGCCAGGCGCATGACGTCCACGGCCGCCGCGCCGAGCAGCCCGCCAAAGCCGGCGGCGATGGCCTGCGCCGCCCCCCAGAGACCCATCCGCATCCCTTCGCGGGCATCGCGCCCCTGCCCGGCCAGCGCCATCATCGACCCGATGGCCGCCACCGCGAACATGCCGTTGAAGAACCCCAGCGCCACCACGGCCGGCATCAGCATCGACGCCAGCGCGGTCTTGCCCAGCAGCGCAATGGCCCCGAGGCTGGCGGCCGAGCCGAGGCATCCGGCCACGACCCAGCCGCGCAGGCTCCCGAGGCACAGGCCGGTGGCGGCGATCCCCACGGTCAGCATGCCGAAGAAGACACCGCCGTTCTGCGCACCGCTGAGCGTCGTCGACTGTCCCGGCGTCATGGCGAAAACCAGGCCTGCATAGGGCTCGAGGATCAATTCCTGCATGAAATAGGCCGTCATGGACAGGAAGACGAAGATCGTGAAATTGCGCGCCGCGGGCTCGGCCCAGACCTCGTGCAGGCAGTCGAGGAACCGCGTGGCGTCCGGCCGCGCGCGCACGGCCTGTACGCGCGACTCGATTCCCCATACGGCAAGGATCGTCAGCAGGACCGCGCCCCCCGTGACGACGGCCACGATCCGGAGCAGGAGCGCCGGCGAATAGGGATCGAGAAACGCCCCCACGGTCCCGGCGGTCAGGGCGATCCCGGCGATCATCATCAGCCAGGTGATGGTCGCCGCCGCGGGACGGCGGCTCGGCAGGGTGGCGGTCGCGAGCAGCGCCAGCAGCGACGTGCCGGAGGCTCCCACCCCGAGCCCGATCAGCGCATAGGCCAGCACCGACAGCACCAGGGCCGCGGTGAAACTGGTCTCGAAAAGCACGACGCCGGCGGCGGCCCCCAGCGCCCCCAGCGCCAGCGCGACCATGCCCCCGATGATCCAGCGCGTTCGATGCCCGCCCGCGTCGGACAGGAAACCCCAGTTCGGGCGCGTGATCTGCACCCCGTAGTGAAGCGCCACGAGAAGCCCCGGCAAAACCGCCGGCAAGGCCAGTTCCACCACCATCAGCCGGTTGAGCGTGGATGTCGTCAGCACCACGATGGCGCCCAGCGCCATCTGGACCAGCCCGAGCCGAAAGATGGAAATCCAGCCCAGCGACATCAGCCCGCCCCCATTGCCCGCAAGGCGGTCGCCGAGATCATCATTCCCGTCACGTAGAAGGTCACGCCGGTGGCATTATACCAGGGCGCCCGGCCCTTCGGGTCCGACAGGAGCACCCGCATCGCCCAGAGCTGCGCCAGCAAAAGCGCGGCCACGGCGGCGGCGTGCCAGGGCCTGTCCCAACCCAGCAGAAGGGCCACGACCGCGACCTGCGGCAGCGCCATGACCCAGCAGGCGACCCGCGCGGCGCGCGCCGGGCCAAGCGTCACGGGCAGCGAGTTCACGCCGGTCTGGCGATCACCCTCCAGCGCCTTGAAATCATTGAGCGTCATGATGCCGTGCGCCCCCAGCGCATAGAGCGCGGCAAGCGTGACCACTGGCCAGGAGGGCGCCCCGGACGAAAGTACGGCCGCGCCGGTAAACCAGGGCAGCCCTTCGTAGCAGAGCCCGACCAGTCCCGGCCCCCAGATCCCCGAACGCTTGAGCCGGACCGGCTCGGCCGAATAGGCCCAGGCCGCCAGCACGCCCACGACGGTGGCGCCGAACCCCCACGGCCCCAGCAACGCCCCGAGACCAAGCGCCAGCCCGCTCATCGCCAGCGCGATCCAGAGCCCCCAGCGCCCGGGCACGGCGCCCGACGGGATCGGGCGGTCGGGCTCGTTGATCGCGTCCACATGGCGATCGCACCAGTCATTGGCGGCCTGGCTCATCCCGCAGACGACGGGACCGGCCAGCACGACACCGACCAGGACGAGGAACGGCGCCGACGAGACCGGTGCCCCCGAGGCGACGACGCCGCAGAGATAGGCCCAGATCGGCGGGAACCAGGTAATCGGCTTCAACAGCCGCAGCACGGCGCGCGGCGCGGGGTAGCGGAGATCGGATTGTAACGTTTCGCTGACACTCATGGTGTCAATTAAACTATACAATCCGATTCATTGGAAGGGTGTTTCCGACGCCCGGCGAGATGCGGGCCGTCAGTCGCCGCCGCCCGAATGCAGCAGGCCGTGCTTGCGAAGCTTCACGTAGAGGCTCTGGCGCGACAGGCCGAGCATTTCGGCCGCGGCGACGCGGTTGTTCCCAGTCATCTGGATCGCCGTCTCGATGCACATCTTCTCGACCACGTCCGACGTCGCCGAGACCAACTCCTTCAGCGAGGCGGTGCCGACCAGGTCCATCACGTTCTTGACGGCATCCTGGCTGACCATCGAACCGGGCTCGGCGGCCGCCATGGTGTCCTCCTGGGACACGTCCCGGATAATCAGCCCGATCCCGAGATCCCCGCCCCTCTGGCGAAGATGTGCCGCGGAGATATCGACCGGCAGGCGGGTTCCGACGACACTCTTGATCTGGGCCATGTAGCTGCGAATGCGGCCGGTCTTGATCGCGTTCTCGAGGATCAGGGTCAGGTCGACGGTCCCGCGCATCAGGAACTCGCCGAGGGACTGATCCTTGACGTCGCGCAGCTGCGCGGCGTCGGTCATCACGAGGAAGGCCTCGTTGGCTTCGCGGATCACGCCCTTGGCGTCCGTCAGCACGATCGCATCGGTCGTCGAGGCGAAGAGCGATGCAAGCGACTGCGTGAATTCCGGCCCGCGCACGTCCTGGTCGTCGATGGCGGTCACGCGGCACAGCAGCACAAGATCGCCCGCAGCCCGGAAGAACTCGGGCAGGAGGGTGACCACGCGCCCGTTGCGCCGCGCCACCGCCTCTATTCCCTTGAGCTCGCTCGTCGAGGCCGCGCCCTTGAGCGCCTCGAGGAACTCGGTGCGCCGCCGCCCCTCGAAGGCCTGCGCGATCCCGCTGTCGGACAATCCGTCCACGGTGCTGCCCAGCAACTGGGCCGCCGCCGTGTTCAGGTCGCGGATCTTTCCACCCTCGGGATCGACCAGCACCAGCGGCGTCTCCGAGGCCTCCAGCACCACGCGGAAATAGGTCTCGACCCCGCGCATGCGCTGCTGTTCGCGCTCGCGCGCCATCTGCTCGCGCACGAGTCGCTGCTGCACCTCGGCGAAGGGCTGCAGATCCCGCCCGAGCAACAGCACCGTCTCCCCGCCACGGATCCGGTGCATCGTGTAGCGGATCGGAAACTCCCACTTCGCATTGTCGATGTGGTTGAGCTCGATCGGACGCACCTGCGCATCCGGGCTCTCGCGCAGCGCGCGGGCCCGGGTTTCGAACTTGTCGACACATTCGTCGGTCAGGAAATCGGCGAAGGGCCGCCCCACCCAGTGGTCGAGGCACCCAAGCGTCGGGCATTCTGTATTGACGGAGATTCCGCTGACGACACCGGCTTCGTCCACTACGACGGCAATATCTGAAGACCGTTCGATCGCCTGATCGATATCGGTAGCTTCTGGCAGGACACCAGCGCGGAACCGTTCCGATGTCCTCAGTTGCCGTATCACACCTTCACCTCAATGCCGTTTTTCGTCGCCCCCGGTCAAAGCGACGCGTCAACAGACAATGTTTCGGCGACAGACGCAAGCCCGCACCGCTCTACAGCCTCGCGGACGCTTTTGACGGCGTGATCGACACCGGTTTTGTCTTCTATGTCGTCCGCGATCTCGACCGCTTTGCCCCCGACGACGATCGGCGGGCACTCGGCCACTTTCGCGCGCAGATCTTTCACCATGTCCGCAAGCGGTTCAATGGATTTCCGCACGGCGAGCGTGACCCCGACCATCGCGAACCTGCCTTCGCGCACGACTTCCGCAATCTCTTCGGCGGTCATGCCGATCGCCATGTTCACCCAGATGCCATGTCGGCGGAACTGGTCCGCGGCCACGAAGGCCCCCAGCGAATGCTCCTCGAAATCGGGCACGGCCATCAGGATCGACTGCCCGAGCGGGATGCTGCGATCCATCCACTTGCCGCAGCCCTCGTCGCCGCTGTGGCGGAACAGCTTTTGCAGACGCGCCGCACCGACGGTCACGTCGACGAAGCTTGCCTCGTCCTTGAGCCACATCTGGCCGAGCTGGCGCGCGGCCTCGGGGACGTAGGCCTGGTAGATCTCCTGCGAACTCACCCCCTTGGCGACAAGCTCGGTGATCACGGCGTGGTGGCTGGTCTCGGACTGCGACATCAGCGCCTCGCAGAAACGCTCCACCCATTCGGCCCGTGTCTCGGGGTGGGCGGGGCTGTGCGACGACGCGATGCTGCGCAGCGCCGATTCTGCGAGATACCGTATCCCCCTGCCCTGCTGGTGCGAGAAACCGGCCCGCTCTTTACGAAAATCATTTGGCATTTTGCACCCCCCTGGGCCTTGCGCTGGCCGCGGTGCGTCTGGTGCGTCACATCAGCTAGCCGATACCATAACCTTGCGAGTCAATTTCGAAAATGTCAAATATAGTTGACAGGCCGCAAGCCGCAACAACCGCATCGGCCTGTTATGACAAGAAAATACCTGCATGCCAATTACCCAATAATATAAGCATACTCTTGCATGTATGCCCGACTCGGGCGTGGCGCTCGCGGCGAGTCCAGTTGCGCTGACACCAGAGGCCCGTTCGGAGTGTAAGTTTTAGTTGACACTTTGCCGCCCAGGCCCCTAGCATCAAGGACCAGAAACTGGCCCGCCAGGGGGGAAGAATGGCACCGACGCATGGCCCGAAACCCGACCGGGCTGCGCTCTACACCGCAGCGCAGCGCGCACGGCGCGACGAAAGCGTCTGGACCTTGGTGCAGGGCATCCTCGCCCCGCTGCAATTCCTGGTCTTCCTCGTCTCGCTCGGTCTGGTTCTGCGCTTTCTCCTGACCGGCGCGGGCTACGAGGCGGCGACGGTTTCGATCCTCGTGAAGACCGGGTTTCTCTACCTGATCATGGTGACCGGCGCGATCTGGGAGAAGGTCGTCTTCGGCCAGTATCTCTTCGCCCCGGCCTTCTTCTGGGAAGACGTGTTCAGCTTCGCCGTGATCGCGCTGCACACCGCCTATATCTGGGCGCTCTTCGCCGGGTCGCTCGATCCGGCCGGGCTGATGGTGCTCGCGCTGGCGGCCTATTTCGCCTACGTCATCAATGCCGGGCAGTTCCTGCTGAAACTCCGCGCCGCGCGGCTCGACATGCAGGAGCCCGCATGACCCGGCACACGCCCCCACCGCCGGCCGCCGGATGCCGCAACGCCCCCGTTCTGAAACAGCGCGGCCAGCACGAGGTCTTCTGCGGGCTGACGGGAATCATCTGGCTGCACCGCAAGATGCAGGACGCCTTCTTCCTCGTCGTCGGCTCGCGCACCTGCGCGCATCTGCTGCAAAGCGCGGCCGGCGTGATGATCTTCGCCGAGCCCCGATTCGGCACGGCCATTCTCGAAGAGACCGACCTGGCCGGCCTCGCGGACGCGCAGGAGGAGCTCGAGGCGCAGGTCGAACGCCTGCTGGAACGGCGGGGCGACATCCGCCAGCTCTTCCTGGTGGGCAGCTGCCCGTCGGAGGTCATCAAGCTGGACCTGGCCCGCGCCGCCGAACGGCTGAGCGCCCGCCACGCACCGCGGGTGCGCGTGCTGAACTATTCCGGCTCGGGGATCGAAACCACCTTCACCGAAGGCGAGGACGCCTGCCTCGCCGCGATGGTGCCCGCCCTGCCCGCCACCGACCGGCGGCAGTTGATGCTCGTGGGCGCGCTGCCCGATGTCGTCGAGGACCAGGCCCTCGACCTGTTGGCGCAGATGGGGATCACGGATGTGACCGTTCTGCCGGCACGTCATGCCGACAGCGACGTGGCCGTTGGGCCGAACACCGTCTTCGCGCTGACACAACCATTCCTCGGCGGAACCCATGCCGCCCTGGAAAGACGCGGGGCGCGTCACATTCCCGCGCCTTTCCCGTTCGGCGAAGAAGGCACCACCGCGTGGCTTCGCGCCGTTGCGCGGGAATTCGGCGTTGATCCGGCGCGTTTCGACGCCGTCACCGACGCGCCCCGCGCACGTGCCCGCCACGCCGTGGCCAAGGCGACCGAAACGCTGAACGGCAAGTCGGTCTTCTTCTTCCCCGACAGCCAGCTCGAGGTGCCGCTGGCGCGCTTCCTCACCCGCGAATGCGGGATGGAGGCCCTCGAGGTGGGCACCCCCTACCTGCACAAGGGCGTCGTGGGGGCCGAGCTGGATCTCCTCGCCGAGGGCACGGCCCTGTCCGAAGGCCAGGACGTCGATCTCCAGCTCGACCGCTGCCGGGCGGCGCGGCCGGACCTTACCGTCTGCGGGCTCGGGCTCGCCAACCCGCTCGAGGCCGAGGGGCTGACGACCAAGTGGGCGATCGAGCTGGTCTTCACGCCGGTGCATTTCTACGAACAGGCCGGCGACCTTGCCGGGCTTTTCTCGCGGCCGCTGCGCCGTCGCGCGGCGCTGAAGCTGGAGGCCGCGGAATGAAGCTCAGCGTCTGGACATACGAGGGTCCGCCCCATGTGGGCGCGATGCGGGTCGCCACCGGCATGACGGGGCTGCATTACGTCCTCCACGCGCCGCAGGGCGACACCTACGCGGATTTGCTCTTCACGATGATCGAGCGGCGCAACCACCGCCCGCCGGTCACCTACACGACCTTCCAGGCCCGGGACCTGGGCAGCGACACCGCAAACCTGTTCAAGACCGCCTGCCAGGGCGCCTATGAGCGTTTCAAGCCGCAGGCGATGATCGTCGGCGCCTCCTGCACGGCCGAGCTGATCCAGGACGATCCCGGCGGCATGGCCGAAACCATGGGCCTGCCGGTCCCCGTGATCCCGCTCGAGCTGCCGAGCTACCAGCGCAAGGAGAACTTCGGCGCCGACGAGACCTTCCATCAGCTCGTCCGCGCGCTGGCACGTCCGGTCGAGAAGACGCCGCAGGTCACCGCGAACCTGGTCGGGCCGACCGCGCTCGGCTTCAGGCATCGCGACGACATCACGGAGGTCACCGCGCTGCTCGAAGAGATGGGCATCGGCGTCAACGTCACCGCCCCGATGGGCGCGGCCCCGGCCGATCTCGCGCGGCTCGGCGCGGCGCATTTCAACGTGCTGATGTATCCCGAGACCGCCGAATCCGCCTGCCGCTGGATGGAGCGCGCGCTCGACCTGCCCTATACGAAGACGGTGCCGATCGGCGTCGGCGCGACCCGCGATTTCGTCGCCGAGGTCGCCGAACTGGCGGGCGTCACGCCCCGGCTCGATACGGCACGGCTGCGCCTGCCGTGGTACTCGGAAAGCGTCGACTCGACCTATCTCACCGGCAAGCGGGTCTTCATCTTCGGCGACGGCACCCATGTTGCCGCCGCCGCGCGAATCGCCCGCGACGAGATGGGCTTCGAGGTCGTCGGCCTCGGTTGCTACAATCGCGAGATGGCCCGCCCGATCCGCGCGCTGGCGCGGGATTACGGGGTCGAGGCGCTGATCTCGGACGACTATCTCGACGTCGAGGCCCAGGTCGAGGCGCTCGCCCCCGAGCTGATCCTCGGCACCCAGATGGAGCGCCATATCGGCAAGCGGCTGGGCATTCCCTGCGCGGTGATCTCGGCCCCGGTCCACGTCCAGGATTTCCCGGCCCGCTACAGCCCGCAGATGGGCATCGAGGGCGCGAACGTGATCTTCGACACCTGGGTGCATCCCCTGGTCATGGGGCTGGAGGAACACCTGCTGCACATGTTCCGCGACGATTTCGAGTTCCACGACGACGCCGGGGCCAGCCATCACGGCGGCCAGCACGTCCCGCGCGTCCCGACGGCGGACCGGCCCGAGGCCCCCGCCGCGGCCACACCCGACGCCATCACCTGGCGCGCCGAGGCCGAGCGCGAGCTGCGGAAGATTCCCTTCTTCGTGCGGGGCAAGGCCCGCCGCAACACCGAGACCTTCGCCGCCGAGCGCGGGCTCTACGAAATCGGGATCGACACCCTTTACGAGGCCAAGGCCCACTATGCGCGATGAGACCGGCATAACCGGGCCGAGGCCCGGCTACAGCGTGGTGATCCTCACGCTCGACGCCCATTCGGCCGGCCCCTGCGCCCGCGCGGCCGAGCGGATGGCGCGGGATTTCCCGGGCCTGGAGCTCAGCGTGCACGCCGCCGCCGGCTGGGGCGAGAACCCCGCCCTGCTGGCCGAGGCCGAGGCGGCCATCGCCGGCGCCGACATCGTCATCGCCAATCTCCTCTTCCTCGAGGAACACGTGCAGGCGATCCTGCCCGCGCTGCGGGCGCGGCGCGATCACTGCGACGCAATGGCCGGGGTGATCGCAGACGGCCAGATCGTGCGCCTGACCCGGATGGGCACGCTGGACATGTCGGCGCCCGACTCGAAACTGCGCAAGCTGATGCGCAAGATGCGCGGCGCATCCAACGGCCCCTCGGTCGAGGACGGCGAGCGCAAGATGCGGATGCTGCGGCGGCTGCCGCGCATCCTGCGGCTCATACCGGGCAAGGCGCAGGACCTGCGGGCCTGGTTCCTCGTCATGCAGTACTGGCTGGGCGCCTCGGACGACAATATCGAGGCGATGGTGCGCTTCCTGATCTCGCGCTATTGCCGGCACGATGCATGGCGCGGCGCCCAGGCGCCCGCGCCGCTCGAGTATCCCGAAACCGGACTCTACCATCCGGACCTGGACGAGCGCATCACCACGGATCCCGCGCGCCTGCCCGCCCCGGCGGGGGCGAACGGCACCATCGGGCTGCTCCTGATGCGCAGCTACGTGCTGGCCGGCGACACCGCCCATTACGACGCCGCCATCCGCGCGCTGGAAGCCCGCGGGCTGCGCGTCCTGCCGGCCTTCGCCGCCGGTCTCGACGGACGCCCCGCGATCGAGGCCTTCTTCAAGGGCCCGGCCGGGCCGACGATCGACACCCTGCTCTCGCTGACGGGATTCTCGCTGGTCGGCGGACCTGCCTACAACGACACCGACGCGGCCGTCGGAACCCTGAAATCGCTCGACATCCCGTATCTCGCGGCCCATCCGCTGGAATTCCAGACGCTCGGGCAATGGGCCGACTCCGGCCAGGGGCTCGGCCCGATCGAGACGACCATGCTGATCGCGCTGCCCGAGCTTGACGGCGCGACCAACCCGACGGTCTTCGCCGGGCGTCACGGCGACACGGCCTGCGCCGGGTGCGACCGCGCCTGCCCCGGTGCGATCTCCGGCCGCGCCATGGCGCCCTGCCCCGAGCGGATCGAGACGCTCGCCGCGCGGGCCGCGCGGCTCGTGGCGCTGCGCCGGTCGCAGGCGGCGGAACGCCGGCTCGGCATCGTGATCTACGGCTTCCCGCCCAATGCCGGGGCCGCCGGGACCGCGGCCTATCTCGACGTTTTCCAGTCGCTGCACAACACGCTTCAGGCCCTGGCCGCCCGCGGCTACGACCTGACGCCGCCGGAAACGGTCGAGGACCTGCGCGCCCTCGTGCTGGGTGGGAATGCCCAGCAATACGGCCAGGAAGCCAATGTCGCGGCGCATGTCAGCGCCGACGAGATCGTGGCGACGACGCCCTGGCTCGACGAGATCGAGACGCAATGGGGTCCGGCGCCCGGCCGTGTGCAGTCGGACGGGCGCGGCGTCTACATCCTCGGCGCGCAATTCGGCAAGGTCTTCGTGGGGCTTCAGCCGACCTTCGGCTACGAGGGCGACCCGATGCGGCTGCTCTTCGAGCGGGGCTTCGCGCCGACGCATGCCTTCTCGACCTTCTACCTCTGGCTCAAGAACGGTTTCCGCGCAGACGTGCTCCTGCATTTCGGCATGCATGGCGCGCTCGAATTCATGCCGGGCAAGCAGGCCGGGCTGAGCGCGCGGGACTGGCCCGACCGGCTGATCGGCGACATGCCGAACGTCTATCTCTACGCCGCCAACAACCCCTCCGAGGCGACGCTGGCCAAGCGTCGTTCGGGCGCGATCACGGTCACCCACCTGACCCCGCCGCTGGCCAGCGCCGGGCTCTACAAGGCGCTGGCCGAGCTGAAGGACAGCCTGACCCGCTGGCGCGAGATGGCGCCGGGAGCCCCCGAGCGGACCGAGCTTGCAGAGCTGATCGCCGAGCAGGCCGCGGCGGTGGACATGGACGGAGCCGATCCCGACGCGCTCTGGCTGACCCTGCTGGAGACAGAGGAGGCACTGGTGCCCGAGGGGCTCCATGTGCTCGGCCGCCCGATGAGCGCCGAGGCCCGCGCCGAGCATGTCGCGCTGATGGCCGATGCCGACGACGAGACCCGGCGCCGTGTCGATGGGCTGCTCCGGGAAAACGGCGAGATCCCGGCCATCCTCAACGCGCTGGACGGGCGCTTCACCCCGCCGGTGCCCGGCGGCGACCTGATCCGCACGCCCGAGATCCTGCCGACGGGGCGCAACATCCATGCCTTTGACCCGTTCCGTATGCCGACCGCCTTTGCCTGCCGCGAGGGCGCGAAACAGGCCGAACTGCTGCTCGAGACCCACAAGAGCCTGCCGCGCACCGTGGCGCTGGTGCTTTGGGGCTCGGACAACATCAAGTCGGACGGCGCGCCGCTGGCCCAGGCGCTGGCGCTGATCGGCGCGACGCCGCGTTTCGACAGCTTCGGCCGTCTGAGCGGCGCGGACCTGATCCCGCTGGAAGAGCTCGGGCGCCCCCGGATCGACGTCATCATGACGCTTTCGGGGATCTTCCGCGATCTGCTGCCGCTGCAGACCAGGCTCCTGGCCGAGGCCGCGCTGAAGGCCGCGATGGCCGACGAGCCGCTGGAACAGAACTTCATCCGCGCCCACGCGATCGCCTATGCCGAGAAGATCGGCTGCGACATGGAAACGGCGGCCCTGCGGGTCTTTTCGAACGCCGAGGGCGCCTATGGCTCGAACGTCAACCAGCTGGTCGACAGCTCGGCCTTCGGCGAGGAAGACGAGCTCGCCGA
Organism: Rhodovulum sp. YNF3179; assembly: GCF_050586465.1. NCBI lineage: Bacteria > Pseudomonadati > Pseudomonadota > Alphaproteobacteria > Rhodobacterales > Paracoccaceae > Rhodovulum > Rhodovulum sp. YNF3179. The sequence continues at coordinate 276,886 of NZ_JBOCEG010000001.1, read as the reverse complement.
TGCCTACGAGACGCGCAAGAGCTTCGCCTACGGCGTCAACGGCAAGGCCCAGCAGCACACGGCCCTGTTGCAGCAGGCGCTCAGCGACGTGGACCTGGCCTACCAGAACCTCGAATCCGTGGAACTCGGCGTCACCTCGGTCGATCACTATTTCGACACGCTCGGGGGCATCTCGCGCGCGGTGCGGCGGGCCCGCGGCGGGCAGGAAGCCGCCGTCTACATCTCCGACACGACGCGGGGCGCGGGCAAGGTCCGCACCCTGGCCGACCAGGTCGCGCTCGAGACGCGGTCGCGCTCGCTCAACCCGAAATTCCACGAGGCGCTGCTCAAGCACGGCGCCGAAGGCGTCCGCCAGATCGAAAGCTCGCTGACCAATACCATGGGCTGGTCGGCCACCACGGGCCAGGTCGCGCCCTGGATCTACCAGCGGATTTCCGAGACCTTCGTCCTGGACGACGAGATGCGCGCCCGGCTGACCGATCTCAACCCGGCCGCCTCGTCGCGCATGGCCAACCGCCTGCTCGAAGCCCATGACCGCGCCTACTGGCAGCCGGACGAGGCGACGCTGGCCGCGCTTCGCGACGCGGCGGACGCCATCGAGGACAGGCTCGAAGGGGTGGCCGCCGAATGATCGCAGCGACGCATATCGACGACCGGCCGCAGGCGCGGCAACGCCCGGCGGACCCAACCCAACCGACGCAACAGGAGGCGGCGGCACGCCGCTCCGAAAAGGAGGCGACATGAGCCCGCGCGACGATATCCCGGCCCTTCGGGGACAGGACGGCGAAGGATCCGTCCAGGTCCACCAGGACCCGTCGATGAAGATCGAGGGCGCCAAGGTCTTTTCCGTCTACGGCAAGGGCGGGATCGGCAAGTCGACCACCAGCTCCAATCTGTCGGCGGCCTTCACCAAGCTGGGCAAGCGGGTGCTGCAGATCGGTTGCGATCCGAAGCATGACAGCACCTTCACCCTGACCGGGCGGCTGCAGCCCACGGTGATCGACATCCTCAAGGAGGTCGATTTCCACCCCGAGGAACTGCGCCCCGAGGATTTCGTCACCGAAGGCTATGGCGGCGTCCAGTGCGTCGAGGCCGGCGGGCCGCCCGCGGGCACCGGCTGCGGCGGCTACGTCGTGGGCCAGACGGTGAAGCTGCTGAAGCAGCATCACATGCTGGAAGACACCGACGTGGTCATCTTCGACGTTCTCGGCGACGTGGTCTGCGGCGGCTTCGCCGCGCCGCTCCAGCATGCCGACCGCGCCCTGATCGTCACGGCCAACGATTTCGACTCCATCTACGCGATGAACCGGATCATCGCCGCGGTGCAGGCCAAGTCGAACAACTACAAGGTCCGCCTTGCCGGCTGCGTCGCCAACCGCTCCAGGGACACCGACGAGGTCGACCGCTACTGCAAGGAAGTCGGTTTCCGCCGCATCGCGCACATGCCCGATGTGGACGCGATCCGCCGCTCGCGGCTCAAGAAGAAGACGCTGTTCGAGATGGACGACGACGAGGATATCGTCGCCTGCCGGGCCGAGTACGTGCGGCTCGCCGAGACGCTCTATCGCGGCACCGACCCGATGGCGCCGGCACCGATGGAAGACCGCGACATTTTCGAACTGCTGGGGTTCGACTGATGTCCTATGACCGCACGCTCAGCCGGGTCGAGACCTATTTCGACCGCACCGCCACCCGCACATGGGAGAGGCTGACCAGCGACGCGCCGGTCAGCCGCATCCGCGAGACGGTGCGGGCGGGGCGCGACCGGATGCGTGCGCAGATGCTCGCGCGGCTGCCCGACGACCTGCAGGGCGCGCGGGTTCTCGACGCCGGCTGCGGCGCCGGCCAGATGACGGCCGAGCTTGCGGCCCGGGGCGCCGACGTCGTGGCCGTCGACATCTCGCCGTCGCTGGTCGGGATCGCCGAGGCCCGCTTGCCCATCGACCTGCGGGGGCGGGTGAGCTTCCGGTCCGGGGACATGCTGGACGCGCGGCTCGGGCGCTTCGATCACGTGATGGCGATGGACAGCCTGATCTACTACGCCGATGCGGATATCGCCCGCGCCCTCGCGACGCTGGGCGGGCGCACCGACGGCCGCGTCGTCTTTACCGTTGCACCGCGCACGCCTTTGCTGATGACGATGTGGCGGGTGGGCAAGCTGTTCCCGCGCGCGGACCGGTCGCCGACCATGGTGCCGCACAGCCCCGCCAGTCTTGCCCAGGCTCTGGCCGAGGCCGGCGCGCCGGGCCGGCTCGCCGCGCTCGAGCGGGTGACCTCGGGCTTCTACATCTCCCAGGCGATGGAGCTTGCGTCATGAGCCCGCGCCGTCCCTCGCCGCTGATGCACCTGACCACGCGCATCCTGCCCTTCGCGGATGCGGCCAGCGAGGGGCTGCCGATGGGCCAGCTTCTCCGGCTCTCGCTGTTCCAGGTGTCGGTCGGGATGGCGACCGTGATGCTGCTCGGCACGCTCAACCGCGTGATGATCGTGGAGCTTTCCGTGCCGGCGACCATCGTGGCGCTGATGATCGCGCTGCCGGTCCTGATCGCGCCGTTCCGCGCGCTTCTGGGGTTCCGGTCGGACACCCATCGCAGCGCCATCGGCTGGAAGCGTATTCCCTATCTCTGGTTCGGGTCGCTCTGGCAGATGGGCGGCTTTGCCGTGATGCCCTTCGCGCTGCTGGTCCTGGGCGGCCAGCAGGCCGTCGGCCCCGGCTGGGCCGGCGAGGTCCTCGCCGCGCTGGCCTTCCTGATGGCCGGGCTGGGCCTGCACATGACCCAGACCGCGGGACTCGCGCTCGCCACCGATCGCGCCGACGACGAGACCCGCCCGCGGGTAGTGGCGCTGCTCTACGTGATGTTCCTGCTCGGCATGGGGCTCTCGGCGGTGATCATCGGCTGGCTGCTCACCGATTTCTCCAGCTTCAGGCTGGTGCGCGTCGTTCAGGGCGCGGCGGTCGTCGGCATCCTGCTGAACCTGATCGCGCTCTGGAAACAGGAAAAGGTGCGCCCGATGACCCGGGCCGAGCGCGAGGCGCCGCGCCCGCGCCTGCGCGACGCCTGGGCCGACCTCGTGGCCGGCGGACAGGCCGGGCGCCTGCTGGCCGTGGTCTTCCTGGGCACGCTGGCCTTCAACATGCAGGACGTCCTGCTGGAACCCTATGGCGGCGAGATCCTCGGGCTCTCGGTCGCGTCGACCACCCTGCTGACCACCGTCTGGGCCGCCGGCGCGCTGGCCGGTTTCGGGCTTGCGGCGCGCATGCTCGGACAGGGTGCCAACCCCTATCGCATCGCCGGGCACGGGCTGCTTGCCGGCATCGCCGCCTTCTCGACCGTGATCTTCGCCGCGCCGATGGGATCGGCCACGATCTTCTTCGCCGGAGCCACGCTGATCGGCTTCGGCGCCGGGCTGTTCGCGGTGGCGACGCTCACCGCCGCCATGACCATGCCGGCGCGCGGCGGCAAGGCCGGGCACGGGCTGGCGCTGGGCGCCTGGGGCGCCGCGCAGGCCACCGCGGCGGGGCTGTCGATCGGCTTCGGCGGGGCGATCCGCGACACGGTCAACGCCATCGCCACGAGCGGCGCCTGGGGCGAGGCCCTGAACACGCCGGCGACCGGGTACTCCGTCGTCTACCACATCGAGATCGGACTGCTGTTCGTGACGCTCACGGTTCTCGGACCGCTGGTGCGCTACGCCCGGTCCACGCCTGAAACTCCGAAAACGGGAACGGGACGGATCGGCCTGACCGACTTCCCGACATGACCCGCCGATCCTGCGAAAGGACAGACCCATGACCGAAACATTCTTTGGACAAGTCGATCTGGCCAGTGTCAGCCTCTGGCTGTTCTGGATCTTCTTCGCGCTGCTGATCTTCTACATCCAGCGCGAGAACATGCGCGAGGGCTACCCGCTCGAGGACGACGACGGCAACCCCTCGGCCAACCAGGGCCTTTTCCCCGTGCCCGACGACAAGACCTTCAAGCTGCCGCACGGCCGGGGCGAGGTCACCGTGCCCTCGGGCCAGACGCCGGAACGTGCGGACATCGCCGTCGAGAAGACCGCCGCCGGGAACGGCTTTCCCTTCGTGCCGACGGGCGACCCGATGGCCGACGGCGTGGGCCCGGCCTCTTGGGCGCCGCGCCGCGACGTGCCGGAACTGGACGGCCAGGGCCATCCCAAGATCGTGCCGATGGCCGCGACCGAGCATTTCCACGTGGCCGCCGGTCGCGACCCGCGCGGCCTGCCGGTGCAGGCCGGCGACGGCGAGGAGGTCGGCACCATCACCGACATGTGGATCGACGAGCCCGAGCAGCTGGTCCGCTATCTCGAGGTCGAACTCGACTCCGCGCATGGCGGCGGCAAGCGCCTGATCCCGCTGACCATGGCGCGGATCCAGTCGAAGCGCGTCAAGGTTCGTTCGATCTTCGGCAAGCATTTCGCGGGGGTCCCCGCGCATGCCTCGCCGAACCAGGTGACGCTGCTCGAGGAAGACAAGATCTGCGGCTATTATGCCGGCGGCACGCTCTATGCCAGCGAGAGCCGGCTCGAACCGCAGCTCGGCTAACAAACGGGAGGGTGCCATGCACCACGATCACGACGATTTCGCCGTAGAGCCGGTCAAGGGCCTGCCGGAACGCCCGCCCGAGGGTGAACACATCCTGTGGCAGGGCCGCCCGAACTGGTGGGCGCTGACACGGGAATCGCTCAGCCTTTACTGGGTGGCCGGCTATTTCGTGGCGCTGGCGGTCTGGCGCTTCGTCACGATGGCCGACCAGGTCGGTGCCGTGATCGCGTTCCGGGCCTCTTTCCCCTTCATCATCCTCGGCGCCATCGTCTGCGCGCTCCTGATGATCGTCGGCTGGGTCCAGGCCCGCGCCGCCGTCTACACCATCACGAACCGCCGCGTCGCCATGCGGATCGGCGCGGCCCTCACCGTGACGCTGAACCTGCCCTTCACGCAGATCCGCAACGCGGGCCTCGACCTGCGCCGGGGCGGCACCGGGACGATCGCGCTCGACCTGATGGGCGAGACCCGGCTCTCCTATCTCGTCTGCTGGCCGCATGTCCGACCCTGGGTGATGCGCCGCACGCAGCCGGCCCTGCGCTGCATCCCCGAGGCCGAGCGCGTCGCCCATATCCTGGCCGAGGCCGCCGAGGCCCGGGTCAGCACGCCGCAGCTCCAGCGTCAGCCCACCGCCGCCTCCGTCGCGGCCGAATGAACACGTGATCGCCATGTCCCACAGCCAGACACATCCCCACGCCCCGCCCCGCGACAAGGAACTGATCCCGCGCGCCATGGCGCGCGCGATGCTGGCGCTGGTGCTGACGACGCTGGTTCTGGTGACCGCCGCGCGGCTCACCGACCGGCCGCTGATCGCGACGCCGCCCGAAGGCGAGGTCAGGCTCAGCCGCGAGATTCTTCTCTCGGGCGACATGGCCGGTGCGGCCACGATCCGCGACCTCGATGGCCGGGTGATCGCGGATCTCACGCCCCAGGAGGGCGGATTCATTTCAGGCGTCTGGCGCGTCATCCAGCGCGAGCGGACCAAGCACCGCGTCGCGCTCGATGGCCCGGTGGCTCTCGTCGCCTACGACACCGGACGCATTTCGATCCACGACCCGAGCACGGGCTGGAGCGCCGATTTAATGGGATTCGGCGCAGACAACGCCAACGCCTTCGCGAGGCTGTTGGCAAAATAGGGAGGAAGCCAAAATGGGATGGCTGACCAAGGATATCGAACACGCGCCATGTACCGTGGAAGTGAGTCACAAGTTCGAAAGCCTGCACGCGCATGTGCGCTTCAACAACGGGACGACCGTCTACCCCGGTGACGAGGTCAAGGTTCACGGGCCCGAGATCATGGCGCCCTTCGGTGAAATCGTCCGCGAGGACCGCGACGCCACGATCGTGCGCGCCTCCAAGCTCGAGCAGCTCTGGACCCGCCTGACCGGCGATTTCGAGGTGATGGAGCTTTGCGAGTTCTCCTTTTCCGAGGAGGTCACGCTATGAACATGCAAAGCAAGCATACCGCCGACGCGACGACCGTCGAAGAGGGGCTCGCGATCCAGGAAGAGCAGGCCAAGCTCGACAGCAAGTTCGCCACCGACGTGGCGATGCAGAACACGCTGCTCACCCCGCGCTTTTACACCACTGATTTCGACGAGCTCGACGGGATCGACGTCTCTTCCGTCCGCAAGGACTGGGATGCGCTGATCGACGAGATGGAGGCGGATCCGAACAAGGGCCACTTCAAGAAGAACGAGGACTGGGATCACGTCGACTGGGACGGCATGGACCCCGACCTGAAGAAAGAGTTCATCGACTTCCTGATCTCGTCCTGCACCGCGGAGTTCTCGGGCTGCGTTCTCTACAAGGAGATGAAACGCCGCGGGAAGAATTCCGACATCGTGCAGCTCTTCCAGCTCATGGCCCGCGACGAGGCCCGGCATGCGGGTTTCATCAACGACGCCCTGCGCGAGGCGGGCGTGGCGGTGAATCTCGGCTTCCTGACGCAAAAGAAGAAATACACCTACTTCCGTCCGAAATTCATCTACTACGCCACCTATCTCAGCGAGAAGATCGGCTATGCCCGCTATATCACGATCTTCCGCCACCTCGAGAAGCACCCCGAGCACCGCTTCCACCCGATCTTCAAGTGGTTCGAGGAATGGTGCAACGACGAGTTCCGTCACGGCGAGGCCTTCGCCCTCCTGATGAAGACCGACCCGAAACTGACCGCGGGGCGCAACGTCCTGTGGATCAAGTTCTTCCTGACGGCCGTCTTCGCCACGATGTATGTGCGCGACCACCAGCGCCCGGCCTTCCACGAGGCGCTCGGCGTCGATACGGACTGGTACGGCGAGGAGGTCTTCCGCAAGACCTCTGAACTCTCCAAGCAGATCTTCCCGATCACGCTGGATATCGACAATCCGCGCTGGGCCGCGGGGCTGAAGAAGCTCCAGAAGGCCAACGCCGACCTGGCCCGCGCCAAGGCCGGGTCCGGTCTCGGGGCCATGCTGCGCCGGATGTCGGCACAGGCACGCGCGGCGGCGGCCTTCGCCGGGCTCTACATGATCCCGGCGAAAAAGCACGCCGTCCCGGCCACCACCCGGCTCGAGCCCGCCTACTGATGCGGGCCGGGACGACATATGGCACGGTCCGGGGCGGTCGCGCCCCGGCGCAGGGGGGCTGAGATGGGCGAAGCCTGGATCGCCGCGCTCTTCGCGCTCTTCGTCTGGTGGTTCTCCACCGGCGCGATCCTGATGCTGGTCCGCCATGCCGAGCGCGCCGGGCCCCGCGCCCCCTTCGGCTGCACCCTTGCGGCCCTTCCACTGCTGGCGCTGGGCATCTGGGGCTATGTCGCCTCGCTGCCCGCGACGGGGCTCGGCGGGGCCTATGCGGGTTTCCTGTCGGCCCTGGCGATCTGGGGCTGGATCGAGCTGTCCTTCCTGACCGGCACGATCACGGGGCCGGTGCTGCGGCGCTGCCCGCCCGGCGTGCCCGAACTGGAACGGTTCCTGCGGGCCTGGGGCACCATCGCCTATCACGAGATGCTTCTGACCGCGGTGCTGGTCCTGATGTGGCTCTACGGCGCCGGGGCCGAGAACGCCTTCGGGCTCTGGACCTTCGCGACGCTCTACCTCGCGCGGATCTCGGCCAAGCTGAACCTCTATTTCGGCGTGCCGCGCATCAACACCGAATTCCTGCCCGAGGCGCTCGGCCATCTGGAGAGCCATTTCCGCATCTCGCGGCTGAACTGGGTCTTTCCCATTTCGATCACCGCGCTCAGCTTCGCGGTGGCCTGCTGGCTGGAGCGGCTGCACGCGGCGGGCACGCCGGGCGAGATCGCCGGCTACGCCCTGCTGACCGCGATCACCGGGCTGGCACTGCTGGAACACTGGCTGATGGTCCTGCCGCTGCCGGACGCGAAACTCTGGCGCTGGATGCTGCCCGCGCCGAAGCAGACACGAAGAACAACAACACGACCGGAGGGACATCATGGATTTTGATGCCATGTTCGCCGCGCAGCTCGATGCGCTGAGGCAAGAGGGAAACTACCGCGTCTTCGCGGAACTCGAGCGCCGCTGCGGCGCCTTTCCCCGGGCCCGCAGCCATGACGAGGACAGCCCCGACGAGGTGACGGTCTGGTGCTCGAACGACTATCTCGGCATGGGCCAGCACCCGGCGGTGCGGCAGGTGATGAAGGACGTGATCGACGAATGCGGCACCGGTGCCGGTGGCACGCGCAACATATCGGGCACGAACAGCCACCATGTCGCGCTCGAGCACGAGCTTGCGGACCTGCATGGCAAGGATGCCGCGCTGCTCTTCACCTCGGGCTACGTCTCGAACTGGGCCGCGCTCTCGACGCTGGGCAGCCGGCTGCCCGACGCCGTGATCCTGAGCGACGCGCTGAACCACGCCTCGATGATCGAGGGCATCCGCGGCTCGCGCGCCCACAAGGTCATATGGAAACACAACGACCCCGAGGATCTCGACCGCAAGCTCTCGGCGCTGCCCGTCAACGCGCCAAAGATCGTGGCCTTCGAATCCGTCTACTCGATGGATGGCGACATCTGCCCCATGGAGGAGATCATCGAGGTGGCCGAGAAGCACGGGGCCATGACCTATCTGGACGAGGTCCACGCGGTCGGGCTCTACGGCCCGCGCGGCGGCGGCGTGTCCGAGGAACTGGGGCTCGCCCATCGCATCACGCTGATCGAGGGGACGCTCGGCAAGGCCTTCGGCTGCATGGGCGGCTACGTGACCGGCTCGGCGGCGCTTTGCGACTTCATCCGTTCCTTCGCCAGCGGCTTCATCTTCACCACCGCCCTGCCCCCGGCCGTGGCGGCGGCCGCACAGGCCTCGATCGCGCATCTCAAGACCTCGGATACCGAGCGCCGTCTCCAGCGCGAGCGGGTCGCCTACATGCGCGCGCGGCTGGATGCGCAGGGAATTCCCCACATGGACAACCCCAGCCACATCATCCCCGTTCCGATCAAGGATCCGGTCAAGTGCCGGATGCTGTCGGATATCCTGATGCGGGACTGGGGCATCTACGTCCAGCCGATCAACTACCCGACGGTCCCCAAGGGCACCGAGCGGCTGCGCTTCACGCCGGGGCCGCTCCACAGCGAGGCGGATATCGACCATCTGGTGGCCGCGCTCTCGACCCTCTGGAAGCAATGCGCCATCGCGCACGCGGTCGCCTAGACGGCAGGCCCGTTGACTTGGCGACCAGCGCGCTAGTTTCTTCACCCAGTCTTTAGCAGGAGGAGAACACCATGACGCGCGTTATTCCAATGGCCTTCGCGGCTGCAACGCTGGCCTCGCCGGTGTTCGCGGACAACCATGCCTCCGGCGATCCGGCCGAGGGAGAGCAGGTTTTCCGCCAGTGCAGGGCGTGCCACATGATCGTCGATGACGACGGCAACAACATCCAGCGCGGCGGACGCGTCGGCCCGAACCTCTATGGTATCGTGGGCCGGACCGCAGGCTCGGTCGAGGGCTTCAACTATTCCGACCTGATGGTCACCGCCGGCGAGCAGGGCCTCGCCTGGGACGAGGAGAGCTTCGCGGCCTACGTGCAGGACCCGACCGGCTACCTTCAGGAAACGACCGGAGAGTCCGGCCGGGGCAAGATGTCCTACATGGTGCGCAGCGAGGAAGACGCCATCAACGTCTGGGCGTATCTCGCCTCCGTCAGCCCGGCTCCCGAAAGCTGATCGACGGGCCAGCCGTTTCGCGGGGCCGTGCCGGGAAACCGGCGCGGCCCCGTTGCCTTGGCGGCCTTCAGCGTGCCGCCGAGAGCGGGTAGACCTTTCCACGCCCGTCGAAGGCGCCGCGCGCGGCCTGGGCGATGTCGGCGGCCGTCATGCCGGCCTCGGCATACATCTCTTCCGGGCTGGCCTGGTTGATGAGGCGGTCGGGAAGGCAGATGTTGCGGATCGCGAGGCCCCGGTCGAAGACCCCGTGACGCGCAAGCGCGTGCATCACGATCGATCCGAAACCGCCTTCGGCCCCCTGCTCCACCGTCAGCAGCACCCGGTGGCGTCTCGCAAGCTGCAGCACCAGGTCGGTGTCGAGCGGCTTGGCAAACCGCGCATCGGCCAGCGTGACGCTGATGCCCTCGGTCGCGAGCGCGTCGGCGGCGGCGCGGCACGCGCCGAGATGCGCGCCGAAGGAAAGGATCGCCACGTCCTCGCCGTCCCGAAGGATCCGGCCCCGGCCGATATCGAGCACTTCGCCGCGCTCGGGCAGCGCGGCGCCCGTTCCCGCGCCCCGTGGGTAGCGGAAGGCGATCGGCCCGGCGTCATGGGCCGCGGCGGTCGCGACCATGTGGGTCAGGTCGGCCTCGTCGGCCGCGGCCATCACCGTGAAGCCCGGCAAGGCGGAGAGGTAGCCGATGTCGAAGACACCGGCATGGGTCGGCCCGTCGGCCCCCACCAGCCCGGCCCGATCGATGGCGAAGCGCACGGGCAGCCCCTGCAGGGCCACGTCATGGACCACCTGGTCGTATCCGCGCTGAAGAAAGGTCGAGTAGATCGCGCAGAAGGGTTTCAGCCCGCTCGCGGCCATTCCGGCGGCGAATGTCACGGCATGCTGTTCGGCGATCCCCACGTCGAAGACCCGCGCCGGGAAGCGTTCGGCCATGATGTTGACGCCGGTGCCCGAGGGCATCGCCGCGGTGACCGCCACGATCTCGGGATGGCGCTCGGCCTCGGCGGTGAGAGCCCGACCGAAGACGCTGGTGTAGGACGGCGCGGCGGCGGATTTCTTCGCCTGGGTGCCGGTCTCGACGTCGAACTTGCCGACGCCGTGATACTTGTCGGCGCTGGTCTCGGCCGGGACGTAGCCCTTGCCCTTGACCGTGCAACAGTGGATCAGGACCGGCCCCGTGGCCCGCGCCCGCGCCGCGCGCAGCACCCGCAGAAGCTGGTCCATGTCATGCCCGTCGATGGGGCCGACATAGTCGAATCCCAGCTCCTCGAACAGCGTGCCGGACCCGGTCAGCCCCGTCACCAGCTGGCGGGCCCGCCGCGCGCCCTGGCGCACGGGTTCGGGCATGGCGGCTTCCACGCCCTCGGCAAAGTCGCGCATGCGCGCGAAGGGCTCGTCGGCATAGAGCCGGCTCAGGTAAGAGGACATCGCGCCCACCGGGGGCGCGATGCTCATCTCGTTGTCGTTCAGGATCACGAAGAGCCGCCGGCCCTCGTGCCCGGCATTGTTCATCGCCTCGTAGGCCATGCCGGCGCTGATCGCACCGTCGCCCACCACGGCGATGGCGTCGCCGGTGGCCTGGCCCATGTCGCGCCCGACGGCAAAGCCCAGCGCCGCCGAGATCGAGGTCGAGGAATGGGCCGCGCCGAAGGGATCGTAGGGGCTCTCTGCGCGCTTGGTGAACCCCGAGAGCCCGTCCTTCTGGCGCAGCGTCCGGATCCGGTCGCGGCGGCCGGTGAGGATCTTGTGGGGATAGCACTGGTGGCCGACGTCCCAGATCAGCTTGTCCATCGGCGTGTTGAAGACCGCGTGCAGCGCCACCGTCAGCTCTACGACCCCGAGACTGGAGCCCAGATGGCCGCCGGTCTCCGACACCGCCGAGATGGTCTCGGCACGCAGGTCGTCGGCCAGCCGTTTCAGATCGCGGTCCGGCATCTGTCGCAGGTCCGCGGGTCCGGCAACCCGGTCGAGCGTTGGTGTGTTCGGCAGATCCCTGGTCATCGCACCCTCCCCTGGGCGGTGGCTCTGGCGTCGCCCGCGCGACGGGACGCAACGCAAGCGGCGCGATGTGAAACGGGCCGGCGCGCAGCCGCGCCGGCCCGGAAGCTCAGTTGCCGTAGTCCGGCGCCCCCGTCGTGGCCAGTTCCGGCCAGTCCTTGATGACGTTGGTGCCCTGCAGCGGCTGCTGGTAGCCCTTGTGGCAGGTCTTGCAGGCCGCCTTCGGCGCGTCCGCATGGACCGGGCCCAGGCGTTCGGGCGGGTAGAGATCGCGGAGCGGCACGAGATACTCGTTGTTCATCTCCTGCACCATGCCGATCCCGAGGCTCTCGGTCGCCCATTGCGGGGTGACCTGGCTGCCGTCGTAGAACGCCCGGCTGTTATGGCAGAACAGGCAGTTCACCCCGAGCGAGTTCGAGACGTAGTTCATCAGCGCGTAGGTGCGCTCGGCCTGCTGGATGCCCGGATAGTCGTCCTGGCCGGGAATGCCGGCGACCCGGCTCTCGAGATCGTGGACCCCGATCCGGCCATAATCGAGCAGGTAGGTCTCCAGCGCGTCCGAGGGCAGAGAGGTGTACTGGCTCTGCATCGTCACGCGGTTCTGGTTGCTCGACCAGCCCGAGGTCGCCTCGGTCACCGGCGTCATCTTGAACCAGATGTCGCTCGGCACGTTCTCGCCGCGGTGGCAGGTCATGCAGGTCACGCCCACCTGCTTGTTGGCGTTGACATGCCCGTCCCAGTTCTCGTTGAAGTTCTGGGTCATCTGGATCATCCGCCGCGCGACGACCTTGGTATAGAGGTTGTCCTCGCCATAGGTCTCGAGCGGCCCGTCGCCGTGGCAGTAGGCACAGCCTTCCTCGGGCGCGACCCAGCGGGTGATGGCGTTCATCACCCGCAGGAAGTTGCCTTCGGGCACGTCGGCCAGAACCTGGACATTCTCGTAGACCTCGCCGGCCAGCGGCTCGCCTTCCATCGGCGGATAGGGCGGATCCTCGAGCAGCAGCGCGATATCCGGGTCCGGCTCGGCCAGGTCGACCTTGAACTCTGGCACGGACATGCCGGTGCCGCGCGGCCCGGTCTGCATGCTGTCGGTGGCATAGGGCTGGCCCCAGGCCACCAGCATCGTGGCGACGAAGACGGCGCCCCCGATCGCCCCGATGATGACGGCAGGCCCATAGATGTCGGTGGGATTCTCACGATTCCACTTGTCGAACCATTTGGGAAACATCGCTCAGTCCTCCTGCCCTATGAAGGCCTCGTAGGACCCGTAGCTCTCGTAGCCGTAGGACCCGTCATACATCGGCGCGAAATTGTGCTCCTGCGCCCAGATGAACCAGTTGTCCACGACCGTTCCGGTGAGCAGGATCCCGATGCCGCCCGTGATGGGGGTCAGGACCGCGAACCACCAGGCCCAGCGGTGAATGCCTTCCATCGTGGCGTTGAAGCCCATGGTCCAGCGCCAGAACAGCGCCGCGCGTTCGCTTGCCGTGCCCCGGTCGTAGATCTGCTCCAGCTCGCGGTCGCCGCCGAAGCGGGTCACGGCCAGGATGGTCGCGCCATGCATCGCGAAGAGCAGGACCGAGCCATAGAGGAACACGATCGAGAGGCAGTGGAAGGGATTGTAGTAGAGGTTCCCGTAGCGGATCGAGAAAGCCGTGGTCCAGTCGAGATGCGGGAAGATGCCGTAGGGCACCGCCTCGGACCAGCTGCCCATCAGGACCGGGCGGAAGAGCCCCAGCACGAGGAACAGCCAGATCGCCGAGGCGAATGCCCAGGCGACGTGCTTGCCCATCTTCTGCTGCTTGGCCAGCAGGTACGACCGCAGCCACCAGGTGCAGACGCTCACCAGCAGGAAGAAGGAGGCTATGATGTACCACCCGCCATCGTCGAGGGGCGGCATCGACAGGCCATGTTCCGGCCCCGGCGGTTCCAGCGCCAGCCAGAAGCCCTGGCGCAGGAATTCCGGGATCGACCAGCCGACCTGCGCCAGCATGTTCAGCCCGATGATGTTGAGCCACAGGATCCCCGTGGCCAGGCTGATCAGGCCGGTCCAGCCCAGGTAGACCGGGCCGATCTGGGCGTTGCCGATCCAGCCGACGAGCCGGCTGAAGAACGGGGTGATCATCCGTTCCGCGGCCATGTTGTTTTCGTTGTCCATGCCCAGTTCCGGGGGACCCTGAACCTGAACCTGGGTGAATATGTTCTGATACTCGATCATGTCTTACATCCCCACTTGGCTGGGCCAGATCGGCAGCTCGAGCCACCAGTTCCACCACTCGGGCCAGCCCTTGGTCCAGACGGGTCCGCTGATGATGATGCAGACCGCCGACCAGAATCCGGCATTGAGCGCCAGCAGCAGGCCGAGCCGGTGGATCCCCAGCGTGCCGACCGAGTAGCCGATGAAGTCACGGAAGAAGGTGTCCTCGTGATCCGGCGTCTTGGCCTCTTCGCCCTTCTCGGGATTGGCCGCCGACAGGATCAGGCCGCCATGCAGCGCCAGCGCCAGCGTGGTGGTGAAGAAGAAGGTCACCGCCAGCATGTGGGCCGGGTTGTAGTGGAAGTGCAGGTAGGCGTAGCCGGTGTTCGACACCCAGTCGAGATGGCTGAAGATGCCGTAGGGGAAGCCGTGCCCCCAGGCCCCCATCAGGAGCGGGCGGAAGACCACGAGCGTCGCGTAGGCGAGGATCGCGAAGCTGAAGGCGATCGGCACGTGATAGCCGATGCCGAGCTTGCGGCAGATCTCCACCTCGCGCAGCGCCCAGCTTATGAACGCGCCCAGCGCGCAGATCGTGATGATCTGCCAGAGCCCGCCTTCCATGAGCGGCGCCAGCCCGAGGCCGTATTTCAGGTCGGGCGGCGCGATGTTGATGAGCCAGGGGTTGAAGGTTCCCTGGTGGGCCGCGCCCCACAGGATCAGGATCGTCCCGAGGGCGGCGAAGAAGGCCGTGGTGACCCCGAAGAAGCCCACGTAGAACGGGCCGACCCAGAAGTCGAACAGATCGCCGCCGATCAGCGTCCCTCCGCGGACCCGGTATTTGCGTTCGAAACTAAGCACCGCCATTTCCGTCGTCTCCGCTTTTCGCGGCCTGTCGGGGCGGGTCCCCGGCGGACCGTTCTATCTCTCTGCGATGGCCGCGGGCGAGCCGACCCGCCCGCGGCAGTCTTGCGTCAGGCGTGGATCAGCGCCCGTACTTCTCAGCGGCGATTTCAAACCAGTTGAAACCGTCGGTGCTGAGCAGCACGAGATGGATCATCGCCGCGAGCAGGAACAGGAACACGCCCTGCGCCACGAAAACGCGGCGGGGGTCGAAGATCAGCCAGATCTTGTAGAATTTAGCCATTTCTCAACCCCTTCCTCAGAACCACGGGAACCAGATGAACGTCGCGATGTGCGCGACGACTGCAACCAGCGCGAACAGCCAAAGGCCGCTCATGTACACCGAATGCAGTTCCTGGGCCTGCTCGTCTGTGAGACCTGTGAAGGACAGGTCGGATTTATCAGCCATGAACTTTCCTCCGGAACGTTATGCTGACGCCGCGACCCCCGCGGCCGGGTCCCCCGGGGCCGGATGGCCCCGCGGGAGTCTGTCCGCCCTCACGGGCAGGCAGTCGGTATCTCGGATCACCGGGCAAAAAGCTCAGGCCGAGAAGATGAAAGGCGTGATCCGGTCCGCTTCGGCCCAGGCACGGGCCAGCGGGCCGCGCAGGTTGAGCGTCCGGAACCGCACGATGTCGCGCAGCCAGCGGAAGCTGCCGAAGGGCAGCGCCAGCAGGAAGATCATTGCGAAATAGACGTGGAACTCGATGCTGCGACCCGAGGATGCGCGCGGGCGCGCCGGGCTTGATGTGACATCGGTCATGGATCAGTCCTCCTTGTGAACCGTGCGGGATTCGGGCGAGAGCGCCCGGACCGTTTCGATGGCGACCCGCGTGTCGCCCTTGCGCAAAGCCGCTTCCTCGGCGGCGTCGCGCAGGCTCTTGGCGGCAGAAATGCGGGTCAGAACAGGGTGGTCGGCGACGATGCGGTCGAGCGCGCGCTGTGCGTCCTCGTCCCAGGGCAATTCGCGCCGGAGCGGTGTCGGGGTCGCGGCGGCGGCGTCCATCTCGCTGCCGAGCGGCAGGATATGGAACAGCGCATCGAAGAGGCCGTTGCAGACTTCCTGGAGCAGGTAGGTCGCGCCGGCGTAGCCCATCATCGGCGTGCCGGTGGAGCGCCGGATCGCGGCGCCCGGGAAGCTGGCCGGAATGAAGGCGGGCCGCGGCCCGTGGCCGGCCTGCAGCTCTGCCAGGTACATCTTCTCGTTGATCGAGCCGAGCAGGATCAGCGGACGTTCGCGGGCGATGAGCGCGCGCACCTCCTCGTTGTCGGTCTTCGCCCCGGCGCAGCGCGCGACCGCAAAGGCGCAGGGCAGGCCCAGGTCGCCTTCGAGAAACTTGCGGATGCCGCGGGCATAGGTCTCGTTCGCGACGATGCCGAACTTGGCGGTGGCGAAGAAATCCTGCGTGACGGACCGCCAGAGATCCCAGACCGGCTTGATCGTCGAATGCTTCTCGCGCGCGATGAACGGTTCCGGGTCGAGATCCAGAAGCTCGCCCAGCTTGCGCAGGAAGAGGGTCGTGCTTTCGACGCCGATTGGCGCCTGCAGGTAAGGCTTTTCCAGCACCTCGGCCAGGCCGCGGCCGAACTCGCGATACATGCAGATGTTCACGTCGGCGTTGACCAGATCGCGCATCTCGGCCAGGTGCGCGCCCAGCGGCATCACCATGTTGATCTCGGCGCCGATGCCTTCGACCAGGCGGCGGATCTCGTGCAGGTCGGAGGGCATGTTGAAGGTGCCGTACATCGGGCCGAGGATATTGACCCGCGGCCTGGCGCCTTCCGCGCGCTTCTTCTCCTTGGGCATCCGGCCCTTGGTCATGCCGAACTCGGTGAAGACCCAGGTCATCGCGCGGTCGGCGGCCTCCCACTGGTCCTCGTCGATTGTGCGCGGCAGGAAGCGCTGGATATTGGTGCCCTCGGGCGTGACGCCGCCGCCGATCATCTCGGCGATGGACCCGGTCACGACGACCGCCGGCAGCGCCGGGTCGAGCGTGCCCCAGGCGCGCTTCATGGCGCCTTCGGTGCCGTCCCGGCCCAGTTCTTCCTCGCCCAGACCGGTAACCACGATCGGCAGTTCATGCGGCGGCAAGGCGTCGGTGTAGTGCAGGACGGAGGTGACCGGCAGGTTCTCGCAGCCGACGGGGCCGTCGATCACGACCTGCAGGCCCTTCACGGCGCAGAAGGCGTAGACCGCCCCCCAGTATCCGCCGGCCCTGTCGTGGTCCTGCACCAGCATCAGATCATCTCCTGCGCCTTGCGGGCGCGTTGCTGTTTCTCGAGTTTCTTGAGGTTCTGCGCGCGGTATTCCGGGCGCAGGTTCGGATCGCCTTCCCAGACGCCGGCGGTGTCGCCCTCGCCCACGCCCTCGAAGAAGGCGCGCATGTGGTCCATGCGGGACTTGCCCGCGATGGCGGCGTTCATCACCTCGGCGAGGCTGCCGGCCCCGGCGGGACCCATCAGCGGGCGGGCCGAGATCAGGTTGGTGAAGTAGAGCGCCGGGATGCCCAGCTCCTTGGCCTTCTGCACGACCGGGGTGGTGCCGATGGCCAGGTCGGGCTTCACGCCCTCCATCGCGGCGCAATCCTCTTCGAGGGAGGCACGGAACTTCACCGTCGCACCCTTCGCCCGCAGCCATTCGGCATCGGCCTCGGACCAGGGCGTCCGCGGGCAGGCGGTGCCGACATAAGGTACCTCCGCCCCGCTCTCGATCAGCAGACGCGCGACGAGCAGCTCGCTGCCCTCGTACCCGCTGAGCGTGATCGTCCCCTTGATGGGGGCCGCGGCCAGCGCGCCCCTGATCGCCGGGAGGAAGGCGTTCTGCGCCGTGGCCACCTTGTCCGCGGGCAGGCCGAAGGCGTCGCCGATGGCCGCGAGCCAGGCGGCGGTGCCGTCGTGACCGACCGGCGCGCTGCCCACGATCGGACGCCCCGCCGTTTCGAACTCGCGGACCGCCGCGGTGTAGAAGGGATGGATCGCCGCCACCGCGCCGCAATCCAGCGCCGCGTAGAGCTCGCGCCATTCGCGGCAGGGCACGACCGGGCCGGCGGCCAGGCCGAGCGGGTCCAGCATCTGGCCGATCACCACGGGATCGGCCGGGAACATCTCGCCCAGAAGCGTGACGGTCGGCCGGTCGGACACCCCGCTCTCGGGCTTCGGCACGGGGCCCGCCTCGGCCTCCTGGCGGGCATAGTTCAGCATCGCGCCGGCCAGCACGTCCTTGGCTTCGGCGTGGGTCGGAATGCCGAAACCGGGCACGTCGATGCCCACGATCCGCACGCCGTCGATCTCGTCTGGCAACAGCCGCAGCGGCACGCCGCTGGCCGTGGGCACGCACAGATTGGTGACCACGATCGCGTCGAAGCGATCCGGGTCGGCCAGCTGGTGCACGCTGTCGCGGATATCCTCGAAAAGCTTGCCGGTGACGAGCGTCTCCGAGTTGAAGGGCACGTAGCCGACCGACCGGCGCGCGCCGTAGAAATGCGACACGAAGGTCAGCCCGTAGACGCAGCAGGCCGACCCGCTGAGCACCGTGGCCACGCGCTTCATGCGCAGGCCCACGCGCAGGCTGCCAAAGGCCGGGCACATGGATTGCGGCTTGTCGTGGGGGCCCGTGGGATAGTCCCGCGCGTACTGGTCGAGCAGATCGGACTGCCCGGCCATGCGCGCGGCCTTCTCCATCTCGGAGCCGGAATGACAGCCGAGCCCGGGATCGCCTTCCAGCGCGGGCGCGTCGGAACGGGATTCGCCCCGGATCACCTCGGCCTCGGCGGCGTCGTCATATGTGACTTCGTCGCTCATCTGGCCTCGGCCCCCTCCTCTGCGGAACCGCTCGCGTAGATGTCGTGCAGCAGGCGGCGGATCTGGTCCGGCCGGGCCTGCTTCAGCAGGGCCTGGACCTCGCGCAGCGTGGTTTCCCTTACGGGATCACGTTTCGTCATAGATCACCTCCAGGCTTTCCTTGGGCTTGGCGTTCTTGCCGCGCATATCCGCGTCGGTCGCCGGTTCCAGCGTGACGCCGGCCCCCGTGTCCGAGCCGTCGAAGAGATTCAGGAGGGCGTCCTGGTCGAGCGGTGCGGGACGCACCGGCGGCGCGCCCGACACGGCCTCGGCCAGACCGGCGAAGAGATCGCCCCACTGGCTCTCGGCGGTGCCGACGATCTGGTAGTTCGCGGATTTCTTGCGCAGGTCGTCGTCCTGCGGGATCGCGGCCAGGACCGGGATGTCCACCGCCTCGGCGAAGGCCTGCGCCTCGCCCGAGCCGTCATCCTTGTTGATCACCAGCCCGGCGACACCGACATTGCCGCCGAGCTTGCGGAAATATTCCACCGCCGAGCAGACGTTGTTGGCGACGTAGAGCGACTGCAGGTCGTTGGACCCGACCAGGATCACCTTCTGCGCCATGTCGCGGGCGATCGGCAGGCCGAAGCCGCCGCAGACCACGTCGCCGAGGAAATCCAGCAGCACGTAGTCGAAATCCCAGTCGTGGAAGCCAAGCTTTTCCAGCAGCTCGAAGCCGTGGATGATCCCACGTCCGCCACAGCCGCGGCCAACCTCCGGCCCGCCGAGCTCCATCGCGAAGACGCCGCCGCGCTTGAAGCAGACATCGCCGATCTCGACCTGCTCGCCGGCGAGGTTCTTCTTGGTCGAGGTCTCGATGATCGTCGGGCAGGCCTTGCCGCCGAAGAGCAGCGAGGTGGTATCGGATTTCGGATCGCAGCCGATCAGCAGCACGCGCTTGCCCTGCTCGGCCATCATGTGGCTGAGATTGGCCAGCGTGAAGCTCTTGCCGATGCCGCCCTTGCCGTAGATCGCGATGATCTGGGTCTTCTTGGTCGGTTCGTCGGTCACGAGATCGGCGAGATCCTCGTGGGCCTCGTCGCGCAGGCGCTGGTCGAAATCTTTGAGGTTCGGTACGTCGTCCTTCACGCTGCGTCCTTCCAGTTGAGTATCATTTTCAGACAGGCCGGATCGTAGAAGGCCGTTCTGTAGGCCTCTGGCGCGTTCGCCGCGGGCGCGCGGTGCGTGATCAGCTCATCGAGCGAGAGCGCCCCGTTCTCGACCAGCGCGGCCGTCGCGGCCAGGTCGTCGCGGGTCCATTCGGCGGCGACGCGGAAGCGGGCTTCCTTCATGAAAGCCGGCGGGAAGGCAAAGCTGAGAGCCTCGGGGTAAAAGCCGGCGAGCACGATCTCGCCGCCCTTGGCGAGCCGCCCGATCAGCTGGTCGAGGATCTCGGGGCTGCCCGAGGCGTCGTAGATCGCGCGGTAATCGCGCCGCGGATCGTCCTCGGGCGCGATCACCTGGTAGCCGGCGGCACCGGTCCGGCGGTCGGGCTCGGAGTCCCAGACGGTGGGCGCGGGCGCACCGGCCGCCACGGTCAGGCGCGCCAGCAGCCGGCCAAGAACGCCGTGCCCCACGATCAGTTCGGGCACCGCCTTTTCGAGCCCGGCCATGGCGTGGCGGGCCGTGGCGGCCAGCGCCAGCAAAGCGCCCTCGGCGCCAAGCGCCGGGTCGATGCGGGTCACGCGGTCGGCCGCGGTCACCAGCCGTTCCGCCGCGCCGCCGAACAGGCCGTGGGCGCCGTCGAAACAGTCGGCCCCCGGCACGAAAACATGGTCCCCCGGCCGGAACCCGGTGTCGGGCCCGGCCTCGACCACCTCGCCGGCGGCCTCGTAGCCCGGCACCAGCGGATAGCCCATGCCCGGGAAAGGCGGCATGCGGCCGGAATAGAAGAGCTTTTCGGTCCCGGTCGAGATCCCGGAATGCGCGATGTCCACGACGATGTCACCGCGCCCGGGCGCCTTCAGCGCCAGCGTATCAAGGCGAAGATCCTCGACATCGTTCAGGAAGACAGCGCGGGTTTCCATCTGCGCCTCCCTTTTCGCGGCCCATTCGCTGGTCGGCATGACTCGGTGACGACGAATGTCCTTCTGTAACACTAACTCAACAGCTCAATGTGTCAAGTTTACATTACACTTTCTGGGAGAGAGGTGTCATGCCGGCTTCACGCAGGTCAGCGCGCCCGTGATGTAGGGGCGGCGTGCCCGCGGAATCTGCACGTCGGCGAATCCGGCGGCCCGGCACATGTCGGCAATCCGCGCGGCGGACCGCGCCTGCCCCGTGCCCATGGCCATGGTGTAGAAGGCAAAGTAGACGTCCCCGGCAGGCTCGGGCACGGCGCCGCCGGCCATCGGCTCCGCCACGATGAGCCGTCCGCCGGCCGGCAGCGCGGCGAAGACGGCCCCCAGCAGCGCCGCCACCGTGGCGTCGTCATGGTCGTAGAGCACCCGGACCAGCGAAATCGCGTCGGCGCCGGCCGGCAACGGATCCCGGCGGAAGGAGCCGGCGTGACAGGTCACCCGTGCTGACAGATTCGCGGCGGCAAGCCTGGCCTCGGCCGCGGGCAGCACCGCGGGAAGGTCGAAAAGCCCGAGCTGCATCCGCGGATAGCGCGCCGCGACGGCCGCGACGAAGGCCCCCGCCCCGCCGCCGACGTCCAGCAGGTGGCGGACCCCGCGCAGCGGCACCATGTCCAGCGTGTCCTCGGCCACCAGCGCCTGCGACTGGGCCATCAGCTCGGAATAGGCCGCGGCCGTCTCGGGCGGGACGTCGCCCGTCGCGCCGAGAACATAGGGCCAGAACCGCGCGAGCTCGGTCTCGCGGCTGCCGGCCAGTACCGCGACCGGATCGGACATGTCGCGATAGAACACGGCGTTGTGCCGGATCATCAGCTCGAGCCCCGGCACCCCGAGCAGTAACGCGCCACGCCGCGACAGCCGGAAACGCCCGTCGCGCCGCCGGCGCAACAGGCCGATCGCCGCCCCGGCCTGCAGCAGGATCGCCATGCGCTCGGGCGTGAGCCCGCTGCCCGGCGCAAGATCGGCCGGCGCGGCCGGGCCGCGCAGAAGGCGCCGCAAAAGGTCAAGCTCCACCAGCGCCAGGAGAACCTGGGATTTCGCGAAACCCTGCAACAGATCGAAGAGCGCCGCGCCCTCGCGGCGGGCGATACCGCGCGAGAGCGGCAGGCGCGCGGCGATCCGCTGGAACCCGGGGCGCGCCACGAGGCCCGCGATCCATGCCGCCGGCGAGAAGCCGCCCGTCGCCCCGTCCACCCGCGCGGCCATGCGGGTCAGGCCCGGCTGCCGGCGGGAACGCTGGGAACGAGCTGGGCGGCCTGCATCCGCACCATCCGGGCAAGATCGGCTTCGCCCGGGCAGGAGGGAATCGAGGCGATGGCGCCCGCGAGAATATCGGTCAACCGCTTGGTCGCGCCCTCGACGCCGAGCGCCTGGACGGCGTTCGGCCGGTTATGCGCCGCGTCCTGGCCGGCGGGCTTGCCCAGCGTGTCCTGGTCCATCAGCGCATCGCGCAGATCGTCGGCCACCTGGAAGGCCTCGCCGATCAGGGCTCCCAGATCGTGCCAGGCCTCGGGATCGTGGCCGGCGGAAATGGCGCCCATCTCGGTCGCGGCGATGAACAGCGCCCCCGTCTTCGAACGATGATAGGCGGCGAGATCGACCTGCGGCTCGCTTTCCCAGCCCTGCCCGGCGCAAATGCCGTTGGGCATCCCGGTCCGCCGCGCCAGGGACAGCACCAGCTGCGCCCCGCGCGCGGGATCCGTGACGGCGGCCCGGGCCAGGACCTCGAAGGCCAGGACGATCAGGCTGTCGCCGGTCAGCACCGCCAGCGGTTCGGAATACGCCCTGTGGACGGAGCGCTTGCCGCGCCGCATGTCGGCATCGTCGAAACAGGGCAAATCATCATGGACGAGGCTGGCGCAATGGATCAGCTCCAGCGCCGCCGCGGCCGCGTCCGACACGGCCGGCCGGTCGTCGCCACAGGCCCCCGCCACCGAGAGCAGGATCGTCGGCCGGATGCGCGCCCCACCGGGGGTCGTCGCGTAGCCCAGCGCGTCGGCAAGCTGCCGGGGGGCGGGATCGACCCGCGCCGCCGAAATGGCCCTGGTCACTGCGGCATCGATCCGGTCGCGTAGTGGCATATCAGACTCCCCGGCGAACGCCTGTCAGATTTTTCAGTCATCTAATGTGTAAATCATTCTGGACAGTTCGGTGCGTCGAGTCAATAATTCCCCCATGCGCGATGTTCACGGGGCAGCAACGCCCGGCGACCGGGTCCTGATCGTGGGTGCCGGTGTGGCCGGGCTCGCCGCGGCCGTGCGCCTGGCCCATGCCGGGCAAGACGTGCTGGTGCTGGAACGCCACGCGCGGCCGGGCGGCAAGGTGCGCACCCTGCCCTCGCCGGCCGGTCCGGTCGATACCGGCCCCACCGTCCTGACCATGCGCGGCGTCTTCGACGATCTTTTCGAGGCCGCGGGCTCGCGGCTCGACGATCACCTGACCCTTGTGCGCCAGCATGTTCTGGCGCGCCATTTCTGGCCCGACGGCGGCCGGCTGGACCTCTTCGACCGCGAAGACGAGAGCGCGGCAGCCATCCGGGATTTCGCCGGCGCCACCGCCGCGCGGCAATTCCGCACCTTCTCGGAAAGGGCCCGGCGGCTTTTCGCAGGCTTCGAGGCCCCGGTGATGCAGGCCCCGGCCCCCGCGCCGGGCAGGCTCGCGGCCCATATCGCGCGGCATCCGGCGCTTCTGCCGGCCATGGCGCCCCTCTCGACGCTCGCCGGGCTGCTCGCGCGAAGCTTCGACGATCCGCGCCTCGCCCAGCTCTTCGGCCGCTACGCCACCTATGTCGGCGGCGCGCCGGATCGCGTGCCGGCACTGCTGGCGCTGATCTGGCAAGCCGAGGCCGCCGGCGTCTGGGTGGTCGAGGGCGGCATGCACCGGCTGGCCGAGGCGCTTGCCGACCTCGCACGGCAGGGCGGGGCCCGGTTCGAGTTCGGCGCCGGGGTCGCGCGGATCGAGGCGCCCGGGGGCGCCGCGTCCGGCGTCGTGCTGGAGGACGGCACACGCATCGCCGCCGACACGGTGCTTTTCAACGGCGATCCGCGGGCGCTGGCCACCGGCGCGCTCGGCCCCGACTGCACGGGTGTCGCCGGGATCACCCGCCGCGTGCCGCGCAGCCTCTCCGCCGAGGTCTGGGCCTTCGCCGCCACGCCCAGGGGGGCCGACCTGGCCCACCACAACGTCTTTTTCCGCGAGACGCCCGAACCCGAGTTCGACGCCCTCGCCGCCGGGCGTCTTGCCGCGGACCCGACGCTCTATGTCTGCGCGCAGGATCGCGGCGTATCCGGGGCGGCGCCCGCGCTGGAGCGCTTCGAGATCATTGCCAACGCCCCGCCGCTGACAGACAGTTCCGAAGAGGAGGATCCGGACCGATGCCGGACACGCACGTTCCAGACGCTGGCCCGTTTCGGGCTGACCTTCGATCCGACCCCGACCGCGCGCGCCCTGACGACGCCGGCGGGCTTCGAGAGGCTCTTCCCCGCCTCGGCCGGGTCTCTCTACGGGCAGAGCCCACAGGGCATGATGGCCGCCTTCCGCCGGCCGACGGCCCGGACCGCGATCCGCGGGCTCTACCTGGCGGGGGGCGGCACGCATCCGGGGGCGGGGGTGCCGATGGCGACCCTCTCCGGCCGGCACGCGGCCGCGGCGATCATGACCGACCGAACTTCGACCTCGACGTGCCGGAAAACGGCTATGCCTGGTGGTATGTCGACGGGATCAGCGACGACGGCGACCGGGCCGTCAGCGTCATCGGGTTCATAGGCTCCGTCTTTTCGCCCTGGTATGCCTGGTCGGGCCGCAAATCCCCCGACAACCATGTCTGCATCAACGTGGCCACCTACGGGCCCGGCGGACGCTTCACCATGACCGACCGGGGGCGGGCCGCGCTCCGCCAGGATCGCGACAGCCTGACGGTCGGCCCCTCGGCGATGCGCTGGACCGGGTCGGAACTGGTGATCGAGGTGAACGAGATCTCGTCGCCACCGCTGATCTCGCGGGTGCGCGGCAGGATCCGCGTGATCCCCCGGGCCATGAGCGCCGTTGAGATGCCGCTCACCGCCGACGGCACCCATGTCTGGCGCCCCTTCGCACCGACTTGCGACATCGTCGTGGACCTGGAGGCCGCCGGCTGGCAGTGGCGCGGGCATGGCTATTTCGACGCCAATTTCGGCACGCGCGCGCTCGAACAGGATTTCGCCTACTGGAGCTGGGGGCGCTATCCGACCGGCACGGGCAGCACCTGCTTCTATGACGCGACGCGGCTGGACGGCAGCCGGCTGGGCGTCGGGGTTCGGTTCGATGCCGCCGGCCGCGCCGAGGCGATCGCACCGCCGCCCGAGGCCCGGATACGCCGCAGCCTCTGGGGCGTGGCGCGCAGCACGCGCGCCGACCCGGGCCATGCACCGAAGCAGGTCAAGGCAATGCTGGATGCCCCCTTCTACTGCCGCTCGGCGGTCCGTACGCGGATCGGCGGCGAGGACACGGTGGGGGTTCACGAGTCCCTCGATCTGCGGCGGTTCCGCTCTCCGCTGCTGAAGCCGATGCTGGCGGTGCGGGTGCCCCGGCGGGCCGGCTGGCGCTTTGGCTAGGCCGGGCCGGCCGTTCTGCCCTCGGCCTGATCGGGGTTGAGCCGCAAGACGCTGAAATTCAGCGCCGCCGCCACCGACACCCAGGCGAGATAGGGCAGGAACAGAACCCCGGCGATCCAGTCGACCTGCCAGAGCGCCGCGCAGGTCGCCGCGACCGACAGCCACAGCGCGCACAGCACCCCCAGGCCAAGCCGCATCCGGCGCAGTCCGAAGAATACCGGCGTCCAGAGCCCGTTCAGCGCGATCTGCAGCGACCAGAGCGCCATGGCGAGCGCATTGTCGGCGCTGACCGCCACCCGCGCCCCGGCGGCCGCCATGCACAGGTAAAGCATCGACCACGCAACGGGAAACAGCCAGTTCGGCGGCGTCCAGCGCGGCTTTCGCAGGTCGCGGTACCAGGCCCCGGGCGGGAACAGCCCCCCGGTGGAGCCGGCCGCGAAGCAGGCACCGAGGAAAATGGCGAAGCAGATCCAGATCATGCGGTTTCCCTAACCCGGCCCGCCGATTGCATCAATGCCGTTCGTTTCTCGGTATCGCGGGCCTTCAGCCGGGCCATGGTCGCGCAGAGCGTGTCGCTCCAGCCGGTATCCTCGGCCGGCGCGGCGGCGGCCGCATCGACGAGAAACGCGGTCTCGGGCAGCGGCCGGGCATAGATCAGCGGCGATCGCGGCATCACCAGCGTCCCGCCGGTGCGCAGCACCGACAGCATCAGCCAGCCGAGTTTCTGCCCGCCGGAGGTGTGAGCACGGTCCGTCAGCGCGGCGGCGCCCTTGGCGCGCACGCGCCCGCCGATCCCGGCATAGATGTAGCGCGCCGCGAATATCCCCGGGCGGCACGACAGCGGCAGGGCGGCGATCCCGGCCTCGGAGCGGGCGTAAAGCCCCTCGGCCTCGGCCAGCAGGCGCAGCAGCAGGCGGGGCGTCTCGGGGCTGGCCGCCGGGTTGCGCAGGAACGCCGGGGACGAAAGGCCCGCCTCCTCCAGCCACTCGGTCGGCAGGTAGAGCCGCCCCTCGGCCGCGTCCTCGCCCACGTCGCGGGCGATATTCGTCAATTGCATCGCCACGCCGAGATCGCAGGCGCGGGCCAGCGTGTCCCGCGACCGTGTCCGCATCAGGACGCACATCATCGCCCCGACCGCCGAGGCCACCCGCGCCGAATAGGAACGCAGGTCGGACAGGCTGGCATAGCGCCGCCCCTCGGCATCCCAGGCGAGGCCCTCGAGCAGGGCCTCGGGCAGCGCGCGAGGCATGTCGAAATCCTCGATCAGCGCGGCGAAGGCCCGGTCCGGCGCATCGTCCCGCGGCCGGCCGGCATAGGCCAGGTCCAGCCGGTCCTGCAGGCGCAGCACGGCGTCGATCTTCGCGCCGTGCAGGTCCACGGCATCATCGGCCAGCCGGCAGAAGGCATAGAGCGCCAGCGCCGGATCGCGCAGCCGCGCCGGCAACAGCCGGGAGGCCGCGTGGAAAGAGCGGGATCCGTGCCGGATCGCCGCCACGCAGTAGTCCATGTCCCGCGCCGCGATCATGACCGGGGCACCTCTGCCGGATCGGGCACGATCTTGCCCAGCACCTCGGCGCTGGAGATCACGCCGGGCAGCCCGGCGCCGGGATGGGTGCCGGCACCGACGAGGAACAGCCCCTCGGCTTCCTCGCTGACATTGTGCGGGCGGAACCAGGCGCTTTGCAGGATGCGCGGCTCGATGGAGAACCCGGTGCCGTGCGGGCTGAGATAGCGGTCGCGGAACGTTTCGGGCGTGAAGACCTGCGAGGCCGAGAGGCGCGCGCCCAGGCCGGGCAGCAGCTGCTCCTCCAGCACCGCCTGCACCTTGGCGCGGTAGGGCTCGGCCATTGCCGCCCAGTCGACCGGGTCGCGATGGCCGAGATGCGGCACCGGGCTGAGCGCGTAGAAGGTATCGCCGCCCTCGGGCGCGACCGAGGGATCGGTCACGCTTGGGCGGTGGACGTAGAGGCTCATGTCCTCGGCGAGCCGGCCCTTGAGGAAAATGTCCCGCACCAGTCCGCGATAGCGCGGCCCGTTGAGAATCGTGTGATGCCCGACATCCGGCCACAGGTCGCGCGTGCCCTCGGTGCCGAAATACCAGACGAAGAGCCCCATGGACCAGCGCATCCGGTCAAGCCGGCGCCGGGTCCAGCGCCTGCGGCCGCGATTGCGCAGGAGATGGCTATAGGTGTGCCCCGCATCGGCATTGGACACCACGATATCGGCGGTGACGATCTCGCCCGAACTGAGCCGCACGCCGCGGGCGCGATTGTCCTTCAGAAGGATCTCGTCGACCTCGGCCCCCTGTCGCACGAGACCGCCCTGGTCCTCGACCACCCGCACCATCGCCCGCGCGATCGCGTCGACCCCGCCCATCGCGTAGTGCACACCGAAGGCCTTTTCGAGATGGCTGACGAGCGTGTACATCGACGTCACGTTGAACGGGTCGCCGCCGATGAAGAGCGGATGGAACGACAGCGCCATGCGGAGGCGTTCGTCCTTCACGCGCCGGGCGGCATGGGCATAGACCGAGCGATCCGCGCGCAGCCATGCGAAGGTGGGCAGCACCTTGATGAGATCGCCGAGCCTGTGCATCGACCGACGGCCCAGGTCCTCGAAACCGACCCAGTAGCGGCGCTCGCTGTCCTGCAGGAATTTCGTGTAGCCGGCCAGGTCGCCCGGCGAGAGCCGCGCGACCTCGGCCTTCATGGCCGCCTCGTCCTGCCGGGCGGTGAAGCGGCTGCCGTCCGGCCAGCGGATCTCGTAGAACGGGTCCAGCGCGCGAAGGTCCACATCCGCATCGAAATCGCGGCCGCAGGCCTGCCAGAGTTCGCGGAACACCTGCGGCACGGTGACGATGGTGGGGCCGAGATCGAAACGATGGCCGTTTTCCCGGATGCTCGAGCCGCGCCCCCCGGGATCCTCGAGCCGGTCGAGCACCGTCACCCGGTAGCCCCGCGCGCCGAGACGCATGGCCGATGCCAGCCCGCCGAGACCCGCGCCGATCACCACGGCATGGGGGGCAAGCCCCGTCTTGGCCTCGGCTCCGAGACCGGGATCGACACGCGTCAACATGGGACCACCCTACATGTGTCTACTTAAGTTGACAATTGCCCTCTGCGCCCCTTTCATCGGTTTTCAGATCATGTCAATATTCCGCGACGGGCGGCAAAAAAGGACCGGCGCCATTCAAACCGTGAGCCTCAGCTTCTTCCGTTTCGCGCCGGGGGCAGCCCGTCTCTGGGCGTTCGCGATGATGGGACTGGCGCGCCCGGCCATGCGCCGGATCGAGGGGATCGGCTTCTGGAAACTGCTGGGCTCGGGGACGGGTGAGGGTTTCACGCCGGTGCCGAACACCGGCGTCTACGCGATTCTCGCGACCTGGCCCGATCTCGAGACCGCGCGGGCCCGGACGGAATCCGCGTCGATCTTCCGTCGCTATGCCGCGCGCAGCGTCGAGAACTGGCAGGTCTTCCTCGCGCCGGTCTCGGTGCGCGGCCGCTGGTCGGGCGAGACGCCGTTCGGGGCCGACCGCAGCACCGGGCAGGACGGCCCGCTCGCCGCGCTCACCCGTGCGACGATCCGGCCGCGCGCCGCGGTCCGGTTCTGGCAGCGCGTGCCCGACATCAGCACGGTGATCGGCAGCGATCCGAACGTGGCCTTCAAGATCGGCGTCGGCGAAGTGCCGCTCTTTCACCAGGTCACCTTCTCGATCTGGCCCGACGCCGCCAGCATGGCGGCCTTCGCGCGGGCCGACGGACCCCATGCGCGCGCCGTGCGGGCCGTGCGCGACGGGGACTGGTTCAGCGAAGAACTCTATGCGCGCTTCCGTGTCCTGGGCGACCGGGGCAGTTGGCACGGCACCTCGCCCCTGAGGCGGCTCGAAGGACAGACATGACCCACAGCTTTCCCTTTTCCGCGATCGTCGGCCAGGAACAGATGAAACTGGCGATGATCCTGACCGCGATCGAACCGCGCCTGGGCGGCGTCCTGGTCTTCGGCGACCGCGGCACCGGCAAATCGACGGCGGTGCGGGCACTGGCGGCGCTCCTGCCGCCGATCACCGTCGTCGAAGGCTGCCCGGTGAATTCCGAACGTCCGCAGGACTGCCCGGCCTGGGCCCATGTTCCCTCGACAGCCACCGTGTCGCGGCCGACCCCGGTGATCGACCTCCCGCTCGGCGTGACCGAGGATCGCGTGACCGGCGCGCTCGATATCGAGCGGGCGCTTACCCAGGGCGAAAAGGCGTTCGAGCCGGGGCTTCTGGCGCGCGCCAATCGCGGCTATCTCTACATCGACGAGGTAAACCTCCTGGAGGATCACATCGTCGACCTGCTGCTGGACGTGGCGCAGTCAGGCGAAAACGTGGTCGAGCGCGAGGGCCTGTCGGTCCGCCACCCGGCCCGTTTCGTGCTGGTCGGCTCCGGCAACCCGGAGGAAGGTGAGCTGCGCCCGCAGCTTCTGGACCGCTTCGGGCTGTCGGTCGACGTCGCCTCGCCAAGCGACATCGACGAGCGGATCGAGGTGATCCGCCGGCGCGACGCCTTCGACACGGACCCCGCGGCCTTCCTCGCCGACTGGGCGCCGCGCGATGCCGAGATCCGCGACCGCATCCTGGCCGCGCGCGACCGGCTGGCCGACACCGAGGCCTCCGACGACATCCTGCGGGATTGCGCGGAACTCTGCGTCGCGCTCGGCGCCGATGGCCTGCGGGGCGAACTGACGCTGCTGCGCGCGGCGCGCGCCCTGGCGGCCTACGAGGGGACCGGCGCCGTGACGCGCGACGCGTTGCGGCAGGTTGCGGCGCTGGCGCTTAGCCATCGCCTGCGCCGCGACCCGCTGGACGAGGCCGGGTCTGGCACGCGCGTCGCCCGCACCGTGGCCGAGGTTCTGGGATGACCGCGGAGGCCGGCACTGCCTGGGACCGCGCGCTGCGCGCCCTTGCCCTGCTGGCCGTCGATCCCACGGGTCTCAAGGGGCTCACGTTGCGCGCCCGCGCGGGCCCGGTAAGACAGGCCTTCGAAGAGGCGCTCGCCCGCCTGCCCGGCCCGGCGCGGCGGATCCATGTCGACCTCAGCGACACCCAGCTTTTCGGCGGCCCCGATATCGCCGCCACGCTCGCCGAGGGGCGGCTGGTGACCGAGCGCGGTATCGCGGAACGGCCGGCGCGCCTGGTGCTCCCGATGGCCGAGCGGACACCACCGGCCCTGGCCGCGCGGCTGGCGCAGCTGCTCGACGCGGAGCGCGGCCACGGCCTGGTGCTGCTGGACGAGGGCACCGACGAGGACGAGGCTGCGCCGGCCGCGCTGCGCGACCGGCTGGCCTTCGACGTCGACCTGGGCACGACGCGGTGGAACGCCGCGCGCATCCTGCTGCCCGCACCCGCCGACCTCGACGCGGCGCGCGCCCGGCTGGCCGCGATCGAGATGCCGGAGGCGACGTTACCCACCCTTGCCGCGCTTGCCGCACGGTTCGGGATCGACAGCCTGCGCGCGCCCCTGCTTGCCCTCAGGGCGGCGCGGGCGGCGGCCGCGCTGGCAGGTCGGAGCGCGGTTTCCGATGCGGATATCCGCGAAGCGGCGGAACTGGTCTACCCGGCCCGCGCGACGCGCACGCCCCAGGAAGACCCGCCGCCCGCGGACCCGGACGACGCCCCCGAGGAGACCGCACCGCCCGAGACCGCCGAGGACACGGACGGCCCGGACGCGCCGGGCGACATCCCGGACGAGATGCTGGTGGATGCGGTGGCCGCGCTTCTGCCGCGCGGCCTGCTCGACCAGATGGCCGAACGGGCCGGGTTCCGTGCGCCGGCCGGCGGCGCCGGGGCCGGGGCGCCGCGCAAGGGCAACCGGCGCGGCCGCCCGCTGCCCGCCCGCCCGGGCCATGCGGATGGCCGCGCGCGCATCGACGTGGTCGCGACACTGCGCGCCGCCGCCCCCTGGCAGCCGCTGCGCCGCGCGCAGCGCAGGCCCGGGCAACGCGTGGTCGTCCACCCCTCCGACATCCGGCTGCATCGCTACGAGGACCGGTCGGACCGGCTGCTGATCTTCACGGTGGATGCCTCGGGATCGCTTGCCATGGCGCGGCTCTCGGAATCCAAGGGCGCGGTGGAGAACCTGCTGGCCCAGGCCTATGCCCGCCGCGACCACGTGGCGCTGATCGCGTTTCGCGGCGCCGAGGCGCAGCTTCTGCTGCCCCCGACGCGCTCGCTCGTTCAGGCCAAGCGGCGGCTTGCCGCGATGCCCGGGGGCGGTGGCACGCCGCTGGCCGCGGGGCTGGTCGCCGCCACCCGGCTGGCCCGGCAGGCCCGCGGCCGCGGGCTGAACCCCGCCCTGGCCCTGCTGACGGACGGGCGGGCCAATGTCGCGCTCGACGGCGCCGGGGGCCGTGCACAGGCCGGCGCGGATGCCGAGGCGGTGGCGCTTCAGCTGCGGCTGCAGGGCATCCCGGGGCTCGTGATCGACACGTCGGTGCGCCCGGACGACAAGCCGCGCCTGCTGTCGGACCGGCTGGGCGCGCGCTATCTCGCGCTACCGCGCGCGGATGCCGAGCGCATCAGCCGCGCGGTCAGCGCCGCGCTCGACGGCTGAGCCGATGGACTGGGCGCGCGACCTGCCGGGCTGGCCCAATGCGGCGCTGTCGCACCGGGTCCGCCACGCCACCCATCTCTGGCACGTGCAGGAGGACGGGTCCGGCGAGACCGTGCTCCTGCTGCACGGCGCAGGCGGCTCCAGCCACAGCTGGCGCGACCTGCTGCCCCGCCTGGCGCGACACCGTCACGTCATCGCGCTCGACCTGCCGGGCCAGGGCTTCACCCGCACGAGCAATCCCGCGCGGCTGGGACTTGATCCCATGACCGAGGATATCGCCGCGCTCTGCGCCGACCAGGGCTGGACGCCCGGCGCGGTGATCGGCCATTCGGCAGGCGGCGCCATCGCGCTCAACCTTGCCCGGCACCTGTCGCGCCCCGACGGGACGCCGCCCCGCGTCATCGGGATCAACGCCGCGCTCGACCGCTTCGAGGGGATCGCCGGCTGGCTGTTTCCCGTGCTGGCGAAGATGCTGGCACTGAACCCGTTTACCGCCACGCTCTTCACGCTGGGCAGCCGCGAGACGGATCGCGCGCGGCGGCTGATCGAGGGCACCGGGTCACAGATCGACGCCGTCGGGCTGGCCTGTTACGCCCGGCTGATCGCCGACCGCGCCCACGTCGAGGCGACGCTCCAGATGATGGCGCGGTGGAACATCGACCGGCTGATCGCCCGGCTGCCCGAGATCCCGGCGCGCTGCCTACTGGTCACCGGCGCCGCGGATACCGCCGTCCTGCCGGCCGTCTCGGCCCGCGCCGCGGAACGGTTGCCGGACGCGCGGACGGTGGACATGGACGGGCTGGGCCACCTGGCGCACGAGGAGGCCCCCGACCGCATTCTGGCCGAGATATCCGGCTTTCTCGACGACGCCGGCTGACGCGTCAGGCCGCGGAGGCGCCTCCGGCGGCAATCGCCTTTCCCTCGGCCGCCCAGATCGCGCCGCGGCGGATCATCTCGGTCACCTGCGGCACCTTGAGATCGTCGAGTTCATGCCCGATGGAGCAGTAGAAGACCCGCCCCCTGTCCCAGCGCCGGGTCCAGGTCACCGGGATGACGGTGCCCTCGATCCACCAGAGATGATCGCCCGAGAAGGTCGTCGTCGCCAACACCTCGTTCGAGGGATCGACCAGCATGTAGTATTGCTCGGACCGGATGCGGAAGCTCTTGATACCCTGCACCAGCGGGTGGTCGGGCTTGCAGATGGTCACGTCGTAGTCGATGTAATCCTCCTGCGGCTGAAGATTGTCCGGCCAGCCCGGCGGGTGGGCCACGAACTGCCCGCCGATGAGGAAGTGATAGGTCGGGCGGTCGCGGAAGGCGTCGCCCATGTGCCCGTGCCAGCCGGCCAGGCCGCAGCCGTTGCCGATGAGCGCCAGCAGACCGTCCTCCTGCGGCTTGGTCATGTTGCCGAACTCTTCCCGGTGACCGGACCGGGCCGAGGACCAGATTGGCGTGATCAGGTCCACATCCGCGAGATCGCCGGGACGCTCCAGCGGCTCCAGCGTGTCATAGACATCGACCTCGAAGCCGTTCTCCTTCAACAGGGCCGCGTACCAATCCGCGAAATGGGTTGGTGCGTGGCCTTCCCAGCCACCGACGAACAGGGCTGCCTTCATTCGTTCCCCTCCCGCATGAAGTTGAGCATCGCCGCCATGTCGCGGTCCGCGAAACCGGCGGCGCTGGCCTGCGACAGTTTTTCGAGAGTCACCCGTCCTTGCGGCATGGCCACGCCGAGCCGGTCGGCCAGCGCGGCGGTGACCGCCATGTCCTTCCGGGCCAGCGCGACGGTGAAAGTCACGTCATGCGCCGCCTCGTCCAGGTAGAGGGGCCGGCGGTATTTCAGCATCGGCGCGCAGGCCGCCGAGGCCTCGATCACGTCGAACGCCCGTTCCGGCGCGATCCCCGAGGCCTCGGCCAGGGTCATCGCCTCGGCCAGGGTCTGGTTGATGCCGTGGATGAGCGAATTGACGGCGAGCTTCATCACCGCGCCCGCGCCCGTTCGGCCGAGACAGATCGTTCGCTTGCCCATCGCGTCGAAGAGCGGCAGGAGCGGTTTTGCCGCGTCCTCGGGGCAACCGGCCATGATCATCAACGCGCCATCCGCCGCGGCCTGCGTCGCCCCGGAGACGGGCGCGTCGATGACCTGCACGCCCGCGGGCGCACGGGCGGCGAGCTCGGCGATATGATCCGGGCTCATCGTGCCCATCTCGACGAAGATCCCGGCCCCGGTGCCCGCGGCGAAAAGGCCGTCCGCGCCGAAATGCACCGCTTCCGACGACGGGTCGTCGGCCAGCATCGTGACGACCACCTCGGTCGCGGCGGCCAGTTCGGCCGGCGTCCCGGCGACGGCGCAGCCAAGCTCCGCCGCGAGCGCCGTGGCCTTGCCGGCCGAGCGGTTCCAGAGGGTTACGTCATGGCCCGCCGCCGCGAGGTTCCGCGCCATGTGGGCGCCCATGCGCCCCAGCCCGGCGAAGCCCACCCGCATCAGGCCACCTTTTCGGATTCGATCCCCGAGATCGCCTGGATCAGGCTGTCCTCCGTCACCTCCTCGGCGCTGAACTCGCGCATGATCCGGCCGTGATACATCGCCACGATCCGGTCGGAGACATGCAGCACCTCGGGCATTTCCGAGCTTATGACGATGACCGCGTAGCCCTGCCCGGCCAGATCCCGGATCAGGTTGTGGATCTCGGACTTGGAGCCGACGTCGATTCCGCGCGTGGGCTCGTCCACGATCAGCACGTTCGGATGCATCGAGAGCCATTTGCCGATGACGATCTTCTGCTGGTTGCCGCCCGAAAGGTTGCCCACGGTCTGCCGCCAGCCGGGCGTGCGGATGTCGAGCTTGTCGCGGTACTGGTCGAAGATCGCGATCTCCGCGCCGTCCGACACGAAGGGCCCCGCGGTCAGGTCGTCCACCTGCGGCAGGGTCATGTTATCCCGGCAGTTCATCCCCAGCACGAGCCCCTGGCCCTTGCGGTCCTCCGGCACGAGGCTGATGCCGTGACGGATCGCGTCGACCGGCGAATGGATGCGCAGTTCCTGCCCGTCGAGCAGGATCTGCCCCTCGGACGGATCGCGCAAGCCGAAGATCGTCTCGGCGATCTCGGTCCGTCCGGCGCCCACGAGCCCGTAGAAGCCGACGACCTCGCCCCGGTGCACCTTGAAGCTGACATCGCGGTAGAGATCCCCGCAGGAAAGCCCGCGCACCTCCAGCGCGACCTCTCCATGCTCGCGATGCTCCTCGTTGCGCGACAGGTCGAGGCTGCGCCCGATCATCAGCTGGGTCACCTCGTCCTCATCGGTCTTCGCCGTCTCGAGCGTGCCGCGATACTGCCCGTCGCGCAGCACGCTGATACGGTCGGTGATCTTGAAGATCTCCTCCATCCGGTGCGAGATGTAGACGATCCCCACCCCGCGGGACTTGAGATCCGCGATCACGTCGAAGAGCACGACCTTCTCGGCATCCGTCAGCGAGGCCGTCGGCTCGTCGAAGATCACCGCGCGCGGATCGACGGTCAGCGCGCGCGCGATTTCCACCATCTGCTGGTTGGCGATCGACAGGTCGCCGACGCGGGTCCGGGCGTTGAATCCCACGTTCAGCGTCTTGAGAATGGCATCCGTCTGCTCGTAGAGCTTGCCCCAGTCGACGCGGCCGAAGGACTTGCGCGGCAGTTCACCCAGAAAGATGTTCTCGGCCACGCTCAGCTCGTCCGCGAGGCTGAGTTCCTGGTGGATGAAGACGACCCCCTTGGCCTTGGCATCGAGGGGGGTCGTCATGATCGTCGACTCTTCCTCGATGAAGATCCGCCCCTCGTTGGGCTGGAGGATTCCGCCCAGCACCTTCATCAGGGTGGACTTGCCGGCGCCGTTCTCGCCCATCAGGGCATGGACCTCGCCGGGCATGACCGCGAAGGACACGTCGTCGAGCGCCCGCACGCCGGGGAAGGTCTTGACGATGTTCTCGAGCCGCAGGGCCGGTTTCGCATCGGTCATATCTTCAACTCCTCCTTGCCCTTGCGATTGAGCTGGCGATCGAGGAACAGCACCGCGATCAGGATCAGGCCGATCACGAGGTTCACCGTCTCGGTGTCCGCCCCGATATGACCGAGCCCCTTGCGCAGCAGCTGGATCGCGATGACGCCACCCAGCGTCGAGACGATCGAGCCGTAGCCGCCCGTCAGCTTGGTGCCGCCCAGCACGACGGCCGTGATCGCCCAGAGTTCGTAAAGCATCCCGTCATTCGGGTTCACCGAGCCGGACTCGGAGTAAAACACAACGGCCGAGAGCGCGGCCAGAAACCCGATCAGCATGAAGTTCAGCAGGAAATGCGGCCCGACCCGGATGCCGGCATTCACCGCCGCCTCGCGGTTGTTGCCGATGGCATAGGCGTTGCGGCCATGGACGGTCTTGGTCATCACCAGCCAGAGCACCAGCGCCGTGCCCAGCAGGAACCAGGTCGCGGTGTGAAGCCCGAGGAATTGCGCCTCGGCGAAGTCGACCAGCGTCCAGTTCAGATGGCTCGTGGGCTGCTCGCCGTTATACATGAAGACGAGTCCGCGATAGCCCAGCATCGCCCCCAGCGTCACGATGAAGGCATCGACACCGGTCTTCCAGACGATCAAGCCGTTGATCGCCCCCAGCACGACGCCGGTCAGCAGCGCCAGGGTCCACGACACCGGGATCACCCAGTCGCCGAGGCCGGCGAAGATCGGCCAGGTCATCGAGTCGAGCAGCACGATGGCGCTGAGCGCGAAGGTCGCGCCGACGCTCAGGTCGATATTGCCGTTGATCATGATGATCGTCATGCCGAGCGCGATGATCCCGATCGGCGCCGACTGCTTCAGCAGAAGAAGCATGTTGTCGAAGTCGATGAAGGACTGCTCGGAGACCGACATGAAGTTTCCGGCCACGGTGAAGAAGATCAGCTCCACCACGATGAAGGCCCAGATCGCCCCCTGCTTGACGAGATTTGCGCGGGTGTCCTTGGTCATGGTCCCCTCCCTCAGGCGATCGGCGACAGGAGCCGGCCGCGCTTGGCCGCGATATCCAGCCAGACCGCCAGGATGATGATGACCCAGGTCACGACGTACTGGACGTAGAATTCCAGCCCGACGAGAAGCAGGCCGTTCTGGATGAAGCCGAGGATCAGCACCCCGATCACCGTCTTGAAGACCGTGCCCGACCCCCCCAGAAGCGACGCGCCGCCGAGAATGACCGCGGCCAGCACCTCGAGTTCCATGCCCTGGCCCACCGTGTTCTGGCTGCCGAGCGAGCGGCTTGCCTGTATCAGCCCCGCCGTGGCGACGCAGAAGGCCGAGATCAGGTAGGTCATGAAGACCACCCGCGCCCGCGGCACGCCCGAGAAGGTGGCCGCCATGCCGTTGCCGCCCACGGCGTAGACCTTGCGCCCGAACGGCGTCTTGGCCAGCACCATGCTCAGCACCACGGCGAGCAGCGCGAAGATCAGGATCGGCACCGGCACGCCGAGGATGCTGCCCTGCCCGAAGATGCCGAACCAGGTGCCTTCCTTGTCGGCGATGTCCATGTTCTTGCCGCCCGAATAGGTCAGGGTCAGCCCATGGATGGCCGAGAGCATGCCGAGCGTCACGATCAGCGAGTTGAGCTTCAGGTAGCCCACCAAAAAGCCGATGAAGGCGCCCAGCGCCAGCGTCATCCCGTACATCGCCGGAATGCCGAGCGCCGGGCCGAGCTTGTCGTGAAGGTCCAGCACCACGATGGTCGAGAAGGACATCATCGAGCCGACCGAAAGATCGAGATTGCCGCCGATCACCACGAAGGTCACCCCGAGCGCCATGACGCCGAGGATCGCCGAGGACCGGATCACGCCGAAGATGTTGTCCATCGTGATGAAGCGATCATTGGCCAGCGCGAACCCGATCATAAAGAGAACGAAGGCCACGATGATCCCCTGGCGCGCCAGGAAGCCGCCTATGTTTTTCGTTGTCAGCGCCGCCATGAATTCCTCCCCTTCCGGCTGCCGCCTCGATTGTCAGACCAGGGTCATACCGCCGTCGATCATGACGATTTGCCCGGTCATGTAGTCGCTGTCCCGCGAGGCCAGGAACGTCGTGGTACCGGTAATGTCCTCGGGCGTCGCGACGCGCCCTTTCAGGATATCGGCCGAAAACTCTTCCATCGCCTGGCCCGGGCGCTCCGACGCGCCGATGGCCATCAGGTCACGGTCGACCTCTTCCCACATCTCGGTGGCGACGACCCCGGGGGCGAAGCCCGTGACCGTGATATCATGTTTCGCGAGATCCCGCGCGCCCGACTGGGTCAGCGACACCACCGCCCATTTGGACGCGCAGTAGGGCGCGACGTTGTCGAACCCCTGCCGGCTTGCGATCGAGGCGGTGTTGACGATCTTGCCGCCGCCGCCCTGCGCGATCATCTGCCGCGCGGCTTCCTGCATGCCGATCATGCAGCCCAGCCCGTTCACGCCCATGATGAAATTCCAGTTGTCCTCGGTGACGTCGAGGAAGTTCATCGGCTTGTTGACGCCGGCATTGTTGAACTTGACGTCGAGCTTGCCGAACATCTCGACCGCGTGGGCGATCATCGCCCGCACCTGGGCGCGGTCGGTGACGTCGACCGCCGCGCTCGTGACACGGCCGCCGCCCGCTTCGGCGCGCTGGCGGCTGGCTTCCGCGACCCCGGCGACCTTCTCGCCGTTTATGTCGGCGAAACAGACATCGGCGCCCGCGTCGAGCAAGGCCTCGCCGATGGCACGCCCGATGCCCTGTGCGGCCCCCGTGACAATACAGGACCGGCCCGAGACTCGACCCATCTCGTCTCTCCCTCGTGTCGTGGTCTTGTGAGGCCGGAAAACGCGCGGGGCACGCGACCGTGCACACCCCGCGCATTCCGGGAGGAGATCAGAAGACGGGCTTGTCGAACTGATCCATGTTGTCCTGGGTGATCTTCGGCGTGTCGAAGTAGTTCAGGAACGGAACCTCTTCGCCGTTGAGCACGTCGATCGCGGTCTGCAGCGCGGCCTCGGCGTCGTCCACCGGCGACTGGTAGATCGAGCCCCAGTAATCGCCCGCGGCCATCGCCTCGTAGCCGACGGCGAAGTTGGTCGCGCCCACGAAGATGATGCCCTCGCGGCCGGCGGCCTTGGCGGCGTTCAGCGCGCCGACGCCCATGTTGTCGTCGCCAGAATAGACGCCGTCGATGTCGTCATACTTGACGAGGAAGGCTTCCATGACCTGCTGCGACTTCTCGCGGTTCCAGTCGCCCGGCTGCTGGTCGATCTGCTCCACGTTCGGGCAGACTTCGGGCAGGCGGTCGTTGAAGCCCTTGGCGCGCTCGATGGCGGTGGTGTAGCCGGGCTGACCGGTGATGTGCACGACCTTGGCCTCGTCCTCGATGCCCATGTCCTTGAACTTGTCGCACATGATCTCGGCGGAGCGCCGGCCCTGGGTGATGTTGTCGGGGCCCGAGAAGGAGGCGACGAAGTCGAAGCCCTGCTCGGCGATGTTCGAGTTGGTGACGATCACCGGGATGTCGGCCTGGTGCGCCTTGCGGACGGCCGGGATGACGGCCTCGCCGTTGGTCGGCCAGATGATGATCGCGTCGACTTGCTGCTGGATCAGGTCTTCCATCTGCGCGATCTGGCGGGCGACGTCGCCGCCGGCGTCGAGCACCACGGTCTCGACGTCGGGGTTCGCCTCGGCCGCGGCGATGAAGGCCTTTTCATAGGTCGTCTGGTAGCTGTCGACACCGACGTTGTTCTGGGTGATGCCGATGGTCATTTCCTGCGCGACGGCAGCGGTGCCGAGCAGCGCGGTAGAGGCGAAAAGAGTCGCCGTGATCGAGTGTTTCATTGCGGGGTCCTCCCTTGAGACGTTCTAACCCGATTGCCGCTGTCCTCCCAGCCCGGGAATCAGCCCGGTGCAATCGACTCCCATCCAGCATGTTTCGCACGGACGGCGCGGCCGGGTATCTTATCCGATATGGATACTTTACTATCCGTAACGGACATTTTTGAGATACTGGCTGGATATCAATCTGAACAATTTGGGGGGCGCGCCATGACGGCACGTGGGCACAGGGGCGGAACCGCCCGAGAGAACACAGCTTACATGAACCAGGAAACGACACAAATTGTCCGAAATGGATATCCGGTCGGCGGGTCGTCCGAGGCCTCCGCGCCCTCGGGCGGCGGCGCTGACCTGGATCGTGTCGTCCGGTTCCTCGAAGAGCTCTGCGTCGAGCTCGACACCGCGCTGGAGCCGACGACGCCCAATCCGCATCTCAACATGATCCTGCACCTCCTGCGCAGCCATGTGGAGGGGCGGCTCGTCTCGGCCTCGTCGCTGGTGGCGGCCTCGGGCGTGCCCTACGCGACGGCGATGCGCAAGCTGGGCGACATCCAGAAAGCGGGCCTCGTCGAGCAGCGGCCGCGCACCAAGACCGGCAAGAGCTTTTCGCTGCATCCCAGCGCGCAGTTACTGGAGG
The DNA here is from genome assembly GCF_050586465.1 of Rhodovulum sp. YNF3179. Classification (NCBI taxonomy): domain Bacteria; kingdom Pseudomonadati; phylum Pseudomonadota; class Alphaproteobacteria; order Rhodobacterales; family Paracoccaceae; genus Rhodovulum; species Rhodovulum sp. YNF3179. Next base: position 236,486 of record NZ_JBOCEG010000001.1, on the reverse strand, counting down.
ACTGGCAGCAGATCGCCGACCGGATCGAGCGGATCGCGACCGAATCCTTCGGCGACGCCTCCGGCGGCCGTGGCCAGGCGGAATACTATTTCGGCGATTCCTACCAGCCTGGCCAGGCCCTGATCCCGCCACCGCGCGCCCTGCCCCAGCCGCTGCGCCTGTCGGGCGGGGTCCGGATTCTCGTCCATGGCGACCCGACCTTCATGGTCATGGAAAACCTGAAGCGCCAGTTCGAGCAGATCGTCGGCACCTCGATCCACCAGCGCGCCTTCTCGATCGACCGGCTGCGCGAGGAAGCGCTGCGCAACGCCACCCGGGCCAAGAGCCGCTATGACCTGATCGCCGTCGACCTGCCCTGGATCGGCGAGTTCGTGAAGCGCGGGGTCGTGCGCCCGCTGACCGAGGTCATGGATACCGGGCGGCTGGACCCCAGCGATTTCCACACCGCCGGCTGGCGCGCCGCGCACTGGAACGGCGTGCCCTACGGCGTGCCGAGCCAGACCACGCCGGAGCTGATGTTCTACCGCCGCGACTGGTTCGCCGCCGAGGGCCTGGAGCCCCCCGCGACCACGGACGCGGTCATCGAGGCCGCGCGCCGCTTCCACGCCCCGCGCAAGGGGCGCTACGGCATCGCCTGGAACGCCGCGCGGGGCACGGCGCTCGGCCATACCTTCATCATGACCTGCGCCGATTTCGGCCAGCCGGTCATCGACATCCCCCGCATCGCGGGCGGCTTCGACGCCGACCATCTCGAGCGGCCGGACATCCGCCCGACCATCGACACCCCGCGCGGCCGCGCGGCGGCGGAATACCTGATGCAGCTGATGGAGTTCTCGCCGCCCGACATCCTGTCGATGTCCTGGTACGAGCGGGTTCGCCCCTATGCCGCCGGCAAGGTGGCGATGGCCTACGGCTATACCCTGCTGGCCCCCTATTTCGAGCTGGACACCGGCTGCCCGGCGCATGGCAACACCGGATACGTTCCGCATCCGCACGGCCCGGAAGGCGCGCCCATCGCGCCGGTCGGCGGCTACGTGCTCTGCCTGCCGGCGAACCTGTCGGAAGACCGCCTGGAGGACGCGGTCGAGGCGCTGATCGCCTTCACCTCGCCGGCCGCACAGAAACTCTATGCCCAGAACGGCAGCCGCACCGCCCCGCGGTACTCGGTCGGGGCCGATCCCGAGGTGCGGCGGCTCTCGCCCATCTTCGAGATGGTCGACCAGATGTCCTGGCGCGACGAGCTGCAGTTCTGGCCGCGCCCGCCGATCCCGCAGATTTCCGAGATCATCCGGATCTGCGGCCACGAGCTGCACGACATGCTGCGCGGCGTCGTCGCGCCCGAGGACGCCCTCGCGCGGGCCCAGGCCCGCGCCGAGGAAGCCATGACAAAACCGGTCACTTAGGGAGGAAACCATGGACCCCAATCGCCTGAACGGAAAAAACATCCTGATCACCGGCGCCGCCCGCGGCATGGGCGCGGCCAACGCCGAGAGCTTCGCCGCCCAGGGCGGCAACGTGTGCATCGGGGACCTGGACCTCGACGAGGCCCAGAAGGTGGCCGACCGCATCAACGCGGCCGGCAACGGCAAGGCGATTGCGGTCAAGATGGACGTCACCAAGCGCGAGGACAACGCCGCCGCCGTCGCGGCCACCGTCGACGCCTTCGGCTCGATCAATGTCGGGCTCTTCAACGCGGGCCTGAACAAGCCCCGGTTCTTCATGGATATCGATGAAGACAACTGGGACATGATCATGAACGTCAACACCAAGGCGATGTGGCTCGGCATGCAGGAGACGGCCAAGCAGATGATCGCGCAGGGCCCGATGGAAGATCATCCCTACAAGATCATCAATGTCGGCTCCATCGCGTCGCGCAAGCCGCTGGTGGACGTGACCGTCTACTGCACCTCCAAATACGGCTGCCTCGCCCTGACCCATTGCGGCGCCGTCGCGCTGGCCGAGCACAACATCACCGTCAACGGCTACGCGCCGGGCGTAGTGGTCACGCCGCTCTGGGAACAGCTCGACAAGGATCTCGTGGATATCGGCTTCAAGCAGAAGGCCGGCCAGGCCTACGAGGACATCGTCCGCGACGCGCTCCAGATCAAGCGGGTCTCCTACCCCGACGACATCACCGGCACGGCGTCGTTCCTGGCCAGCAACGACAGCGACTACATGACCGGCCAGATGATCCATATCGACGGCGGCTGGTGCATCCAGTGACGCCACCGGGCGCGCCCAAGCCGCGCGCCCGCCCCTACCCACCTTGAAACGGTGCGCCTTCCGCGCACCAAACGGAGTTTTTGCCATGTCTCGCGCACTCATGCCCAATATGCTCACCCCGCAGGACCTCGAGCCGAACTGGCGCTGGGAAGGGCGGCTGCCGGCCTGGGGCCACACCTCGGTCGATTTCGAGCGCCGCATCGACCATGACCGCCTGCGCCGCTACCGGCTTGCCCGGACCCGCGAGGCGCTCAAGGCGTCGAACGCGGGCACGCTGCTGCTGTTCGACGTGAACAACATCCGCTACGTCTCGGCCACCAAGATCGGCGAGTGGGAACGGGACAAGATGTGCCGCTTCTGCCTGCTGACGGGCGATGACTCGCCCTACGTCTGGGACTTCGGCTCGGCCGCGGTGCACCACCAGAAGTATTCCGACTGGCTGGAACCCGATCACTGCCTCGCCGGCGTCGTCGGCATGCGCGGCACGATCCCGCCGGAATTCGGCCTGATGCGGAAATATGCCAAGCAGATCGCCCAGCTGATCAAGGATGCCGGCATGGCCGACATGCCGGTGGGCGTGGACTACGCGGAAACCGCCATGTTCCACGCGCTGCAGGAGGAAGGCCTGCACGTGGTCGACGGCCAGCAGATCATGCTGGCGGCGCGCGAGATCAAGAACTGGGACGAGATCCAGCTTCTGACCCAGGCGGCCAGCATGGTCGACGGCGTCTACCACATGATCTACGAGGAGCTGAAGCCGGGCGTTCGCGAGAACGACATCGTCGCGCTTTCCAACAAGATGCTCTACGAGATGGGCTCGGACGACGTCGAGGCGATCAACGCGATCTCGGGCGAGCGGTGCAACCCGCATCCGCATAACTTCACCGACCGGTATTTCCGCCCCGGCGACCAGGCCTTCTTCGACATCCTGCAGTCCTACCAGGGCTACCGGACCTGCTACTACCGGACCTTCAACATCGGCCGCGCGACCAGCGCCCAGACCGACGCCTACGTAAAGGCGCGGGAATGGATCGACGCCTCGATCGACCTGATCCGCCCCGGCGTGACGACCGATGTCGTGGCGCAGGCCTGGCCGACGGCCGAGGAATTCGGCTTCCCGTCGGAAGACGCGGCCTTCGGCCTGCAGTTCGGCCACGGGCTCGGCCTCGCGCTGCACGAGCGGCCGATCATCAGCCGCGCGGTCAGCCTCGATCACCCGATGGAGATCCAGACCGGCATGGTCTTCGCGCTGGAGACCTACTGCCCGGCCACGGACGGCTACTCGGCCGCGCGGATCGAGGAAGAGGTCGTCGTGACCGACACCGGCTGCGAGGTGATCTCGCTCTTCCCGGCCGAGGAACTGCCGATCGCCAACCGTTACTGAGAGCGTCCCTGCCGGCCCTCCCCCGTCCGGGGGAGGGACCAAGCAGGGACCAGGGAGACCCCGATGAGCGACGCCAAGCACAATTCCGAGGATTACCTGCGGATGTACCGCCAGATGGTGCGCATCCGCACCTTCGAGGACAACGCGAACCAGCTTTACCTCTCGGCCAAGATGCCGGGGCTTACGCATATGTATTCGGGCGAGGAAGCCGTCGCGGTGGGCATCTGCGAGGCGCTGACCGACGACGACCGCATCACCTCGACCCATCGCGGCCACGGGCACTGCGTCGCCAAGGGCGCCGAGTTCAAGGAGATGTTCTGCGAGCTTCTCGGCAAGGAAGAGGGCTATTGCCGCGGCAAGGGCGGGTCGATGCACATCGCCGACCAGAGCCACGGCAACCTGGGCGCCAACGCCATCGTCGGCGGCTCGATGGGGATCGCGACCGGCTCGGCCCTGCGCGCCAAGCTGCAGGGCTCGGACGACGTCACGGTCTGCTTCTTCGGCGACGGCGCCACCGCGCAGGGGCTCTGGTACGAGGTCATGAACATGGCCGCGCTCTGGAAGCTGCCGGTCATCTACGCCTGCGAGAACAACGGCTATTCCGAGTACACCAAGACCGAGGAAATCGCCGCCGGCTCGATCACCGCGCGGGCCGAGGCCTTCGGCATCGAGGCGCACCAGGTCGACGGGCAGGACGTGCTCGCCGTGAACGCGTTGACGCGGAAACTGGTCGACCGCGCGCGCAAGGGCAAAGGCCCGTTTTTCATCGAGTTGATGACCTACCGCTACCATGGCCACCACGTCGGCGACATCAACCGCGAGTACTACCGGTCCAAGGACGAGGAAAAGGACTGGAAGGAAAACCGCGACCCGATCGTCCGCTTCCGCGGCTGGCTGGTCGAACAGGGCATCGCCAGCGAGGACGAGATCGAGGCGATGAACGCCGAGATCAAGAAGGACGCGAGCGATGCCGTCGCCTATGCCGAGGCCGCCAAGTACCCCGAGGCGTCCGAGGTCGACATGCATGTTTACGCGGACTGAGGAGAGATAAGATGCGAGAGATTACCCTGTCCCAGGCCGTGAACGAAGCCATCGCCGAGGAAATGCGTCGCGACGAAACGGTCTTCCTGATCGGCGAGGACGTGGCCGAGGCCGGCACCCCCTTCAAGGTGCTCTCGGGCCTGGTCGACGAGTTCGGCACCGACCGCGTCATCGACACGCCCATCGCCGAGCCGGGCTTCGTCGGGCTGGCCGTCGGCGCCGCCATGACCGGGGCGCGGCCGATCGTCGACCTGATGTTCGGCGATTTCATCTACCTGGTGATGGATCAGCTCTGCAACCAGGCGGCCAAGCAGCACTACATGTCCGGCGGCAAGCTCAAGGTGCCGATGGTGCTGCGCACGAATCTCGGCGCGACGCGCCGCTCGGCCGCGCAGCACTCGCAGTCGCTGCAGGCGCTCGTGGCGCATATCCCGGGGCTGAAGGTGGCGCTGCCCTCCTCGGCCTACGAGGCCAAGGGCCTGATGAAGACGGCGATCCGCGATAACAACCCGGTCGTCATCTTCGAGGACAAGCTGATGTACCAGGACAAGGCCCCCGTGCCCGAAGGGGAATTCCTGATCCCCTTCGGCGAGGCCAACGTCAAGCGCGAGGGCGGCGACATCACGCTGATCGCGACCTCCTCGATGGTGCAGGTGGCCGAGAAGGCCGCCGAGACGCTCGCCGCCGAGGGCATCGAGGCCGAGGTGATCGACCCGCGCACCATCGTGCCGCTGGACGAGGCGACACTGCTGGACAGCGTGAAGAAGACCTCGCGCGCCATCGTCATCGACGAGGGCCACCAGAGCTACGGCGTCACCGCCGAGATCGCGAGCCGCCTGACGGAGAAGGCCTTCTACCACCTCGACGCGCCGGTCCTGCGGATGGGCGCGATGGACGTGCCGGTGCCGTTTTCGCCTGCGCTCGAGGACCTGACCGTGCCGACGCCCGAGGCCGTGGTCGAGAACGCGCGCAAGCTCTGCGCCGGGGAGATGATCCATGCCGCATGAGGTGATCATGCCGGCGCTCGGCATGGCGCAGGACAGCGGCGTGATCGTGCGCTGGCTGAAATCGGCGGGCGACCCGGTCACGGAGGGCGACGCGCTCTTCGAGGTCGAGACCGACAAGGCCACGATGGAGGTCGAGGCCCAGGGCGGCGGCTTCCTGACGGACGTCGCGGCCGCGGCCGGCGACGACGTGCCGGTGGGCCGCGTGATCGCGCGGATCTCCGACACGGCCGAGGACAGCGGCCCGCCCGCGGCAGACGGTGCGCCGGCGGCGGAAACCGCGGAAGATGGCGCGGGCGATGCCCTGCCTGACGGGCAATCCGTCATCATGCCGGCGCTCGGCATGGCCCAGGACAGCGGGCTGATCGTCAGCTGGCAGAAAGCACCCGGCGACGCGGTCGCGGCCGACGACGTGCTCTTCGAGGTCGAGACCGACAAGAGCACGATGGAGGTGCCCGCCGGCCATGACGGCTATCTCGCCGCGACGCTGGCCGCGGCGGGCGAAGAGGTGCCCGTGGGCGAAAGCGTGGCCATCATCGCGGCCGGGAAACCCGACGCCCCCGTCGCGCGCAGCCGGGCGGACGCCGCGGCTGGCGCCCCCGCCCCGGCCGCGGCATCCCCCGCCGCCGCGCCCGCCCCCGCACCGGACGCGGAGACACCGGCACGCCCGGCCCCGGCGGCCCCGGCCGGGACCGGCGGGCGCATCCTCGCCTCGCCCAAGGCGCGTCGGCTGGCGCTGGAAGAGGGCCTCGACCTCGCCCGGCTGGCCGAGGCAGGCCATCCGCAGCCCTATCATGTCCGCGATCTCGACACGCTTCGCGGCATGCCTGCCGCGCAGGCGGCCGCGGCGCCCGGCACCGCGGCGGCCGCGCAGCGGCTGGTTGCGGAAACCGCCGCGGACGGCTTCGCGGATTTCGCCGCCTGGGCGGCCGAGGGCGCCGGCCTGGCCGACGACATGGCCCTTCTGGCAGGCCTCGGCGCCGCCAGCCTGCGCCGCAGCGGCGCAGAGGGCCCGCTGACCGTCGCGGTGGCGCGGTTCGGAACCGAGCGGCGCTATGCCGATCCCGACCGGCCCGCGCTTGGCCGGGCGGCGCACGACCCCGACGCCCCGGCGCCGGACCTGGTGCTGCGCGACCTGCGCCAGAGCGCCATCGCAAGCGTCGCGATGGGGGCCGAACCCGCCCCGGTCCTGACGCTCACGCGCGCCGGCGACGGGCTCTCGATCACCCTCGAATGCGGGCCGGGGCAGCTTGCGCCCGGCCGGGCGATCACGCTTCTCACCGAATTCGCAGGCCGGATGGAGCAGCCGCTCCGCCACCTGCTCTGACAGATGAAGGACTCCCCGATGGACTTCACCGATCTCTATATCAACGGCCAGTGGAAACCCGGCGCCGAGGGGACGCGGTTCGACGTGCTGAACCCCGCGACCGAGGAGGTTCTGGCCTCCGTCGCCTCCGCCGAGATCGCCGATGCCGACGCCGCGCTCGACGCGGCCGAGGCCGCGATGGCCGACTGGGCCGCGCGCACCCCGCGCCAGCGCTCGGAGGTGCTGCGCAAGGCCTGGGAGCTGATGACCGCCAGGCTCGACCATTTCGCCAAGCTTATCACGCTGGAAAACGGCAAGGCGGGCGTGGATGCCAGGGGCGAGGCGGCCTATGCCGCCGAGTTCTTCCGCTGGTTCGCCGAGGAAGCCGTCCGCGCCGACGGGCTGATCACCCATGCGCCGGCCTCCGGCGCGCGGATCATGGTCCAGCACAAGCCCGCCGGGCTGGCCGTTCTGGTGACGCCCTGGAACTACCCGGCGGCGATGGGCACCCGCAAGATCGCGCCGGCGCTGGCGGCGGGCTGCGGCGTGGTGATCAAGCCCGCCTCCGAAACGCCGCTGACCATGCTGGCGCTGATGCCGCTGCTGGAAGAGGCCGGCGTGCCCAGCGGGCTGGTCAACGTGCTGCCCTCGAAGCGCACGGGTGCGCTGGTCGATCACATGCTGCATGACCCGCGCGTGCGCGTGGTCAGCTTCACCGGCTCGACCGGGGTGGGCCGCAAGCTCTTGCATTCCGCCGCCGACCAGGTGCTGAAGCCGGCGATGGAACTGGGCGGCAACGCGCCCTGCGTGGTGTTCGAGGACGCCGATATCGAGACGGCGGTGGAGGGCACGATGCTCGCCAAGATGCGCAATCTCGGCGAGGCCTGCACCGCGGCGAACCGGATCTACGTCCACGCGGATATCGCGGAGGCCTTCACCCGCCGCCTGGCCGAGGAGATGGGCAAGCTCAAGCTGGGCGACGGCACCGACCCGTCGGTCGATGTGGGCCCGCTCGTCAACGCCGAGACCCGTGACAAGGTCGCTCATTTCGTCGAGGACGCGGTCGCCAAGGGCGCGAAGATCGAATGCGGCGGGCAGCTGCCCGACGGCACCGGGTTCTTCTACCCGCCGACGGTGCTCTCTGGCGTGCCAGAAACCGCCGAATGCGTCCATGACGAGATCTTCGGCCCGGTCGCGGCGATCCAGTCCTTCACCGACCAGGAGGACGTCATCCGCCGCGCCAACGACACCGAGTACGGGCTCGTGGCCTATGTCTTTACCGAGGACATGAAGCGCGGCCTCCAGGTCTGCGAGCGGCTGGATTACGGCATGGTCGGCCTGAACCGCGGGCTCGTCAGCGACCCGGCCGCGCCCTTCGGCGGCACCAAGCAATCCGGGCTCGGCCGCGAGGGCGGGCACGAGGGCATGCTGGAATTCATGGAAACCCAGTACATCTCGGCCAGCTGGTAAGGAGGCTCCCATGTCCGACGTCATCGCCAGCCCCTCGGTCCGCAAGCGCGCGCTCGAGCAGGGCGTCGATCTCGACGACCTCGCGCGGAAACTCGGCCGCGAGACCATCGCGCGCGAGGATCTCGATGGGGCCGCCCCGGCCGCCGGGGCCGCCCCGGCCGGCGACCGCTCCTACTGGGAGGTGGACCACGCCGCCTATGGCCCCGTGACCGAAGAACCGATGAGCCGCTTCGCCCGGGTCGCGGCGCAGAACCTGGCCGCGGCGCAGGCGCTGATCCCCGCGGTCACGCATCACGATCGCGCCGACGTCTCGGCCGTCGAGGCGCTGCGCAAGTCGCTCCGGGGCGAGGCCGGCGCGCGGGGCGTGAAGCTGACCGCGCTGGCCTTCCATGTCGCGGTCCTGGCGCGCTGCCTGCGGGACTTTCCGAGGTTCAACGCCTCGCTCTCGGCCGATGGCGAGACCCTGATCCTGAAGGACTACGTGCATATCGGCATCGCCGTGGACACGCCCCACGGGCTGATGGTGCCGGTCATCCGAGACGCGGACGCCAAGGGCATCTGGACCATCGCCGCCGAGATCACCGATCTCGCCGGGCGCGCACAGGCCCGCAAGATCGCCCCCGACGAGATGGGCGGCGCCTCGATGACGATCACCAACCTGGGCGGGATCGGCGGCACCGCCTTCACCCCCATAGTGAACCCGCCCGAGGTCGCGATCCTGGGCATCACGCGGACCGAGACCGTCACCGCCTGGGACGGCGACACGCCCCGCCCGGTGCCCATGGTCCCGCTGGACCTGAGCTACGATCACCGGGTGATCAACGGCGCGGACGCGGCGCGCTTCCTCAGCCGCTACGCGGCCCTGATGGCCGAGCCGCGCCTGCTGCTCGTTTGATCCGAAAGGCTGCGGCGCCCACCCTTTCGCCACCCCGACGGGATGGCCAAGACAGAGGCGCGCCGCGCGGCGCCGCGACGGGGACCAAGATCGGCAATCCGTAGCGCCGCCGCGGCCGCGGCCGGCTTCGCCTTGCATGTTCCGCGCATTCGGGGCCATACCTTCGCGGGCATGACGCCCGCGACCCCTCTCGACAAGGCGACCGGCGCGCTCCTCGTCCTGACCACCGCCGTCATGGTGCTGGTCGAATGGGGCGCGGCCGCGATCGCGCGCCCGGCGTTGCCGGCGCTGGTGATCCTCGTCACCGCCCTTCTCACGGTGCAGGTCCGGCCCGGCCGGTCCGCCTTCGTGGCCGTGGCGGTGGCGATGACGGTGGCCCTTGCGGTGCGCGACCCCGGCTGGGAGTCGGTGGCGCTGCGCGGCCTCCATACCGCCGCCTTCATCGGGGCGTTCTTCACCGCGCTTGCCACCCTGCGCAGCGCGGCCGAACCCGCGCCGGCGATCCGGCGGGCCGGTCGTTTCCTCGCCCAGCAGCCTCCGGGCCGGCGCTACCTTGCGCTGACGGTCGGCGGGCAGATGTTCGCGCTGGTGCTGAATTACGGGGCCATCGCGCTGCTCGGCAGCCTCGCCACCGCGAGCGCCGCCGAGGAAGCCGACCCGGAAATCCGCCGTCACCGCACGCGGCGCATGCTGCTGGCGATCCAGAGGGCGTTCACATCGACACTGCCCTGGTCGCCGCTGTCCTTCGCGGTCGCGATCTCGACGGCGCTGATCCCCGGCGCAAGCTGGGGCGGTGCGCTGATCCCCGGTCTCGTGACCTCGGTGCTGATGGCCGGGACCGGATGGGCGCTCGACTCGATCTTCAAACCGAGGCTCTCGGGGCCCCGGCCCCCGGCTGTCCGCCCCGAGGGCGGCTGGGACCGCATGGCGCCGCTGGCGATCCTGCTGGCGATCCTCGTGGGCAGCATCGTGACGCTGCACCTGGCCACGGGCATCCGGGTGGTGGGACTCGTCATCCTGATCGTGCCGCTGATGGCGGCCGGGTGGCTGGTCCTGCAGACCCGCGGCGCGCATGCCGGCCCCGGGTTCCGGAAACGCCTGGCCGATTACGTTTTCGTCGAGCTTCCAGGCTTCCGCGGCGAGATCGTGCTGTTGATGATGGCCGGTTACATCGGCACCGTCGGCGCGCCGCTTTTGCAGCCGTTGATGACCGCCGCGGGCGTCGATCTCTCGGCGGTGCCCCCCTGGATGCTGCTGGTCTCGTTCGTCTGGATCATCCCGCTGGCCGGCCAGCTGGGCATGAACCCGATCCTCGCGGTGACGCTTGCCGCGCCGCTGATCCCGTCGGCCGCGGCGCTTGGCGTGGCCCCCACGGCGATCATCGTCGCGATCACGGCCGGCTGGGCGCTGAGCGGCGTCACCTCGCCCTTCACCGCGACCACGCTGCTGATCGGGTCCTTCGGCAAGGTGAGCGCCCGGCATGTGGGGCTGCGCTGGAACGGCGGTTACTTCCTCGTCGCGGCCATCATCCTCTCGGCCTGGGTGCTGGTATACGCCCAGCTTGGCTGAGCGTCAGAGCGCGGCCAGCCCAAGCGGCGCGCGCAGACCGGGGACGATCTGCACGGCCAGGTAAAGCGCATAGCCCGCAAGAAGAACCATCCCCTCGGTCCGGCTGATGCGCGCCGCGGTGACCGCGAACACGGTCAGCGCCACCGCCGCGCCGAGCATGATCCAGACGTCGAAACGCGCGATCTGGGCCGGGACGGTGAGCGGCGAGACCAGGGCCGTCGTCCCCGCGATGCCAAGCAGGTTGAAGATGTTGCTGCCGATCACGTTGCCGAAGGCCACGTCCCCGTGCCTGCGCACCGCCGCGAGCACCGAGGTGACGAGTTCCGGCAGCGAGGTGCCGACCGCGACCAGCGTCAGCCCGATCACCGCCTCGGACACCCCCGCCGCACTCGCGATCGCGATGGCGGACCCGACCAACAGGTCCGCGCCGATGATCACGCCCGCGATGCCGCCCAGCGTGAGGACGATCGCCAGCCCCATCGAGATCGGCCGCTCGGCGAATTCATCGGCTTCGGCGGCATAGAGATCGGTCACCGGGCTGGCGCGGCGGCGTTCGAGAAGATAGGTCGCCACGGTGTAGACCACGAGCGCGCCGAGAAAGGCGCCGCCCGCCGCGCGCCCGATGGTGCCGACGAGCACAAGGGCGGTCATGGCCGCGCTGGCCGCCAGCAGCACCGCCCCGTCCCGGCGGAGCGCCCGTCGGTCGACGGCGATCGGCAGGATCACGGCGGCAAGGCCAAGGATCAGCAGGACGTTGGCGATGTTGCTGCCGACGACATTGCCCATGGCGACCCCCGGGGACCCGGCCAGCGCCGCCCGCAGGCTCGCCACCAGTTCCGGCATCGAGGTCCCGAACCCGACGAGCGTCAGCCCGATCACCAGCTTGGACACCCCGAGCCGCGTTGCCGCCGCGACGCTGCCCCGGACCAGCGCTTCGCCGCCGCCGAGCAGCAGCGCGAGACCGATGACGAGTTCCAGTCCGATCATGCGGGTTCCCCCTATCGAAGTCGCCGACGGGCCTGCGGAGCAGGCTTCAAGATGACAGGGCCCGGCGGCAAGGGCGCGCCCGGCCCGGCGCCGCGCTCATCCGCCGCGGTGGCGCCGGGCGAAGCCGGTCATCACCGGGCCCAGCGCCGCCCCCGCGACGAAGCCGCCCAGGTGCGCCTGCCAGGCCAGCGCCCCCTGCACCAGGATCGCGATCAGCACGTTCAGCACCACGAGGCCGGCCAGGGTCTGCAGCACCGGCGCGAGCGTCAGCCCCATGCGCCGGCGCGCCGTCGCCTCCCAGTATTGCCAGAGCCCGAGCAATCCGAAAACCGCGCCCGAGGCCCCGATCATCGGCGCGTCGGCCTCGGCCAGCAGCCCGAAGCCGACGCCGCCGCCGACCGCCGCCGCCGCGAGCAGCAGCATCAGCGGCCAGACCCCGGTCTGCTCGGCCACGAACTTGCCGAGCGACAGCAGGATCACCCCGTTCATCGCGACATGAAGCAGTCCGCCATGAAGGAAGGCATGGCTCAGGAACATCGTGTAGGGTTGCAGGGCAAAGGCCGGACGCAGCCGGCCATCGAGCAGCGGCTCCCAGAAGGCGCCGTAGACCAGCGCCGCGCGCCGCCAGTCGATCCCGCCGAAAAGCCCCCGATCCGCGGCCGAGAGCGCCAGTTCGATCACCACGATGGCGCCGACCAGCGCCAGCAGCGGGCCGGGGACGCGTTCGCCGGTTCCCACGGGTCGTATCAGCATGCGCGGCTCCTCGGATGACTTCGGAAGGCTGCGGACCACAGCCGCGCCGGGGCGTCAAGGGCCGCCGGGATCAGGTCGCGGTCTCGACAAGATGCAGGTTCACCGCCGCGAAGAAAAGCAGGCTGGCCGCGAGGACGAAACCGTGCCAGATCGTATTGTGAAACGGCAGGCTTTCCAGCAGAAAGAAGACCACCCCCACGGTGTAGAGCACGCCCCCCGTCACGATCAGCGCCAGCACCGGCCCCGAGAGGGTCCCGAGCATCGGCCAGCCCGCCACCAGCCCGGCCCAGCCCATCGCCAGATAGAGCGAGAGCGCGAGCCAGCGGTACCGCCCGGCGGCAAAGACCCGCAGCGCCGTGCCGAAGGCCGCAGCCCCCCACAGCGCCGCCAGCAGCCCGGCACCCTGCCCGGAAAGCACCGTAAAGGGCGTGTAGGTGCCGGCGATCTTCCAGTAGATGGCCGAGTGATCGAGCCGGCGCAGCACGCCTTTCCAGCCGGGCCTGGGCACCATGTGATAGAGCGCCGAGCAGAGGATCATCGCGAACAGGGTCGCCCCGTAAACCGCGGCACCCAGCACCGCCGGCAGGTCCCCGCGCAGCACCACGGCAAGCATCACCAGCGCCGGCACGCCGACCGCCACGGCGACCAGCCCGGCGACGTGGATGCCGGCATCGCTGAGCCGTTCGGCCCGGCTGTAGGCGTTTTCGGCGCGGGGGGCGAACAGCGTGCGCATGGGGCGACCCTAACCCATGGCGGCCGGCGCACCAACGCCCCTGCGCGGACGCGCCGCGTCAGGCGTTGAAGAGGAAATGCATCACGTCGCCGTCCTGAACGACATAGGTCTTGCCCTCGACGCGCATCTTGCCGGCTTCCTTGGCGCCCTGCTCGCCGCCACAGGCGACGAAATCGTCATAGGCGATGGTCTCGGCACGGATGAAGCCGCGTTCGAAATCCCCGTGGATCACGCCGGCGGCCTGCGGCGCGCGGGTGCCCCGCGAGATGGTCCAGGCGCGCGCCTCCTTGGGGCCGACGGTGAAATAGGTCTGCAGCCCCAGCAGGTCGTAGCCGGCGCGGATCATCCGGTCGAGCCCGGCCTCTTTCAGCCCGAGCTCCTCCATGAACATCTCGGCGTCCTCGGCGTCGAGCTGGCTGATCTCCTCCTCGATCCTGGCGGAGATCACCACATGCGCCGCACCTTCGGCCGCGGCCTTTTCCGCGACGCGGTCGGAATGGGCGTTGCCGGTCCCGGCCGCGCTTTCCTCGACGTTGCAGACATACAGGATCGGTTTCGACGTCAGCAGTTGCAGCATCGCCCAGGCCTTGGCGTCTTCCTGCGCCACCTCGACGGTGCGGGCCGGGCGGCCCTCTTCCAGCGCCGCCAGCGCGGCGCGCAGCAGCCGGTCCTGCTGCTGGGCCTCCTTGTCGCCGCCCTTGAGCTTGCGCACGAGCCCCTGGAGCCGCTTCTCGATGGAGTCCATGTCGGCCAGCATCAGCTCGGTCTCGATCACCTCGGCATCGGCGATCGGGTCGACGCGGCCCTCGACATGGGTAACGTCCTCTTCCTCGAAGCAGCGCAGCACATGGGCGATGGCATCGACCTCGCGGATATTGGCGAGAAACTGGTTGCCGAGCCCCTCGCCCTTGCTGGCGCCCTTCACCAGCCCGGCGATGTCGACGAAGGTCAGCCGCGTCGGGATGACCTGGCGCGACTGCGCGATTTCGGCCAGCTTCTCGAGCCGCGGGTCGGGCACGGCGACCTCGCCGACATTGGGCTCGATCGTGCAGAAGGGAAAGTTTTCCGCCTGCGCGGCCGCCGTCCGGGTCAGCGCATTGAACAATGTCGACTTGCCCACGTTCGGCAGCCCGACGATCCCGGTCTTGAAGCCCATGCTCGCATCCTCGCTTTCGATCCGCGGGCATGTAGGGTGCGGGCGCGCCCCGCGTCAAGGCGGCCATTGATTTTCCGCGCGCACTGTCGCAAACCGCGGGGGAGATCGGGCACGAGGGACGGGACATGACCAGGATCGACGACACGTTCGCGCGGCTGAAGGCCGAAGGGAAGAAAGCCTTCGTGGCCTACATCATGGCCGGGGACCCGGACTATGACACCTCGCTGGAACTGGTGAGGGGCCTGCCGGGCGCGGGCGTCGACATCATCGAACTGGGCATGCCTTTCACCGACCCGATGGCCGACGGCCCGACGATCCAGCTGGCCGGGCAGCGCGCGCTCGAGGCCGGGCAGACGCTCAGGAAGACCCTCGAGATGGCGCGAAGCTTCCGGAAGGAGGACGCGACGACCCCGATCGTGATGATGGGATATTACAACCCGATCTACAATCACGGCGTCGCGCAGTTCCTGGACGACGCGCGCGACGCGGGGATCGACGGGCTGATCGTGGTCGACCTGCCCCCCGAGGAAGACGCGGAACTCTGCATCCCGGCGCAGAATGCGGGGCTCAACTTCATCCGTCTGGCGACGCCGACGACCGACGACAGGCGCCTGCCCAAGGTGCTGCAGAACACGAGCGGCTTCGTCTACTACGTCTCGATCACGGGCATCACCGGATCGGCCGAGGCGCAGGCGGCGGATGTCGGCCCCGAGGTCGCGCGGATCAAGTCGCAGACCGACCTGCCGCTGATCGTCGGCTTCGGCATCAAGACCCCGGCGGCCGCCGAGGCGATCGCCGGCGTGGCCGACGGCGCGGTGGTCGGATCGGCCATCGTCAAGCAGATCGAGGAGCAGCGCCCGGTGGGCGAGATCCTGGATTTCGTCCGCGGCCTTGCCGACGGCGCGCACCGCGCCTGACCCGGCTCAGCCAAGCGTCACGTCGAGCATCAGCATCAGGACCAGCCCCACGGTCAGCCCGGCCGTGGCCTTGTTCTGGTGGCCGTGGCGGTGGGTTTCGGGGATGATCTCGTGACTGATGACATAGATCATCGCGCCGGCGGCAAAGGCCAGCGCCCAGGGCAGCAGCGGCTCTGACAGGGTGACGGCACCCGCGCCCACGAGCCCGCCCAGCGGCTCGACCAGGCCGGTCAGGGTGGCCACGGTAAAGGCATGGCGCCGGCTGTAGCCCTGGCCGCGCAGCGCGACGGCCACGGCAAGCCCCTCGGGCGCGTTTTGCAGCCCGATCCCGGTGGCCAGCGAAATGCCGTTGGCGACGTTCCCGCCGCCAAAGCCCACGCCGACGGCCAGGCCCTCGGGAAAGTTGTGGATCGTGATGGCGAAAACGAACAGCCAGATCTTCGCCAGCACCTCGACCTCGGCACCCTCGCGGCCCAGCAGGAAATGCTCGTGCGGGACCAGTTCGTTGAGCGCCGCCACCGCCAGCACCCCCAGCACGATCCCGCCGCCCGAGATCAGCGCGGCCACCCGGATGCTGCCATGCTGGGTTTCGCCCGCCTCGATCCCCGGCAGGATCAGCGAGAAGAACGAGGCCGCGAGCATGACCCCGGCCGCGAACCCGAGCAGCGTGTCGTTCCATCCCCGGGACATCGACCGCCCGAAAAGCACGGGCAGGGCGCCGACCCCGGTCATAAGCCCGGCCAGCAGGCTGGCGGTCACGCCGTAGAACAGGATTTCCATGCGCCGACCCTCCCGAAAGGCGCCTCCAGTGGACCGCACCGCGGGCCCGGTCGCAAGCACCGCGCCGAAATGCACATTGCCAGGTCCGGGCCGGATTGGTAATGCAATTTGACCAATACCGCCGAAGGATCGCCCCATGCCCGTCATTACCAGCATCGACGACCTGCACCGCCTGTATGCCCGGCGCGCGCCCAAGATGTTCTACGACTACACCGAGTCGGGCAGCTGGACCGAGCAGACCTTCCGCGACAACATCTCGGATTTCTCGGAGATCCGGCTGCGCCAGAAGGTGGCGGTCGACATGTCGGGGCGCTCGACCGCGACGACGATGGCCGGGCGGGAGGTCTCCATGCCGGTGGCGCTGGCGCCGGTCGGGCTGACGGGCATGCAGCACGCCGACGGCGAGATCAAGGCCGCCCGCGCGGCCGAGAAATTCGGCGTGCCCTTCACGCTGTCGACCATGTCGATCTGCTCGATCGAGGACGTGGCCGAGCACACGGACACCCCGTTCTGGTTCCAGCTCTACGTGATGAAGGACGAGGATTTCCTGCGCGACATCCTGCGCCGCGCCAGGGACGCGGGATGCGACACGCTGGTGCTGACACTCGACCTGCAGATCCTCGGCCAGCGGCACAAGGATCTCAAGAACGGCCTCTCGGCCCCGCCGAAGCTGACCATCCCGACCATGCTGGACCTGGCCACGAAATGGCGCTGGGGTCTCGGCATGCTGGGCACGAAGCGCCGCAAGTTCGGCAATATCGTCGGCCATGCCAAGGGTGTCTCGGACACCTCGTCGCTGATGTCCTGGACGGCCGAGCAGTTCGACCCGCAACTCGACTGGAAGAAGGTCGAACGGATCATGGACATGTGGGACGGCAAGGTGATCCTGAAAGGCGTCCTCGACCCCGAGGATGCGAAGATGGCCGCGAAGACCGGCGCCGCGGCGATCATCGTCTCGAACCACGGCGGCCGGCAGCTCGACGGGGCGCTCTCGTCGATCCGGATGCTGCAGCCGATCCTCGACGCGGTCGGCGACGATGTCGAGGTTCACATGGACGGCGGCATCCGCTCGGGCCAGGACGTGCTGAAGGCCGTCGCCATGGGCGCGCGCGGCACCTACATCGGACGCGCCTTCGTCTATGGGCTCGGCGCGATGGGCGAGGCCGGCGTCACCCGGGCGCTCGAGGTGATCCACAAGGAACTGGACACCTCGATGGCGCTTTGCGGTGAACGGCAGATCGCCGACATGGGACGCGACAACCTTCTGATCCCGCACGACTTCACCGGCCGCTGGGCCTGACGCCCGACCGCCCCGGGCACGCGGCCCCACCCGATCGCCGGCACCGGCGCGGTGCTGCCCGACGGCGCGCGTTTTCCCCTTTCCAAGCCGTCGAATCTGCCCTATACGCTGCGCTTCATGCGGGCATGCACCCTTGGAGGATGTCCGTTGTTCGAAAATTTATCAGGAGTGCCAAGATGGCTGGACAGATCCCAGATCTGAACGCCACGGTACGGACGGGGACAGGCAAGGGGGCCGCTCGTCAAGCCCGCCGTGAGGGTCTCGTACCGGGTGTCGTTTATGGTGGTGGCGCAGATCCGCTGCCGATCAACATCAAATACAACGAGCTGTTCAAGCGGCTGAAGGCCGGACGCTTCCTTTCGACCCTCTTCAACCTGAAGGTCGACGGCGAAGAAGACGTCCGCGTGATCGCCCGCAACGTGCAGCGCGACGTGGTCAAGGACCTGCCGACCCATGTCGACCTGATGCGGCTGCGCCGCACCTCGCGCATCAACCTCTTCATCCCGGTCGAATTCGTGGGCGAGGAAGAGTGCCCCGGCCTCAAGCGTGGCGGCGTGCTGACCGTGGTGCGCCAGGAAGTCGAGCTGAAAGTGACCGCCGGCGACATCCCGGAAAAGCTGGTCGCGGACCTCAACGGTCTCGACATCGGTGACACGGTCACGATCTCGATGATCGACCTGCCGCAGGGCACCCGTCCGATGATCACCGACCGCGACTTCGTCATCGCCAACATCTCCGCGCCGTCGGGCCTGAAGTCCGACGAGGCCGAAGAGGGCGAAGAGGAGACGCCGGAAACCGAGGTGATCGGCGAAGAGAAGCCGGAGGCCGAGGAAGAGAGCGAGGACTGAGTCCCGCCTTTCCGAACCGGATCGAGGGCGCGGGCGCGAAAGCCCCGCGCCCTTTTTCGTCGCGACGCCGTCCGGGACGGCGACCGCCGGACGGCAGACCGCGCCCCGGGCACGTTGCATCCCCGGTACCGCGCCAATATCCTCTGCCCATCAGAACGCGACGACGACCGAGGACATTAGCGTGCGACTCTTCGTGGGGCTCGGCAATCCGGGGCCGAAATACGCGGGCAACCGGCATAATATCGGCTTCATGGCCGTGGACCGGATCGCCGAGGATCACGGCTTCGCGCCGTGGCGCTCGAAGTTCCAGGGCCAGGTGACCGAGGGGCGGCTCGGCGGCGAGAAGGTCGTGCTGCTGAAGCCCGAGACCTTCATGAACCGCTCCGGCCAGTCGGTGGGCGAGGCACTGCGTTTCTTCAAGCTCGCCCCCGGGGACGTCGTCGTCTTTCACGACGAGCTGGACCTTGCGCCGGGCAAGGCACGCGTCAAGCAGGGCGGTGGACATGCCGGCCATAATGGCCTGCGCTCGATCCATCAGCATATCGGCGCGGATTACGCCCGCGTGCGGCTCGGTATCGGGCATCCGGGGCACAAGGATGCCGTTTCGGCCTATGTCCTGAACGATTTTGCAAAGGCCGACAGGGACTGGCTGGACGATCTGCTCCGCGGCATCAGCGACGGCGCCGCGGCGCTGGCCGCGGGCGATGGCGGGCGCTTCATGAACGCGGTGGCGCTGCAAACCGCGCCGGCCCGCAGCTCGGGCGACGGCGGCGGCAAGGCCGGACCCGCCGCCCCGGCGTCCAGGCCGGACCCGGCGCCCGCGCCGGAACCGGAAAGCGACGCCCGCTCGCCCCTGCAGAAGCTCGTCGACCGTTTCCGGTGACCCCGCGGCGGGCGTTCCGCAGCCAGGCCGCGGCCTGTGCCCGGCTCGGCTCGCCCTTCATGGCGCGACTGCTCGGCCTGCTCTGCGAGATGCTCGACCGCGACACCGCGCTCGGCGCGCGGATCCTCGATTGGCCGGGCGATACGGGACCGCATGGCGACTCGGTTCCGCTCCGGCTGGCGGGCGCGCTGCACGCGCTCGTGCTCGACGGGACCGCGCCCGACCTGGCGGCGGTCTACCCGCCCCGGGATCGCACGGTCGACGACGCGAGCTTGCGCGCGATCCTGGCGGACAGCATGGCGCGGCACGCCTCCCGCCTGCTCGCCTGGCTCGATCAGCCGCCCCAGACCAACGAGGTGCGCCGCAGTGCCGCGCTGATCCCGGCCTTCCACCTGCTGGCCGGGCAATACAAGACACCGCTCGTGCTGTCGGAACTCGGGGCCAGCGCGGGTCTCAACCTTTTCTGGGACCGCTACCGGCTCGACCTGGGAACCGCCGCCTACGGTCCGGCGGACTCGCCGGTGATCCTTGCGCCGGGCTGGACCGGGACGCCCCCTGCCCCGGCGCGGATCGAGGTGGCGGAGCGGGCCGGCGCCGACCTGCGCCCACTCGACGGGGCCAAGCCGGAGGACCGGCTGCGCGCGCTGGCCTATCTCTGGCCGGACCAGCCCGACCGGATCGCGCGGACGCGGCGGGCGCTCGACCTGCAAGGCTTGTCAGGCGCCCCGGTGACCCGCGCGGACGCCATCGACTGGCTGCGCGGGCGGCTGGCCGCCCGGCGGCCCGGCCATCTCCACGTGGTCTATCACAGCATCGCCTGGCAGTACTTCCCGCCCGCGGCCCGCGCGGCGGGGCGCGCGCTGCTGGCCGAGGCGGGGGCGGAGGCCAGCGCCGACGCGCCGCTGGCGCATCTGGAACTGGAAAGCGACGGGCGGGCCGAGGGCGCCGCGCTGCACCTGACCTGCTGGCCGGGCGGGCGGCGGCGACGGCTCGGCCGGGTGGATTTCCACGGCCGCTGGGTGCGTTGGTCCGGGGTCGGGTCCGGGCACGGCGCACGGCGCCCTTGAACCCCGGCACGATCGCGTTAGCCTCGGCCCATGAGCATTGAACGCGCCCCCTCGATCAACGTTCTCGGCGAAGAGCTGGAACCCTGCTCCTCGGACCCGATGACCGGGTTCTTCCGCAACGGCTGCTGCGACACCGGGCCGTCGGACAGGGGCAGCCACACGGTCTGCGCCGTCATGACGGCGGAGTTCCTGGCCTATTCGAAATACGTGGGCAACGATCTCTCGACGCCGCGGCCCGAATTCGGCTTTCCGGGGCTGAAGCCCGGCGACCGCTGGTGCCTCTGCGCGGGGCGGTTCCTGCAGGCGCATGACGAGGGCTGCGCGCCGGACGTTCACCTCGGGGCGACACACGAGGCCGCGCTGGACATCGTGTCGATGGATATCCTGCGCCGCTACGCCACCGATGCCGCCGGCTGAGCCGCGCGGTCCACCAGCCCGTCCCCCATCAGTTCCTCGACGAAAAGGCTCAGCAGCTGTGCGCGCCCGCTGACCTCGGCCTTGCGGTAGATCGCGTTGGTCTGCGCCTTGACCGTACCGGCGCTGGTCTCGCGCAACTCCGCGATCTCGGAGGTGGAGAGCCCCTTGATGACGAACAACGCGACATCGCGCTCGGCCGGGGTCAGCTGCCAGTCGGCGAAACGCTCTTCCAGGATTTCCATGAACGCCCCCGAGGCCGCGCGCAGCTCGGCCTCGACTTTCTGGCGGCGCCGGTTCGTCCGGCTGAGCGCCACCGCCCCCAGGAAAAGGCCCAGCATAAGCCCGAGCGCCGCGCCGATCTCCAGCAGCTCGCGCGTCTGCCAGCTGATCGGCTGGGCACGCACCCCGATCACCCCGAGCAGAATGTCGGAAATGAAGAAAACGGCGCAGGCGAACTGCAGCAGGTAGATGGGCCAAAGCAGAAAGCGGCTTTTCACATCTTCACTCCACCCTGCGCCGTCAGGCCGTCCCGGCGGCTTGCGGTTCAATCATCATCGTCCGAGTCGCCGCCGCCGTCGTCGGAGTCGCCGCCATCGTCGGAGTCGTCACTGTCGTCGGAGTCGTCACTGTCATCGGATCCGTCACTGTCGTCGGAATCGTCACTGTCGTCGTCAGCCTCGTCGTCGCTGTCGTCACGGTCGTCGTCGTAGCGATCATCATCATCGTCGTCGTACCGGTCGTCGTCGTAGCGATCATCGTCGTCGTCATCCGCGGTTGGATCGAACAAGAGGCCGTCCGCGTCGTCGTCGTCGTCGTCGTCATCCGTGCCGCGCCAGTAATCTCTCAGGATCTCCCCCGTCCGGGTATTGAGAATCAGTTCCCGCCAGAGCGTGTCGCTGGTCGCGACGATCCGGGTCCGCCCAAGCCAGGTCCGCGAGATGCGAATCTCGTCGAACCCCTGCTGCTGCAGCTGCGCGACGATGGGGTCATAGGCTTCGTCCGCATGCGCCGGGCCACCCAGCGTCAGTGCCGCGGCGACGAGACAGGCAGTCAAGGCAGATTTCATCACTATGCAATCCTAGGCCGGGATCAAAGGGCGCCGCCCCCAGTCTATACCAATGGACCGGGGGCGGCACTTCTTAGTGTAACCTGTGGGGCTCAGTCGTCATCCCCGTCGTCGTCGTCGCCGTCATCGTCGCCGCCGTCGTCGTCGCCGCCATCATCGTCGTCGCCGTCGTCATCGTCACCGTCGTCGTCGTCGCCGCCGTTGTCGTCGTCATCGTCGCGGTCATCATCGTCGAAGCGATCATCGTCGTCGTCATCATCGTCGTCATCGTCGACGGGCTCGCTTTCCGTGGCGATGACATTGCCCGCGGCATCGAAATAGGTCTCGATCTCCATGCCGTTCTCGATGCGCTCTTCCTTGCGGCCGGTCACGTTGCCAGCCGCGTCGTAGTAGGTTTCCGTTTCGACGCCGTTCTCGGTCGTCTCCACCTTCTGCACGATGCCGTTCTCGTCGTAGTAGACCTCGCGCTCGAACCCGGCACTGCTGACTTCTTCCTTCATGATGGTGCCATCGGCGCCGTAGGTCCGTTCAGTCTCGACACCGTTCTCCGTGCTCTCTTCCTTGAGCAGGACGCCCTGCCGGTTGAACGTCCGCTCGAGCTTGCGGCCGTTGGCGTCGGTCGCTTCCAGTTCGAAGCGCATCCCGAGGAACCCGCGATCCACCTCGACGCGCGAGAAGCCCGCGGCGCCGAATTCCTGGGCTTTTTGCTGGATCAACTCGTCGAGGCTGCCCTGCTGTGCGAGCGCCGTGCCCGACATGAGGGCCGCGGTGGCCGAGAGGGCGATGAAGCTCTTGATATGCATCTGTCGTTCCTTTCCTGTGGACGTATCCCTGCCGCGTGCAGGTCACGTCCCGAAGACAGCGCAAAACAGAACCCCGGCCCATTGGACCGGGGTTTAATCCGCCGCCGATAAACCCGCGGCGAACGGGCATAAACCGAAGTTTATGCGGTTCCGCCCATATCGACGCCCAGCGCCTTGGCCACCGTGAAGATGTCCTTGTCGCCCCGGCCGCACATGTTCATGACGATGACGTGGTCGGACGGCAGCTCGGGGGCGATCTTGGTCACATGGGCCAGCGCGTGGGACGGCTCCAGCGCCGGGATGATGCCCTCCGTCTCGCAGGACAGCTGGAACGCCTCCAGCGCCTCGGCATCGGTGACCGAGACGTATTTGGCCCGGCCGATATCATGCAGCCAAGAATGCTCCGGGCCGATGCCCGGGTAGTCGAGCCCGGCCGAAATCGAATACCCCTCGAGGATCTGGCCGTCCTCGTCCTGAAGCAGATAGGTCCGGTTGCCATGCAGCACGCCGGGACGCCCGCCGGTCAGGCTGGCGCAATGCTCCATCTTGTCGTTGACGCCCTTGCCACCGGCCTCGACACCGATGATCGAGACCTCCGCATCGTCGAGGAACGGGTAGAACAGGCCCATCGCGTTCGACCCACCGCCGATCGCGGCGATGATCGTGTCGGGCAGGCGCCCCTCGGCGGCCATGATCTGCTCTTTCGTCTCCTTGCCGATGATCGACTGGAAGTCGCGCACCATCGCCGGATAGGGATGCGGCCCGGCGACCGTGCCGATGCAGTAGAAGGTGTCGCGGACATTGGTCACCCAGTCGCGCAGCGCGTCGTTCATCGCGTCCTTCAGCGTGCCGCGTCCCGACGTCACCGGCACCACCTCGGCGCCGAGAAGCCGCATGCGGAACACGTTGGGCGCCTGGCGCTCGACGTCATGGGCGCCCATGTAGACCACGCATTTCAGCCCGAACTTGGCGCAGACGGTCGCGGTCGCGACGCCGTGCTGCCCCGCGCCGGTCTCGGCGATGATGCGTTCCTTGCCCATCCGGCGCGCCAGCAGGATCTGGCCCAGCACGTTGTTGATCTTGTGCGCGCCGGTGTGATTGAGCTCGTCGCGCTTCATGTAGATCTTCGCGCCGCCCAGGCGCTCGGTCAGGCGCGCCGCGTGGTAGAGCGGGCTCGGCCGGCCCACGTAATGGGTCCAGAGATCATCCATCTCGGCCCAGAAGGACGGGTCGTCCTTGGCGCGCTCGTATTCGGCCTCCAGCTCGAGGATCAGCGGCATCAGCGTCTCGCTGACGAACCGCCCCCCGAAAATCCCGAACCGGCCCTGATCGTCGGGGCCGGAGCGGTAGGAATTCGGAAGATCGTCTGGCATCTCACTCTCCCTTTGCGGCCCTGACGAAGGCCACCATTTTCTCCGCATCCTTTTCCCCCGGCGCGCTTTCCACGCCCGAGGACACGTCCACCTGCCGCGCGCCCGTCAGCCGGATCGCCTCGGCAACGTTGGCGGCGTCGAGCCCGCCGGCCAGCATCCACGGCACCGGCCAGCGCACATCCGCGATGAGCCGCCAGTCGAAGGGCAGCCCGTGCCCGCCGGGCACCTCTGCCCCTTTCGGCGGCTTGGCATCCACCAGCAGCTGGTCGGCGACGCGCCCATAGGGCGCGATCTGCGCCAGGTCGGCCGCGTCGGCGATGCCGATCGCCTTCATCACCGGGAGGCCGGACCGTTCGCGGATCGCGGCCACGCGTTCGGGGCTTTCCGAGCCGTGGAGCTGCAGCATGTCCAGCGGCACCCGCGCGGTGATCGCATCGATATCGGCGTCGCTGGCATCCACGATCAGGCCGACCTTGCAGATGCCCTCGGGCACCGGGCCAGCCAGCTCCGCGGCCTCCGCGATGCTCAGGTGGCGCGGCGACTTGGCGAAGAAGACGAAGCCAAGGTAGCTCGCCCCCGCGAGGAGCGCGGCGGGAATATCGGCGCTGCTGGTCAGGCCGCAGATCTTGACGCGGATTTCATCTGTCATGCCGTCAGCTTCTGCCCGATCCGGCCGGATCACTCAAGCAGCGCGAGCACGTCGTCCTTGCCGTCCGCCTTTTTGTCGCGGAGCGACTTCACCTCGCGCTCGAGCTCGCGGGCGTGGCGACGCTCGCGCGCGGCCTCGCTGCGGTGCTTGTGTTCGCGGAACCACTCCCAGACGAAGCCGATCACCAGCCCGGCCAGCACACCGCCGAGGACGACCAGGAACAGCGGCATGGTCACGGAGGTGCCGAAAGGCAGGAAGGCGGCCATTTCCTCGGGCAGGAGACGCAGGGTCACCGGGTGGCGGTTGGCCAGCGCCACGGTCAGAAGCAGGATGCCGACGACGGCCAGGAAGGCCAGGCGGAGATAGCGCATGTGTTCAGTCCTGTGGGCTCAGCCGCCGTTGAGGCGTTCGCGAAGCAGTTTGCCGGTCTTGAAGAAGGGAACGCATTTGGCCTCGACATGGACGGCCTCGCCGGTGCGCGGGTTGCGCCCCGTGCGCGCGTCGCGCTGCTTGACCGAGAAGGCGCCGAAGCCACGCAACTCGACCCGGTTGCCTTCGGCCATGGCGTCGATGATCTCTTCGAAAATCGTGTTCACGATACGCTCGACATCGCGTTGGTAGAGGTGGGGGTTTTCATCGGCGATCTTCTGAATGAGTTCAGAGCGTATCATGCAGCGGTGTCCCCCTCGTTCCATTCGGCGCGCCCGCGCCGGGCCCGGTTTTGTCCAACTATAGTCGGAAACCCGGGGTGCTGGAAACAGGAAGCCACCCCGGCGATGCGGATTTGACGCGCTAAGTCGCTGAAATCCGGCTCTATTGGCAAGCAGTTCCGGAAATCGGGCATACGCCGCCGCAAGAGGCGGGGCGCGTCGGGCGCGGCCGGGCGGCGCGGCGGGGCTGATTCGGCGCCCCGAAAGCGAAAGGGGCGGCCCGGCGGGCCGCCCCCTGCAATGTCCTCGATCGATACCGCCGATGGCGGATCAGTCGTCGTCCTGCTTGTTGAGCGCGGCCCCAAGGATATCGCCGAGCGAGGCACCGGAGTCCGACGAGCCGTATTGCTGCACGGCCTCTTTCTCTTCGGCGATCTCGCGCGCCTTGATGCTGAGCCCCAGACGGCGCGACTTGGCGTCCACGTTGGTCACGCGCACGTCCACCTTGTCACCCACCTGGAAGCGCTCGGGGCGCTGCTCGGCACGGTCGCGGCTCAGATCGGACCGGCGGATGAAGGACTTCATGCCCTCGTGCTCCACCTCGATGCCGCCATCCTCGATCGCGGTCACGGTCACGGTGATGATCGAGCCGCGCTTCACGCCGGCGACGGCATCCTGGAACGGGTCGCCCTCGAGCGCCTTGATGGAGAGCGAGATACGCTCCTTCTCGGTGTCGACCTCGGTGACGACGGCCTTGACGACGTCGCCCTTCTTGTACTCCTGGATCGCCTGCTCGCCAGCCATGTCCCAGCTCAGGTCGCTCAGGTGCACCATGCCGTCGATGTCGTTGTCGAGACCGATGAACAGACCGAACTCGGTGATGTTCTTGACCTCGCCCTCGACCTCGGTGCCGACCGGGTGAGTCTCGGCGAAGACTTCCCACGGGTTGCGCATGGTCTGCTTGAGGCCGAGCGACACCCGGCGCTTGGCCGTGTCGATCTCGAGCACCATGACGTCCACTTCCTGGGAGGTGGACACGATCTTGCCCGGATGGACGTTCTTCTTGGTCCAGGACATCTCGGAGACGTGCACCAGGCCTTCGACGCCCGGCTCCAGCTCCACGAAGGCGCCGTAGTCGGTGATGTTGGTGACGCGGCCGGTATGCACGGTCCCGATCGGGAACTTCGCCTCGACATTGGTCCAGGGATCCTCCTGGAGCTGCTTCATGCCGAGCGAGATACGGTGCGTTTCCTTGTTGACCTTGATCACCTGCACCTTGACCGTCTCGCCGATCGAGAGGATCTCGGAGGGGTGGTTGACGCGGCGCCAGGCCATGTCGGTGACGTGCAGCAGGCCGTCCACACCGCCGAGATCCACGAAGGCCCCGTATTCGGTGATGTTCTTGACCACGCCGTCGACCACGTCGCCCTCGTTGAGCTTGGCGATGACCTCGGCGCGCTGCTCGGCGCGGGACTCTTCCAGGATGGCGCGGCGCGAGACCACGATGTTGCCGCGGCGGCGGTCCATCTTGAGGATCTGGAAGGGCTGTTTGAGACCCATGAGCGGGCCGGCGTCGCGCACGGGGCGCACGTCGACCTGGCTGCCCGGCAGGAAGGCCACGGCGCCGCCGAGATCGACGGTGAAGCCGCCCTTGACCCGGCCGAAGATCGCGCCCTCGACGCGGGCGTCGTCGGCATAGGCTTTTTCGAGGCGGTCCCAGGCTTCCTCGCGGCGGGCCTTGTCACGGCTGATGACGGCCTCGCCACGGGCGTTTTCGACGCGCTCGAGATAGACCTCGACCTCGTCGCCCGGTTCGATCTCGGGCGCTTCGCCCGGGCTCGCGAATTCCTTGAGATCGACACGGCCTTCCATCTTGTAGCCGATGTCGATGATGGCCTGGCCCGCCTCGACGGCGATGACCTTGCCCTTGACGACCGCGCCTTCGCTCGGCGTGTCGATCTCGAAGCTTTCTTGCAGGAGGGCTTCGAATTCCTCCATCGATGCGTTAGCAGACATTCAGTTCGTTTCCTTTACAGTCAGTCTTTTTCCGGCCTGGCGGTTGTCTCCGCCGGTCTTGGGTTGGTCAGGTCAGGTGGTCCACTAAACAATCAGGGCCGGTGATTATCCCCGACCCTGCTCGATCCGTTCTTCAACGGCGTTGACCGCCTCTTCGACGGCTGCTTCTATAGACAACTCCGTCGTGTCGAGCAAGACCGCTTCTTGCGCGGGCCGCAACGGCGCCGCGTCCCGCGCGGCATCGCGCGCGTCGCGTGCCTTGAGGTCTTCCAGAACCGCCGCGCGGGTGGTGTCGTGCCCCCCGGCCACCAGTTCCAGGTAGCGCCGTTCGGCCCGGACCGCGTCGCTCGCCGTGACGAACAGCTTCAGCTCCGCGTCGGGGCAGATCACGGTGCCGATGTCACGCCCGTCCAGCACCGCGCCGCCGTCGCGCGCCGCGAAATCGCGCTGGAAGTCCAGCAGCGCCTGGCGCACCTCGGGGATCGCGGCCACGACGCTGGCCGCCTGCGCGACCGCGGGCGTGCGCAGGTCGTCGCGCTTCAGGTCCGCCGGATCGAGCGCGCGGGCCGCCGCGATGGCCGTCGCGGCGTCGATCTCGCCGCCCGCCGCCCCGTCGAGCGCGCGGCGCCCGACCGCGCGGTAAAGCAGCCCGGTATCCAGATGGGCAAAGCCGAAGCGCGCGGCCACGGCCCTCGAGATCGTGCCCTTGCCGGCCGCGGCCGGGCCGTCTATCGCGACCGTGAACCTCATGCCTCGGCGCGCGCAATATCGGCGCCGAGCCCCTGCATCAGCGGCTCGAAGACCGGGAAGCTGGTGGCGATCGGTCCGCCGTCATCGACCGTCACCGGCTTCCGCGCGGCCAGCCCGAGGCAGAGGAAGGACATCGCGATCCGGTGGTCGAGCCGGCTTGCGCAGGTCGCGCCGCCCGGCACGCCGCCCGGCCCCATGCCGTGCACGATCAGCGTGTCCTTTTCCTCCTCGACGGTCACGCCACAGGCCTCGAGCCCGCGGGCCATCGCGTCGATCCGGTCGCTTTCCTTGACCCGCAGCTCGGCGATGCCGCGCATCACGGTCTTGCCCTCGGCGCAGGCCGCGACCGCCGCGAGGATCGGGTACTCGTCGATCATCGAGGGCGCGCGCCCGGGCGGCACCTCGATGCCGGCAAGCGCCGAGAACCGCGCGCGCAGGTCGGCCACGGGCTCGCCGCCCTCGACCCGCTCGTTCTCGAAGACGAGATCGGCGCCCATCTCGCAAAGCGTGGTGAAAAGGCCCGCGCGCGTCGGGTTCAGGCCGATATTCGGCACCAGAACGTCCGAGCCCTCGACGATCAGGGCGGCCGCCACCGGGAAGGCCGCGCTCGACGGGTCGCGGGGCACAACGATTTCCTGGGGCTGCAGCTCCGGCTGCCCGGTCAGGGTGATGACACGCCCCTCCGGCGTGTCCTCGGCCCCGATCCCGGCCCCGAAGCCCGCCAGCATGCGCTCGGTATGATCGCGTGTCGCCTCGGTCTCGATGACCACGGTCTCGCCCGGCGCGTTGAGCCCGGCCAGCAGCACCGCGGATTTCACCTGCGCGGACGGGACCGGCACGGTGTAGCGCACCGGCACCGGCGTGACCGCGCCTTTCAGCGTCAGCGGCAGCCGCCCGCCGGCGCGGCCATGCGCCTCCGCCCCGAAAAGACGCAGCGGATCGGTGACCCGGTTCATCGGCCGCGCCCGCAGGCTCGCATCGCCGGTGAAGGTGGCGGAGATGGGCGAAGTGGCCATCGCCCCCATGATGAGCCGCACCCCGGTGCCGGAATTGCCGCAATCGATCACGTCCGCGGGCTCGGCGAAGCCGCCGACGCCCACGCCGTGCACCGTCCAGGCGCCCGCGCCCGTCCGGGTCACCTCGGCGCCGAAGGCCCGCATCGCCTTGCCGGTATCGAGCACGTCCTGCCCTTCCAGCAGGCCGGTCACCCGGGTCTCGCCCACCGACAGCGCGCCAAGGATCAGCGCCCGGTGGCTGATCGACTTGTCGCCCGGCACCTCGGCCACCCCCATCAGGGGCCCGGCGCGGCGGGCCGTCATCGGAATCGGATCACCATGTGCTGACATCTGCACCCTCGAAAAGTCTCGGTCCCGGGCGAGGCTTAGCGAAAGCGCCGCGGGCGGTCCACCGCCAATCGGGACCTCAGCGGCGCCGGAAGGTCAGGTAGTGGGGGACGCGCCCCTCGCGCAGCGCCTTCTGCTCGTAACGCGTGGACATCCAGTCGTCCCACGGCTCTCGCCAGTCGGCGGGGCGTTCTGCAAGCCAGTCGAAGCCATGGCGCGGCACCTGCTCCAATGCCTGGCGCACGTAGTCGGGAATATCGGTCGCCACGCGCAGAACCGCGCCCGGCTTCATCACGCGGGCCAGCGGCACGAGGTATTCCGGCGTCACGAACCGGCGCCGGTGATGCTTCTTCTTCGGCCACGGATCGGGATACAGCAGGAAGACCCGGTCGAGACTCGCCGCGGGCAGCACGTCGAAGAGATCGCGCACGTCGCCGGGATGCACCGCCAGGTTCTCCACGCCGGCCGCGCGGATCTTGCCCATCAGCATGGCGACGCCGTTGATGAAGGGCTCGCAGCCGATGATGCCGACCCCGGGGGTCCCGGCGGCCTGGTGCACCATGTGCTCGCCGCCGCCGAAACCGACCTCCAGCCAGACCGGGCGCCCCCCGAAGAGCGCGCCCAAGTCGAGTGGCCTGCGATCGGGGTTCGCGTCCCAGTCGACCCCGCGCAGCGCGAAGGTCTCGAGATCCTCGAGATAGGCGCGCTGCGCCGGCCTTAGCTGCTTGCCGTGGCGGCGGCCGTAGAAGTTCCGGGTCACCGGCCGGCGCGCCGCACCGTCTCCGCTCATGCGCGTCCCCATTTCGCTCGCCCGGGTCCAAGTGGCGGAAATATCCCCGCCGGAGGCATGATTCCGCCGCGCAGCGGCCTCAGACGGCCGCCTTCAGCTCGGCCACGAGATCAGTCTTTTCCCAGCTGAAGCCACCGTCATCCTCGGGCTTGCGCCCGAAATGGCCATAGGCCGCGGTGCGCTGGTAGATCGCGCGGTTGAGCGCGAGGTGCTCGCGGATGCCGCGGGGCGTCAGGTCCATCACCTGGCGCAGCGCGGCCTCGATCCTTTCCTCGGCCAGCGCGCCGGTGCCGTAGGTGTCCACGTAGACCGACAGCGGCTTGGCCACGCCGATCGCGTAGGACAGCTGGATCGAGCAGCGCGCCGCCATCCCCGAGGCGACGACGTTCTTGGCCAGGTATCGCGCCGCGTAGGCCGCCGAGCGGTCCACCTTGGTGGGATCCTTGCCGGAAAAGGCGCCGCCGCCATGGGGTGCCGCCCCGCCATAGGTGTCGACGATGATCTTGCGCCCGGTCAGGCCGGCGTCGCCGTCCGGCCCGCCGATCACGAAGGCGCCGGTCGGGTTCACCCACCATTCGGTCTCGGGCAGGAGCCATCCCTCGGGCAGGGTCGCGCGGATATGCGGCTCGACGATCTCGCGCACCTGTTCAGAGGTCAGCGCCGGGTCCATGTGCTGGGTCGAGAGCACCACCGAGGTGATGCCGACCGGGCGACCGTTCTCGTAGCGCACGGTCAGCTGCGATTTCGCATCGGGGCCGAGCCGGTCTTCCGCGCCGCTCTTGCGCAGTTCGGCGAGGCGTTTGAGGATCGCGTGCGAGAACAGGATCGGCGCCGGCATCAGCTCGGGCGTTTCATCGCAGGCATAGCCGAACATGATGCCCTGGTCGCCCGCCCCGTCCTTGTCGACGCCCTGCGCGATATGCGCCGATTGCGCGTGCAGGTAATTGTCGACATGCAGGTTGGCCCAGTGGAAACCCTCCTGCTCGTAGCCGATATCGCGCACGCAGTCGCGGGCGATCTCCTCGACCCGGCGGATGACCTCGCCGGGGCCGCGCACCTCGCCCCCGATCACCACGCGGTTGGTCGTCGCGAACGCCTCGCAGGCGACGCGGGAATGCGGATCCTCGGCGAGGAAGGCATCCAGCACGGCATCGGAGATCCGGTCGCAGACCTTGTCCGGGTGGCCCTCGGACACCGACTCCGAGGTAAAGATGTAGTTCTGACGCGGCATGGGAAGTGCTCCATTAAAAAGTCCCGTCACGCCAGGAAGCCGTTGTGACGGGCAATGCGACCTGGGTTACTGAGCCTGGCGCCGGGCGTCAATCCAATACTGCGCGCCGCCGCCGCGCGCCGAGCCCCGCGAGCCCCGCCAGCAGCACCGCCAGCACCGGCCAGTCCGGCCAGCGGCTGTAAGGCGTCGGCGCCAGGCGGCCGGGAAGGCGGGCATCGAGATGGCCCGCCTCGCCGAGCGGCAGCGCGGCGGTGACGCGCCCATGCGCGTCGATCACCGCCGAAACGCCGGTATTGGCCGCGCGCAGCATCGGCAGGCCCTGCTCGATCGCGCGCACCCGCGACTGCGCGAGATGCTGATAGGGCCCGGCGACGCGCCCGAACCACGCGTCGTTGGTGATGTGCACGAGCACGTCCGGCCGGTCCGGCGCGCCGAACACGTCCTGTGGAAAGACGGCCTCGTAGCAAATGAGCGGCAGCACCCGGCCCAGCCCGGGGATCTCCAGCAGCTCCGGCCCGGGACCGGGGACGTATCCCCCGCCGACCCGGCTGGCGATCCCGTAGAGCCCAAGCTTCGCCAGCTGCGAGTCGAAGGGCAGGTATTCCCCGAAGGGCACGAGATGATGCTTGTCATAGAGCGCCGAGGGCGCGGCGCCCTCGGCGATCACGGCGAGGCTGTTGTGATACCCCGCATCGCTTCGGCGTTGCGCCCCGAAGATCAGGGCCGGCGCAGCCCCGGCCGCCGCGCGCATCTCTTCGATTGCCGGTTCCGCGCCGTTCAGCAGCCACGGCATCGCGGTTTCGGGCCAGATGACCACGTCCGGGGGCGTGTCCGACGGGGCGGCGGTCAGGTCGAGCGCGCGGTCGAAGAAGACCGGGATCATGTCGCGACGCCACTTGAGATGCTGCGCGGCATTGGGCTGCACGAGCCGCACCTGGGTCTGCGTCGCCGGCGCGCGCTCCGCCAGCCGCACCGTCCCCGCGGCCCAGGCCGCCCCCAGAACCGCCAGGGCGAGCCCGGCTGCCGCGCCGCCCCGTCGCGACCAACCGGCGGCCGCCGGCAGGGCCACGGCCAGCAGCGTCACCAGGCCAACCCCGTGAACGCCGGCATAGGCGGTCAGCTGGATCACCGGGGTCTCGGTCCAGACATAGGCCGGCAGGGCCCAGGGAAAGCCCGTCAGCACATAGGCCCGAAGGATCCCCGCCAGCGTCAGGGTCAGCGCCATCGCCAGCGCGCGGCTGGCCTGTCCGGTGCCAAGGCGGTGCGCGATCCAGGCGGCGGCGCCCCAGAACATCGCCATGCCCCCCGCCATGCCGACCAGCGCGAAGGGCGCCATCCAGCCATGGCGCGCCAGGTCCACCATGAAAGGCTCGACGATCCAGAACAGCGTGCCGGCGAAATAGGCGCAGCCCGCCGCCCACCCGCGCCAGAGCGCGGCCCGGGCGTCCGGCGCCGTGGCCACGAGCCAGATCGTCAGCGCAAGGCCCGGCAGGGCCAGGACCGGCAGCGCCACCGGCACATGCCCCGCCGCGCCGGCCAGCCCGGCCAGCGCCGCAAGTGCCAGCGCGCGGCGCGGCGAGAGCGCGCGCCGCGGCACGGCGGAGGCGCCGCCTGCGCCCACGCTTATTCCGCGGGATGGGGGTTGAGCCGCACGCGCACCCGCTTGATCCGGCGGGCATCGGCGTCGACGATCTCGAACTCCGCGCCGGCGGGATGGCGGATCACCTCGCCCCGGCCCGGCACGCGGCCCGTCAGCACGAAGACGAGCCCGCCCAGCGTGTCGATCTCTTCCTCGTCGTCCTCATCGACCAGCTTGAGGCCGGTTTCGGCCTCGAACTCGTCGAGCGGAGTGCGCGATTGCGCAAGATAGACGCCGGGCTTCTCGAGAAGCCAGAACTTGTCCTCGTCGATGTCGTGTTCGTCGCTGATCTCGCCGATGACCTGCTCGATCAGATCCTCGATCGTCACCAGCCCGTCCACGCCGCCGTATTCGTCGATCACCAGCGCCATGTGGCGCCGGTCGCTCTGCATTTTCTGCAGCAGCACCCCGATCGGCATCGAGGGCGGCGCGAACAGGAGCGGGCGCACCATGGTCTTGAGATCGAAATTGCCGCCGCCCTTGCCGTTGAAGCCGTGGCGCAGCGCCAGGTCCTTGAGGTGGATGAGCCCCACCGGCGTGTCGAGCGTGCCGTCATAGACCGGCAGCCGGGTCAGGCCGCTTTCGCGGAAGACCTCGACCAGTTCCGGCAGGCCGATGTCCTGCGGCACCGACACGATCTCGGCGCGCGGCAGCGCCACGTCCTCGACCCGCATCTGTCGGAGATTGCCCATGCCGCCGCGCGGCACCTGCAGGTTCCCGAGCTCGTCGTGATGGTCATGGCCGTCCGCGGCGTCTTCGTCCTCGCCGCCGAATGCACCGAAAAGCCTTTCGAAAAGGCCCTTTTCCTTGTTTTCTTCCGTATCCTGCGCGCCCTGCGCCGCGCTAGAGGATCCGTCGGTCGTCTCGCCCATCTCTCTTTCCAACACAAAAACCCGAACGCGTCGGGCCCGTTCAATATGGGTCCGCCACCCCGAGCGTTGCAAGGGCGCGGCGTTCCACCCCCTCCATCAGGAGGGCATCTTTTTCAGATATGTGATCATAGCCCAACAAATGAAGGGTTCCATGCACAAGGAGATGCCGGCAATGATCCGCGACCGCCTTGCCCTGCGCCGCGGCTTCGCGGGCGACGGTGTCATAGGCGATCGCGATATCCCCGAGATGCGTGCGCGCGTCGAACGGGTCGGCGGCAGGACCCGGCGGCACCGCGCCCGGCGCGTCCGCGACCAGGTGCTGCGCCGGCCAGGACAGCACGTTTGTCGGGCGCGCCCTGTCCCGGAAATCGGCGTTCAGGGCCGCGATGCGGCCATCGTCGCAGGCCAGCAGCCCGATCTCGAAGCCGGCCGGATCGTATCCGCATTCTCGCAGGGCCGCGGCGCAGGCCTGCGCGGCGAGCGCCTCGAGATCCGTGGCCGTCCAGCGGTCATCCTCGACAACCGCGTCGACGAGATCATCCATCGCCGCCGAGATCCCGGTCATAGGCGTCGATGATCTTGGCCACCATCGGGTGGCGCACCACGTCGCGGGACGAGAAATAGGTGAAGGAAATGCCGTCGACCGCGCGCAGGATGCGCTCGGCCTCGGCCAGCCCCGAGGACATGCCGCGCGGCAGGTCCACCTGGCTGCGGTCGCCGGTGATCGCCATGCGCGACCCCTCGCCCAGGCGCGTCAGGAACATCTTCATCTGCATCGCGGTGGCGTTCTGGGCCTCGTCCAGCACCACGAAGGCATTGGACAGCGTCCGGCCGCGCATGAAGGCCAGCGGCGCGATCTCGATGCGCTTCTCCTCCATCAGCTTGGCCAGTTGCTTGCCGGGGATGAAGTCGTTCAGCGCATCGTAGAGCGGCTGCATGTAGGGATCGACCTTCTCCTTCATGTCGCCGGGCAGGAAGCCCAGCCGCTCGCCGGCCTCGACCGCGGGGCGCGACAGGATGATCCGGTCCACGTGGCCATCGATGAACATCGACACCGCGACCGCCACGGCGAGGTAGGTCTTGCCGGTCCCCGCCGGCCCGATACCGAAGCACAGCTCGTGCGAGAAGAGCGACTCGACATAGGCCTTCTGGGTCTGGGTGCGCGGCTCGATGACCTTCTTGCGGGTCTTCACCTCGACCTTGCCGCCCTGGAACATCTCCAGCTGGTCGCCGTCGCGGCTGCCGGTCTCCGCGTAGCTGTCACCGAAGCGGATCGCCGCGTCGATATCGGCCGGATCCACGGGCCGCCCCTGTTCGAGCCGGTGGTAGAGCGCCTGCAGCACGTCGACCGCCTGGCCGCGGGCCTCCTCGTCGCCGAGCACCCCCAGCTGGTTGCCGCGGCGCAGGATCTGCACCTCGAGCCGATCCTCGATCTGGGCAAGGTTCCGGTCGAATTCTCCGCAGAGATCGATCAGCAATCGGTTGTCAGGAAATTCCAGAGCCGTCTCGCGGACGTCTTCGGGGATCTGCGGGGGGGTCAGGGCGCTTGTCGCCAAGAACGGCTCCGTTCCAGAGTTTCTGCTCTTTCAAGGTGCCAACTCCGGGACATCCAATCAAGAGGCATGGGCAAACTTCATCTTGCCGACACAGAGCCGGGCGGCGGGGCGGGCGCGGGCCGGCTCAGAGCGCGAGTTCGCCGGCCAGCGAATGCGGTTCGGCGCGCAGGATGCGGACAGGGGCGATGCGGCCGATCATCTCCGGCGCAGCCTGGGCATGGACGGCGTGCAGGTAACCCGACTTGCCCACGAGTTGACCCTCGAGCCTGCCGGGCTTCTCGAACAGCACGTCGAGCGTCCGGCCCACCATCGACTCCTGCGCGGCGCGCGCCTGCTCGTTCAGAAGCGCCTGCAGCCGCTGGAGCCGCTCGGATTTCCGATCCTCCGGGACCTCCTCCTGCTCTGCCGCGGGCGTGCCCGGGCGCGCGGAATACTTGAACGAGAACGCCTGCCCGTAGCCGACGGTCTCGACCAGGGCGAGGGTGTCGCGGAAATCCGCCTCCGTCTCGCCGGGGAAGCCGACGATGAAATCGCCCGAGAGCAGCAGGTCCGGCCGCGCGGCGCGGATGCGTTCGATCAGGCGGATATAGCTCTCGGCGGTATGCTTGCGGTTCATCGCCTTGAGAACGCGGTCCGAGCCCGACTGCACCGGCAGATGCAGGTAGGGCATCAGCTTGTCGCAGTCGCCATGGGCGGCGATCAGGTCGTCCTCCATGTCGTTGGGATGCGAGGTGGTGAAGCGGATGCGCTCCAGCCCGTCGATCTCCGCCAGTGTCCGGATCAGCCGCGCCAGCGACCAGTCGCGCCCGTCCGGCCCCTCGCCGTGATAGGCGTTGACGTTCTGGCCCAGCAGCGTGATCTCGCGCACGCCGCGCGCGACCAGGTCGCGGGCCTCGCGCAGGATGCGGTCCACCGGCCGGCTGACCTCGGCGCCGCGGGTATAGGGCACGACGCAGAACGCGCAGAACTTGTCGCAGCCCTCCTGCACCGTCAGGAAGGCGGTGGGGCCGCGCCTGGCCTTGGGACGATCCTTGAGGATCTCGAACTTGTCTTCCTCGGGGAAGTCGGTGTCGAGCGCCTTCTCGCCGGCGCGGGCCTTCGCCTCCATCGCGGGCAGGCGGTGATAGCTTTGCGGGCCGACGACAAGGTCGACCAGCGGCTGGCGCCGCATGATCTCCTCGCCCTCTGCCTGGGCCACGCAGCCGGCAACGCCGATCTTGAGATCCGGCTTCTCGGCCTTCAGCCCCTTGAAGCGCCCCAGCTCGGAATAGACCTTCTCGGCGGCCTTCTCGCGGATATGACAGGTGTTCAGCAGGATCATGTCCGCATCGTCGGCGCGATCCGTGGTCGCGTAGCCCGAAGCGCCCAGCGCCTCGGCCATCCGCTCGCTGTCATAGACGTTCATCTGACAGCCATAGGTCTTGATGAAGAGTTTCTTCGGCTCGGCCATCGTCGGTATCCTGTCGCGCGTTCAAGGCCGGCGGTCTACACGATGCGGACTGGACCCGCAACGCCCCGCCGGGCCGATTCCCCCCGATCCGGCGATTGCTCGCGCAGGACGGGGACCCCTATCCGGTAATGGTGTGTTATCCCTGCCGCGGCAAGGTCCGCCCGATGGTTTTCAACGATATCGACGCCTTCCTCGACCGCGCGGCGCGTGAGCGCCGCGACGCGCCGCTGGCGCTCGTGTTCCTGGAAGACGGGCGTGCCGCCGGCGCGACGGTGCAGCATCTGCGCCGCCTCGGCTTTGCGCGGATCGCCGTGCTCGGCGCGCCGCACCACGCGCTCAACCCGGCCCATGCCGCCCATGTCGACCGGATCCGCTATGACGCCACGGTTCCGGGCGCCGTCGCGGCGGCGGTCGACGCGGTGACGGCCGCGACGCCGGGGCGCTGGATCCATTACTGCTTCAACGCGGAATTCCTGTTCTTCCCGTTTTGCGAATCCCGCTCGATTCGGGATCTCGTGACCTTCGTCGAGACGGAACGGCGCGCGTCGGTGCTGACATTCGTGGTCGATCTCTACGCCGGGGATCTCGCCGCCCATCCGGACGGCGTCGCGCCGGAGGATGCCCATATGGACCGTGCCGGCTATTTCGCGCTGCCCCGCCGGACCGCGACCGGCCATCCCCACGAGCGGCAGCTGGACTTCTACGGCGGCCTGAAGTTCCGCTTCGAGGAACACGTGCCGCCGGCGCGGCGCCGGATCGACCGGGTCGGGCTTTTCCGCGCCGCGCCCGGCCTGCGGCTTGGCGACGATCACCGTTTCAACATCCAGGAATACAACACCTATGCCTGCCCCTGGCACAACAACGTGACCGCCGCGATCTGTTCGTTCCGCAGCGCCAAGGCGCTGCGCGCGAACCCCGGCTCACGCTTCGAGATCGGGCGTTTCACGTGGGATCACTCTGTGCGGTTCGAGTGGCGCGCGCAGCAACTCATGGATCTGGGCCTGATGGAACCTGGCCAGTGGTTCTGAGCCGGCTCAGCTGCGGCGCAGCCGGATCACGACGTCGACCTTGGCGATTTCCGTCCCCTCGGGGGCCCGCGGAAGGCTGTCGATCCGCAATTCGTCCTGGGGGGCATCGGTCAGCGCGCCGGTGTCTTCCCAGAAGAAATGCGGGTGATCGTCGATCCGGGTGTCGAAATAGGATTTGTTGCCGTCCACGGTGACCTCCTTGATGAGGCCCGCGTCGCAGAACGCCCGCAGGGTATTGTAGACCGTGGCCAGGGAAACGCCCTCGCCCGCCGACCGCGACGCGTCGTAGAGGCTCTCGGCGGTGACGTGCCGGTTCTGGCCGTCGCCCACGAGCAGGGCGGCCAGCGACATGCGTTGGCGCGTCGGGCGCAGCCCCGCGCTGCGCAGCCATTCGGCGCCTTTTTCGAGGGTCTCCGGTTTCATGCGGCGGTTCTGTCCTTTTCGTCTCTGCTGAATATGGAGCCTTCGGGCCCTGTTTTCAAACGGAATCGGGTGCGGCACGGCCGCCCGCGGCGGCCGGTGTGGCTATTGCCTATTCTCCGAGCGGGGTGATAGGAGGAAGCGGATCATACCGCAAAAACCACGGGGGCGAGCCTGAATGCCGGATTACCCAACCCATTTCGACAAGGACGGACTGCTCCGGTGCGCGCGCGGCGAGCTGTTCGGTCCGGGCAATCCGCAACTGCCGGAACCGCCGATGCTGATGATGGACCGGGTGACGGACATCTCGGCCGATGGCGGCGAACACGGCAAGGGCCACGTGGTGGCGGAACTCGACATTCACCCCGATCTCTGGTTCTTCGCCTGCCATTTCCCGGGCGACCCGGTCATGCCCGGCTGCCTGGGGCTGGACGCGCTCTGGCAGCTGACGGGGTTCAACCTGGGCTGGCGCGGCATGACCGGCCGCGGCCGCGCGCTCGGCGTGGGCGAGGTCAAGTTCACCGGCATGGTGACGCCCGAGACGAGCAAGGTTACCTATTACGTCGATTTCACACGCGTCATCGACCGCAAGCTCAAGCTTGGCCTCGCCAATGGCCGGATGCTGGCGGATGGCGAGGAAATCTACACCACGACCGACATGAAAGTCGGTCTGTTCACGGATTGATAGACCCCGGCACCGCCGGAAAAGGAGGCCACGCATGCGCCGCGTCGTCGTAACCGGACTGGGTATCGTTTCCCCGATCGGCAACAGCCAGGAAGACGTCACGAAATCCCTGCGCGAAGGCCGCTCCGGCATCACCTTCGCCGAGGATTACGCCGAAAAGGGCTTCCGCAGCCAGGTCCACGCCAAGCCCGACATCGTGCTCGAGGACCACATCGACAAGCGCCAGCTGCGCTTCATGGGTCCGGGGGCGGCCTACAACTACATCGCCATGCAGCAGGCGATCGAGGACAGCGGGCTCGAGGAGTCGGACGTGTCGAACGAACGCACGGGGCTGATCGTCGGGTCCGGCGGGCCGTCGACCTCGAACTTCCTGACCGCACACATGACCGTACTGGAAAAGGGCGCGCCCAAGCGGATGGGACCGTTCATGGTGACCCGCTGCATGTCTTCGACCAATTCGGCCTGCCTCGCCACCCCCTTCAAGATCAAGGGCGTGAACTACTCGATCACCTCGGCCTGCTCGACCAGCGCGCACTGCATCGGCAACGGGGTGGAACAGATCCAGCTCGGCAAGCAGGACATCGTCTTCGCCGGCGGCGGCGAGGAAGTGGACTGGACGCTCAGCTGCCTCTTCGACGCGATGGGGGCGATGAGCTCCAAGTACAATGACACGCCGACCACGGCCTCGCGCCCCTTCGACGCCACCCGCGACGGCTTCGTGATCGCCGGCGGCGGCGGTGTCCTGGTCCTCGAGGAACTTGAGCACGCCAAGGCGCGCGGGGCCAAGATCTACGGCGAGGTGACGGGCTACGGCGCCACCTCCGACGGCTACGACATGGTGGCACCGTCGGGCGAAGGCGGCGAACGGTCGATGAAGCTGGCGCTCTCGACGATCGGCGACCGCAAGGTCGATTACATCAATGCCCACGGCACATCGACGCCCGCGGGCGACGTGACCGAAGTCGAGGGCGTGCGCAACGTTTTCGGCGCGGACAACGTGCCCCCCATCGCCTCGACCAAGTCGCTGACCGGCCACAGCCTCGGCGCCACCGGCGTGCACGAGGCGATCTATTCGCTCCTGATGATGCATGGCGGGTTCATCGCCGCCTCCGCGAACGTGACGGAGCTCGACCCGGCGCTGAAACCCGAGGAGATCGTGACCGAGTTGCGCGAGGCGGAACTCGACACGGTGCTGTCCAACAGCTTCGGGTTCGGCGGCACCAACGCAACGCTGGTCTTCAGCAAGTATCACGGATGAGCGGAATGGCGGAGTTGATGAAGGGCAAGCGCGGCCTGGTGATGGGCGTCGCGAACGAGAAGTCCATCGCCTGGGGCATTGCCAAGGCCATGGCGGCCGAAGGCGCGGAGCTTGCCTTCACCTACCAGGGGGAAAACTTCGGCAAGCGGGTCCTACCGCTTGCGCAGTCGCTCGGGTCGAACTTCATCATGGACGCCGACGTCATGAACGACGAGTCCATGGACCGGGCTTTCGAAACCCTCGCCGGCGAGTGGGGCAGCCTCGATTTCATCGTCCATGCCATCGCCTATTCGGACAAGACCGAACTCACCGGGCGCTTCATCAACACGACCCGCGAGAACTTCCGCGACTCGCTGACCATATCCTGCTACTCGCTGATCGACGTTGCGCGCCGGGCCCGGCCGCTGATGACGAACGGCGGCGCGATCCTGACCCTGACCTACCAGGGATCCAACCGCGTGACGCCCTATTACAACGTCATGGGCGTGGCCAAGGCGGCGCTGGAATCCGCGGTCCGCTACCTCGCCAACGATCTCGGCCCCGAGCAGATCCGCGTCAACGCGATCAGCCCCGGCCCGATGCGCACCCTCGCCGGGGCGGCCATCGGCGGCGCGCGCAAGACCTTCAAGACCACCGAGATCAACGCGCCCCTGCGCGCGAACGCCACGCTCGAGGCGGTGGGCGGCACCGCCGTCTACCTGGCCTCGGATTACGGCGCCTGCACCACCGGCGAGATCGTCAAGGTGGATGGCGGCTACCACGTTCTCGGCATGCCGCAGATCGAGAACCTCTGAGCCCATGTCCGGTGCGGCCCTCGTCGTGCTGGGCGGGCTGCCGGCCACGGGGAAGTCGACCGTGGCCCGGCATTTCGCCCGGGCCGCCGGGGCGGTTCACCTGCGGATCGACACCATCGAACAGGGCATCCGCGATGCCGGGCTGGCCGGCACGGAGATGGGCCCGGCGGGGTACGTCGTGGCACACGGGATCGCGGCGGATAACCTGGCGCTGGGCCGCGTGGTCGTGGCCGACAGCGTGAACGCGCTTGCCCTGACGCGGCAGGGCTGGCGCGACGTCGCCCGCCGTGCCGGCGTGCCTACGCTCGAAGCCGAGATCGTCTGCAGCGACCGCGAGCAGCACCGTCACCGGGCAGACTCCCGCGAGCCGGGCGTACCCGGGCTCGCGCTGCCTGACTGGCAGGCGATACAGGCACGCCATTACGAAGCCTGGCCCGAGGCCGACCTGACGCTCGACACCGCCCGGCTTACCCCCGACGGGGCCGCCGCCGCGCTGGCGGAGGCGCTGGCCCGCAAGACCGCGGCAGGGTCAGCCGATCTCTGACCCGGCCGGGGTCATCAGCCCGACCATCGCACCGGTCGGATCGGAAAGGATCGCGATACGGCCCACATCCGCCATCTCGAAGGGTTCGCGCGCCAGCGCGCCGCCCGCGGCGACGGTGTCGGCGATCGCGGCATCGAGATCATCGACCGCGATATAGGTGAACCAGTGGGCGGGAACGCCTTCGAGTTCCTCCAGCCCGGTCATGTCCATGACGCCCGCCACGGGCTGACCGTCGCGCATGGCGACCAAATAGGTTCCGCCGGGCATCGGCATCTCGTCCCAGCTCCAGCCGCAGACTTGCCCGTAATAGGCCATCGCCGCCGCGGGATCGCGGGTCATCAGTTCGGACCACCAGATGGCCCCGTGTTGTTCTGACATGGAAAACGCTCCTCGAACTCGTACTCAGAGCCACGAGGATACATGATTCCGGCGGCGTTGGCGCGCGAAATCGGGGGCCCGGGCCCACCGGCCCGGGCCGTCGCGATCAGACGATCTCGACCAGTTCGACGGCGAAGTTGAGATCCTTGCCGGCGAGCGGGTGGTTGGCGTCCAGGACGACCTCGTCCTCGGTCACCTCGGCCACGCTCACGGCGACGGCCTGGCCGTCCGGCGTCTGCAGCTGAAGCTGGGTGCCGATATCCAGCGGGATGTGCTCCGGCACCTGGTCGCGCGGCACCGCCTGGGTGCGGCCGGGATCGTGGTCGCCATAGGCCTCGGCGGCGGCGACGGTGACCGACTTGGCCTCGCCGACTGCCATGCCTTCGACCTCCTTGTCGAGGCCGGGGATGATCTCGCCCGAGCCGACGGTGAATTCCAGCGGGTCGCGTCCCTCGGAAGAGTCGAAGGTCGATCCGTCGCTCAGCGTGCCGGTATAATGAATGCGGACTTTGTCGCCCGGCTTTGCCTGGGTCATGAGGTACTCTCTGTTTTTGGGAGGGTTGATTTGAGAGGCCGCGCGCGCAGGCGCAGGTTCTCCGGGGTTCGGACCCAAGGTAAACACGATCTCGCTTATGTAAACCCTCGGGGCGGGAATCGGGGTATCAACCGCGCCGGGGCTGTGCAAGAGTTCGCCCCCGAGGAGGAGGAGAGATGCCCGTCACCACCTGCGTATTCGACGCCTACGGCACCTTGTTCGACGTCGCCGCCGCGGCCCGCGAGGCCGCCGGCGAACCCGGTCGGGACGCGCTGGCCGCACGGTGGCGGGAGCTGGCCGAGCACTGGCGGCAGAAGCAGCTGCAGTATACCTGGCTCCGGGCCGTATCGGGCACGCATGCGGATTTCTGGGAGGTCACGCAGAACGGGCTCGACTGGGCGCTGGAGAAGACCGGGCTCGACGGCCAGGCCGAACTGCGCGAACGCCTGCTCGCGCTTTACTGGGAACTCGCGGCCTACCCGGAAGTGCCCGGAATGCTCGGCGCGCTCAAGGCGGCAGGCCGCACCACGGCGATCCTGTCGAACGGCTCTCCCGCCATGCTGGCCGGCGCGGTCGACTCCGCCGGGCTCGGGGACATGCTGGACGACGTGCTCAGCGTGGAAAGCGTCGGCGTCTTCAAGCCCCATGCCGGGGTCTACGATCTCGTCGGTCAGCGCTTCGGCTGCGACCGGAACGAGGTGCTGTTCGTGTCGTCCAACGGCTGGGACGCGGCCGCGGCCAGCGGCTTCGGCTTTACCACGGCCTGGGTGAACCGCGCGGGCGACCCGATGGATCGCCTGCCCTGGACGCCGCAGCACGTCCTGCCGGACCTGACGGGCATCCCGGCGCTCGCGGGGGTGGAATGACGCAGTTTTTCACCAGTTCCGACGGCTTGCGCATTGCCTACCGCGACGAGGGCGCGGGCCTGCCCGTGCTCTGCCTTTCAGGGCTCACCCGCAACGCCTCCGATTTCGATTACATGGCGGCGCAGCTTGACGGCGGGCGGCTGATCCGCATGGACTACCGCGGCCGCGGGCAGTCGGCGTGGTCCGACGACCCGATGAGCTACGCGGTCCCCGTGGAGGCCCGCGATGCGCTCGAACTGCTGGACCATCTCGGTCTCGAGCGGGCCGCGGTGATCGGCACGTCCCGTGGCGGGCTGATCGGGCTCTTCCTCGCCGCCACGGCCAGGGATCGCCTGGCGGGGCTGCTGATGAACGACGTCGGCCCGGAAATCGAGCGCGCCGGGCTTAAGAAGATCTTCGACTATGTGGGCCGGAATCCCGCCTTCGGGAGCCACGCGGACGCCGCCGCCGCCATGCCCGCGCTGATGACCGGTTTCTCGGACGTCCCCGCGGGCCGCTGGCTGGACGAGGTGCGCCACCATTTCGACGAGACGCCGGACGGGCTGCGCATCAACTACGATCCCGGCCTGCGGCAGTCTTTCCTGGCCGCCTTCGAAGGCGAGCAACCGGATCTCTGGCCGCTCTTCGACGCGCTGGAAGGGCTGCCGGTGGCACTGATCCGCGGTGCGAACTCCGATCTTCTCTCGCGCCGCGTTGCCGACGAGATGCGCCGGCGGCGCCCGGACATGCTCTTCGCCGAGGTGCCCGGCCGCGCCCATGTCCCCTTTCTCGACGAAGCGGAGAGCCTGACGGTGATCCGCGAATTCCTGGACCGTTGCCAATGACCGACATCACCATGATCGAGGCCGCCGCCGCGCGGCTGGAGGGCCATGTGCGGCGCACGCCGCTCCTGTCCTCGCCGTTTCTCGACCGGCTTGCCGGGCAGCGCGTCCTGGTGAAGCCCGAATGCCTGCAGCACACGGGCTCGTTCAAGGCGCGGGGTGGCTGGGCGGCGGTCTCGGCACTGGACGCGGCCGCGCGCCGGGCGGGCGTGATCGCCTATTCCTCGGGCAACCATGCGCAGGGCGTGGCGCGTGCCGCGGCGGCGCTCGGCGCGCCGGCAGTGATCGTGATGCCGTCGGATGCACCGCGGCTCAAGATCGAGAACACGCGCGCGCTGGGCGCGGAGGTCGTGCTCTACGACCGCGCGCGCGAGTCCCGCGAGGAGATCGGCGACCGCATGGCCGCGGATCGCGGGCTGACGCTCATCAAGCCCTATGACGAACCGGAGGTGATCGCGGGCCAGGGCACCTGCGGGCTCG
The DNA here is from genome assembly GCF_050586465.1 of Rhodovulum sp. YNF3179. Taxonomy (NCBI): domain Bacteria; kingdom Pseudomonadati; phylum Pseudomonadota; class Alphaproteobacteria; order Rhodobacterales; family Paracoccaceae; genus Rhodovulum; species Rhodovulum sp. YNF3179. The sequence goes on along the minus strand of NZ_JBOCEG010000001.1, from coordinate 191,756 downwards.
AGATCGCCGAGCAGGCCGCCGCGGCCGGGGTGACCGAGGCCGACGTCCTGGTCTGTTGCGGCGGTGGCGGCCTGACCGCCGGCATCGCGCTGGCGCTGGAGGCCCGCGCACCGGGGCTGCGCGCGCGGCCCTGCGAACCCGAAGGCTTCGACGACACGGCCCGCTCGCTCGCGGCGGGGCGCGTCCTGGGCAACGACCGGCTGACCGGCTCGATCTGCGACGCGATCATGACGCCGGAACCGGGGCAGCTCACCTTTCCGATATTGCGGAAACTCTGCGGCCCGGGGATCGTGGCCAGCGACGAGGACTGCCTGCGCGCAATGGCCCAGGCCTTTCTTCGGCTGAAGATCGTACTCGAACCGGGCGGCGCGGTGGCGCTGGCCGCGGCGCTGTTCCAGCCGGATGCGGTCGCCGGGGACACGGTGATCGTGGTCGCCACCGGGGGAAACACGGACGCCGCGACCTACACGGCCGCGCTGGAGCGTTTCGGCACGGGCTGAGCCCGGGTCAGTCGAGCGTGGCCCGGATGCGGGCGAGCCCGGCGCGCACCATGCGCCCGGAATCCTCGCTTGCCGGCGGCATTCCCTGCGCTGTCAGCGCCGCGCCATAGACCCCGGCGAGCCCTTCCCCGGCGATCACGGCGACCTCTTGTCCAAGCCAGTAGGGCCGTGCGGCGGCCAGTTCGATCCCGACGAGGAGCCCCGACAGCCGCGCCCGGGCGGCCTCGGGGGCGAGGTCTTTCAGAAGGTATTCGGCGCGCAGTTCAAAAAGCCGTGCCGCCACGCGCTCGGGTTTCGACAGCGCGTCGTCGAGCGCCGTGCGGAAGGCCCCGGCCTCCCAGCCGCCCTGCCCCATGCCGTGGCGCAGGATCGAGCGCGCGGCCAGCAGGTCGAACAGCTCTCCCGTCATGAAGCTCTGGAAACTCACCACCTCGCCGGCGCTGATCTGAACCCAGAAACTATGCGTGCCGGGCAGGCAGAGCACACCGTCGAAATCCGGCCGGCCGGCGAGGAACCCGGCGATCTGGGTCTCTTCGCCACGCATGACGGCCGCCGGGTTGTCCTGGCAGAGCCCCGGCAGTATACGCAGCGCGATGCGCGGGTCGTCGCAGGGCAGTTCGGGCGGCGGGGCCTCGGCGCGCGGGGTGCAGGGCACCTTGCGATAGGGGATCTCGGTCCAGCCCTCGCGCGACCCGATCGCGCCGCAGGCCAGGACGGGCGTCCGCCGGCCATCGGCCAGCCAGTGCCCGATCCGGTCGGCCAGGGCCGGGGCGAACCCCGCCCCGGAAAGCGCGGCGACACCGGGACCGGTCGTCTGGCCGATCACCTCGCCCCCCGCGGACATCGCCCAGGCCCGGAGCCGCGTGTTGCCCCAGTCCGCGGCGATCCAGTCCACTGCGCCTGCGTCGTCTGTCATCTGGGTCTCCGGCGATTCCGCCGCGGCCCGCCCGCGGCACCGGCCCGGCCTACTGCCGGGCCGGCGGTGGCGTCAACACCGGCTAGCGCGTCCCGAGGCAGTCGATCATCCCGTCGGCGAGGCCGCGGATGAGCGCGGGATAGAGTTTCGCCCCCGGCGCGAGATCCGCGCCCAGCGGGTCGAGCGTTCCGGTCTGCGCCGTGCTGCCCTCGATCAGCGTGTCGACGAGCCGCGGCGGAAACTGGGGTTCGGTGAACACGCAGGCCGCGCCGGTGTCGCGGATCAGGTCACGGATCTCGGCCACGCGGCGCGGACCCGGGTCCGTCGCATCGGAGACCGAGACCGCGCCCGCGGCCTCGATATCGAAACGCGCCTCGAAATAGTGATAGGCGTCGTGGAAGACCACGAAGGGCAGGCCGCGCACCGGGGCCAGCCGTGCATCCGTCTCCGCGACCAGCGCTTCGAGTTCCTCCTCGGCCAGGGCTGCGTTGCTGCGATAGGTGTCGGCATTCTCCGGGTCCGCGGCCGACAGGGCCGCCGCGATGGCGTTCAGCCAGAGCGCGGCATTCGCCGGATCGAGCCAGAGATGCGGGTCGATCGCGCCATGGTCGTGAGTGTCGTGATCGTCGTCGTGACCGTGGTCGTCGTGAGCATGGTCGTCATGGGCGTGGTCGTCGTCATCGTCATGACCGTGGTCGTCGTCGTCATGGGCGTGGTCGTGATCATGGGCCTCGAATGTCGCGCCCTCGCGCATTTCGAGGCGGGCGAGTCCGGGCGTTTCCGACAGGGTCATGATCTCGGCCGTGCCGCCAAGCGTGTCCAGCGCCTCGTCGAGCCAGGGGGTCAGGACCGGGCCGACCCAGAACACGATATCGGCTTCGGACAGGGCCCGTGCCTCGGAAGGGCGCATCGCGTAGTCATGGGGCGAGGCACCGGGCCGCAGCAAGAGATCGGGATCCGCGACCCCCTCCATCACCCGCGCGGTCAACGCATGGATCGGCGGGATGTCCGCGACGACGCGCGGCGGGTCCGCCGCGACGGCGCCGGAGAAGAACACGGAAAAGCTCGCTAGCACTGGAAAAAGGGGTTTCATCGCGGTCTCGCCTTGTCTATTGCCGGGAACGGCTCCTGCATATATGATATGTAATACTATAACAATCAGAAAGTCGCCATGTCCGCCCCTGTTCACTCCGTCGCCTTCGAGAGCCATGACCACGCCGGCTGCGTGGCCGGCGTGATCGCGCGCGTCGAGGCGGTCTGCGACCGGGAAAAGCTGCGCCTGACGCCGGTGCGGCGCCGGGTGCTGGAAATCCTGCTCGAGACCCACGCGGCCATGGGCGCCTACGACGTGCTGGAGCGTCTCGCCGCCGAAGGACTCGGCCACCAGCCGCCGGTCGCCTACCGGGCGCTGGATTTCCTGGTCGAGAACGGCTTTGCCCACCGGATCCGGCGGCTCAACGCGTTCACGGCCTGCATGCATCCCGGCGAGGCCCATGCGCCCGCCTTCCTGATCTGCCATGACTGCGGCTCGGTCGCCGAAGCCGACAGCGCCGCGGCCCGCACGGAGCTGGACGCGGCGGCGGCGGCGCTGGGCTTCGCCATCGACCGCACCGTGATCGAGGCGGTCGGGCTCTGCCCGGCCTGCACCGCGCCGGAGCCGCGCCCATGAGCCTGATCGACGCCGAGAACGTCACCGTCCGGCTGGGCGGTCAAACCGTGCTGGAGGCCGTGGATTTCCGGATCGCGCGCGGCGAGATCGTCACCGTGGTCGGACCGAACGGGTCCGGCAAATCGACGCTGATCCGCACGCTGGTCGGCGCGCTCCGCCCCGCGCGGGGCCGCGTGCGCCGGGCGCCCGGGCTCTCGATCGGATATGTGCCGCAACGGCTTCACCTCGACGAAACGATGCCGGTCACGGTCGGCCGGTTCCTCGACCTGCCGGATCCGCAGCCGCCCGAGGCCGTCGCGGCCGTGCTCGCACGCGTCGGGTTACCGGGCCTGGTCGGCCGCAGCCTGCGCGGGCTCTCGGGCGGGCAGTTCCAGCGGGTTCTGCTGGCCCGGGCGCTGCTGCGCGACCCGGACATCCTCGTCCTGGACGAGCCGACGCAAAGCCTCGACCAGCCGGGCACGGCGGAATTCTACAAGCTGATCGAACAGGTTCGGGCCGAAACCGGCTGCGCGGTGCTGATGGTCAGCCACGACCTCCACGTCGTCATGAGCGCCTCGGACCGGGTGATCTGCATCAACGGCCATGTCTGCTGCGAGGGCACGCCCACCGTTGTCTCGGCCGCGCCGGAATACCGTGCGCTGTTCGGGCCGGGCACCGGCGGGACGATGGCGCTCTACCGCCATGAGCACGATCACGGGCACGAACATGCCCACGCCCACGGGCCGGGGGACGGCTGATGCTGGACGATTTCCTCCTGCGCGCGGCGCTGGCGGGCGTCGGACTCGGGCTGGCCGCCGGTCCGCTGGGCTGTTTCGTCGTCTGGCGGCGCATGGCCTATTTCGGGGATGCGACGGCCCATGCCGCGATCCTCGGCGTCGCGCTGGCGCTGGCGCTGGAGATCTCGATCTTCGCAGGCGTTCTGGCCGTGGCCCTCGCCGCCGCGGCGGTGGTGGCCGGCCTTGGCGGGCGCGCCCATTCCACCGACACGCTGCTCGGGGTCGTCGCGCATTCGACCCTTGCGCTGGGGCTGGTGGCGGTCTCGCTTCTCGACGGCGTGCGGGTCGACCTGCTGGGCTATCTCTTCGGCGACATTCTCGCGGTGGGCCGCGCCGACCTGGCGGTGATCTGGGGCGGCGCGGCGGCGGTCCTCGGGCTGCTGGCCTGGCGCTGGCGGCCGCTGCTGACGGCAACCCTGAACGCCGATCTCGCCTTCGCCTCGGGCATCGATCCCCGGCGCGAGCGGATGGTGCTGACCCTGGCGCTGGCGCTGGTGGTCGCGGTGGCGATCAAGGTGGTGGGGGCGCTGCTGATCGCCTCGATGCTGATCATCCCGGCCGCCGCGGCGCGCAGCTTTGCCCGATCCCCCGAAGGCATGGCCGCGCTCGCCGCGCTCTTCGCCGCCGGGGCGGCGCTGGCCGGGCTTGGGGCGTCCTTTCACTGGGACACCCCCACAGGGCCCACGATCGTCGCGGTCGCTGCGGCCGGCTTCGCCGTCGCACTCGCCGCCGGGCGGGCGATCCGGCAGGACTGACCCCGCGCGCCGGGCAGCTTGAAACGCCCCGGCTTCCATGCAACGCTCCGCCGCGATGGCAGCCGAGACGAGGGCTTTCCCCGTGCAGACGTCCACCCACGCGCAGGCCGGGGCCAAGGTGCCCGACCTGCCCCAGGTCCAGCCACAGCGCAACCCCGGGACCGCGCTCGATCTGGACTGGGTCGCTGCCGTGCAGGCCAATACCAGCGCCATCGAACGCCGCGCGAAGACCCTGCCGGGGCGGCGGTCGGTCAAGAAGGACTGGCAGGCCGCGTGGCTACTGCGCGCGATCACGCTGATCGACCTGACGACGCTCGCGGGAGACGACACGCCGGGCCGCGTGCGGCGGCTCTGCGCCAAGGCGCGCCACCCGGTCCGCGACGACCTGCTGGAGGCGCTCGGGATGACCGGGACGAAGCTCACCACGGGGGCGGTCTGCGTCTATCACGAAATGGTGCCGCCCGCGGTCGCCGCGCTTGCGGGCAGCGGTATCCCGGTCGCGGCGGTCTCGACGGGGTTTCCGGCCGGGCTCTCGCCGCTGCATCTCCGGATCGCGGAAATCGAGGAGTCGGTAAAGGCCGGCGCGGACGAGATCGACATCGTGATCTCGCGCCGCCACGTGCTGACCGGCGACTGGCAGGCGCTCTATGACGAGATGCACGCCTTTCGCGCGGCCTGCGGCCCCGCGCATGTGAAGGCGATCCTGGCCACCGGGGAGCTCGGCACGCTGCGCAACGTGGCCCGGGCGAGCCTTGTGTGCATGATGGCCGGGGCCGATTTCATCAAGACCTCGACCGGCAAGGAGCCCGTCAACGCCACCCTGCCCGTCTCGCTGACCATGCTGCGCGCGATCCGCGACTACGGCGCGCGCACCGGCCACGCCGTCGGCTTCAAGCCGGCGGGCGGAATTTCCAAGGCCAAGGATGCGCTGACCTGGATGACCCTGATGAAAGAGGAACTGGGCGACGACTGGCTGCGCCCGCATCTCTTCCGCTTCGGCGCCTCGAGCCTGCTGGGCGATATCGAGCGCCAGCTTGAACACCATGTCACCGGCCATTACTCGGCCGGCTACCGCCATCCGATGGGGTAAGGCCATGACCGTGAAAGAGATCTTCGAGACCATGGACTACGGCCCGGCCCCCGAGGATGCGCGCCCGGCGATGGACTGGCTGGACGGTAACGACCGCCGGTTCGGACTGTTCATCGGTGGCGCGTTCCGCGCGCCTCTTTCCGGGCGGCATTTCGAGACCGTGAACCCGGCAGACGAGGTGACCCTCGCCCATGTGGCCGAAGCCGGGGCCGCGGATGTGGACGCCGCCGTGACTGCGGCCCGCAAGGCCCAGCCCGGCTGGGCTCGGCGCAGCGGGCATGCGCGGGCCCGGCATCTCTATGCCCTGGCCCGGCTGGTGCAGAAACACGCGCGGCTGCTCGCGGTGCTCGAGACGCTCGACAACGGCAAGCCCATCCGCGAGAGCCGCGACATCGATATCCCGCTCGTCGCGCGGCATTTCTACTATCATGCCGGTGCGGCGCAGCTGATGGAAACCGAGATGCCCGGCCAGGCGCCGCTGGGCGTCTGCGGGCAGGTGATCCCGTGGAACTTCCCGCTGCTGATGCTCGCCTGGAAAATCGCCCCGGCTCTGGCCATGGGCAACACGGTGGTGCTGAAACCCGCCGAGCAGACACCGCTGACCGCCCTGCTCTTCGCCGAGATCTGCCGGGAGGCCGGGCTGCCGGCGGGCGTCGTCAATATCCTGACCGGCGCCGGCGAGACCGGCGCCGCGCTGGTCGCGCATGCGGGCGTCGACAAGGTGGCCTTCACCGGGTCCACCACCATCGGTCGGCGCATCCGCGCGGCCACGGCCGGCCAGGGCAAGCGGCTGACGCTGGAACTTGGCGGCAAGTCGCCCTTCATCGTCTTCGACGACGCCGACCTGGACAGCGCCGTCGAGGGCCTGGTGGACGCGATCTGGTTCAACCAGGGCGAGGTCTGCTGCGCCGGCTCGCGGCTGCTGGTGCAGGAAAGCGTGGCGGACGGCTTTTATGCCAGGCTCAGGGCGCGGATGGATAAGCTGCGCGTGGGCGATCCTCTGGACAAGGCCGTGGACGTGGGCGCGATCGTGGATCGCGGCCAGCTCGACCGGATCACGCGACTGGTCGAGGACGGCACCGCCGAGGGCGCGCAGGTGCATCGCACCGCCGCGCCCCTGCCCGAGGGCGGCTGCTACTACCCGCCGACGCTGGTCACCGGCCTCGATCCGGCAGCCCCGCTGATGCAAGAGGAAATCTTCGGCCCGGTGCTGGTCTCCACCACGTTCCGCACCCCCGCCGAGGCCGTGGCGCTGGCCAACAACACCCGCTACGGGCTGGCCGCGAGCGTCTGGTCGGAAAACATCAACCTCGCCCTCGACATCGCGCCGCGGCTGGCCGCGGGCGTGGTCTGGGTGAACGGCACCAACATGTTCGACGCCGCCGCGGGTTTCGGCGGGCGGCGCGAGTCGGGCTTCGGCCGCGAGGGCGGGCGCGAAGGGCTCTATGCCTATACCCGGAAGATCCCGGTGGCGACGCCGAGACGGCTGGTCGCGCGACAGGGTGCAGCGCGCGCCGCCCCGCGCGCCGGCGACGGGATCGACCGCACCGCCAAGCTCTATATCGGCGGCAAGCAGGCCCGCCCGGACGGCGGCTATGCCATGCCCGTCGCCGGGCCGCGCGGCCGGCTCGCCGGGCATGTGGGGCTGGGCAACCGCAAGGATATCCGCAACGCCGTCGAGGCCGCCCGCAAGGCCGATGCCTGGGGGCGGACACATGGCCACCAGCGGGCGCAGATCCTCTACTTCATCGCCGAAAACCTGTCGGCCCGCGCGGACGAGTTCGCCGCGCGCATCCGCACGATGACCGGCCAGCAGGTCAAGGCCGCCACGGCCGAGGTGGACGCCGCGGTGCAGCGGCTCTTCACCTATGCCGCCTGGGCCGACAAGTATGACGGCGCGGCCCATGACGTGCCGATGCGCGGCATGGCGCTGGCCATGAACGAACCGGTGGGGGTGATCGGGGCGATCTGTTCCGACGCGGCGCCGCTGCTCGGGCTTGTGTCGGTGATGGGACCGGCGGTGGCGATGGGCAACACCTGCGTTCTGGTGCCCTCCGAGACCGCCCCGCTGGCGGCGACGGACTTCTACCAGGTGCTCGACACCTCGGACCTGCCGGGCGGCGTCGTCAACATCGTCACCGGCCGCCACGGCGACCTGGCCGGGCCGCTGGCCGGGCATCTCGACGTGGACGCGGTCTGGTGTTTCGGGGCGGCGGAACTTTCCGCCACGATCGAGGCGGAGTCCGCCGGGAACCTGAAGCGGACATGGTTCAATGACGGCCTGGGCCGCGACTGGGCCGGGCCGGATGGCGAGGGGCAGGAGTTTCTGCGCCAGGCGACCGAGGTCAAGAACATCTGGGTGCCCTGGGGCGCGTGATCAGCGCCCCGAGAAGAACCGCCTGACCCGCTGCCACAATCCGCTGGCGCGGTCGCCCATCTCGTCCCAGCTTTCGTCGATATCCTCGAGCACCGGGTCGATGCGGCGGCGCCGGAAACGCTGGATGCGGCGGTAGATCGCAAAAAGCGCCAGGGCCAGAACGGTCAGGAAGATCACGTTGAACCAGGGGAAGAAGCTCGCCGCCGGTCCGGTGACCTCGCGCAGGCTGACCGCGTTCGGGAACATCGAGAAGAGCGGGATCCGCCAGCCGTAATGGGTCACCGCCACCCATTGGTCGGTCTTGGCCAGGCTCTGCGCCTCGGCGGTCAGGTCGCCGGTGTCGAACTTGAAGTAGAAGGGAAACCCCCACCCCGTGTCCTCGTTGCGGTACACGCGCGGGCGGCCTTCCTCGGTCCGGGCATTGATGAACCGCACGTCGCGGCTCATGATCTCGCCGTCGCCGCGGGTGACGTCCTCGCGCTTCACGTCGGTTCCCACGATCTGCACGATGTCGCGCTGCGGCAGCGACCAGTGCAGCAGCCCGACGAAGGCGGCAAGCACGGCGGCGATCACGCCCCATTTCACATAAGCCATGGCACTCTCCTCGTTTGGCGGGCTGATAGCAGCGCGCGGCAGGGCTGGCCATGCCCGATATGGGGCGCGCGGCCCGCGGATGGAAGATGCGGATTGCCGGCACGTTGGGCGGCCGCTAGGCTCCGCGCCATGACCGCACCCGCCGACATGGACCGCCTGACCGCCGAGATCGACGCCCGGCGCGACGATTTGGTCGCCCTGACGCAGGCGCTGATCCGCATTCCCACGCTGAACCCGCCGGGCCGGCATTACCGCGACATCTGCGAGGCGCTGAAGCCCCGGCTGCATGCCGCGGGATTCACGGTGCAGCTGCTGCGGGCCGAAGGCGCGCCGGCCGACAGCGACAAGTACCCGCGCTGGAACCTCCTTGCCCGGCGCGAGGGCACGCGCCCCGGGGACTGCGTTCATTTCAACGGCCACACGGACGTGGTCGAGGTCGGCCAGGGCTGGTCGACCGACCCCTTCGGCGGCACGGTGAAGGACGGCCGCGTCTATGGCCGCGGGGCCTGTGACATGAAAGGCGGCATCGCCACGGCGATCGTCGCCGCGGAGGCCTTCGTCGCCTGCTTTCCGGACCATGCCGGCGCTATCGAGATCTCGGCCACGGCGGACGAGGAATCGGGCGGCTACGGCGGCGTCGCCTGGATGGCGGACCAGGGCTATTTCACGCCCGAGCGCGTCCAGCACGTGATCATCCCCGAACCGCTGAACAAGGACCGCGTCTGCCTCGGCCACCGGGGCGTCTGGTGGGCCGAGATCGAGACCAAGGGACGAATCGCGCACGGCTCGATGCCGTTCCTGGGCGACTGCGCGGTGCGCCACATGGGGGCCGTCCTCGCCGAGATGGAGACCCACCTCTTCCCGCTGCTCGCCTCGAAGCACACCGATATGCCGGTGGTGCCGGACGGGGCGAAGCAATCCACCCTGAACATCAACTCGATCCATGGCGGCGAGCCGGAACACGAGGCGGGCTATGACGGCTTTCCCGCGCCCTGCGTGCCGGACCGCTGCCGCATCGTGATCGACCGCCGCTTCCTGATCGAGGAGGATATCGCCACCGTGAAGGCCGAGATCCGCGCGATGATGGAGCATATCAAGGCGGGCCGGCCGGGTTTCGACTACGAGATCCGGGACATGCACGAGGTGGTGCCGTCCATGACCGAGCGCGACGCGCCCGTTGTCCGGACCGTCAGCGCCGCGATCGAGCGCGTGCTGGCCCGCGCGCCGGATTACGTCGTCAGCCCCGGAACATACGACCAGAAGCACATCGACCGGATCGGGCGCATGAAGAACTGCATCGCCTATGGCCCGGGGATCCTCGACCTGGCCCACCAGCCGGACGAATGGGTCGGGATCGACGACATGGCCGACAGCGCGAAGGTGCTGACGCTGACGCTGGCCGAACTGCTGCTGGCGCGCTGACCGCGCCCGGCACTTCCCAAGCCGCGGGCTTTCGGGATAGCCTGCGGCCAAAGACAGACCCACGGGGAGGGACATTCATGTTGAAGCGCCTGACAACCGCCGCCGCCGCCGCGCTGCTGGCCGGCGCGACCGCCGCCGCCGCCCAGACCGACATCACGATCGGGATGCAGCTGGAGCCGCCCAACCTGGACCCGACCGGCGGCGCCGCGGCCGCCATCGACGAGGTCGTCTACGCCAATATCTTCGAGGGTCTTACCCGCTACCAGGCCGACGGCTCGATCGCGCCGGCCCTGGCCGAGAGCTGGGAGATTTCCGGCGACGGCGCGGTCTACACCTTTGACCTGCGCGCGGGCGTGACCTTCCACGACGGCTCCGAGATGACCGCCGAGGACGTGAAATTCACGCTCGACCGCGCCCGCGCCGAGGAGTCGACCAACGCGCAAAAGGCGCTCTTCGCCGGGATCACCGATGTCGAGGTGATCGATCCGCTGACCGTGCGGGTCACGCTCTCGGCGCCGGATGGCGGCTTCCTGACCAAGATGGCCTGGGGCGACGCGGTGATCGTGGCGCCCGAATCCATCGACCAGGCCGCGACCGCGCCGGTCGGCACCGGCCCCTTCATGTTCGAGGAATGGGTCAAGGGCGACCGGGTCGAGATCGTGCGCAACCCCGATTACTGGGGCGAGGCCCCGGCGCTCGAGTCCGCGACCTTCAAGTTCATCTCGGACCCGACGGCGGCGTTCTCGGCCATGATGGCCGAGGACATCGACGCCTTCCCGGGCTATCCCGCCCCCGAGACGCTGGCCCAGTTCGAGGCCGATCCGCGGTTCCAGCTGCTGATCGGCTCGACCGAGGGCGAAACGATCCTGTCGACCAACAACGCCGACGCGGTGCTGTCGGACATCCGCGTTCGGCAGGCCATCGCCCACGCGATCGACCGCCAGGAGATCATCGACGGGGCGATGTTCGGGTACGGCACGCCCATCGGCACCCATTTCGCCCCGCATCACCCCGATTACGTGGATCTGACCGGCCAATCCGCCCATGATCCGGACAAGTCCCGCGCGCTGCTGGAAGAGGCCGGCCATGGCGAGGGCCTGACGCTCTCGCTGAAACTGCCGCCGCCCTCCTACGCCCGCCGCGGCGGAGAGATCGTGGCCGCGCAGCTGCGCGCGGTGGGGATCGAGACCGAGATCGAGAACCTGGAATGGGCCCAGTGGCTGGAGCAGGTCTTCAAGGGCACGGATTACGACCTGACCATCGTCAGTCACACCGAGCCTATGGATATCGGCATCTATGCCCGGCCGGAGTACTACTTCAACTACGACAGCCCGGAGTTCCAGGCGCTGATGAATGCGCTGACCCAGGCGACCGACCCGGCGAAACGCTCCGAGCTGATGCAGGCCGCCCAGCGCCACATCGCCGACGACTACGTGAACGGGTATCTCTTCCAGCTCGCCCGGACGGGCGTGGCCCGGGCGGAGCTGCGCGGGCTCTGGGAAAACGCGCCGACCCAGGCGAACGATCTCACCGGCGTCTACTGGGAAGAGTGACACCGACCGTCGCCGGCCGCCCGCCCGTGCCGCACACTTGACGGCGCGGGAGGCCGGTGCGAACCATCGGGCTGAGCCGGGCCATTTCGCCCGGCCCGGGACCCGACCATGACAACGCCAGAGAGTACCGCGCCCGACCGGCCGGCCGTCGGCATCGCCCTTATCCTGTTGGGCGTGACGGCCATCTCGGTCAACGACATGCTGATCAAGCAGCTCTCGGGCGGCTACCCGCTGCATCAGCTGGTCTTCACGCGTTCGGCCATCGCGCTGGTCTTCACGCTGACGCTGGTGCAGCTCGAAGGCGGCTGGCGGCTGCTCAAGACAGACCGGCCGCTGCTGCATCTCTTCCGCGGTCTCTGCATCGTGGTGGCGAACATGTCCTTCTTCGCCGCCATTGCCGTGCTGCCCCTGGCCGAGGCGACGGCGCTCTTTTTCGCCGCGCCCCTCTTCATCACGGTGCTGTCGGTCCCGATCCTCGGCGAGAAGGTCGGACCGCTCCGGATCGGGGCGGTCGTGGTCGGTTTCCTCGGGGTGGTGATCATGCAGCGCCCCTGGGCCGGCGAGGCCGCGCTCGACGTGCCGCGGGCCGTGCTGCTGCTGCCGGTCTTCGCCGCGCTCATGTACGCGATGATGCAACTCATGACCCGCAAGCTCGGCGTCGGCGCGCGGGCCTCGGCGATGGCGGTCTACATCCAGGGCAGCTTCCTGCTGGTCTCGGCGCTGTTCTGGCTCGTGGCCGGCGACGGGCGCTTCGCCGCCGGGATGGAAAACGAGAGCCTGCGTTTCCTGCTGCGGGCGTGGATCTGGCCCGAGGGCACGGACCGCTGGCTGTTCCTCGGTCTCGGGCTCTGCTCGGCGGTGATCGGCTATTGCCTCTCGGCGGCCTATCGCATCGCCAGCGCGGCGACGGTCGCCCCCTTCGAATATGTCGGGCTGCCGCTGGCGGTGCTCTGGGGCTGGGCGATCTGGGGCGATCTGCCCGCCCCCGAGGTCTGGGCCGGTATCGCGCTGATCGTGGGCGCGGGGCTCTTCGTCTTCCTGCGCGAGCGTCAGAAGGCCCGCCCGGTGGCCAGCCGGCGGCCCGCGCGGCGCCACTGACGCCGCGCGGGCCTGCCGCCTATCCAACCACGTTGAACGCCGGGCCGTAGGGATAGCCGGTGATGTTCTCGGCCCCGTCCGCGGTCACCACGAGGATGTCGTGCTCGCGGTAGCCGCCCGCGCCCGGCTGACCGTCCGGGATCGTAAGCATCGGCTCCATCGACACGACCATGCCGGGTTCCAGCACGGTGTCGATGTCCTCGCGCAGCTCGAGGCCGGCTTCGCGGCCGTAGTAATGGCTGAGAATCCCGAAGCTGTGGCCGTAGCCGAAGCTGCGATACCGCAGCAGATCGCGGTCGGCGAAGAAGGCGTTGATCTCGGCGGTGATGCCGGAACAGCTCGCCCCCGGCCGGATCAGCGAGATGCCGAGCTCGTGGGCCGCGACGTTGGCCTCCCAGATCTCGCGCGACGCCGGGTCGACCGCGCCGAGGAACATCGTGCGCTCCAGTGCCGTGTAGTAGCCCGAGATCATCGGGAAGGTATTGAGGCTCAGGATATCGCCCCGCGCGAGGGCGCGCCCGGTGACCGGGTTGTGCGCCCCGTCGGTGTTGAGACCCGACTGGAACCAGACCCAGGTGTCGCGGTACTCGGCCTCGGGAAAGCGGCGCGCGATCTCGCGCTCCATCGCGTCGCGTCCGGCCATGGCGACGTCGATCTCGCGCGTGCCTTCGCGGACCGCCTCGCGGATCGCGTAGCCGCCGACATCGGCCACCGCGGCGCCCTGGCGGATCAGGTCGATCTCGGCGGGCGATTTGTGCATGCGCTGGCGCATGGTGGCCGGGGCGATGTCCACCGTCGCGGCCGGGGCAAGGAACGCCTGCAGCTTCCCGGACTGTTCCAGCGTGAGGTGATCGCCCTCGTAGCCGATCCGCCCGCCGGTGCCCGCGACCGACCGGACCGCGCGCCAGAAATTGTCGCGCGCCCAATCGGTATAGGTGATGTTGTCGCCGGCCGAGCGGCGCCAGGGCTGGCCCGCGTCGATCCCGGCCGAGATCGTCACGCAATCCGCCGGCGTGACCACGCAGGCATAGGGCCGCCCGAAGGCGCAGTAGAGAAAGCCGGCGTAATAGGCGACGTTCTGCATCGAGGTGAGAACCACGGCCGTCACGCCCGCCTCGTCCATCGCCGCGCGCAGCCCGGCCAGCCGCGCGGCGTATTCTTCCGCCGCGAACGGCAGCGCGGCCTTCTCGCCGTTGTGGAAACGATAGAATTCCGGTCTCTGGGTATCTGTCATCTTCGACCTCCGTCCACGGGGGCCGGTGCGCCCGGACCCCTCGAAAGGTCCCGGCGTGCAGGACGACAGCGGGCGATCCGCCCGCGAGCGCGGGGCCACGTGCCGGCCCCGGTGGCGACGCCATCGCCACGGCTCGGCGCCGTTATCGGATGGAATCACCGGCCTGGCAAGCCCGGCGCGCCCTTCGGGCGCGGATTTCATGCGCGCCGCGCGGGGGATATTTGGACCACTTGGACGGGCCGGTCGCGCTTCGGGCTGGACCCCCGTGCAGGCCGCGCCTAGGCTCGGGCCGGACCAGGGAGGACCCTCGCCGGAATGCTCCGCTTCGCCATCTCGCGCCTCGTCTCGCTGGGGCTGAGCCTGATCGTCGCGAGCCTCGTGATCTTCGCGGTGATCGAGGGGGTTCCGGGCGACCCGGCGGCCTTCATGCTGGGTCTGAACGCAGATCCGGCCGCGGTCGCCGCGCTGCGGGAAGAACTGGGACTGGGCGGCAGCCTGCCGGCCCGCTACCTCGACTGGATCGGCGGCATGCTGCGGGGCGATTTCGGCATCTCCTACACCTACCGCGTGCCGGTGGCCGACCTGGTGGCGGCCCGGCTCTGGGTGTCGCTGCCGCTGGCGGCCTACGCGCTGGCCCTCTCGACGGCGATCGCCTTTCCGGTGGGCCTGATCGCGGCGGCGCGGCGCGGCACCGCCGTGGACGCCGGCATCATGGGGGCCACGCAGCTGGGCATCGCGGTGCCGAATTTCTGGTTCGCGATGCTGCTGGTGCTGGTCTTCGCGATCCAGTTGCGGCTGTTCTCGGCGGGCGGCTTCCCCGGCTGGGACGAGGGGATCTGGATCAACGTCAAGGCGCTGACCCTGCCGGCGGTGGCGCTGGCGCTGCCGCAAGCCTCGATTCTCGCCCGCGTGATGCGCTCGAGCGTGCTGGAGACGCTCGGCCAGGACTACATCCGCACCGCGCGGGCCAAGGGGCTGACCCGGCGCCAGGCGGTGTTCCGTCACGCGCTCCGGAACGCGATGATCCCGGTGCTGACCATTATCGGGCTCCAGTTCTCGTTCCTGCTGGCCGGCGCGATCATCATCGAGAACGTCTTTTTCCTGCCGGGTCTCGGGCGGCTCATCTTCCAGGGAATCACGCAGCGCGACCTGGTCGTCGTGGAGTCGGTCGTGATGCTGCTGGTCTTCGCGGTCATCACCGTCAATTTCCTGGTCGATCTCGCCTATGCCGCGGTCGACCCGCGGCTGCGGAGGCGGCGATGAGGTGGCCGCCGGCCCTGCTGCTTGGGGGGGCGCTGACCGCGGTCTTCGCGGTCGCGGCGCTCGTGTCCTTCGTCTGGACGCCGCACGGGGTCGAGGGGCTCAACATCGCCGAGAAACTCCGGACGCCCGGCGCCACCTACTGGCTCGGCACCGACCATTTCGGGCGCGACATCCTGTCGATGCTGATGGTGGGTGCGCGGACATCGATCGCGGTGGCGATCGTGGCCGTCGGCATGGGCGTGATGCTCGGCGTGCCGCTGGGGCTGCTGGCCGCCGCCCGGCGCGGCGGGCTCGTGGACGAGGTGGTGATGCGGGGCAACGACCTGATCTTCGCCTTTCCGGCGCTGGTGATCGCGATCCTGATCACGGCGGTGTTCGGGCCATCGGCGCTGAACGCGATCCTGGCCATCGGCATATTCAACACGCCGGTCTTCGCGCGGGTCACCCGCGGCGCGGCGCTGAGCCTCTGGACGCTGGACTACATCCTTGCCGCGCGCGTCGCGGGCAAGGGCGGTTTTCGCATCTCGGTCGAGCATATCCTGCCCAATATCGCCAACCTTCTGATCGTGCAGGCCACGATCCAGTTCTCGCTCGGCATCCTGGCCGAGGCCGGGCTCAGCTATGTCGGGCTCGGGGCGCAGCCGCCGACGCCGTCCTGGGGCCGGATGCTGGCCGAGAGCCAGACGATGATCTCTTTCGCGCCCCATCTCGCGATCTTCCCCGGGCTGGCCATCGTGCTGACGGTTCTGGGATTGAACCTGATAGGTGACGGCCTGCGCGACCTGCTCGACCCCAGGCTCCGGAGGGCGCGATGAGCCTGCTCTCGGTCGAGACCCTGTCGCTCGCCATCAGGGCAGAGCCGATCCTGCGGGACGTCTCCTTCGAGATCGGCGCGGGCGAGGTCTTCGGGCTCGTGGGCGAGAGCGGATCGGGGAAATCGATGACGGCGCTCGCCCTGATGCAGCTGCTGCCCGACGGCGCCCGGGCCGAAGGCGCGGCGCGCTTCGGCGGGCGCGACCTGCTCTCTCTCGGGGAGCGGGCGATGTGCGGGCTGCGCGGCAACGAGATCGGGATGATCTTCCAGGAGCCGATGACCGCGCTCAACCCGGTGCAGACCGTCGGCGACCAGGTGGCCGAAACGCTGATCGTGCACGGCGCGGCCGACCGCGCCGGCGCGGCCGCGGCCGCGCGGGACCGCCTGGCGCGGGTCGGGCTGCCGGCGGAGCGTTTCCCGCTGTCGCGGTATCCGCACGAACTCTCGGGCGGGCAGCGCCAGAGGGTCTGCATCGCCATGGCGGTGGCGTTGCGGCCGAAGCTGCTGATCGCCGACGAGCCCACGACGGCGCTCGACGTGACGACCCAGGCGCAGATCCTCGATCTGCTGAAGGGGCTCGTCGCCGAGGAGGGCATGAGCCTGATGCTGATCACCCACGATCTCGCGGTGGTCTCCGGCATGGCCGATCACGTCGCGGTCATGCAGGACGGACGGATCGTCGAGGCGGCCGCGACCGAGACGCTTTTCCGGCGCAGGGCGCATCCCTATACCGACCGGCTCTTCGCGGCGACGGCCCATGTGCCCGAACGCCACGGCGCGCCCCGCGAAACGCCGCTGCTGGACGTGCGCGGGGCGGTGCGCGACTACGCGCTGCCGGGCACCCGGCTCTTCGGCGCAGCGCCGACGTTTCGGGCGGTCGACGGGGTCAGCTTTACCCTGCACGCGGGCGAGAGCCTCGGGCTGGTCGGGGAATCCGGCTGCGGGAAATCCACGCTGACACGCGCGATCCTCGGGCTGGAAGAGCTGCAAGGGGGCAGGATCACGCTGGACGGCGCGACCGTGCATGCGGGACGCCGCATGCCGGCGACGCTGCGGCGCAAGATGCAGGTGGTGTTCCAGGATCCCTTCGGCTCGTTCAACCCGCGCCATCGCGTGGCCCGGCTGGTGGCCGAGCCATTCCACCTGCTCGACCATGCGCCCGAGGACCGCGACGACCGGATCGCCGGGGCGCTGGAGGCGGTGGGCCTGTCCCCCGCCGACGGGGCGCGCTACATCCACGAGTTCTCGGGCGGGCAGCGCCAGCGTATCGCGATCGCCCGGGCGCTGATCATCCGGCCCAAGCTGATCGTGCTGGACGAGGCGGTCTCGGCGCTCGACGTGTCGATCCGGGCGCAGATCCTCGATCTGCTGGCCGATCTGCAGGGGCGCTTCGGGCTCTCCTACCTGTTCATCAGCCATGACCTGACGGTGGTGCGCGCCATCACCGACCGGGTGCTGGTGATGAAGGCCGGCGAGATCGTCGAGGAAGGCCGGACCGAGACGGTTTTCGACGCACCCGCCCATCCCTACACGCGGCAACTGATCGCGGCCGCCCCGGCCATCCCGGCCCACTGGACGGAGGACAGACATGGCACTGGATAAACTCTGGTTTGACCCGGAACAGCTCTTTATAGGGGGGCGCTGGCAGCCGCCAGAGGGCCGCGCGACCCTGCCGCTGGAAGATCCCTCCAGCGGCTCCGGGATCGGGGCCATCGCACGCGGCGGGGCGGCGGACATCGACGCCGCCGTGGCCGCGGCCCGGGCCGCGCGCGACGGCGACTGGGGCCGGATGACGGCGACCGAGCGCGGCCGCATCCTGTCCCGCATCGGCCAGCTGGTCGCCGCGCGGGCCGACACGCTTGCCGAGATCGAGGCGACGGATGTCGGCAAACCGCTGAAGCAGGCCCGCGCGGACGCCCTCGCGCTGGCGCGCTACATGGAATTCTACGGCGGCGCGGCCGACAAGGTCATGGGCGAGACGATCCCCTATCTCGACGGGTACACGGTCTACACCCTGCGCGAGCCGCATGGCGTGACGGGCCATATCGTGCCCTGGAACTACCCGATGCAGATCATCGGCCGGTCCGTCGGCGCGGCGCTGGCGATGGGCAATGCCTGCGTCCTCAAGCCCGCCGAGGAGGCCTGCCTCACCGCGCTGGCCTTCGCCCATATCGCCGCCGAGGCCGGCCTGCCCACGGGCGCGCTGAACGTGGTGCCGGGCCTGGGCGAAGAGGCCGGCGCCGCCCTGGCCGGGCACCCGGGCGTCGATCACCTGAGCTTCACCGGCTCCGTGGGCGTTGGGGCGCTGGTGCAGACCGCGGCGGCCCGCAACATCGTCCCGGTCACGCTGGAGCTCGGGGGCAAATCCCCGCAGCTGGTCTTTGCCGACGCCGATCTCGACGCGGCGCTGCCCTTCCTGGTGAACGCGGGCATCCAGAACGCCGGGCAGACCTGTTCCGCCGCCTCGCGCATCCTGGTGGAGCGGCGCATCCATGACGCACTGCTGTCCCGCATGGCCGACCGCTACCGCGCGCTGCGCACCGGACCCGCGGTGGCCGATCTCGACGTGGGACCGCTGATCTCGGCCCGGCAGAAACAGATCGTCGAGGGATACCTGGACCGGGCCGGCGATCTGACCGAGGCCGCGCGCGGCGAAATCGTCGGCAACGCGCCCGGCGGCGGTCACTACGTCGCGCCGGTCCTGCTGGCCGGCGTGACGCCCGGGCATGTCCTGGCACGCGAGGAAATCTTCGGCCCCGTGCAGTGCGTCATCCCGTTCGACGACGAGGACGAGGCGGTCGCCATCGCGAACGGCACCGATTACGGGCTGGTGGCCAGCGTCTGGTCGCGGGACGGCGGGCGGCAGATGCGGCTGGCCAAGCGGCTGCGCGCCGGCCAGGTCTTCGTCAACAATTACGGCGCGGGCGGCGGGGCCGAACTGCCCTTCGGCGGCGTCGGGAAATCCGGCCATGGCCGTGAGAAGGGCTTCGAGGCGCTCTACGGGTTCTCGGCGCTCAAGACGGTGGCGGCGCATCACGGCTGAGTGACTTGCCGCGGCCCGGTCCTGCCCCCATCTGAGCGGGTGTATCCCAGTGACGGAGGACCCGCTCCCATGAAGTGCCCTATCGACGGAGAGACCCTGGTGATCGCGGATCGCAGCGGCGTCGAGATCGACTACTGCCCGAAATGCCGCGGCGTCTGGCTGGACCGGGGTGAACTCGACAAGATCATCGAGCGCGCCGCCCCGCCGCCGCCGCCCCAGCCCGAACGGGCCCCGCGCTACGACGACCCGCAGCGCCCCTACAAGCGCAAGAAAAAGGAAAGCTTCCTGAGCGAGCTCTTCGACTTCTGATCGAGGCGCAACGGAGCATTCCGATGCTCGCACGGGCCCGCGCGGCCGTGCTGGCAGGGCCGTGATGTGCTTCTGCACGTCGCCCGGCTTCGCCATCGCCATGGCGATCGGCGCACCGATCCGCCGGCCGGCGCGGCGCATGGCCGGCGAACTGGCCTGCCAGGGGTGACCCACCCTTGCCTTTCACGCCCGGCTGGCGAACAGTCGGGCGGACAGACGGGAGGCGGGACGACATGAGACTTCACGGAAAAACGGCGATCGTCACCGGCGGAGGCTCGGGCTTCGGGGCCGGGATCGCGCGAAAATTCGCGGCCGAGGGCGCGACCGTCATGGTGGCCGACATCAACGCGCAGGCGGCCCGGGAGATCGCGGCCGAACTGGGCGGGGTGGCGCAGGCGGTCGATGTCTCGGACAGCGACAGCGTGGCCGCGATGTGCGCCGCCGCGCTGGACGCCTGGGGGCGGGTCGACATTCTCGTCAACAATGCCGGCATCACCCATGAGCGCGGCGCCCTCGAGGACGTGCCCGAGGACGCCTTCGACCGGGTTTTCGCGGTGAATTGCAAATCGGTCTACCTGACCGCGCGGCACGCCGTCCCGGCGATGAAGAAAGCCGGGCATGGCACGATCCTGAACGTTGCCTCGACGGCCGGGATCAGCCCGCGTGCGCAGCTCAACTGGTACAACGCCTCCAAGGGCTGGATGATCACCGCGACCAAGACCATGGCGGTGGAGCTTGCCCCCGACGGCATCCGGGTCAACGCGCTGGCCCCCGTCGCCGGAGAGACCCCGCTGCTGGCCAGCTTCATGGGCGGCGACACGCCCGAGACGCGGGCGAAGTTCCTTTCCACCATTCCGCTCGGCCGGTTCTCGACACCCGGGGACATGGGCAACGCGGCCTGCTATCTCTGCTCGGACGAGGCAGGGATGGTGACGGGCGCCGTGCTCGAGGTCGATGGCGGGCGCTGCATCTGAGGCCGCGATGAAACCGGGCAAACGCAACCTGATCACCGACGTGCCGGGCCTGAAGGTCGGCAACGCGTCCGACGACCGGCTGAAATCGGGCGTGAGCGTTCTGCTTGGCGATGCGCCCTTCACCGCTGCCGTCCACGTCATGGGCGGGGCCCCCGGCACGCGCGAGACCGACCTGCTGGCCCCGGACCGGCTGGTGCAGGAGGTAGACGCGCTGGTGCTGTCGGGCGGGTCGGCCTTCGGGCTCGACGCGGCCTCGGGCGTGGCCGACGGGCTGCGCGCCATGGGCCGCGGCTTCGCCGTGGGCGATGCGCGGGTGCCGATCGTGCCCGGCGCGATCCTGTTCGACCTGTTGAACGGGGGCGACAAGGCCTGGGCCGACAACCCTTACAAGCCGCTCGGGCGGGCGGCGCTCGATGCCGCGGGCGCCGCGTTCGCGCTCGGCAGCACGGGGGCGGGCTGCGGGGCGACGACGCAGGACCTGAAAGGCGGACTCGGATCGGCCTCGGTGGTGATGGAGAACGGGATTACCGTGGGCGCGCTGGTCGCGGTCAATGCCCTCGGGTCGGTGATCCAGCAGGGCCGGCCAAATTTCTGGGCGGCGCCCTACGAGATGGATGACGAGTTCGGCGGGCTCGGCATGGCCGCCGACTGGCAGCCGGGCCACGAGCCGGACCCGGCCGCCCAGGTCGATACCGGCGGCAACACCACCATAGCGATCGTGGCGACCGACGCCCGGCTGACCCAGGCCGAGGCGACGCGGCTGGCCACCGCCGCCCATGACGGCATGGCCCGCGCCATCGTCCCGAGCCACACGCCCTTCGACGGCGACCTGGTCTTCGCCGCCGCCACGGGCGCGCGGCCCTTGCCGGACCCGACCTGGGACCCGCTGCGCCTGGGACACGCGGCGGCGCTCTGCCTGGCGCGGGCCATCGCGCGCGGCGTCCACGCGGCGCAACCGGCGCCCGGCGACACGCATCCGACCTGGCAGGCGCGTTTCGGAGGCCCTTAAGCGCACGTTAACCGCCTTTTCCCTAGCCTTGCCCCCATTCCAAGGGGGAGGCCCGATGACACAGACAGTTCCGGTTCCGGCAAGCCTGCTCGACAGCCTCAAGGCGCGCTGGCGCCCCACGCGCTGGGGCGGCGAGCATGTCGCCAGCCACCATCCGCGCTGCCTCGTGCGCCACCGCGTGATCCGTCCCGGCGCCCGCACCGAGACGGAGGCGCATTTCCACCGTGTCGAGCACTGGGTCGTGCTGCAGGGCGCGGCGCGCGCCAGCGTCGACGACGAACCGCGCGACCTGCTCGAGGGCGATACCCTCGATCTCGCGGTCGGCGCCCGGCACTGGATCGAGAATCCCGGCCGGGTCGACCTGCACCTGATCTCGATCGAGATGGGCGGCTACCTGGAAGACGACGACGTGATCCCCGCGACGGGGCACTGACGCGGCGCGCGGGCATCTTGCGGATGGCAAGGGGCTGTGGCACCCATTCCCCAGCCATTCCAGATAGCGGAGACCGAGCCATGCGCGACACGACAGACCTGATTTCCATGCTGAAGGACCCCGATCTGCTGCGCGCACAGGCCTATGTCGCGGGCGCGTGGATCGATGCCGGGGACGGCGCCACCTTCGACGTGACCAATCCCGCCCGCGGCGACGTGCTGACGCCGGTCGCCGATCTCGGCGTGGCCGAGGTCCGCCGCGCCATCGAGGCCGCGCGCGATGCACAGAAGGCCTGGGCCGCCAAGACCGGCAAGGAGCGCGCGGCGATCCTGCGCAAGTGGTACGATCTCATGGTCGAGAACGCCGACGATCTTGCCGTGATCCTGACCGCCGAGATGGGCAAGCCCCTGGCCGAGGCCAAGGGCGAGATCCTCTACGGCGCCTCCTTCATCGAGTGGTTCGGCGAGGAAGCCAAGCGCGTCTACGGCGAGACGATCCCCGGCCACCAGCCCGACAAGCGCATCGTGGTGCTTAAGCAACCCGTGGGCGTCGCGGCCTCGATCACGCCGTGGAACTTCCCCAACGCGATGATCGCGCGCAAGGTGGCGCCCGCGCTGGCCGCCGGCTGCGCCTTCGTCGCGCGACCCGCCTCGGAAACGCCGCTTTCGGCGCTCGCCATGGCGGTCCTCGCCGAGCGCGCCGGCGTGCCCAGGGGGGTGCTGTCCGTCGTGACCTCGTCCAGGGCCTCCGCCATCGGCAAGGAATTCTGCGAGAACCCGATCATCGCGAAGATCACCTTCACCGGCTCGACCGAGGTGGGCCGCATCCTGATGCGCCAGTCGGCCGACCAGATCAAGAAGGCCTCGATGGAGCTCGGCGGCAACGCGCCCTTCATCGTCTTCGACGACGCCGATCTCGACGCCGCGGTCGAGGGCGCGATGATCTCCAAGTACCGCAATAACGGCCAGACCTGCGTCTGCGCCAACCGCATCTACGTGCAGGCCGGCGTCTACGACGCCTTCGCCGAGAAACTCGCCGCGGCCACGCGCAGGATGCAGGTGGGCGACGGGTTCGAGGACGGCACCACCGCCGGGCCGCTGATCACCGAGGATGCCGTCAAGAAGGTCGAGGAGCACATCGCCGACGCGCTTTCCAAGGGCGCCAAGATCGTCGCCGGCGGCAAGCGCCACGAGAAGGGCGGCACCTTCTTCGAACCGACCGTTCTGACGGGCGTGACCCAGGACATGAAGGTCAGCACCGAGGAAACCTTCGGCCCCGTCGCACCGCTCTTCCGCTTCGAGAACGAGGAGGACGTGATCGCCAAGGCCAACGACACGATCTTCGGCCTGGCCTCCTATTTCTACGCCAGCGATCTCGGCCGCGTCTGGCGGGTCGCCGAGGCGCTGGAATACGGCATGGTCGGCATCAACACCGGCCTGATCTCGACCGAGGTGGCGCCCTTCGGCGGGGTCAAGCAGTCCGGGCTGGGCCGCGAGGGCTCGCGCCACGGCATCGACGAGTTCACCGAGATGAAATATCTCTGCATGAGCATCTGAAGCCGTTGCAAACACGCATGCCCGCCGGGCCCGGTGACCGCACCGGGCCCGGCGGCGCATTTTACAGAACCGCTAGACATCCGTCACGCGCATGTCATGGATTGACGTCACTCCGGGATCGCAGACACCCATAACCGGAGTGCACCATGTCCCCGAAGCTTCTGACTGCCAGCTCGGCGCTGGCACTGGTTGCGGCGCTTCCCGCCGCGGCCGAGATGAATTTCAACCGCATCGCGTCCTTCCCGGTCGCATCCAACTGGTCCGGCGCCGCGCCGGACGAAACCGCGCCCGAGATCATCTCGGTCACGGCCGACGGGATGACGCTGGTCTACTCCGACAGCCCCGGCGGCGTGATCGGAGCGATCGACATCACCGACCCGGCCAACCCCAAGCCTCTCGGCGTGATGGAAATGGACGGCGAGCCGACCGCGGTCTCGATCATCGGCACCACCGCCTTCGTGGGCATCAACACCTCGGAAAGCTACACCCAGCCATCGGGCATGGTGAAGGCCATCGACGTGCCCTCCATGACCGAGCTGGCGCGCTGCGACCTGGGCGGCCAGCCCGATTCGACCGCCGCTGCGCCGGACGGCTCCTTCATCTCGATCGCCATCGAGAACGAGCGTGACGAAGACGCCGGCGACGGCCGCGTGCCCCAGATGCCCGCCGGAAACCTGGTGATGATCGACGTGACCGACGGTACGCTCGACTGCACCAGCCTGACCCGGGCCGACCTGACCGGCCTGGCCGATGTCGCCCCGGAAGACCCCGAGCCGGAATTCGCCGACATCAACGGGCTGGGCGAGACCGCGGTGACGCTGCAGGAGAACAACCACATCGCCGTCGTCGCACGCGACGGCTCGATCGTGTCGCATTTCTCGGCCGGCGGCGTGGATCTCGACAACATCGACGTCGAGGACGAGCGCGCCGCGCTGACCTTCACCGCCAGCCAGAAGAACCGCCTGCGCGAGCCTGACGGGCTGCAGTGGATCGACGACGACCATTTCGCCATCGCCAACGAGGGCGACATGGACGGCGGCGCGCGCGGCATGACCATCTTCCACAAGGACGGCACGGTCGTCTGGGAAAGC
Source organism: Rhodovulum sp. YNF3179 (assembly GCF_050586465.1). Lineage (NCBI taxonomy): Bacteria > Pseudomonadati > Pseudomonadota > Alphaproteobacteria > Rhodobacterales > Paracoccaceae > Rhodovulum > Rhodovulum sp. YNF3179. The sequence goes on along the minus strand of NZ_JBOCEG010000001.1, from coordinate 167,280 downwards.
GGCACCAGCTTCGAGCATGCCATCGTCCAGATCGGCCATTACCCGGACAAGCGGTCGGACTCGAAGGGTGTCGAACCCGAGGGCATGGAATTCGCGGTCTTCAACGGCACGCCCTATGTCTTCCTTCTCGCCGAGCGGTCCTCGATCATCGGCGTCTACGACGTGACCGATCCCGCCAACCCGGTCCTGACCCAGTTGCTGCCCTCGGGCATCTCGCCCGAAGGCGCGGTGGCCATTCCCGAGCGCGGCCTCCTCGCCACGGCGAACGAGTATGACGGCCTCGAGGACGGCGCGGCGCGCGCCCATGTGATGATCTTCGAATACCAGGACGCGCCCGCGGTCTATCCGCACCTGACCTCGGAAGGCGCCGACAGGCTGATCGGCTGGGGTGCGAATTCCGGCATGGTCGCGGCCGAGGACGGCACGATCTACGCGGTGAACGACAGCTTCTACGCCTTCCAGCCGACGATCTTCCACATCGACCCCGGCCAGACCCCGGCCCGGATCGTGGACGCCATTCCGGTGACGCGCGCCGGCCGCCCGGCGCAGCTGATGGACATGGAAGGCATCACGCTCGACGGCGAGGGCGGCTTCTACGTGGTCTCCGAAGGTCGGCCGGGCCGCGGCATCCTGCATGCGATCTACCACGTCGCGGCCGATGGCGAGATCGCCGAGGTCATCCCCTTCCCCAAGGAGTTGATGGCCGTCGAACGCCGGCACGCGTCCGAAGGCATCACAAGGCTCGGCGACACGCTCTGGATCGCGATCCAGCGTGAATGGGACGATGATCCGAAGAACCACGTCAAGCTGGTCTCCTACAACCTCGAGACCGGCGAATGGGGCGCGGTGCATTATCCCAAGGCCGAGCCGGCGACCGGCTGGGTGGGCCTGTCGGAGATTACCGCCCATGGCGATCACGTCTACGTCATCGAGCGGGACAACCAGCATGCCGATGCCGCGGTGACCAAGAAGATCTTCCGCGTCTCGCTGGACCAGATGCAGCCCGCGCCGCTCGGCGGCACGCTGCCGGTGGTGACCAAGGAAGAGGTCCGCGACCTGATCCCCGAACTCACCGCGACGGGCGGCTACGTGCTCGACAAGGTCGAAGGCCTGGCCATCCAGGCCGACGGAACCGCCTGGGTCTCGACCGACAACGACGGCGTGGACGATCATTCCGGCGAGACGATGTTCTTCTCGATCGGCAAGATCGACTGAGCCGGAAACGCGAAGGCTCCCGCAGCACTGCGGGAGCCCCGGGCGTCAGGGCGCGCGGGTCCCCCCGCGCGCTTTCGCCGTTTTTCAGGCCTCGGCCTTGTCCTGTTCCAGCGCTCCGGCCGACACCCCGTCGCCGCTGGCGATCTGGATCCGGCGCGGCTTCAGCGCCTCGGGCACCTCGCGCTGCAGATCGATGTGCAGCATGCCGTTTTCATGGACGGCACCGGTCACCCTGACGTGGTCGGCCAGCTGGAACCGCTTCTCGAAGGCCCGCGTCGCGATCCCGCGATGCAGGAAGGTGCGGTCGCGGTCTTGCTCGGTCTCGGCCTTGCGGGCCGACACGATCAGCGCGTTCTCGCGAACCTCGACCGAAAGGTCGTCATCCGAGAACCCGGCCACCGCCACGGAAATGCGGTAGGCGTCATCGGCGGTTTTCTCGATGTTGAAGGGCGGATAGCCGGTCTGGCCGATATCCTGGGAAAGCACGCGGTCCAGCAGATCAGCGAACTGGTCGAACCCGACGGTGGACCGGTAGAGCGGGGACAGATCGAATGTACGCATAACGTCATCCTCCTTTGAGCGATGTCTGTCGATGCGACCCTCCCGAAGGCAGGGCCAATCAGCCGCCCGGACCCGGTTTCCGGCGTCCGGACGAGGCTGATTTGGGCGCGCGCGGCGCGGCTTTCAAGAGGTCTCAGGGCTCCTGCGCGGTGCCGGAGACGGGGCGCACGTTCTGCGGCCGGGTCGCCTTCGTCTCGAGCGCGCGCAGCACCTCCTGGAGCGGCTCCGGCAGCGCCGTGCCCAGCGCCACCTTGCGCTCGCGCCACCGGGCCTTGGCCGAGACGACCGACACGATCCGCGGCATGCCGTCGGTCTCGATGAAGACCGGCGCGCCCGAAGAGCCGAAATCGACGTCGCAGGACAGGACCAGGACGCCCGGATCCTTGCCCAGAACATGGCACTGCTTCTCGAGCGACAGCGCGTTGTCGCGGTTCATGGCATAGGAGACCAGCTCGACGCTGTCGCCGATCTCCGGCGCGCGCCCGGCGCTGAAGGGCGGCACGCCCTCCGCGGCGATCGGGCGGTCGAGCTGGATGACGGCGAGATCCCGGGCGGCCCGATCGATCCGGTTATGGCCGGCATAGACGTAGTCGGGATGGATCACGACCTGGCGCGCCCGCCGCTGGGCGGCGGCCTCGCCGTTCCGCCATCCGGCCAGGAACGCGACCCGGCTGTCCGCGATCCGGTCCCCGGACTGCCTGTCATACATGCAATGCGCCGCGGTCAGCACCAGCTCGGGCGAAATCAGCGTTCCGGTGCAGAACCCCGCCCCGTCAAGGTTCACGCGGCCCACGCCCTCCCAGCCGCGGCTCCGGTCCGCGGTATCGAGGGTCGTCAGGCTGGCGGCGTCGGTGCTGTTGACCGGGCCGACGGCGACATAAACCCAGATCGAAACGATAAGCAGCGCGATAAGGCGCATTCCTCGGACCTCTTCACCGGCTATTGGGTGCTGGCCGGGATAGCCCCGCGGTTTGGCGACATTATGGCGACCAAGCGGAAAGCTTGGATCAGCCGAGCGCCGGCGGGCGCGGCCCGCCCGTGGCCCAGTCCAGCAATTCGACCGTGTGCACCACGGGGATCGCGGTGCCGCCGCCGATCTGCATCATGCAGCCGATATTGCCCGCGGCGATGACCTCGGGGGCCTTCGCCTCCAGCGTCCGCACCTTGCGGGCCTTGAGCTGCTTGGAGATCTCGGGCTGCATCAGGTTGTAGGTGCCCGCGCTGCCGCAGCAAAGATGGCTGTCCGCCGGTTCCACCACCTCGAACCCGGCGGCTTTCAGAAGGGTCTTCGGCGCGGCGGTGATTTTCTGGCCGTGCTGGAGCGAACAGGCCGCGTGATAGGCCACGCGCATCGGGGACGCGCCCTCCGCCGGCAGATCGAGGGTCGCCAGCAGTTCGGTCACGTCCATCGCGATCTCCGATACCGCCCGCGCCTCCGCGGCCAGGGCCTCATCGCGGAACATGTGCCCGTAATCCTTGACGGTGGTGCCGCAGCCGCTGGTGTTGATCACCACCGCGTCGAGCCCCTCGCCCTGCATCTCGCGGTTCCAGGCGCGGATGTTCCGCGCCGCGCTCGCATGGCTCTCGCCGGTCTTTCCCATGTGGTGGGTCAGCGCGCCGCAGCAGCCCTGCCCTTCGGCCACCACGACCTCGCAGCCCAGCCGGGTCAGCAGCCGGATCGTCGCGTCGTTGATATCGGTGTTGAGCGCGCGCTGCGCGCAGCCCGTCATCAGCGCCACGCGCTTCTTGCGCGGGCCTTCGGCGGGGAAGACCTGCGGATCGTCGTTGCGGCTGACCGGCGGGATCGTTTTCGGGGCCATTTCCAGCATCGCCTTCAGCCGTGCATCCGGCATCAGGAAGGCGAAGGGCCGCCCGATCTTCGCGCCCAGCAGCGCGAGGCGGAACCGGGTCGGATGGGGCAGGATGCGGGCCAGCATCCAGCGCAGCGCGCGTTCGCGCCAGGGGCGCCTGTAGGTCTGTTCTATGTATTCCCGGGCATGATCGACCAGGTGCATGTAATGGACGCCCGACGGGCAGGTGGTCATGCAGGCCAGGCAGCTGAGACAGCGATCGATATGCTTGACCGTCTTCTCGTCAGCGGGCCGCCCCTTCTCGAGCATGTCCTTGATCAGGTAGATCCGCCCGCGCGGGCTGTCGAGTTCGTCGCCCAGCACCTGGTAGGTCGGGCAGGTCGCCGTGCAGAACCCGCAATGCACGCAGGCCCGCAGGATCTCGTTGGACCGCGCGGTGGCGGCATCCGCCAGCTGTTCGGGGGTAAAGTTCGTCTGCATCTCGCCTCCGCCTCAGCCCGTCAGGCCGGGATTGAACAGGCCCTTCGGGTCGAACTTGGCCCGGAGCCCCGCGCTGATCCGCGCCAGCGCCGGAACCTCGGGCTGGAAGGGCGGGATCCGCGCCCGCGTCTCCGCCGACGCCCGGACGAGCGTGGCGTGGCCCGCATAGGTCCCGAGCGCCGCGCGCGCATCGGTGCCCTCGGGCATCAGCGCCCAGACGAGCCCGCCGCCCCAGTCGTAGAGCAGCGCCGCCGCCCCGAGCCGTTCGGCCAGCGCGGGCGCGTCGCCCGGCTTCACCGACAGCCGCCAGACATCGCCCGCGCGCCCGTGGAAATCGGCCACGTCGCGCACCCCGGTCCAGGCCTCCGCCACCCGGTCGGGATCGGTTTCCACCGCGACCGCGCCCGCATCGCCGAGCAACGCCGACAGGCGCCTCGCGCGATAGGCCACAGAGCTTTCGAAGCCCTCGATCCGGATCAGCGTCTCCGGCGCGCCCGCCGCGCCCAGGGGCCTGTGCGCCGCACCCGTCACCTCGAAGGGCGACCCCAACGCGCGGGCAAGAACGGCCACCGCCGCCGCGTCCGACAGGCCGCGGATCGTCAGCGTCGCCGCGGCCGCCGGCGCCGGCAGCACCTTGAAGGAGACCTCCGTCAACACGCCCAGCGTGCCGTGGCTCCCGGCCATGAGCTTCACCAGGTCGTAGCCGGTGACGTTCTTCATCACCCGCCCGCCATTCTTGACCACCGCCCCGGTGCCGTCGACGAAGCGCAGGCCGAGCAGGAAATCCCGGCAGGCCCCGACCGAGATGCGCCGCGGGCCCGAAACATTGGCCGCCGCGGCGCCGCCGATGGTGGGCGTGCCCTCCGTGCCCAGCAGGCCGCGATGGTCCATCGGCTCGAAGGCCAGGCGCTGACCCTCGGCGGCCAGCGCCGCCTCGATCTCGGCCAGCGGCGTGCCCGCGCCGGCCACCATGGTCAGCGCGCCCGGCTCGTAAAGCCGCACGCCGCTCAGCCCCGCCGTGCTGAGCGCCGCGCCGGTCACCGGGCGCCCGACCGGACGCGTGCCCCCGCCCTGGATGCGGAACGGGTCGCGCGCCGCGCGCACGGCCTCGGCCAGCGCCTCTTCTGTTTCCGGTGTCATCATTCCAAGTGGTCCAAGTATCCCGGGGGTCCGGGGGCAGCGCCCCCGGTCATTCGGCGGCCATGGCAGGGCGACGGCTGGCGCTGGTCTCCAGCGGGAAGACCTTGGCGGGGTTCAGCAGCCAGTCCGGGTCGAACACGTCCTTCACCCGCATCTGCGCCTCCATGTCCTCGGGCGCGTACTGCGCCGCCATCAGGTCGCGCTTTTCCACCCCGACGCCATGTTCGCCGGTCAGGCAGCCGCCCGCCTCGACGCAGAGCGTCAGGATGTCGGCGCCCAGCGCCTCGGCCTTTTCCAGCTCGCCCGGCGCGTTCGCGTCGAACAGGATCAGGGGATGCATGTTGCCGTCCCCGGCGTGGAAGACATTCGCCACGCCAAGCCCGTATGCCTTCGAGAGATCGCCGATCCCCTTCAGCACCCGCGGAAGTTCCGAGACCGGGATCGTGCCGTCGAGACAGATATAGTCGTTGATCTGCCCCATCGCGCCGAAGGCCGATTTCCGGCCCTTCCAGATCAGCGCGGATTCCTCCGCAGAGCCGCTCTCGCGGAGTTCGTCGGGATTATGGGTCGCGGCGATCTGCTTGATCAGCCCGAGCTGTTCGTCGATCTCGGCCGCCGAGCCCTCGACCTCGACGATCAGCAGCGCCTCGACGTCCGGATACCCGGCATGGGCGAAATCCTCGCAGGCGCGAATGCAGGGCCGGTCCATGAACTCGATCGCCACGGGCAGCACCCCGGCCTTGATGATGTCGCTGACGCAGGCGCCCGCCACCTCGTTCGAGGAAAAGCCCATCAGCAGCGGGCGCGCGCCCTCGGGCTGGCGCAGGATGCGCAGCGTCGCCTCGGTCACGACGCCGAGCTGCCCCTCGGACCCGCAGATCACGCCCAGGAGATCCAGCCCGCCGGAATCGAGATGCGCGCCGCCAAGCTCGACCACGCTGCCGTCCATCAGCACCACCGTCGCGCCGAGCAGGTTGTTCGTCGTCACGCCGTATTTCAGGCAATGCGCCCCGCCCGAGTTCATCGCGATGTTGCCGGCGATCGCGCAGGCCAGCTGGCTCGACGGATCCGGGGCATAGAAGAAGCCCTCTTCCTCCACGGCGCCGGTGACCGAAAGATTGGTGCGCCCGGTCTGGACACGGATGAACCGGTTCGCGTAGTCGGTCTCGAGCACGTCGTTCATGCGGGCCACGCCCAGGATCACGCTGTCGGCCGTCGGCAGCGCGCCCCCGGCCAGCGAGGTGCCGGCGCCGCGCGGGACGACCGGCACGCGTTCCTCGTGGCAGATGCGCAGCACCGCCGACACCTCCCCGGTGGAGGCCGGCAGCACCACCGCCAGGGGCGGGCAGCGATAGGCGGTGAGCGCGTCGCATTCATAGGCGCGCGTTTCCGCGGGATCGTGGATCAGCGCGTCGGCCGGCAGCTCCTTGGCCAGCCGGGCGATGATCTTGTCCTTCCGCGACAGGATCGCGGCGTCGGGGGCGGGCATCTCCATGGGCGCGTTTCCTTCGTATTTGGTAAAATCATATTACCAATTTTGACCTATGCAAGGAAAATCTCCGGCATATACCGTAACGGCATGGATCTTCTCGCGCGCCTCACGCTTTTCTCGGTGCTCGACGGCATCGCCGTCGGGCTGTTGTTCGCCGCATGGCTCGGGATCGGGCTGATGATCGAGCGCGAGTCGCAGACCCGCCCCTCGACCTCGGCGCTGATGCGGCGCTACCGGCGGGACTGGATGCGCGAATTCCTCACCCGTCAGCCGCGGATCTTCGACGCCAACATCCTGTCCACGCTCCGGCAGGGCACGACCTTCTTCGCCTCCGCCTGCATGATCGCGATCGGCGGCGGCCTCGCGCTGCTCGGCAATACCGAGCGGCTTCGCGGCGTGGCCCGGGACCTGACGCTCGACAGCGCGCCGGAGGTCGTCTGGGAAATCAAGATCCTGCTCGCGCTGCTGCTGGTGGCGTCCGCCTTCCTGAAATTCGTCTGGTCGCACCGGCTCTTCGGCTATTGCGCGGTCGTCATGGCCTCGATCCCGAACGAGCCCGACGATCCGCAGGCCGCGCCCCGTGCCGCGCAGGCGGCCGAGCTGAACATCACCGCGTCGCGCAGCTTCAACCGCGGTCTGCGATCGGTCTATTTCGCGCTGGCCGCGCTGGCCTGGCTGCTCGGGGCGATCCCGCTCATCCTGGCCACGCTCGCGGCGTTTCTCGTGCTTTACCGCCGCGAGTTCCGGTCGCGGTCGCGCACGATCCTTCTGGGCGATACGACCTGACCGCCGCCGCTAGCGCCCCTCGCGCAGCCAGGCCCCGAGACTGAGCGCGGCCGCGAGCAGCAGGAACAGCACCGCCGGCAACAGCGGCCGGATGCGGATATCCGTCGTGAGATAGGCCTCGCGCGGGGTCAGCCCGACCCAGCCACGCCCGGCCGCGACCCGCCCCGCGCGGACGTCCCGGATCCCCGGAAAACCGTCCTCCAGCCGCAGGATGCCGCCGCGCTGGCGCTCCACCACCGGGGCGAGCTTGTCGCCGGTGGCGATGGTCTCCGCGTATTCGCGCGGCGCGGCGGGGCCAAGCGCGATCACCGCGTCCTTCTCGGCGTCGGCCAGCCGGTAGAGACCGGTCTCGGGTCCCTCGTAGCTGGCGGTGAAGCGGCCCGGGGCGGTTTCGGTCAGCTCGACGGCGACCTCCTCGCCGGCGGGCGTCGTCACGGTGACGCTGCGCGCGCCCTCGGCCAGCGACCGGCGCGTGATGTTGATGGTCTGCCCCTGTGCCTCGGCGCGCAGCGCCTCTTCCTCGAGCTCGGGCTCCTTCATCATCCAGTGCGCCAGCCGGCGCAGCAGTTCGAGCTGCGGCCCGCCACCCTCGTAGCCGCGATGCCAGAGCCAGGCATGGTCGGAGGCCAGCAGCGCCACGCGCCCCGCCTCGACGCGGTCGAGCACCAGGAGCGGGCGCGCGTCCGCGCCGCGCATGACCGTGTCGCCCGTCTCGGCGGTCACGTCGATCTGGCGGAACCAGCGCCCCCAGCCGGGGGTGCCGTCCTCGGCCGCGGGGCGCGGCGCGAAATCCTCGAGCCCGGCGGTCACCGGGTGACGCGCGCCGAGCTCCGAGACCTCGGGGGTATAGCCCCGCTCGACGACGCGGGCGGTGGGCATGCCGGGCAGGACCTCGGCCAGCGGCGAGCGCCAGAGGCTTTCGGCCCCGGCGAATTCCGGACCGGCCGCCAGCAGCACGGCGCCGCCGTCCTCGACGTAGCGGCGGACATTGTCGAGGTAGATGGGCGGCAGGATCCCGCGCTGGCGATAGCGATCGAAGACGATCAGGTCGAACTCGTCGATCTTCTCGAGGAAAAGCTCGCGCGTCGGGAAAGCGATGAGGCTCAGCTCGCTGACCGGCACGCCATCCTGCTTGGTGGGCGGACGCAGGATGGTGAAATGCACCAGGTCGACCGAGCTGTCGGATTTCAGCAGGTTGCGCCAGGTTCGTTCGCCCGCATGCGGCTCGCCCGACACCAGCAACACGCGCAGCCGGTCGCGCACGCCGTTGATGGAGATCACCGCGGCGTTGTTGCGGTCGGTCAGCTCGCCCTCGGCAGCCGGCACCTCGAACTGGATGACGTTCATCCCGCCATGCGGCAGCCGGATCGGCACCTCCATGTCACGGCCGACGGGCACGCTGAAGCTCTGGGGCTCGCCGCCGTCGATGGTGACGAAGAGCTCGACCATGCCCTCGGCATCGGCCGGCACGTCGCCCTGGTTCTCGATCCGCAGCCGCAGCGTGACCGGCTCGCCGATGATCGCGAAGGCCGGCGCGTTGCGCACCTGCAGACGCCGGTCCCAGTCGCCCTCGCGCCCGGTCAGCAGCGCGTGCACCGGCGCCGGCATCTCGGGCGCCATGTCGAGATCGTGCAGCTGCCCGTCGGTGATCAGCACCGCCCCGGCGATGCGCCCGCGCGGGGCCTCGGCCAGCGCCTCGGACAGCGCTGTCATCAGCAGCGTGCCACGCTCGCTGCCCTCGGGCGCGTCGGCGACACGGGCGATGCGCAGCTCCGTGTTCGCGCGCGCGGCGATCCGGCGCTCCAGCTCGGCCAGCGCCGCATCGGTCTGCGCGGCCCGGTCCGAAATGCCCTGCGAGGCCGTCCGGTCCACCACGGCCAGCACGATGTCGGTCAGCGGGTCGCGCGCCTCTTCCTGGAGCGACGGGTTGGCAAGCGCCGCCAGCACGGCGAGCGCGCCCAGCCCCCGGAGCCACCAGCCGGCCAGGCGCCGCCACAAGGCGAAGCCGAGCACGACGCAGGCCAGCGCCGCGAGAACGGCAAGAACCGGCAGGGCCAGGAGCGGGTCGAAGACGATCTCGCGGCTCATGTCATTGCCCCAGCCTGTCCAGCAGCGCAGGCACGTGCACCTGGTCGGACTTGTAGTTCCCGGTCAGCACATGCATCACCAGGTTGATCCCGAAACGCAGCGCGTATTCCCGCTGCCGCTCGCCGCCATAGCCGCGGCCGACGGGAAACAGGTACTGCCCGTTCTGGCCCACCGCCCAGGCCGCTGCCCAGTCGTTGCCGCCGATCACCACCGGGGTTACGCCATCGTTGAGATCGCGGAACGGCATGCCCTCGATCTGCTCGGCATCCGGCGGCGCCGCCTCGACCCAGACGTCGCGGCTGTCGTGGCGACCCGGGAAATCCTGCAGAAGGTAGAAGGTCCGCGTCAGCACGTGATCCTCGGGCACGGGTTCCAGCGGCGGCACGTCCAGGGGCGCGGCCAGTTGCTGCAGCTTGCGCCCGTTGGGCGTGCCGGTGCCGAACCGGCCGATATCGGCGTCCCGCGTGTCGAAGAGGATCATGCCGCCGGTCCGCAGGTACTGGTTCAGCTCGGCATAGGCCTCGGGCGAGGGGCGCGGCTGGGTCTCGGTAACCGGCCAGTAGAGCAGCGGGTAAAAGGCCAGCTCGTCGGTCTCGAGATCGACGCCGATCGGCTCTTCCGGTTCGACCGAGGTGCGCCGCGCCAGCGTCAGGGACAGCCCCCGGAGCCCCGCCGCGGAGATCCGGTCGAGCGCGGCATCGCCGGTCACGACATAGGCCAGCACGGTTTCGGTGGTGGCCTCGATCGCACGGGCCTCGCCCGCGCCCCCGGGTTGCTGTGCCTCTGCCCCGCCGGGCGCCAGCAGCACCAGCGCCAAGAGCGCTGCCGCCCCCTGCCTGGGCCCGGTCAGCCGGCCCGCCAGCCAGAGCGTGGCGACGACATCGGCCATGAGCGCCAGCAGCGCCGCCGCCAGCAAGGCCCCCTTGAGCCCGGTCTGGCGCGTCACGCCGAGCCCCTCGACGGGCACCGAGGCGGGCCACTCCGTCGCCGCGATCTCGTCTTCGGGCCCGATCACGTTGAGCGCCACGCGCCGTTCGCCGTCGGCATAGAGCCCCGGCCGCAACGCCGGGCCGGCAATGCCCTCGGCCAGTGCCGTGCCGTCCACGCCAGCCAGTGCACCCGCGTCACGTTCCACCCCGAAGCCATCGAGGACGCGGACGGCTTCCCAGGTCGTTCCCTCGAGTTCCGCGGCGGTGGGCTGGACCGGGCGGGTCGAGACCGCGAGACGGTCGAGCATCTGCACGAACAACCCCGAGAGCGGCAGGCTCGACCATTCGGCGTTGGCGGTGACATGGAACAGCACGACCTGCCCCTGGCCCAGCGCCTTGCGGGTCACCAGCGGCGTGCCGTCGGCAAGCGCCGCGATCACCCGGTCGGCGAGCGCCGGATCGGGCTGGGCCACCACCTGGCTGGTGACGGTGACGTCCTCCGGGATGGCGAGGCCGTGAAAGGGCGAGTCCTCGGGGAAGGGGCGCAATTCCTTCGGCGCGCCCCAGCTCATGGCGCCGCCGACGCTGCGCCCGCCGGCCCGCAGGCGCACGGGCATCAGCGCCGGCTCCTCGTCGCGCGCCACGTCGCTGGCCGCCAGCCGCGGACCGGCGAAGCGCAGCAGCAGGCCGCCCTCCTCGACCCAGGCCTCGATCTCGTCGGATTCGAGCGGCGTCAGCTGCGCCACGTCGGCCAGGGCGATCACGTCGGGATCGGCCAGCAGGATATCGTCCAGCGTGCCCTCGATCAGGTCCGCGGTCGGCTCGAGCGCCTGGCGCAGGTAATGCAGCGGCGACAGCAGCTCGGTGCCCTCGCGGTCCTCGCGCGCGGCGAAGAGCGCGACCTGCCGCCGCTTCAGCGCGTCGTCGGTCAGGCTCACCGCGCCGGCCGACCGCGTTCCGGCGATCTCGAATCGCCGGATGCGGTTGCGCAGCTCGGCCGGCACCGACAGCGCGCCCTCGGCGCGGGTGCCGTCGCCTTCGAAGCTGAGCGGCAGCTCGGCCAGCACCCGTTCGATCCCGGCCGGGTCCGGGCCGATGGCCCGCAGGGTGATCTCGCGCGCGACGGCAGCGCCCGCCCGCATGGCGTCGAGCCTGATGGCGCCGTCCTCGAAGGCCGGCGGACGCAGCGCAAGCCGCCCCGCGCCGGATTCGAACGCCGTGACGGTCCCGCGGCTTTCGAGCGCGGCCAGGAGATCGGCCCGCCCCGCCCGGGCCAGCCCGTCGGACATCCAGTAGGTGTCGAAATCCCGCGCGGCCCCGCGCACCCAGTCGACCGCGGCCGCGTCATCCGGCATCCAGGCCGCCGGGGCGAGGCTCGGCAAACGTTCCGCCCAGGCCTCGGCCGACTGGAATTCCGGCCCGCCCGCCGACAGGTCCGTCAGGGCCGCCACGGCGACAGGCCGCCCCGCCTGGCGCGCGACGTCGAGCAGCTCGGCCGCCTTGTCCCGGCGCAGCCCCCAGCCCTGGGCGGAGGCCCAGCTGCCATCCATCAGGATCAGGAGCGGACCGGCCCCCTCGCGCGCGTCGCGCGGGTTCAGGACCGGCCCGGCAAAGCCGACGATCAGCGCGGCAACGGCCAGGCAGCGCAGCAAAAGCAGCCACCAGGGCGTGCGGTCGCTCTCGGTCTCTTCGTCACGAAGCCCGAGCAGCAGCGTGACCGCCGGGAACCGCCGCCGGATCGGCGCGGGCGGCACGGCGCGCAGCAGCCACCAGAGCGCGGGCAGCGCCACCAGCCCCAGCAGGAGCCAGGGCGTGGTAAAGGCAAGCGGGCCGATCGACCACATCAGCGCCCCCCTTCCAGCGCCCGGTAGAGCCAGAGCAGCGCCGACTGCGCGGACTCGCCGGTATGATGGCAGCTGTACTGCCAGCCGGTGCGCGCCGCGACATCGGCCAGCCGTGCCTTGCGCGCCGCCAGCCGTTCAAGATAGCGCGGTTTCAGCTCGCCGGCCTTCAGGGTCTCGAAACTGACGGCGCCGCTCATGCTTTCGAAGATGGTGCGCCCGTCGAAGGGGAAGGCCTCTTCCTGCGGGTCGAGCACCTGCAGCAACACCCCCTTCACCCCGCGATCCGCGGCATGGGAAAGCACCGTCTCGACACGCGACCAGTCGCCGAGGAAATCCGAGATCAGCACGGCACGCGCGCCGGTCGGCATCGGGCGCTCGACCGGGACGCCGTAATCGGCGGCATCCTCCTCGTCGAGCTCGGCCGCGATCCGCAGAAGTTGCGCCTCGCCGTGGCGGGGCGGCTCGGGATCCTGCATCAGCCCGACGCGCTCGCCGCCGCGGTTCAGCAGGATCGCCCCGGCCAGGCCGAGCAGCTTGGCACGGTCGCCCTTGCTGGGCCGGTCGTCGGACCCGGAAAAGGCCATCGCGCGGGCGGTGTCGATCCAGAAGAGGACGCTCTGCGCCGCCTGCCATTCCTTTTCCCGCACGAAGGCCACGTCCGACCGGCCCGACCGGCGCCAGTCGATGTCGCGCCACGCGTCGCCCGGATGGGCGGCCCGGTACTGCCAGAACTCGTCCCCGAGGCCGGCGCGGCGGCGGCCATGCTCGCCCAGGATAACCGTCGCGGCCAGGTGCTCGGCCGCGGCCAGCAGCGGCGGCAGGCCGGCTGAAACGCCCTCGGCCCGGTGGCGCAGGCGCGCGGCAGGAAGGGCGTGCGGGTCGGTCAAGCGGCCTCCTCGATGCGAGTGATCTGCCGGGCGACCTCGTCGATGAGCGTGCCGAGATCCTCGCCGCGGGCGCGCGCGGCAAAGGACAGCGCCATGCGGTGGATCATCACCGGCCGCGCCATCGCGAACACGTCCTCGGGTGTCGGCGCCAGGCGCCCGTCCAGCAGCGCGCGGGCGCGCACCGTCAGCATCAGCGCCTGCGCGGCACGCGGGCCCGGTCCCCAGCTCACCTGGTCGCGCACGGCCTCGGTGGCTTCGGGCTCGTCGGGGCGGCAGGCGCGCACCAGGTCGAGGATCAATTCCACGATCCCCTCGCCCACCGGCATGCGGCGGACAACGGATTGCGCGGCGATCAGCTCGGCAGCGGTGAAGACGGCCTCCGACTCGGCGTCGTCGGTCCCGGTGGTGGTCAGCAGGATCTCGCGTTCCGTGTCGCGGTCGGGATAGGCCACGTCGACCCGCACGAGGAACCTGTCAAGCTGGGCTTCGGGCAGCGGGTAGGTGCCTTCCTGCTCGATGGGATTCTGCGTGGCGAGCACGTGGAAAGGCTTGTCGAGCGCCCGCTCCTCGCCGGCCACGGTCACCGCCTTTTCCTGCATCGCCTGCAACAGCGCCGACTGCGTGCGGGGGCTTGCGCGGTTGATCTCGTCGGCCATCAGCAACTGGCAGAAGATCGGCCCCTCGATGAAGCGGAAGGCGCGGCTGCCATCGGCGGCGGTCTCCAGCACCTCGGAGCCGAGGATGTCCGCCGGCATCAGGTCCGGCGTGAACTGGATGCGGTTTCCGGCAAGCCCCATGACCGTCGAGAGCGCGTCCACCAGCCGTGTCTTGCCCAGCCCCGGCAGCCCCACGAGCAACGCGTGCCCCCCGCAAAGCAGGGCCGTCAGCGTCAGGTCGACGACCTCCTGCTGGCCGATGATCCGCTTGCCGATACTGCGCCGCGCCTGGGCCAGCTTGCCCCCCAGCGCCTCGATCTCGTGCAGAAGCTCTTCGTCGGTTTCGGCCATGACTCCCCTTTCCGCCGGCGCTATGGTCTGTTGAAAGCGATCCGCCGCCTATTAAATCGAGATAAAGCGGCACGGACAAATGGCAAAATCCGCTATGGGACAAAACATCGTGACCCCCTCGGCCGAAGCCCTCGCCGAAGCCGCCAAGGCGGCATCGGAAAAGGGCCCGCCCCCGGTGCATCTCTGGAACCCGGCCTTCTGCGGCGACCTGGACATGCGCATCGCCCGCGACGGCACCTGGTTCTACCTCGGCACGCCCATCGGCCGGAAACCGCTGGTGAAGCTGTTTTCCTCGATCCTTCGGAAAGACGGAGACGCCTATTTCCTCGTCACCCCGGTCGAAAAGGTGGGAATCACCGTCGAGGACGCCCCCTTCGTCGCGATCGATTTCGAGGTGGACGGCGATGGCCGCGACCAGAGCCTGACCTTCCTGACCAATGTCGACGACGTGGTGACGGCGGGCCCGGATCACCCGATCCGCGTGGCCCGCGACCCCGAAACGGGCGAGCCGTCGCCCTATGTTCTGGTCCGCGCGAACCTCGAGGCGCTGATCGACCGCAAGAGCTTCTACCGGCTGGTCGATATCGGAACCCATGAAGAGCGGGACGGCACAGGCTGGTTCGGGGTCTGGTCGGGCGGCGATTTCTTCCCGATCATCCCCTCGGCAGAGCTGGAGGCCACATGACCGCGCCGCTGGCCGTCATCATCGGCGTCGGCGACGGGCTGTCCGCGGCGCTGGCCCGCCAGCTGTCCGGCCAAGGCTACCGCCTTGTTCTGGCCGCGCGCAACGTCGACAAGCTGGGCCCGCTCGCCGCGCAGACCGGCGCCGGGACCACGGCGCTCGACGCGCGGGACCCGGCGGCGGTGGCCACGCTCTTCGACGGGCTCGACGCCGCGCCCCGCGTGGTGATCTACAACCCGTCGGCACGCGTGCGCGGACCTGTCGCCGATCTCGACCCCGAGGCGGTGCGCAAGGCCGTGGAGGTCACGGCGATCGGCGCCTTCCTGACGGGCCAGGCGGCCGCACGCCGGATGCTGGCGGCCGAGCCACAGGCCGGGGTGCGGGGAACGATCCTGTTCACCGGGGCCTCGGCAGGGGTGAAGGGATTCCCGCACTCCGCGCCCTTTGCCATGGGCAAGTTCGCCCAGCGCGGGCTGGCGGAATCGATGGCGCGCGAACTGCACCCGCAGGGCATCCATGTCGCCTGGGTCAATATCGACGGGGCGATCCGCAATCCCGGCCGGACCGAGCCCGCGGAGGCCCCGGACAGCATGCTCGATCCCGAGGCGATCGCGGCGGCCTATCTTCAGCTGATCGACCAGGACCGTTCCGCCTGGTCGTCGGAGCTGACGCTGCGCCCCTGGGTGGAACGCTTCTGACGCCGTACCGCGCCGGTTGACACAGATCATGGCCGCAGCGCGCCGCGGTGTGCCAGGGTCGGCGCGACAGATCGACCAAGGAGACCCGGGATGTCCGACGACACCAGACCCGGCGCGGGCTTCCACGACGTCGCGCGCGCCCTGATCGCCGAAGCGACCAAGGCCCCGTCCAGCCACAACTCCCAGCCCTGGCGATTCCGCATCCATGACCATCATATCGACGTGCTCGCCGACTGGCAGCGCAGCCTGCCGGTGGTCGACCCGGAAGGCCGCGAACTGATCATCAGCTGCGGCGCGGTCACCGGCGCGCTGGAGGTCACGGCGCGCGCCCGCGGGTTCACGCCCGAGACCGAGGTCTTTCCCCTGCCCCATGATTTCGACGTGCTGGCGCGTGTCCGGCTGGGCACGCGCGGCAAGGCGGCGCCGGACGACGCCGCCTGCGCGGACGCGCTGGCGACGCGGCGGACGAACCGCGCGGCCTTCGCCGGCGATCCGCCCGACGACGCGCTCTGGGACGACCTGGCCGCGGCGGCGGCGGCCCATGACGTGATGCTCGTCGCGGCCCGCGAAGACACCCGCGAGACGATTGCCGATCTCGTGGCCGAGGGCGACAAGGAACAGCTTGCCGACGCCGCTTTCCGGGCCGAACTGGCCTGTTGGGTGCATTCCACGACGCTTGGCAGCCATGACGGGATGTCGGCCGCGGCCTTCGGCATGCCGGACATCCTGGCGCCGGCGGCGCGGCTGGCCATCCGCACCTTCGACATGGGGGACGGGATCGCGGCGGACGACGCCAGGAAAATCATGCAGGGCTCTCCGCTGCTGGCCGCGCTGGCCACCCAGGGCGACGGCAAACCGGCCTGGCTGGCAACCGGGCGGGCCCTCATGGATGTGCTGCTCCGGCTCGAACGGGCCGGCCTCGCCGCCGCCTATCTCAACCAGCCGATCGAGGTGGCGTCCCTGCGTCCGAAACTCGGCGCCGCGCTCGGCCTGTCCGGGTCTCCGCAGCTCTTGCTGCGGATCGGCCAGCCAAGCCTGCCGGCACCCGCCTCCGTCCGCCGGCCGGTGGAGGACGTGCTGGCCTGAACGTCAGGACCCGTCGCCGATCCGGCTCGGATGCGGGCAGCCGTTGCCCGCGGTCTCGATATCGAGCGTTACGTGTCCGATCCCGTGCGCCTCGGCGAGGCGCGCCTTGACCCGGTTCTTGATCTCGGCCGCCGCGGGCCAGTCGGACTCCGAGACGACCATATGCGCCTCGAGCGACACGCGGCGTTCGCTCATCTGCCAGAGATGCAGGTGATGGACGCCCTCCACGCCCGGCACGGCCTCCATCGTGGCAATGACCTCGCCCGCGGCAATGCCGGGAGGGCTGCCCAGCATAAGGATCCGGATGACCGGCCCGATCTCGGCGATGGCCATCCACAGGATGTAACCCGCGATGCCGAGGGTCACCAGCGGGTCCACGAGCCGCCAGTCATAAAGCAGGATCAGCGTGCCCGCGACGATCACCGCGACCGAGCCCAGCGCATCCGCCAGGTTGTGCAGGAAAGCCGCCCGGATGTTCACGCTTTCCTGCGAGAGCCGGTAGGTCAGCAGCGCGGTCACCAGGTCGACGACCAGCGCGACCCCGGCCACCGCCACCACGATCCAGCCCTCGACGCCCGGCGGATCGATCAGCCGCAGCACGGCCTCGTAGACGAGGTAGAGCCCGATCACCACGAGCGTCGTGTAGTTGATGAGCGCGGCCACCAGCTCGGCCCGGCCATAGCCGAAGGTCATCGCCGCGTCCGACGGGCGCCGGGCGATGCGCCGCGCGAAGAAGGCGATGCCGAGCGAGATCGCGTCGGACAGGTTGTGGACCGCATCGGCGATCAGCGCAACGGAGCCCGAAACAAGCCCGCCCGCGATCTGCGCCACCGTCAGGAAAAGGTTGACCCCCACGGCCAGTGCCACGCGCGCGTCGCCGGCGTCCGGGTCGACGTGATGATGGTGGTGATGCCCGCCCATGGACGAGACCTAGCCGCCGGTCCTCACCGGATCAAGCGCGCTCAGCGCACCACGTAGACCGCGCAATCGGCATGGGTGACGACATGGCTGGCCGTCGTGCCGAGCAGGTAGTCGCGCACCCGCGGGTTCGCGGCCTCCATCACCACGAGGTCGACCTTGTCCTGGTCGGCCATCTTCACGATCTGGCGGTGGGCCGCGCCGATCAGCACCTGTGTGCGCACCTTCACATCACCCGGCGGGAAGGCCTCGAGGAATTCCTGCAGCTTCTCGCCCCAGTATTTGCGCGAATCGTAGATGTTCAGGTTGCGCTCCATCTCTGGCGCGACGGTGACGACCAACAGTTCGGCGCCGTGCCACCTGGCCAGTTGCAGCGCCGTCTCGTAGGCCTTGCTGGCATGGGCCGCGTGGCGCAGGTTGACGGGGCAGAGAATGGTGCGGATATCGCTCGGCATGGCGCGGCCTCTCCTTGCTGCGGCCGGTGCCTTTCTCGGGGGCACCCGCCGGCGTGCGGGCCACCCTACACGACGTCACGGGCTCAGGCCACCGTCGCCGCCTCCCCGCCCCCGCGCCGGGCATGAAGCTTGATGCTGCGGACCTTGCCGGACATCTCGGCGGCGATCCGGTCCAGCATGTCGTCGCGCGTCACGCCGAGCCGCGCTGCCAGGGAGTCGATCGCGACGGGCAACTCGCCCGCGACCAGGGCCCGGACCTCGGTCGCACCGTAGGTCATCCGATCGAGGACATGGACATCGTCGAGACCGGCGGCCTCGGCAAGGGCCAGATAGTCGCGTTCCGCGACCGCCCCGGCGATACAGGCGGCATAGAGATCGCGATGCGCCGCGATCCAGTCCGGCAGGGTCTCCGCCACCAGGTCGGAAACCAGGATCCGGCCACCGGGCTTGAGCACCCGCGCGATCTCGGCAAAGGCCGCGGGTTTGTCCATCGACAGGTTGATCACGCAGTTGGAGATGATCCAGTCGACGCTTTCGTCGGGCAGCGGCAGCGCCTCGATCAGGCCTTCCATGACCTCCACCTGTCCGGCCCCCGCCCGCGCGGCATTCTCCCGCGCGCGGCGCACCATGTCGGGATTCGAGTCGAGGCCGATCACCCGCCCCGCCGGCCCGACCCGTTCCGCCGCGAGCAGAAGATCCATCCCGGCGCCGCAGCCCAGGTCCAGCACGGTCGCACCGGTTTCCACCGCGGCGAAGGCCAGCGGATCGCCACATCCGAAGCTGGTCGCCACGAGCCCGTCGGGAAGGGCGGCCAGCGCGGCCGGGTCGTAGTCCGGCGCCAGGAGGGGCGTCTCTCCGGCCGCGGCAGGCGCCGCCAGCCGGTCGCCGTAGAACGCGTCGATCCCGGCCCGCGACGCATGCTTGTTTCCGGTCATCGGAAAAGCATACGCCGCGCATGTCAGGGGGTCAATTCACCTGAAAAGGTGAATCCACGGCGCCCGGCGCCTAATGCGCCTCGGCCCAGTTCCTGCCATGTCCGGCATCCACCGTCAGCGGCACCGACAGTTTCACCACCGGCTCGGCGGCGTGCTCCATGACCTCGCGCACCACGGCGACGGTCCGGTCTACCGCGTCCTCGTCCACCTCGAAGATCAGTTCGTCATGGACCTGCAGCAGCATGCGCGCGGGCAGCGCCGCGATCGCGCCAGGCATGCGGATCATCGCGCGGCGGATCACGTCGGCCGCCGTGCCCTGGATCGGGGCATTGATCGCCGCGCGGCGCGCGAAGCCCGCCGCCGGCCCTTTGGCCGAGATCTCGGGCGTGTGGATCTTGCGGCCGAACAGGGTGCGGACGAACCCGTGCTCCTTGGCGAAGGCGACGGTGTCGTCCATGTAGTCCTTGATGCCCGGGAAGCGCTCGAAATAGGTATCGATGAAGCTCTTGGCCTCGTCGCGCGGGATGCGCAGGTTCCGCGACAGCCCGAAGGCCGAGATGCCGTAGATCACCCCGAAATTGATCGCCTTGGCCTGCCGGCGCACGGACGCGTCCATGCCCGCGACCGGGACGCCGAACATCTCGGACGCGGTCATCGCGTGGATGTCCTGGTCGTCGCGGAAGGCGGCCTTCATCGTCGCGAGATCGGCGATATGGGCCAGGATGCGCAGCTCGATCTGGCTGTAGTCGAGGCTGACCAGCAGCTTGCCCGTCTCGGCGACGAAGGCCTCGCGGATGCGGCGGCCTTCGTCGCTGCGGACGGGAATGTTCTGCAGGTTCGGATCGGTCGAGGCGAGACGCCCCGTATTGGCACCGGCGATCATGTAGGAGGTGTGGACGCGCCCGGTCTCGGGATTGATGTGATCCTGAAGCGCGTCGGTATAGGTCGATTTCAGCTTGGAGAGCTGGCGCCAGTCCAGAACCCGCGCCGGCAGGTCGTGGCCCTCGGCGGCGAGGTCTTCCAGCACGTCCGCCCCGGTGCCGTAGGCGCCGGTCTTGCCGCGCTTGCCGCCTTCGAGCGCCATCTTGTCGAAGAGGATCTCGCCCAGCTGCTTGGGCGAACCGACGTTGAAGCGCTCGCCGGCCAGGTCGTGGATCTCGGCCTCCAGCCCCGCCATCTTCTGGCTAAAGGCGTTCGACATGCGGCTCAGCGTGTCGCGGTCGACCTTGATCCCGGCGATCTCCATGTCGGCCAGCACCGGCACCATGGGCCGTTCCAGCGTTTCGTAGACCGTCGTGACCTGGCGCTGGTGGAGCTGCGGCTTGAAGAGCCGCCAGAGGCGCAGGGTGATGTCGGCATCCTCGGCGGCGTAGTGCGCGGCCTTGTCGATGGCCACGCGGTCGAAGGTGATCTGGCTCTTGCCGCTGCCGATCAGCTCCTTGATGGGGATCGGATTGTGGCCGAGGTATCGCTCGGACAGGGCGTCCATGCCATGGCCGTGCAGACCGGCGTTCATGGCATAGGACATCAGCATGGTGTCGGCGATGGGGGTGATGCGGATGCCGTGGCGGGCCAGCACCTTGGCGTCGTATTTCATGTTCTGACCGATCTTGAGGATCGCGTCGTCCTCGAAGATCGGGCCAAGCGCGGCCAGAACCTTCGGCAGCGGCAGTTGCCCCTCGGCCAGGTCCTCCGAGCCGAAGAGCCCTTCGCCGCCATCGGTGGCCCTGTGGCCGATGGGAATGTAACAGGCGCGCCCCGGTTCGACCGCGAGAGAGATGCCGACCAGCTCGGCACGCATCTCGTTCAGGCTGGTGGTCTCTGTGTCCACCGCGACATGGCCGTGCTGGTGGATCGCCGCGACCCAGCGCGCCAGCCCCTCGGCATCGCGCACGGTCTCGTAGACCGCGTCCTCGAACGGGGCGAGCGGCGCCTTGTCTTCCTGCGGCTCGGCCCCCGCCGGGTCGGTATCCGTGATCGCCGGCGGCTCGACGCCAAGCTTCTCGGCCACGCGCTTGGTGAGGGTCCGGAATTCCATCTGGCCGAGGAACTCCATCAGGGTATCGGGGTCGGGATCCCTGACTTCGAGGTCTTCGAGCGCGACGTCGAGCGGGGTCCGGTCGTCGAGCTTCACCAGTTCACGGCTGACGCGGATCTGCTCTGCGAAGTCCAGAAGGGTCTGGCGGCGCTTGGGCTGCTTGATCTCGCCCGCGCGGTCCAGCAGCGTGTCGAGATCCCCGAATTCGTTGATCAGCAGGGCCGCGGTCTTCACCCCGATGCCCGGCGCGCCCGGCACGTTATCCACCGAGTCGCCCGCCAGCGCCTGCACGTCGACCACGCGGTCCGGGCCGACGCCGAACTTTTCCTCGACCTGCTCGGTATCGATAACGCGTGACTTCATCGGGTCCAGCATCGTCACGCCGCCGCCCACCAGCTGCATCAGGTCCTTGTCGGAGGACAGGATCGTGACCCGCCCGCCGGCCTCGCGCGCCGCGCGGGCGAGCGTGGCGATAATGTCGTCGGCCTCGAAGCCCGCGACCTCGAGGCAGGCGATGTTGAAGGCGCGTGTCGCCTCGCGGGTCAGCGGGATCTGCGGGCGCAGATCCTCGGGCATTTCCGGGCGGTTGGCCTTGTACTGCTCGAAGATCTCGTTGCGGAAGGTCTCTCCGGAATGATCGAAGATTACCGCCGCATGGGTGGGTGCGTCCGGGCCGGCACTGTCCTCGATATACTTGAAGACCATGTTGCAGAACCCCGCCACGGCGCCGATGGGCAGCCCGTCGGACTTGCGCGTTAGGGGCGGCAAGGCGTGGTAGGCCCGGAAGATGAAGGTCGAGCCGTCGATCAGATGTAGATGATGGCCCTTGCCGAAGCTGCCCATCGCGCTCTCCCGTCATATGGGCGCCGTCGGTCCGCCGCCCGCCCTGGGACGGCCAGCCGCGTCGCGACGCGGTCTGCGGATCCGGGGCGGCTCAGCCCTGGGACCCGGCGTCCGCCGGGCCGCCCTTGAGGATGAATTTCTTGTCGCAGTAGCCGCACTCGACATAGCCCGTATCCTCGGGGATCGAGTACCAGACGCGCGGGTGGCCCTGCGCGCCGCCGCCGCCGTCGCAGGCAACGCGGGTCTTGGTGACGACCTCGGTTTCGGGTGCGTCGAGAGGCATGGTCTGGCTCCGCTTCGTTCTGGTGTGCGATTGACCCTTGTTTGCACCGCATGATAGCGATCCGCAAGACGCGGACAAGGCCGGACCGCGCAAGGTTCGGGGAGCGCCATGACCGACTACGCCATCGAGATCGAAGGACTGGAAAAGACCTATGCCGCGACCCGCCGTGCACCGGCGAAGGTGGCGCTGAAAGGCGTGGACCTGCGCATCCCCAAGGGCAGCATCTACGGGCTGCTCGGGCCGAACGGCGCGGGGAAATCGACGCTGATCAACATCCTGGCCGGTCTCGTCGTGAAGACCGGCGGCAAGGTGCGGATCTGGGGATTCGACCAGGACGTGAACCCGCGCCAGTCCCGCGCCTCCATCGGCGTCATGCCCCAGGAGCTGAACCTGGACCCGTTCTTCACGCCCGCCGGCGCGCTCGAGGTGCAGGCCGGCCTCTACGGGGTGCCCAAGTCGCAGCGGCGCACCCACGAGATCCTGGAAATGGTCGGGCTCGAGGACAAGGCCGAGGCCTACGCGCGCAACCTCTCGGGCGGGATGCGCCGGCGGCTGCTGCTCGCCAAGGCGCTGGTCCACAACCCGCAGGTGCTGGTGCTGGACGAGCCGACCGCCGGCGTCGACATCGAACTCCGCCAGATGCTCTGGGAAAACGTGCGGGCGCTGAACGCGCGCGGTGTGACGATCATCCTCACGACCCATTACCTCGAGGAAGCCGAGGAGATGTGCGACGAGATCGCCATCATCGACGAGGGCCGGGTGATCGCGCAGGACCGGACCGAAACGCTCGTCGCGCGGATGGATGCCAAGACGCTGGTCATCCAGCCCGAGGCCCCGGTCACGACGCCCCCGCCCGTGCCCGAGGGCGTCACCGTCGACCTGCGCGCCGACGGCGCGCTGGCCTTCGGCTATCGCCGTGCCCAGACCTCGGCCGACGTGATCCTCGGCCTGGTCCACGAGGCCGGCATCCGCATCCGCGACGTCGCCACCGAGGAGGCCGACCTCGAGGACGTCTTCGTTTCTCTGACCTCGAAGAGGGACACGGCGGCCTGAACCGGGCGCCGCGGGCTCAGCCCTTCTGCAGCATGCGCCCCAGCGGGCGCCCGCCCAGGATGTGCACGTGCAGGTGCGGCACCTCCTGCACACCGTCCTGGCCCGCGTTGGAAATCAGCCGATAGCCGTCACCGCCCCCGCCGGGGCGCAGACCCAGCATGCGGCACACTTCGCCGACGGTGCGGGTGAAATCCACGATTTCCTCGGCCGAGGCCTCAAGCGCGAAATGGTCGTAATTGACATAGGCGCCCTTGGGAATCACCAGCACATGCGCCGGCGCCTGCGGGCCGATGTCGTTGAAGGCGAGGCAGTGATCGGTTTCCATCACGGTGTCGTTCGGGATCTCGCCGCGCAGGATCTTGGCGAACACGTTCTGGTCGTCGTAATCGTAGGCCATTGGCTTCCCCTAATCGGCAAACAAATCCTTGGTCTGGGCAATCGCCCGTGCCTTTTCCTCGGCGATATCGAAAAAGGACGCAAGCGCCGCCGCGTTCCGCGCCGGCGTCGCCGTCTCGGAAATCCGGTGATGCGCCGGGAAGGCGGCGTCGCCGAGACGCGCGCGTTCCCGCGCGAACTGGGCCTCGATCATCGACGTCACCGCCGCGCCGTCCTCCGGGCCGGTGCCCGGGCCGATCAGGCCGAGCCGCGCCGCGTGACCGGACAGGTAGGCCCTGTCATAGACACAGTCGATTTCCAGGATCTGCGTGGCCGGCAATCCCTCGTGAAAGTCCCGTATCGCATCAAGCGCCGAGATATCGACGCAGATCATCAGCCGCCCGGTTTCGAAGCTGTCGAAGAGCAGGCGCAGGAAGGATCGGCGGTGGCGGTTGCGCTTGGCGATCGCGGACTCGATCCCGCCCAGCGCAGGCAGGTCGGCGTCGGGCTCGTCGAAGAGATAGCCGACCCCGGGAATCCCGGTAACGTCCCGGGCCCGGGCGACGAACCGGCGGCCGACATGCCATTTCTTGCAGGCGACGATCAAGAGACGCCGCGTCCCGTCGCGGTCGCGGCCGGACTCCCAGAAACGGGGCGCATGGCGCAGTCCCTCCCGGCCGAGCCCGGTCTGGAAGACGTAGAGCGCCCGCAAATCGCCCGTCGCGGGCGTGTCGCGACGGGTGGTCGCGTAGAGAGCCGCCAGGCGCCGCCTCAGCGCCAGGGCGTCGGGCGAGATCTTGCGGGCGAACAGGCGATCCTGCCCGATCAGCACGTCGTGATGATCGTCGTGAAAGGTGACGGGAACCCCGTAATCGGAGAACACGGCGAAGGTCGGCGTCCAGTTCCGGAGTTCCTGCGCCGGCACCAGCTGATGCACGAGGGTCTGGAAAAAGGTCTCGTCCGGTATCCAGGTCTTCCGGAAGAAACGCGGGATATCGGGCCGGCGCCTGATGTAGTCGAGCACCGCCTCGGCCGTCCGGCGGCGCAGGCACCACCACTGGCTGCCGATCATGACCTGCAGCCCGTCCGGGATGCGCCGCGACAGGCCGAGCGCCTTCTGGACCCGGAGCATCCCGTAGAACAGGCGCTTTCGCGCGCGTTCGTTGACGTAGTGGCGATAGATCAGCCGCTCCTCGCGCAGCCCGGTCTTGATCCAGCCCGACGCGAAGAAATCCACCGCCTCGATGTGGTCGGCGGTGGCGCCGCCCAGCATGTCGTGGATCGCGCGATGGGACTTGATGGGCATGCAGTCGCCCGAAACGAGATAGACATGGGTGGCACGCGGAAACGCCGCGAGCGCCGTTTCGAGCGCGACCAGCGTCGCCCGCACCAGCGACCATTCCCCCCAGCCGCAGCGCACCCGCCTGCGCGCGAAGGCAACGTTCGGCGCCATGCCGAGCGCCTTGCGGAGCCGTTGGAAATCGGCGTCGGGCGCCCTGGCGTCCAGATGGATCGTCACCGTGTCGCCCGCGTCGCTCAGCGTCCGCGCCAGGGCGATCACGGCCTCGGGGTCCTTGTGGCACAGCAGGATATAGGCGATCTTCACCATTGACGCGGATTACTCTTTACGAGCCGTGGCCCGACGGGGCAGACGGCACTGGACAGGATACGCGAGCTACTTTTCTCAATCCCGTTGATTTCTACTCAACGTTGTAAACAGTGCAAGAGGATCGGTAATGGGCTTTCCCGGAATCTGGATGACCGAGAGTCAAAGCATGGTCTACCGGGTGGTCCCGAAATGCGCCTGCTCGACCATCGGCCAGATCATGTATTTCTCGGACCATGGCAGGTTCTATGACGGCGACATCCACGACGCGGCCGAGGGCCTGCACAAATGGGCTTTCGAGGACAGCCGCCCGCTGATCTCGGACCGGATACGGGACCGGTCCGCGCCGGCTTTCACCTGCGTGCGCAACCCCTACGCGCGGATCCTGTCGAGCTTTCTCGACAAGATCTGCGGCATCCAGCGCAACGGCAAGCGCTACCGCGGCAAGCTCGTGCCGCTTCTGGTGCAGACCTACGGGGTCGAGGTCGGCGGTGCCGACGGCCGGGCGCCCTTCGACCAGGTCCGCTCCTTCCGGCGCTTCCTGCTCTTCGCGCGCGATACGATCCGCTGGCGGCGCCCGATGGAGCCCGACATTCACTGGTCGGCGATGTCCAGCCATATCGGTACCTTCGTCGCCAATGGCGGGCGGTTCGACCACATCTTCTGCACCGAGGACTTCCGGGCCGGGATGCAGGGCGTGCTCGACCGGGCCGAGACCCGGCACGAGGTTGACCTGTCGGCGATCCCCCGGTTCAACGAATCCGCCGGGCATGGCCCGGAACGCGCCCACCCGGTCGCCGACTACTACGACGACCTGTCGCGTCACCTGGTCTACGAGATCTACAAGCGCGACTTCGAACTCTTCAAATACGATCCCGACGATCCCGGGAACCCGCGGCCCACGGCAGAGATCGATCTCGCCGAGATCCATGCGAAGCTCGGCGACTAGGGGCGCCCCTCCGCGCGCCGGGTCGCCATGGCCCCGCGCCCGGGACCGCCCGGGGCCCTAGGGTCAGGCGAGGCCGTGCGCGCGGTAGAGGGCGCCGAGATCGGCTTCGGGACGCGCCCCGAGATGGCTGATCACCTCGGACGCCGCGACGTTGCCCATCTGCGCGCACAGGCGCGGCGCGTGCCCCTCGGCCAGCCCCCAGAGGAACCCGCTGGCGAACAGGTCGCCCGCGCCGGTCGCATCCACGATATCCGTGGGCACCGCCGGGACGTGCCAGCGTTCCCCGCGGGTCACCACATGGGCGCCCTTCTCGGACTCGGTGCAGACCACCATGTCGACCGCGCGCGCCGCGGCGTCGAGCGCCGAGTCGAGATCCTCGGTCTCGAACATCGCCAGCATCTCGGCGCGGTTCGAGATCAGCAGGTCGAGATCCTCGACGATCATGCGGCGGAAGGCATCGCGGTGCCGTTCGATGCAGAACGGGTCGCTCAGGGTCAGCGACACGCGCCCACCCGCGGCCTTGCAGGCCCGGATCGCCCTGGCGAAGGCCTCGTGGCTGTCGGGCCCGTCGAAACGGTAGCCCTCGAGGTACAGCCAGTCCGCGTCGGCCATCATGTCGGTGTCGATGTCGTCGGGGCCGAGATGCTCGGACATGCCGAGATAGGTGTTCATCGACCGCTCGCCGTCGGGCGTGACCAGCACCATGCAGCGCCCGGTCTCGTGCGCCGCGTCGCCGGGGGCCATCGGTGTCTCGTAGACGGCGCCCTGGGCGCGCATGTCATGCGCGAAGATCGCACCGAGCTGGTCGTCCTTGACCTTGCCGACATAGGCCGTGCGCCCGCCCAGCGCCGCGATGCCGGCGATCGTATTCGCCGCGGAGCCGCCGGAGACCTCGATCGAGGGCCCCATGCGGCCGTACAGCTCCACCGCGCGGTCACGGTCGATCAATTGCATGATGCCCTTCTCGACGCCGTTCTCGGCGAGGAAGCTCTCTTCGGTGTGGCAGAGAACGTCGACCATCGCGTTGCCGATGCCGACGACCTGGAAGCGCTTGGTCATAGGGTCTTGTCCTCGTAGGGGCAGAGATCGCGGATGAGGCAGTTGGGGCACATCGGCTTGCGCGCCTTGCAGACGTAGCGCCCATGCAGGATCAGCCAGTGATGGGCATGCAGCTGGAACTCCACCGGAACGTTGTCCTCGATGGCACGCTCGACGGCGATAACGTCCTTGCCGGCGGCGATGCCGGTGCGGTTGCCGACGCGGAAGATATGCGTGTCGACCGCCTGCGCCGGGTGATGGAACCACATGTTCAGCACGACGTTCGCCGTCTTGCGCCCGACGCCCGGCAGGCTTTCGAGCGCCGCGCGCGACGAGGGCACCTCGCCGCCATACTCCTCGTGAAGGATGCGGCTCAGCTTGATGACGTTCTTGGCCTTGTTGCGGTAGAGACCGATCGTCTTGATGTGCTCGATCAGCCCCGCCTCGCCCAGCGCCAGCATCTTCTCGGGCGTGTCGGCGATCCTGAAGAGCTCTTTCGTGGCCTTGTTCACGCCGGCATCGGTCGCCTGCGCGCTAAGCGCCACGGCCACGACCAGCGTGTAGGCATTCACATGGGCGAGTTCGCCCTTCGGCTCCGGCTCATGGGCGCGGAAACGGGTGAAGATCTCGCGGATCGTGGGATAGTCCAACTGCTTCGCCATGGGTTTCTCTTGCCCGCTCGGCCCGGCCGGGGCAAGTCCCGAGACCGTGGCCGCGACCTTTGCGCAGCTTCCGGGTCGCGGGATCCGGCCGGCGCGGCTATGGCTCGGTCTGGACAGCCCGGCACCGGGAGGATGCAATGGACGGCATGGCAGAGACGGACAGCGCTTATCATTACAGGGTCATGGCCCGGGCCATCGAGATCATCGACGGCGCCGATCACGGCCTGTCGCTGGAAGAGCTCGCCGCCGCGCTCGGCATGAGCCCGGCGCATTTCCAGCGGCTCTTCTCGCGCTGGGTCGGCGTGTCGCCGAAGCGCTACCAGCAATACCTGACCCTCGACCAGGCCCGGCGGATGCTGCGCGAGCGCTTCACCCTGCTGGACACGGCACATGCGACGGGACTCTCGGGCACAGGGCGGCTGCATGACCTGTTCCTCAGGTGGGAAGCGATGACCCCGGGGGACTACGCCCGCGGCGGCGCGGGGCTCTCCATCGCCTGGGGGCGGTTCGACAGCCCCTTCGGAGAGGTCGTCGCCATGGGCACCGACACGGGGCTCTGCGGCCTGGCGTTCGCCGCCGAGACCGGGCCCGACGCGGCGCTGGCCGATCTGCGGGCGCGCTGGCCGGCCGCGCGCCATGTCGAGGATCCGGACCGAATCGCGCCCTGGGTCGACGCCGCCTTCCGGCGGCGCGGCGAGGCGCGGCTTCACCTGATCGGCGCACCGTTCCAGATCAAGGTCTGGGAGGCGCTGCTGGCGGTCCCCGAAGGCCACGTCACCACCTATTCCGAGATCGCGCGCGCCATCGGCAGCCCCGGCGCGGTGCGCGCCGTCGGCACGGCGGTCGGGCGGAACCCGGTCGGTTTCCTGATTCCCTGTCACCGGGCGCTCCGGAAATCGGGGGCGCTGGGGGGATATCACTGGGGCGTGCGGGTGAAGCGGGCCCTGCTGGCCTGGGAAGGCGCGCGGGCCGATATGCGGGAAGCTGCCGAAACGTGACTTCCAGTGGTGCAACCTTTTGCCGATGCTGGTAGATCTTGGGGCAGGATCAACCCGGGAAAGACCAATGATCAAGACACGCACCCCCCTTATCGTCGCGACGGCCGGCCTGATGGCCCTGACCGCCTGCGTCGATCCCAACAATCCCCAGCCCGAACGCAATCGCACCCAGGAAGGCGCGGTGATGGGCGCCATGCTCGGCGGCATCTTCGGCCTCACCCAGGGTGACGACACCCGTGACCGCCTGATCAAGGGCGCGGTCGGCGCCGGTGTCGGCGCGGCCGTCGGCGGCGTCGTCGGCCAGCAGCTCGACAGGCAGGCACGCGAGTTGCGGGCGGCGATGGACGACCGCGTGACCGTGGTCAACACCGGCGAGGAACTCGTCGTGACCATGCCGCAGGATATCCTGTTCGATGTCGACAGCACCTACGTCACCAGCACCCTGCGCGCCGATCTGCGCGAACTGGCGCGCAGCCTGCAGAGCTATCCCGACACCACGGTGGACGTGATCGGGCATACCGACAATACCGGCACCGCGGCCTATAACCAGGATCTCTCGGCGCGGCGGGCCGCGTCCGTGGCCGACGTTCTGATCGGCGCCGGCGTCCGGCCGTCGCGCATCCGCGCCTATGGCCGCGGCGAGAGCGCCCCGGTCGCCTCGAACCTGACGGCCGAGGGCCGCCAGCAGAACCGACGGGTGGAAATCATCATCCGCCCGAACACCTGATCGGAACGGATCGCAGGCGGGGGGCCGCGCCACGGCGCGGCCCCTTTTCCTTGCCTCGGCATCATGGTGGTCATATGTTTTGACCAATCAGGGAAAATTCATGCCGTTTCGCCAGGTCCAGTCCGAAAAGCTCTCCGCCGCCGTCATCCGCCAGATCGAGCAGTTGATCCTGCGCGGTATCCTGCGCCCCGGAGAGCGCCTGCCGTCAGAGCGGGAACTCGCCGATCGCATGGGCGTCTCGCGCCCCAGCCTGCGCGAGGCCCTGTCGGAACTGCAGCACCGCGGCCTGCTGACGACGCGGGCCGGCGCCGGGGTCTTCGTGGCCGACGTGCTCGGCTCGGCCTTCGCGCCGCCGCTGATCGAGCTTTTCGCCACCCATGACGAAGCCCTCTTCGATTATGTGAGTTTCCGCCGCGATCTCGAGGGGCTCGCGGCCGAGCGCGCGGCCCGGCTTGGATCGGACACCGATCTCGCCGTGGTGGACGCGGTGCTGCGCAAGATGGAAGCCGCCCACGGCAAGCGCAACCCGGCCGACGAGGCCCGGCTCGACGCCGAGTTCCACATGGCGATCATCGAGGCGAGCCACAACGTCGTGATGCTGCACATGATGCGCTCGATGTTCCAGATGCTGCGCGAAGGCGTCTTCTACAACCGCCAGGTCATGTTCCAGCAACGCACGACGCGCGAGGCGCTGCTCGACCAGCACCGGGCGATCAACACCGCGCTGCAGGCGCGCGACCCGAAAGCCGCGCGCGCGGCCGTGGAGGCGCATCTCGACTATGTCGAACAGGCGCTGAGCGACCAAAAACGGACCGAGCGCAACGAGGCCATCGCGCGGCTCCGCTTCGAGCACGAAACCGGCCGCGACGCCTGACCCGTCCCGACACGAAAACGGCCCGGCCACGGGGGCCGGGCCGCGCGCACCGCTCCGATGTCCGGATCAGTGCAGCTTGGCTTTGACGTCGTCGATGGCCGAGTCGATCAGCTTGTTCGCATCGCTGGCCGACATCTTCTGGGCGATCACCTCGGCCGCGGCGGAGACCGCGACCTGGATCGCCCGCTCGCGCACATCGCGGATCGCGGCGTTCTCGGCCGAGGCGATCTGTTCCTCGGCCGCCTGAAGGCGACGTTCGATCGAACGCTTCAGTTCGGCCTTGGCTTCCTCGGCGGCGGCGGCGGCCTCGTCCTTGGCGTTCTTGATGATCCGCTCGGACTGTTCGGCCACTTCCTTCTGCTTGCGCTCGTAGGAGGCCAGCACCGCCTGCGCCTCTTCGCGCAGCGCCTTGGCTTCCTCGAGTTCGCTGCGGATGGTCTCGGCCCGCTTGTCGAGCATGCCGCCCAGCAGCGACGGCACCTTGAAGTAGACCAGCACGCCGATGAACAGCAGGAACGCGATGAGCACCACGAAGTCGGTGTTGGCAAGCGAGAAGAACGGCCCCGACGCCGCCAGGGCCGGCGTGGCCGCCGCGGTGGCGCCGGCGGTGAGTGTCAGAAGTCTCTTCATGGCGCTCACCCTTTCAGCCGCTGGTCGACGGCCTTGTCCACCGCGGACGCGTCTTCGGCGGCGGGCAGAACGGCCCGCACGACCTCTATCGCGGTGTCCTTGGCGACGGCCTCGACGTTTTCCATCGCGCTCGCGCGGATCTCGCCGATCCGCTTTTCCGATTCCGCGGATTTCGCGGCAATCTCCGCGTCGGCCTTCTCGGTCGCTGCGTCGAGATCCTTCTGGATCTCGGCCTTGGCATCGGCGATTATGCGGTTCGCTTCGGCGCGCGCATCCGCAAGCGCCTTCTTGTAGGCTTCTTCCGCTTCGCCGGCCTTGCCCTTGAGCTCTTCGGCCGCGGCCAGATCATTGGCGATCGTGCCCTGCCGTTCGGACAGAACGCTGGCGATCCGCGGCAGCGCCACCTTGTTCAGGACAAGGTAGATGACCACCAGGGTGACCAGCAGCCAGAAGATCTGGTTGGGGAAGGTCGAGAAATCCAGCTGCGGCATGCCCGGTGCATTGCCGGCGGCCTCGGCCCCTTGTGCCTCTGTTGCCATGTTTCCCTCCTGGAACCGATATTACACCGGACGGGCGCCCGATGGCGCGCCGTCCGGCGTCTGGACTGGTTCGCAGGCGATCAGACGGCGAACATCAGCAGAAGCGCGACGAGGAACGAGAAGATCCCGAGCGCTTCGGCGAACGCGATGCCGATGAACAGGGTCGCGGTCTGCGACGCGGCAGCCGAGGGGTTGCGCAGCGCGCCGGCCAGGAAGTTGCCGGCAACGTGGCCCACACCGATGGCCGCGGCGCCCGAACCGATACCGGCGAGGCCGGCACCGATGAATTGACCCATTTGTGCGATATCGCCTTCCATATCCGTATCTCCTTGCGTTGGAATTGGCTGTGTTTGGGGGCCTGACCGTCAGTGATGCGGGTGCAGCGCGTCCTTGAGATAGACGCAGGTCAGGATGGTAAAGACATAGGCCTGGACGAAGGCCACCATGACCTCCAGCCCGTAGATCGCCACGATCGCCACGACCGGGAAGACCGCGCCGAGCCCGAGTGCCCCGGCAAAGCCGGCGAACACCTTGATGACCGCGTGGCCGGCCATCATGTTGCCCATCAGACGGACGGAATGGCTGACCGGCCGCACGAAGTAGGAAATCAGCTCGATCACCGCCAGGACCGGGCGCAGCGCGAGCGGCGCGGCCGACACCCAGAAGAGCGACAGGAACGAGGCGCCGTTCTTGACGAAGCCGATCACGGTGACCGTCACGAAGACCAGCAGCGCCAGCACGCCCGTCACCGCGAGATGCGAGGTGGTGGTGAAGGCGGTCGGCAACAGGCCCAGCGTGTTCCCGAACACGATGAACAGGAACAGCGTCATGATGTAGGGGAAGTACTTCAGGCCGTCCTTGCCGGCGACGTCCTCGATCATCTGGTGGATGAAGCCGTAGGTCAGCTCGGCAACGGATTGCGAGCGCGACGGCACGATGGCCCGGCCCCGCGTTCCCAGCACCAGCAGCACGATCACCGCCAGCACCGTGATCGCCATCCAGAGCGTCACGTTGGTCGGGGTGTACCATGCCACGTGATCGCCCCCGAACAGGGGTTCGACCACGAACTGCCCCATCGGATCGATTTTGATACCGCCGCCTTCAGCTTCCGTCGCCACCTGCGTTCCCCTTCTCTTGCCCCGTCCGGTCGGGGGCCGTGTCGTCCGTGCCGGGCGCCTCGGCGTCCTGGCTGTATCCCTGGATCTCCCGCGCGGTGCCCAGCATCACCCGGACGCCCGCCGCGAACCCCAGCATCGTGAACAGCACCATCAGGATCGGCAGCGTGCCGAAAAGGCTGTCGAGCCCCCATCCGATGCCGAACCCCATGACGATCCCCGTCACGAGCTCTGTCACCATTCGCCACCCGGCATGGGCGTGGGTGGCGTGCCCCCCGGCGCGCGGGCCGACGGGCTTCTTGCCGCGGAGCTTGGCGAGCTTGTCCTCGAGCGCCTTGAGACGCTCCGGATCGGGCCCGTCGGACATGCGCCACCCCCTTTGGCAGTTGCGCGGAACCTAGAAAGGGGGGTGGTCCGAGTCAAGCGCGTTACGCATGTCTTAACGGCCGCATAAATAACTGTTTTTGCTGTATTTTTAAAAGCCTGCGACATGCGGGCACAAGCGCGATGCGGCGCTGCGGCGTGGAATCCGGGCAAAAGGCCATATTCAACCAAACGGTTGACGATGGGCGGGGCCGGTCCTAATGGCCTGCCCATGACGGACCCGCTCGATCATGTCTTCGCGGCGCTGGCCGACCGCACCCGGCGCGAGATCCTGACCATGCTCCTCGAGGACGACATGGCGGTCACCGACGTGGCCGAGCCGTTCGAGATGTCGCTGGCGGCGATCTCGAAGCATCTCGGCATCCTCACCCGGGCGGGTCTCATCTCGCAGGAGAAACGCGGCCGGGTGAAATGGTGCAAGCTGGAACCCGACGCGCTGCGCGACGCCTCGATCTGGATGCAGAGCTTCGGCCAGTTCGAGGCGGTGAACCTCGATGCCTTCGAGCGGTTCCTGGAGGCAGAGATCGACGGCCCGTCCGGCGGGTCAGACCGCGCGGACTGACGGCTTGGACGGATCGGCCCCGCCCTCGTCCTTGAGCAGCAGCACCAGCGCCACGGCCGACAGCCCCACCCCGGCCAGCACCAGCGCCGAAGGCGTCTCCTTGCCGAGCGCGACCTGCAGCAGGGTGACCCAGCTTGGCGTCAGGTAGGTGTAGGCCATGACCTTGGCCGAGGGCAGCCGCATCGAACCGATCTGAAGCAGCACGAAGGTGGCGGCGCTGGCGAAGACCGCGAGATAGGCCAGCACGGCCCAGACATGGGCCGGCAGCGCCGCCCAGTCGGTCGCGCGCAGGGACTCCCAGCCATAGAGCCCCATCAGCGCGATCGCCCCGATCATCATTCCGAAGGTGAAGACCAGCGCCGGCTCGCCGCGGTTCAGCCGCGCCACCAGCGGCGGATAGAGCGCATGCGCGATGCAGCCGACGAAATAGATCGCCTCGCCCCGCCCTAGATCGAAGGCGACCAGCGCCGCGAGATCGGCGCGGAAGATCACCCAGAGCGCGCCCGCCGCGCCGATGGACAGCGCCAGCGCCATGCGCGGCGTGGTGACCTGGCGCAGCACCAGCCAGCCGAACACGGCCGACATGACCGGCGTCAGGGTAAAGACCGCGCTGGTGGACACCGGCGCGGCGGTCTTCAGCCCCTCGAACATCAGCACGAAATAGCTGGCGAACACGCCGCCCAGGACAAGGTAGCGCCAGGGCGCGCGGAAATGCGCGCGCCGGATCCCGGGCCCGAGCGCGGCCGCCGTGCCGATGATCACCCCCGCGAGCGCGAAGCGCACGACGTTCACGGCGACCGGCGCGATATCGTTGGCGATCATGCTGCCGAAACTGAAGGAGCCGGCCACCAGCGCCGAGAAGAGCAGCATCGCCAGGTGCCCCTGGGCGGAGGAGGAAAGGCGTGTCATGCGGGAGGCATAGACCAGCCGGCGCCGGATCGCCAGCACCCCGGCGATCAGGCGGCGGGCCAGCCCCGCGCCGCCTCTTTCAGCAGCTTGACGAAGCCCTGCACCTTGGCCGTGCGGTGAAGGTCCACATGCGTCACCAGCCAGAGATTGGAGGCCCAGTCGTCCCGCGGGGGCATCAGCTCGACCAGGCCTTCCTCCGCGCGGCCGCGCCAGACCGGCAGGAAGCCGATACCGCCGCCGGCGCGGACCGCGTCCAGCACCCCGCGCTGATGCGAGACGTGATAGGTGATGCGGTCCGGCGGCAGGTTGGCCCGCATCCAGACGGCGGTCGGCGCGCGGGCATCCTCGCCGCCAACCCCGATGAAGCGATGCCGCGCGAGATCGGCGTCATCGCGCAGCTCCCCGTGGCTGGATACGTAGCGCCGGTGCGCAAAGCCCGCGGCCGGCATCCGTGCGAGCTTTTGCACAACGTTGTCGGGTTCCTGCGGCGCGCGGCCCGCGCGGATCGCCACATGCGCCTCGCCGTATTCGAGCTTGAGCACCCGCTCGTCGGCGATCTCGCGCACGGTCACGTCCGGGTTGCGTTCCTGGAACGCGACCAGAACCGGGGCGACCAGGCTCGACACCTCGGCCAGGGCCGTGACCACCAGTTCGCCCGTGACGGCCGCGCCGCGGCCGCGCAACCGTCCCTCGAGCTGGGCGAACTGGTCGTCCGTGGTGGCCGCGACCTGCAGCAGGTCCTGCCCGGCCTCGGTCGGGGTGTAGCCGCGGGCATGACGCTGGAAGAGCTTCACGCCGAGCTGCGCCTCCAGCGCATCGACATGACGGATGACCGTGGAGTGATGGACGCCCAGCGTCGTCGCGGCCGCGCTGACCGTCCCATGCCGCGCGACCTGGTATGCGGTGCGGATCTCGTCCCAGTTATCCATTCTCAAAATTTTGCACAGTCAATGTGCGAAAGCCAGTGTTTCGTTTTTCTGGGCGCAGGTTATTTCAGGAGTCGACCCCAGAAACCGAACGGAGACCTCCCATGACCGAACAACCCAGCCAGATCCTGCGCATCGACACCTCCATCAGGGGCGCGCGGTCCGTGACCCGCGCGCTGACCGGCCGGATCCTCGACCGGCTCACCGCCGCGGCCCCGGCGGCCCGCGTCGTCAGCCGCGACCTGTCGGGCGGGCTGCCCTTCGTCGATGCCGCCTGGACCGACGCGGCCTTCACCCCCGAAACCGACCGGACACCGGACCAGGCGCAGGCGCTCGCGCTCTCGGACGAGCTGATCGCCGAGCTGCAGGCCGCCGACACGCTGGTCATCGGCCTGCCGGTCTACAACTTCACGGTGCCCACGCAGATGAATGCCTGGATCGACCAGGTCGCGCGGGCCGGCGTGACCTTCAGGTATACCGAGAACGGCCCGGAAGGCCTGATGACGGGCAAGCGGGCGATCGTCGCCATGGCCTCCGACGGCACGGCCGAGGGGTCCGACGTCGATTTCGCCTCCGGCTACTTGCGGCACATGCTGGGCTTCTTCGGCATCACCGATGTGAGCTTTGTGATCGCGGACGCCCTGATGCGTGGCCGCGACGAGAAGATGCAGGCCGCAGAGGCCCGCGTCGACGCCCTGCCGCTGGCGGCATGACGTGCCCGCCCGGGGCCGCCGCGCCCCGGGCACCCCTCTTCCCGACTTGACTCCGTCCGCGGCCCCGCGTAGACGCGCGGGGATATCCGGAAGAGTGCCAACCCTTCCGGTCCCGTGCCGAGAGCCGGGATCGCCACCCGTCAGCGAGGTTTCGCCCGCGGGTGCCGTTGGCGTTTGAGCCGCCCCTTCCCACATGAGGGGGCAGACGTGGCAAGGGTCGAAGGAGGACCGAGGGCATGTTTGAAAGTCTGAGCGAACGCCTGTCCGGTGTCTTCGACCGGCTGACCAAGCAGGGGGCGCTCTCCGAAGAGGACGTCAAGACCGCGCTCCGCGAGGTGCGGGTCGCGCTGCTGGAGGCCGACGTGTCGCTGCCGGTGGCGCGCGACTTCGTCAAGTCGGTGCAGGAAAAGGCCACGGGCCAGGCGGTGACGAAATCGGTCACGCCGGGTCAGCAGGTCGTCAAGATCGTCCATGACGAGCTGGTCGCGGTCCTCGCCGGCGAGGGCGAGCCGGGCAGCCTCAAGATCGACAACCCGCCCGCGCCGATCCTAATGGTCGGCCTGCAGGGCTCGGGCAAGACGACGACGACCGCCAAGCTCGCCAAGCGGCTCAGGGAAAAGGACGGCAAGCGGGTCCTGATGGCCTCGCTCGACACCAACCGCCCGGCGGCGATGGAACAGCTCGAGGTGCTCGGCCGGCAGATCGGCGTCGACACGCTGCCCATCGTCAAGGGCGAGACGGCCGTCCAGATCGCCAAGCGCGCCAAGCAACAGGCGATGCTGGCCGGCTACGACGTCTACATGCTCGACACGGCCGGGCGTCTCTCGATCGACGAGGCGCTGATGTCCGAGGTCGAGGCGGTCCGCGACGTCGCCACCCCGCGCGAGACCCTGCTGGTCGTCGACGGCCTGACCGGCCAGGACGCCGTGCACACCGCCGAGAATTTCGACGAGCGGATCGGCATCTCGGGCGTCGTCCTGACCCGCATGGACGGTGACGGCCGCGGCGGCGCGGCGCTGTCGATGCGCGCGGTGACCGGCAAGCCGATCAAGTTCGTCGGCCTCGGCGAGAAGATGGAGGCGCTCGAGACCTTCGAGCCCGAGCGCATCGCCGGCCGCATTCTCGGCATGGGCGATATCGTCAGCCTTGTCGAGAAGGCCCAGGAAACCATCGAGGCCGAGCAGGCGGAGCGCATGATGAAGCGCTTCCAGAAGGGTCAGTTCAACATGAACGACCTGAAGATGCAGCTCGAGCAGATGCAGAAGATGGGCGGCATGGAGGGCATCATGTCGATGATGCCCGGCATGGGAAAGATGGCCAAGCAGGTCGAGGAAGCGGGTTACGACGACAAGGTGATCCGCCGGCAGGTGGCGCTGATCCAGTCCATGACCAAGAAAGAGCGTGCCAATCCCCAGATATTGCAGGCCAGCCGCAAGAAGCGCATCGCCGCGGGCTCGGGCCAGGAAGTGCAGGACCTGAACCGGCTGCTGAAGATGCACCGGCAGATGTCGGACATGATGAAGAAGCTCGGAAAGAAGGGCGGCCGGGGCATGATGAAGCAGGCCATGGGCCAGCTCTTCGGCAAGGGCGGCATGCCCAAGGACCTCGCCGGGATGGACCCGGCCGCGCTGCAGGGCCAGGGCGGCGGGCTGCCGCCGGGCTTCCCGGGCGCGGGCGGGCAGAAGGGCATGCCCCTGCCGCCGGGCCTTTCGGGGTTTGGGAAAAAGAAATGACCGCGGCACCCACCCTGACGACAGAGCGGCTGACGCTCCGTCCGCATCTGATGGCGGATTTCCCGCCCTATGCGGCGGTGATGACGTCGGAGCGCGCGGTCTACATGGGCGGACCCTACAGCGCGACCGAGGCCTGGGGCTGGTTCGCCTCGGATGTCGCGCAATGGGATCTTCTGGGCCATGGCGGGCTTGCCGTTATCGAAACGGCGACGGGGAAGACCGTGGGCCAGGTGTCGGTGATCCAGCCGCCCGACTACCCGGAGCCCGAGCTCGGATGGATCGCCTTCGCCGGACACGAGGGCAAGGGCTACATCACCGAGGCCGCGTCGCGGCTCCGCGACCATGCCTGGTCGGGGATCGGCGTCGGCAGTCTCGTCAGCTACATCGACAGCCGCAACGACCGCTCCATCGCGGTCGCGCGCCGGCTGGGCGCAATCGAGGATCCCCAGGCCCCCCGCACCGATTACGCCGACCTGGTCTACCGCCACCCCGCCCCGGAGACCCTGCAATGAAAGACGCCACCGCCCAGGCCGCCGCGCTGCTGAAGGAACACCGCGAGAGCATCGACCGGCTCGACGCGATCCTCGTCTACACGCTGGGCGAACGCTTCAAACACACCCAGGCGGTGGGGCGACTCAAGGCCGAACACAACCTTCCCCCGTCCGATCCCGCGCGTGAGGCGCGCCAGATCGAGCGGCTCGAAGACCTGGCGCAACGGGCCGATCTCGACCCGGAATTCGCCAAGAAATTCCTGAGCTTCATCATCTCAGAAGTCATCAGGCACCACGAGAAACTGCAGGAATGACGGGCGCCGAGCGCCCGATCGACAGCCAAATACAGGAGTAGATCACATGGCTATCAAGATTCGTCTCGCCCGCGGCGGCACCAAGAAGCGGCCCTTCTACCGCATCGTCGCCGCCGACTCGCGCATGCCGCGCGACGGCCGCTTCATCGAGAAGCTGGGCATCTACAACCCGCTTCTGCCGAAGGATTCGGAAGAGCGCGTGAAGATGGACCTCGACCGCGTGAAGGCCTGGCTCGAGCACGGCGCGACGCCGACCGACCGCGTCAGCCGCATGCTCGAGGCCGCCGGCGTCCTGACCGCCAAGACCCGGAACAACCCGAACAAGGCCAAGCCGGGCCAGAAGGCCCAGGAGCGCGCCGAGGAGAAAGCCGCCAAGGCCGCCGAGGCCGCTTCCGCCGCCGAGGCCGCCCCGGCCGAGGCAGAGACCGAGGCCGCCGAAGAGGCGACCGAGTAAACCCGCGGAGGCCGGCATGCGGCGCCTGCTGATGCTGATCCTTTGCGCCGGCGCCTTCTGGGCGGGCATGCGGGTCGAGCGCGTCATCGCGGTCGACCGGTGCCTCGACCTGGGCGGCACGGTCACGCCGCAAGGGCTCTGCCTGGGGGCGGAGCGATGAGCGGCGACCGAGTCTGCGTCGGCGCCGTGGCCGGCGCCTTCGGCGTGCGCGGCGAGGTCCGGCTCAAGAGCTTCTGTGCCGAGGCCGCGGACATCGCCGGTTACGGCCCGCTCTGGACGGAAGAAGGCCGGCGCAGCTTCGAGGTGACGCTGACACGGGCGGTCAAGAACGGCTTCGCCGCCCGGCTGTCAGGCGTCGCCACCAAGGAAGCCGCCGACGCGCTGCGCGGCACCCGGCTCTACGTCGACCGGGACGCGCTGCCCGACCTGCCCGACGACGAGTTCTACCATGCCGACCTTGTCGGTCTGCGGGTGCTCGACACCGGCGGCACCGACCTGGGGACCGTCCGCGGCGTGCAGAACCACGGGGCCACGGATTTGCTGGAGATCGCGGTGCCGGGACACGGCGATACCGTGCTGCTGCCCTTCACCCGCGCGGCGGTGCCGACGGTGGACATCGCCGGCGGGCGGCTGATCGCCGACCCGCCCGACGGGCTGTTCTGATGCGCCGCGCCGGGTTCCTCCTGGCCGGGATCATGGTCTTCGCCGCCCCCGTAGCGGCCGGCGCCACCGGGGCACCCTACCTCGCGCTTCTGGCCTTTGCCGGCCTGTTCTTCCTCTGGTCCGTTCTGACCCGGTCCCCGGAGAGCGGTCCGCTGGCGCCCGGAACGCGGGCCATGCTGCCGGTGACCATCGCGATCCACCTGGCGCTGGCCAGCCTGCTGCTGGGGACCGGCCACATGCTCCGCGCGCTCGCGGGGATCGATGCCGAGGTCCCGCTGACGGCCTGGCTGCTTGTCGGGCTGGCCGGCGCCCTTCTCGGGCGTATGGCCTGGCCGCGGGGCGTGTCCGACGGCGGCGCGGACCTGGCGGAGGCGGCGCTGAAGCGGCTGGACGAGACGGCGCGGCAGGCCGCGGCCGACCGCGCGGCGCAAGGCCGGGTGCCCCAGCCCGATGGCGGCGTGGCGCTGACGCAGACCGACGCGCTGGAGGCTCTGCCCGCCGGCGGCAACGTCACCGAGGCGGAAATCGCCGCCGCCCTGGCCCGCCTGGAAGACACGGTGACGGATATCCGGCTGGGCCCGGCCCTGCTGGTGCGCGCCGAGACGACCGGCACGCCGCGCGACCGCCTGGCCGCGGTCTGGCACGTCACCGACCCCGGCGCCGCGCGCGACGCCACCGCGCAGGAGGTTTTTGACCTCGTCGTGGCGACGGCGGACGTCGTGGCGCTGCGCCTCTTTGCCAGCCGTGCGGCGGCGCTGCTCACGCATGACCCGGCGGCCCGGCAGGCGCTGCCCGACCCGGCCCGCCTGACCACGATCGCCACGGAGATCGAGGCGCTGCACCCGGGCGAGGCCGACCTGCTGACAGATCTCGCCGGCCGGATCGAGGATCTCCGCGCCGAGGAGGAGGACGCATGACCGACGACAAACCCCGGTCCCATGGCCGGCTCTCGATCTCGGCCAGCCCCCGGCCGCGCGAGCTCATGACGCCGACGCCCCGGCATGCCGGCGTCTGGACCGCCAGGATCGTCACGCTCTTCCCCGAGGCGTTTCCCGGCACCCTGGGCCTTTCGCTGACCGGCAAGGCCCTGCAGGAAGGGCTCTGGGCGCTGGAGACGATCCCGCTCCGGGAGTTCGGGGTGGGCAAGCACAGCAACGTGGACGATACGCCCGCGGGCGGCGGGGCCGGCATGGTGATGCGCCCCGACGTCGTCGGCGCGGCGCTGGAGGCGGCCCGCCAGGGCACGCCGGACGACCGCGCCGCCTGGCCGGTGGTCTATCTCTCGCCCCGCGGAAAGCCCTTTACCCAGGCCACCGCGCGGCGCTGGAGCGGGGCCGCCGGGGTGACGATCCTTTGCGGCCGGTTCGAGGGTGTGGACGAGCGCGTGCTGGAGGCCTACGGTGTCGAGGAGATCAGCCTCGGCGACTTCGTCCTCACCGGCGGAGAGATCGCCGCTCAGGCCTTGATTGATGCGACGGTTCGCCTTATACCCCGCGTGCTCGGGAATCAGGCGTCCGCCGAGGAGGAGTCTTTCTCCGACGGTCTCCTGGAGCACCCGCAGTACACACGGCCGACTGTCTGGGAAGGTCGCAGGATACCGGAGGTTCTCCTCTCCGGTCATCACGCGAAGATCGCCGCCTGGCAGAAGGCCGAGGCCGAAAGGCTGACAAAGGAACGACGACCTGACCTCTGGCGGGCTTATCTTGCGGCGCAGGATAGGGACCCGGAAGGAGACCGAGAGCTCTGAGGCGCGACCAACTTCGCGGGAAAACCGTGAGCAGAAAAGGACGACCGTCATGAACTTGATCGAACAGATCGAGGCCGAGCAGATCGCCGAACTCGGCAAGAAGATCCCGGATTTCAAGGCCGGCGACACCATCCGTGTCGGCTACAAGGTGACCGAAGGGTCGCGCACCCGGGTGCAGAACTTCGAGGGCGTGTGCATCAGCCGCAAGGGCGGCGACGGCATCGCCGGCACCTTCACCGTGCGCAAGATCTCCTTCGGCGAGGGTGTCGAGCGGGCGTTCCCGCTGCACTCCACCAATATCGACAACATCACGGTGGTGCGTCGCGGCAAGGTTCGCCGCGCCAAGCTCTACTACCTGCGCTCGCGCCGCGGCAAGTCCGCCCGGATCGCCGAGCAGACCAATTACAAGCCGAAGCCCGGCGCCGAGGCCTGAGGAGACGCGCGATGAAAAAAGACATCCATCCCGACTATCATTTCGTCGACGTCAAGCTGACCGACGGCACCACGGTGCAGATGCGCTCCACCTACGGCGCCGAGGGCGACACGATCACCCTGGACATCGACCCGTCCGCGCACCCGGCCTGGACCGGTGGCGGCCATCGCCTGATGGACACCGGCGGCCGCGTTTCGCGCTTCAAGAAGAAGTACGAAGGCTTCGGCTTCTGAGGCGGCGCCGGGCCTTTTCCGGCCCGCAGCGATACCCTATAGAGAGGCGCGCCCGGCCGGGCGCGTCTTTTTTTCTCGACCAGCAGGGGGTTGGGGCATGGCCCACATCATCGTCGTCGGCAACGAGAAGGGCGGCTCGGGCAAATCCACCACCTGCATGCATGTGGGCACGGCCCTGGCCCGGATGGGCCACCGGGTCGGCGCGCTCGATCTCGACGTGCGCCAGCGCAGCTTCGCGCGCTACGTCGAAAACCGCATCGCCTATGCCGACAGCGAGGGGCTGAGCCTGCCCGCGCCGCTGATGGCGGCCCTGCCCGACCTGACAGAGGCCGACCTCGCCCCCGGCGAGAACCTGTCGGACCGCCGCCTGGGCGAGGCCATCGCCGGGCTGGAACAGATCGTGGAATTCATCGTGATCGACTGCCCCGGCTCGCATACGCGGCTGAGCCAGCTCGCCCATTCGCTGGCCGACACGCTGATCACGCCGATGAACGACAGTTTCGTCGATTTCGACCTGCTGGCGCGGATCGACGCCAAGAGCGGCAAGGTCAAGGGTCCCTCCATCTACTCTGAAATGGTCTGGCATGCGCGCCAGCTCCGGGCCGAGGCCGGGCTCGATCCGATCGACTGGGTCGTGCTGCGCAACCGGCTCGGCAGCCAGAACATGCACAACAAGCGCAAGGTCGGGACGGCCCTGACGGACCTGGCCAGGCGGATCGGGTTCCGCACCGTGCCCGGCTTCGCCGAGCGGGTCATCTTCCGCGAGCTCTTTCCGCGCGGGCTGACGCTGCTCGACCTGAAGGAACTCGGCACGGGCACGCTCAGCCTGTCCAATATCGCGGCGCGCCAGGAGCTGCGCGACCTGATGAAGGCGCTTGCCCTGCCCGGCGTGACCGTCACGATCTGAGCGCCCGTTGCCGCGCCCTGCCGCGCTTTCTATGCTGGGGCATGACCGCAGCCAACGGACCTGCCCCATGACCACCGAGACCCCCCCGACGCCCGAGGATACGCGGCTGCGGCTGCGGGTGGTGTTCGGCACCGACGCGATGCTCGGCCCCGGCAAGGCCGACCTGCTCGAGGCGATCCGTGACCGCGGCTCGATCTCGGCCGCGGGGCGCGCCATGGGCATGAGCTACAAGCGCGCCTGGTCGCTGGTCGAGGCGATGAACGCGGCCTTCCGCGCGCCCCTGGTGGCCAGCAGCCGTGGCGGCGCACGGGGCGGCGGGGCCAGCCTGACCGAGACCGGCGAACGCGTCCTGTCCCACTACCGCAGGCTCGAGGCGCAGGCCGCCGAGGCCGGCGCGGCGGAGATCGACGCGCTGCGCGGACTGCTGCTCGATATGTCTGGCGAAACATAGCGTTTGCAAGGCGACCATGCGCTGCGATATATCCGGGTCGACATAGCGCCCCGACGCAAAGGTTCTCCATGCACGATTTCCCCGTGTTCCCCCGCGCCGCGCGAGTGGTGGCGCTTTCCGCCCTGCTCGGCCTGCCGCTGACCGGCGGGGCCGCGGGCGCGGGCGAGCTGACGGTCTTCGCCGCCGCGTCGATGAAGACGGCCATGGACGAGGTCGAGGCCGGCTGGGAGGCCGCGACCGGCCACGAGCTGACCGTATCCTATGCCGGGTCCTCGGCGCTGGCGCGGCAGATCGAGCGGGGCGCGCCAGCCGATGTCTTCATCTCGGCCAATCCGGGATGGATGGACCATCTCGAGGCCGCGGGCCGGATCGACCCCGGCACCCGCTTCGACCTGCTGGGAAACCGTATCGTTCTGATCGCCCACGGGCAGGACGCCGGCGGGGTGTCCCTCTCCGCGGAATTCGACCTCGCCGCGCGCCTGGGGGAGAACCGGCTCGCCATGGCGCTGGTCGAGGCGGTGCCGGCCGGGATCTACGGCAAGGCGGCGCTGGAAAGCCTGGGGCTATGGGACGCCGTCGCCCCGAAGGTGGCACAGGCCGACAACGTCCGCGCCGCGCTGGCGCTGGTGGCGACGGGCGAGGCCCCGCTCGGCATCGTATACGCGACCGACGCACGCGCGGAGGACGACGTGACCGTCATCGGCACCTTCCCCGCGGACAGCCACCCGCCGATCGTCTACCCGGCCGCGGCGGTCACCGGGGCGGACCCGGCCCGCGCCGCGGCGTTCCTGCGACACCTGCGCGGCGACCTGGCCCGCGCGGCCTTCGAACGGCAGGGCTTCGCCCTGGCGACCGACTGAGCGGCGCCGGATGACCGGCTGGCTCGGCCCCGAGGAATGGCAGGCGGTGGCGCTGTCGCTGCGCGTGTCCTTCTGGGCGACGGTGGCGAGCCTGCCGCTTGGCATTCTCGTGGCACTGGCCCTGGCGCGCTGGTCGTTTCCGGGCAAGCAGATCGTGAACGGCATCGTGCACCTGCCGCTGATCCTGCCGCCGGTGGTGACCGGTTACCTGCTCTTGCTGACCTTCGGCACGCAGGGCCCGGTGGGCGGGTTCCTTGAAGAGCGCCTCGGGCTCGTGTTCGCCTTCCGCT
Source organism: Rhodovulum sp. YNF3179 (assembly GCF_050586465.1). NCBI lineage: Bacteria > Pseudomonadati > Pseudomonadota > Alphaproteobacteria > Rhodobacterales > Paracoccaceae > Rhodovulum > Rhodovulum sp. YNF3179. The sequence continues at coordinate 122,466 of NZ_JBOCEG010000001.1, read as the reverse complement.
GGACCGGCGCCGCGCTGGCGGCGGCGGTCATGGCCTTCCCGCTGATGGTGCGCGCCATCCGGCTGGCCATCGAAGCGGTCGACCCGAAACTCGAGCAGGCGGCGGCCACGCTCGGCGCCGGGCGGATACGGGTCTTCGCCACGGTCACGCTGCCGCTGATCCTGCCCGGCATCATCGCCGGGGCGATCCTCGCCTTCGCCAAGGCCATGGGCGAGTTCGGCGCCACCATCACCTTCGTCTCGAACATCCCCGGGCAGACCCAGACCCTGCCCTCGGCGATCTATGCCTTCCTGCAGGTGCCGGGCGGCGAGACCGCGGCCCTGCGGCTCGCAGGGGTTTCGGTGGCCATCGCGATGGGCGCGCTGCTGGCCTCCGAGATCCTGGCGCGGCGGGTCGCGAAACGGGTGTCCGGCATATGACCCTGTCGGTGCGCATCCGGCACGCCCTGCCGGGCCTGACCCTCGATGCGGCCTTCGACGCGCCGCAGGGCGTCACGGCGCTTTTCGGGCGCTCGGGGGCCGGCAAGACGACGCTGGTGAATGCGGTGGCGGGCCTTCTCAGGCCGGATGCGGGCCGCGTCGCCGTGGATGACTGGGTTCTGTTCGACACCGCGCGCGACCTTTGGCTGCCGCCACATCGCCGGCGGCTCGGCTACGTCTTCCAGGAGGGCCGGCTCTTTCCGCACATGACGGTGCGCAAGAACCTGTCCTACGGGGGGCGCTTCGCGCCGGTCGCGCCGAACCGGCGGGAAACCGACCACGTGGTGGAGATGCTCGGGATCGGGCACCTGCTGGACCGGCGGCCCGGCGCGCTTTCGGGCGGCGAGAAACAGCGCGTCGCGGTGGGCCGCGCCCTGCTCTCGGCGCCGCGGCTTCTCTTGATGGACGAGCCGCTGGCCGCGCTCGACGCGCCGCGCAAGGCCGAGATCCTGCCCTATCTCGAGCGGCTCCGTGACGAGACCGATCTCCCGGTCCTCTATGTCAGCCACTCGGTGACCGAGATCGCGCGGCTTGCGACGACGGTCGTGGTGCTCGATTCGGGCCGCGTCACCCGCGCCGGACCGGCCGCCGAGGTTCTGTCCGATCCCGCGGCGGTGCCCAGCTTCGGCCCGCGCGAGGCCGGCGCGCTGGTTCCCGGCCGGATCGCCGCCCACCACCCCGACGGGCTGACAGAGGTCGCGATCTCGGGCGGGCGCCTGCTGATCCCGCGGGAGTCGGCCGCGCCGGGCACATCCTTGCGGGTCCGGATCGAGGCCAAGGACGTGATGCTGTCGCTCGCCCGGCCCGAGGGCATCTCCGCGCTCAATATCCTGCCGGCCACCGTCACCGCGGTGACCCCCGGCACCGGGCCGGGCGTGGCGGTGCAGCTTCGCATCGGCACGGACCTGATCCTGGCGCGGATCACGCGCCGCTCGGCCGAGCGGCTCGGTATCGGGCCGGGTCTGGCCTGTTTTGCCGTGGTAAAGTCGGTGGCCGTCGCCAAGGGCGACGTCGGCGGCGCCGGCTAGCCCCGGCCGGGACGCAGCCGCTGCCAGGCCGGGAAGATCACCTTTTCCACCACCGGCATGAGCACCAGTCCGACGCCGAGTCCGACCAGCGCCGCGCCCAGCGCACTCACCGCCCAGCCGAGCACGGCCGGCAGAACCGGGCTCGCGGTCTCCACGGCATGCGCGGCGTCGTGCAGCAGGTGCGCGGGGCCGGCCAGGCCGAAGACCTCGAGGCTGTGGATCAGGATCCCGCCCCCGACCCAGAGCATCGCGACGGTCCCGACGACCGACAGCGTCGAGAGGAAGCCCGGCATCACCGCGACCAGCCCGCGGCCGAACCGGGCCACCGAGGCACGCCGCGCGCGCGCCAGCGCCACCCCGGCATCGTCGGCGCGCACGATCAGCGCGACGGCGCCGTAGACCCCCACGGTGATCGCGACCGCGACGAGCGCCAGCGCGACGGCGCGGCTGAAGAGGCTCATGTCCAGGGGCAATTGCGAGAGCGTGATCGCCATGATCTCCGCCGAAAGGATGAAATCGGTTTTCACCGCGGACGCGACCTTGCGCTCTTCGAAGGCGCGCAATTCCTCGGGCGTCTCCGGCGCGGCGGAGAGATCGGTATCGACCGGGTGATGCGCGGCCGGCCTGATCCAGTGATGCACCTTCTCGGCCCCCTCGAAGGCCAGGAACATGCCCCCGAACAGGAGCAGCGGCTGGATCAGCCAGGGTGCGAAGGCCGACAGCGCCAGCGCGGCCGGCAGCAGGAAAACCAGCTTGTTGACGATCGATCCCTTCGCGATGCGCGCGACGATGGGCAGTTCGCGCTCGGCCGCCAGACCGGTGACATAGGATGGCGTGACCGCCGTATCGTCGATCACGACCCCGGCCGATTTCGTACCGGCCTTGACCGCCTGGGCCGCGGCATCGTCGATGGAGGCCGCCGCGGCGCGGGCCAGCAGCGTGATGTCGTCGAGAAGGGCGAGAAGGCCGGAGCTCATGAACCTGTCCTCTACTGTCGCGGCCCGACTATGCCATCTGACCACGCCGACCGCCATGCCCGCGGGGCCGGGCCGATTTGCCATGTTGCTCCGGGGGGTCTACCACTCCAAGGATCATGACACGACCTGGAAAGGAGAAGTTCATGGACACCGAGAACGGATCCGGGGGCGGCGCGCTCGCCTCGCTGCGCGAGGGATCGACGGATTCCGAGGCGGTCCAAAGCTACTACGATGACTGGGCCGACAGCTACGACGAAACCCTGGCGGACTGGGACTACAAGGCGCCCGCGGACGCAACCGCGCTGCTCGTGCCACATCTGGACGACGGGGCGCGGGTGCTGGATGTCGGCTGCGGCACCGGCCTTTTCGGCGCGACGCTGGCCCGGCGTGGCACGTATCGCATCGACGGCATCGACATCTCGTCCGAATCGCTGGCCCAGGCCCGGGATCGCAGATGCTATGGCGAGCTGATCCAGCATGACCTGCAGAAACTGCCGCTGCCCGTGCCCGCCGACGCCTATGACGGCGCCGCCTGTATCGGCGTTCTGACCTATATCGAGGATGCCGAGGCGTTGCTGCGCGCGGTCTGCCGCTGCGTGCGGCCCGGCGGCATCGTGACCTTCACCCAGCGCAGCGACCGGTGGGATACGCTGTCCTTCGCGGACACGGTCGCCCGGCTGGACCGCGACGGGCTCTGGGAAACGCTGCACGTCAGCGCCCCGCGTGACTACCTGCCCGGCAACGACGCGTTCGGCGCCGAGATCAAGGTCATCCATACGCTTTGCCGTGTCGCCTGACGGCGAGACGCGGTGCCCCGGCCGCACGATCGGTCTGTCATTCGCGAAACGTTTCCGGGAAAGCGGTGCACCGGGGCGGATAAGAAATTTCTATAAAATTCAGATACGTGCCGGAATTGTCGATGACTGGCTGCGATCGGGGACCGATCTCTCGACCCGCCAGAGGAGCCAGACAGGTTCACCGGCGATGGCGGCAAGATGCCCTGGGCGCCCGCGGCGGGTCCCGATCAGGCCGGTACGAACCGGTCCCTGTAGCGCTCTCGCAGGACGTTCTTCTGCACTTTGCCCATCGTGTTGCGCGGCAATTCGTCCACCAGGATCAGATCGCGCGGATGCTTGAAACGGGCCAGGGCATCCCGCACCGCGGCCTCGATCGCCGCGAGATCCGGCGCCGTGCCGGACGCCGGCACGAGAACCCCCAGAACGGTCTCGCCGAAATCGGGGTGCGGCACGCCGATCACCGCGGACTCGACCACGCCGGGCTGCGCGTCCAGCACCAGTTCGATTTCCTTGGGGTAGATGTTGTAGCCGCCGGAGATGATCAGGTCCTTGTTGCGCCCCACGATGTGGACATAGCCATCGTCGTCGATCCGCCCGAGATCGCCCGTGATGAAGAACCCGTCCGGCCGCAGCTCCTCGGCTGTCTTCTCGGGCATGCGCCAGTAGCCCCTGAAGACATTGGGGCCGCGAACCTCGATCTGGCCGACCTCGCCGCGCGGCAACTCGGCGCCGGTATCCGGATCGGTCACCTTGAGCTCCACGCCGGGCAGGGGAAAGCCCACCGTGCCCGCGCGGCGCTCTCCGTCATAGGGGTTCGAGGTGTTCATGTTCGTCTCGGTCATGCCGTAGCGTTCGAGGATGCGGTGCCCTGTGCGAGACTCGAACTGCCGGTGCGTCTCCTCGAGAAGCGGCGCCGACCCCGAAATGAACACCCGCATATGCGCCACGAGGTCCCGGCCGAAGCGGGGATCCGACAGAAGCCTCGTGTAGAAGGTCGGCACCCCCATCATGCTGGTCGCGCGGGGCAGTTGCGCCAGCACCGTCTCGAGATCGAATTTCGGCAGGAAGATCATCGCGCCGCCGGCCATCAGCGTCACGTTGGTGGCCACGAAGAGCCCGTGCGTGTGGAAGATCGGCAATGCATGGAGAAGCACGTCCGACGCGGTGAAGCGCCAGTAATCGACCAGTGTCGCGGTATTCGAGAGCAGGTTTTCCTGGGTCAGCATCGCCCCCTTGGATCGCCCCGTCGTCCCCGAGGTGTAGAGAAACGCGGCCAGGTCGTCCGCGTTTCGGGCAACCGTGTCGAACGCGTCCGGCATCTCGGCGGCCATGGCGGCGAAGGAGCCGTCGCCCCCGGCGCCCAGCGTTTCGATCCGCGCGCCGAAACCGGCGGCGACCGGGGCCAGGTCCGGTTCCCGCCGCGGGTCGCAGACGACGGCCCCCGCGCCGCTGTTCTCGATGAAATAGGTCAGTTCCTCGACGGTGTAGGCCGTGTTGAGCGGAAGGAAGATGACCCCCGCCTGCGCAGAGGCGGCATAGAGCGCCAGGGCCTCCGGAGATTTCTCGACCTGCACCGCGACCCGGTCGCCCGGCCCCAGGCCGAGCGCGGCCAGCCCATGCGCGAACCGCGCCGCCATCCGGAGGAAGGCGTCATGGCTCAGGGTCTCGCCATCCGGCAGGTGCAGGAACGGGGTCTCCTTGCCGGCGTGAATGCCAAAGAGGCGATCATAGAGCGGATTAGCCATCTGTACTGGTCCTATGCATGCGTTTTTTCCCCGGCCGCGGCGAGTTGCCTGATCTCTCCCGAAGCGGCGATCTCGCCCGTGGTGGCGAAGCGTTCGTGGTTCTGGGGAACCTTCGCGAGATCGTAGAGATAGTTCACCATCGCCCCGGCCGACTGCGCGCGCCCCTTGGCCGAGGTGTCGGCCCCGGCGTGGACCTGATGAATGGTGGCGCCGTTGCCCAGGTGGAACCGCGCGACCGGGTCGCGCGGCATGCCGTCGGATCGTTTCGCCTTGAGGAGATAGCGGGCGGTCAGCTGCCGAAGGGTGTCTGGCGCCGACGGATCGGCGGCGAGCCCCTCCTCCTCCAGCCAGCGCGCCAGTCCCGGGATCGGCGAGAGGGTGACGAAGGTCGCCAGGTTCGGCATTTCGACCGCGAGGTCGGCCGCCACCTGTTTGATCAGCAGATTGCCGAAAGAGATCCCGGCGAGGCCGGCCTGGCAGTTGGAAATGGAATAGAAAACCGCGGTGTTGGCCGCGGCACCGTCCAGAACCTCGCGATCCTCGGCCAGCAGCTTCTGGATCGAGCCGGCCACGCCCCGGGTCAGCGCGACCTCGACGAAGATCAGCGGCTCGTCCGGCATGGCCGGATGGAAAAACGCGAAGCAGCGGCGGTCCGCGGGCTGCAAACGGCGGCGCAGATCGTCCCAGCTGTCGATGGCATGGACCGCCTCGTAGGCGATGATCTTCTCGAGAATATGCGCCGGACTCTCCCAGTTGATCGGCCGCAGCACCAGGAAACCGCGGTTGAACCAGCTGGCAAAGAGATGGCGAAAATCGAGATCGAGCGCTTGCAGGGCGTCATCTTCCCGCCCGAGACGCAACAGGTCGGCCCGCATCTGAACCAGCGAATGGGTGGCCCCCGGAACCTGGTTCAGCCGCCGGATCAATTCCTGGCGGGGCGGTTCGGCCGCGGCGATAAAGGCCCGGTAGCTCGCCTTCGTCTGGCCCTGTTCATAGGCGTCGAGCGCATCGCGGACCGCCGCGGCCGAGACGTTCATCTCTTCGGCGAGATGGCGGAAGAATGCCCGCTTCTCGTCCTCGTCCATGGCCGCGTAGCGGTCGAGGATCTGCTTGGCGACCGCGATGCCCGATACCTCGCCGGCGGCGCCCATGAGATCGGCGATCATGTCCGCGATCGGGCGGTCGTCGGGCTTGCCCGCCCAAGGGGTGCGGTAGCGGCGCTCGAACAGCGTGGACAGGAGATCTGCGAACACGGTCATAGTTCCGGCCCCATTACCAGGTCGGGAAGCCAGAGCGCCAGCCCCGGGAAGAGGCAGAGCAGCACGATGGCGATCACCATGCAGGCCACGAAGGGCAGCGACCCCATGAGGATGGTCTTGAGCTTGATGTCCGGCGCGATGCCGTTGATGACATAGAGATTGAGCCCGACCGGCGGCGAAATCAGGCCGATCTCCATGTTGATGGTCAGCACGACCGCGAACCAGATCGGGTCGAACCCCGCGGTGGTGATGATCGGCAGCAGGATCGGCGCGGCCATGAGGATCACGGCGACCGGCGGCAGAAAGAACCCCGCGATCAGCAGGAATATGTTGATCGCCCCCATGAGAACCCAACGGTTAACGTCGAGCGTGCCGATCCATTCCGCGATGGACTGCGTGATGAAGAGCGAGGACAGCATGTAGCTGAACACGCCCGCGGCGCCGATGATGAAGAGGATCATCACCGATTCCTTCGTGCTGTCCTGGAGCACTCGCCACAGATCGCGAGGGTTCCACAGGCGATAGATGACCATCGCGATCACGAGGCAGAGCAGTGCGCCGACCGCCGCCGTCTCCGACGGCGTGGCGATGCCGCCATACATCGCGTAAAGCACCCCGAGGATGATGGCGATGAAGGGCAACACGCGCGGCAGGATCTCGAAGCGCTGGCGCCAGGTGTAATTGCCGGCACTCAGCACCGAGGCATCGCCCGAACGCCAGGTGGAATAGAGCGACCAGGCCATGAAGAGCCCGACCAGCAGCAGCCCCGGGACGACGCCCGCCAGGAAGAGTCGCCCGATCGAGGTCTCGGTGGCAATGCCGTAGACGATCATCGTGACAGAGGGGGGGATGAGGATACCGAGCGTGCCGCCCGCCGCGATAGACCCGGCCGCGACCCCGTCGGGATAGCCGCGCTTGCGCATCTCCGGGATCCCCATCTTGCCGATGGCCGCGCAGGTCGCGGGGCTGGAGCCGGACATCGCGGCGAAAAGCGCGCAGGCCCCGAGATTGGACACGACCAGACCGCCCGGCACCCGGGTCAGCCAGCGCTCCAGCGCCTCGTAGAGATCGCCGCCGGCGCGGGTCGAGGCGATCGCCGCGCCCATGATGATGAACATCGGGATCGAGAGCAGCGCGAAGTTGTCGAGCTTGCCGAAGAAGATCTCCGGCATCAGCGACAGCGACCGCAACCCGTCGAACACCATCAGGAAGCCCCCCGCCACGACCAGCAGGCCGGCGGCGACGGAAATGCCGGAAAACAGGACGGCGACGGTGACGAGCGCGACCAGGGCGCCAAGCGTTAGCGGATCCATCAGTCGGCCCTTTCAACGAGCGTGGGGTCGGTGTCGGTAAGCGCTGCGTCGGGCTGGAGGCCGAAAGGGGGCTCCAAGCCCCGTATCATCGCGTAGAAATCGGCGGCGAGTTGCAGCGCGTAGAGACCGAAGCCAAGCGGCAGCGCGAGATAAGGCACCCAGAGCTTGGGGTTCCAGGGCGTGTTCGAGGTCTCGCCCCAGTCCCAGGCCTCGTGCCAGAAATGGTAACCGTGCCAAAGCATCACGCCGACGACGGCCAGCGTGCCGACGAGTACCAGCGCGGCCAGCGCCTTTCTCCACTTCAAGGGCAGCATGAGCGGCAGAAGATCCACGTTCACGTGCCCGCGCAGGTATTGCACATAGGGCAGACCGAGCATGGTCGCGGCGATCATCATGTAGGTGACGCCCTCGGTATGCCAGATCGTCGACCCGTTCAAAACGAAGCGGATGAAGATCATCTGGCAGGTAATGACGACCGCCGCGACGATCATCAAGGCGGCGACAACCCCGCACGCCTGGCTGAGACGTGCGATCACACGCAGGGGCAGCGGCCCGTCGGTGCGAGCGGCGGCGACCGGGTGGACGGATCCGGACATGGCGGTGCTTCCCTGGTTGGACGGCTGTTGATTGCCGGCCGGCACCCGGACCGAACGGCCCGGGTGCCGGCGCCGCTACCTCACTCGACGCTGAGCGCGAGATCGAGAAGACGCTGCCCGTCGGGCGAGCCCTCGAGGAAGGCCTTGTAGGCCGTGTCCTGGGCGATCGCCTGCCAGGCCTTGAACGCCTCTTCGGACATGTCCGCGATCTCGACACCGTTCTTGGCGAAGACGTCACGGGCATGGGAGTCCTGCTTCTTGGCCTCTTCGAGGTAATAGGCCTCGGCCTTTTCGGCGGCGGCCAGAAGGGCCTCTTGCTGCTCGGCCGAGAGGCCTTCGAAGACCGACTTGTTCATCAGCAGCGGCTGATACATGAACCAGAGGGCATATTCCCCGGCCGGGGTGAAGCAAGCCACCTGCTCGTAGATCCGGTACGAGACGAAGGAAGAGGACGAGGTGTTCGCCGCGTCGAGAACGCCGGTCTGCATGGCATTGTAGATCTCGGCCGAGGACATCGAGGCGATCGAAGCCCCGGCACCAGCCAGCATCTGTTCGAAAGCCTTGCCCGCTGCACGCATCTGCTTGCCCTCGACATTCTCGGGGGCGGTGATGCATTCCTCCTTGCCCGCGAAACCGCCGGCCAGGTAGCCGTGCACCAGAACCATGATGTCGTCCTCGGCCATGATGGACGAGATCTCGTCCATGAAGGGCGAGTCATTGAGCCGCGCGGCGTGGTCGTGGTTCTTCACCAGCCCCGGCATCAGGGTCAGGTTATACGCGTTGCGCAGACCGCCCGCATAGGACAGCGGGAAGACGATCATGTCCACCTGTCCGCGCGCGAGCGGCTTGTATTGTTCGCGCGCCTTGAAGAGCGACTGCGACGGGAAGATCTGGATGTCCAGATCGACGCCGGCGGCCGCGACCTCGTCGGCCACGATTTGTGCCACCTTGTGGCGAACATCACCTTCGGACCACTGGTGCGACAGGCGAAGCGTTTCTGCCCCCGCGGCGAAGCTGCCGGCGAAGAGCGCTGCCGCCGCAGCCAAGGCTGTTGTGAATTTCATGATTTCTTCCTCCCTTTGAGCCGAATCCGAGCCCGGCCATCTGCAGAGATTTGCAATCAATGTCGGCAAGGTCAATAGTTTTGTATACAAGAATTATAGTCTTGTGGGCGAAGTGCCGGGTGGATAGATTGAACCCCATGGAACGGAAGCGCTCCGATATCATTGCCGATGAGCTTGAAAGCCTGATCCTGAACGGGTCTTTCGCCGACGGCGAGCGCTTGGACGAAGTGCAGCTGGCGGAGCGCTTCGCGGTCTCGCGTACGCCCCTTCGCGAAGCATTTCAGCGTCTCGCACTCTCCGGACTGGTGGAGCAGCTGCCACGCCGCGGCGTTTTCGTGCGCCACCCGGGCCCTGTCGAGTTGGTCGAGATGTTCGAGGTCATGGCCGAACTGGAAGCCGCCTGCGCCCGCTTCGCGGCCATGCGTATCTCTGATGAGGCGCTGGAAGACCTCCGTGCCACGAACGCGCGCTGCCAGCGCGCCGTCGAAGACCGGGACTCCGACGAATACTATCGAGAGAATGAGCGCTTCCACGACATAATCTATCGCCAGTCCGGCAACGCCTTTCTCGCCAATGAAAGCCATCGACTGCACCGCAGGTTGATGCCGTTTCGTCGCCTCCAGCTTCGGCTGAGAGGCAGGCTGCGGCAATCAATGGCCGAACACGAGCAGATCGTCGAAGCCCTCGAGCGCGGTGACGCCGACGGCGCCGCCGACGCGACACGGGCACATGTCGCCGTCCAGGGCGAGAAATTCAATCACCTGATGGCCAATCTCAAGAAAGTCGCGTCGGTCTCCTGATTTTCTTGCCTTGTGCGCAAACCACCGGCCATTGCACCGGGGCTCAAGGCAGAGGACCGGGCCGCTTTCTCCCGTATGTTCGGGCGCGAGGCGCCGTTCTGTGGCGAGGACGGGTGGAAAGCGCCCGTTCGCCGTCTGCGCAGCCCCTTTCGGCAATCCTGCGTCAATATCCAGCCTTGCGGCATGGCCCCACCCCGCTACCCTCGACGATCATGGCACTGCGCCACGAGCGGCGACGAGATATGCAGGGAAACGCAGGGCGGCCGATGCGGTGGGATGACATCAAGATCTTTCTCGCGGTCGCTGAGGCAGGCTCCACGCTGCGGGCCGCCAAGCGGCTCGGCGTGAACCAGACGACCGTGAGCCGCAGGCTCGACGCGCTCGAGGCCCAGACCGGCCTTGTGCTGTTCCAGCGCGAGATGTCGGGCTATCGTCTGACCCGTACCGGCGAGGCGTTTCTCGAGGCCTGCAAACCGGCGCGCGCGGTCTTCGAGAACGTCGAGGCGCGCGCCCGGCGGCTGGCGGACGCCTCGGCCGAGAACATCCGCGTCACCGGGCCCGCCGAGGCAATCCATCACTGGGTCGCCCCGATCCTCGAGCGGTTCCGGGCATCCCACCCCGACGTCGTCATGGAGCTCGACACGAGTGAGACGCAGCTCGATCTCAATGCCGGCGATGCGGATATCGCGCTTCGGATGACCGACGAGATCGACGACGAAAGCCTGATCGCGCGTCGCGTGGCCACCGTCCCCTGGGGGCTCTATTGCAGCCGGGCCTACGAGCAGGCCAAGGGCGCGCCGCGGGATCTGCGCGACCTGCCCGATCACCGGGTGATCCACTATTCCGCCCGCATGTCCCGCACCATCGCCCCGATCAGACGGCTGAGCGATGCGCTCGATCCCGCACAGGTCGTCCTGCGGGTGAGTTCGGTACCCGGAATGGTGGCCTCGCTGAAGGGGGGGCAGGCGGTCGGCTTGTTGCCCTGCTCCGTCGGCGACGCGACCCCGGACCTCGTGCCCTGCTTCCGCCACCCGGAGTTCGGGCACAATTGCTGGCTCGTAGCCTCGCGCGAGGCTTATGCGCGCCAGCTGGTGCGGGCCTGCATGAAGCAGATCGCGGACGAGTTTCCCCGCAAGGATCTCTGAAAAACCTCGGCGTTTTCGCCGAAGCATTCTGCATACCCGCAGATGGCGGCGCACGCCCCGGCCGAATTCCCAACCTCAATGATCGTTGGACCCACCCTTCGGTGTGTAGGGCGGTGGCATGGTCTGCGTTTTCGCAGATGCATTCTGCGGCATGGCGGCTGCTGCCGGGACGCGGGCCCGGATATTTCCGTGGCGAGAGACAACGCACACCGCCACGGCGATCGAGCAGCTGACCGCCGCGCGCGACAGCCTCTCGCACGACCCTGCCCGATCCCTTCCCATCCGCGCATAACGGAGCCTCAGATGACCGACACGCAGACCCCGACCCCAACCCCGAAGATCGTCACCCAGGATGACAAGCGGATCATCCCGTTCCCGCTACATGGCCTGTCACAGCTGGTCCACGGGGCCGACCTGGCCGCGAATTTCTCGCTCTTCGACGTCGACTTCGCGCCCAGCGCACCGGGTGCGCCCCCGCACACCCATGCCCACGAGGACGAGGTCTACTACATCCTCGAGGGCGAAGTGACCTTCATGCTCGGCGACCGGGTCGAGACCGCGCCGGCCGGTAGCACCGTGATCCTGCCGCGCGGCATCCTGCACGCCACCTGGAACGAAAGCGACCAACCCGCCCGCGCGCTGACCATCGTCTCGCAGGACAGCCGCTTCGAGTTCTTCTTCGACGACGTGGTCAAGCGCATCCGCGCGCGCGGCCTGACCGACCCCATGGAAATGGGCGCCGTCGTCGCCGAGGCCGGCGCCGATTACGGCTGTATCGTCGACATGGGCGCCATGCCCGAGCGCGCCAAGCCGTTCTTCGGCATGGCCTGATCCCCCGGCCCCGCCGGACATGGCGGGGCCGCACTTGATCCCACGCCCCAAGGACACCCCAGATGAAAATCCTCGTCACTTTTGAGATCAGCACGCCCTTCGCCGACTGGCACCAGGCCTACGGCGCGAAAGCCCCGGCCCGCGAGGCCGCCGGTATCACCGAGATCTACTGCGGTCACGAACAGGACAACACCGCAGCCGTCTACTGCCTCTTCGAGGCTGAAAGTCTCAAGGTCTTCAACAGCTTCATGCAGGCGCCCGGGCATGCAGAGGACGCCGCGAAGGCCGGGCATCTGCTGCAGACCACCAGGGCCGTGGCCCTGACCTGAACGGGCCGCGTTCCCGCGACACCGCCCGGCGCCACATCGACGTGGCGCCGGGCTTCTCAACCAGCCCGCGCCGCCGGACACGCGCGCCCGCCCCAGAGGAACCGAACGATGTGCCTTTTCTGCCAAGCCAAGATGAACTTCCAGGCGCCGCAACGCAGCCTTTCTGCGGCGACGCAACGCCGCTCGACCACGGCCGCGATGCGCCCCGGCCTGTCGCGCCGAAATTTCCTCGGCGTCTCGGCCGCCGCCGCGGCCACGGGGCTTGCAGCAGGGGCAGCATACAAGGCCTGCTTTCGGGCAGCGGCGGCAATCGCCGCGGCCTTGGCAGCTGTCAGCATCGCCGTCCGCGGTCCGGCCCAGGGGGGGGCGAGAACCGGACCCGGCGGGACCTGGAACGACCGAGCCCGCACCGTTTGCGGGCTCACGTTACGTCGCCATAGGATCGGTGAGGTGGCGCACCGGGGAGGATTCGAACCCCCGACCCCGTGATTCGTAGTCACGTGCTCTATCCAGCTGAGCTACCGGTGCGTGAGGGCTGCATGTAGCGCCGGCGCCGGGCGGATGCAAGCGGATTTCATGGATTTTTGCGGAACTCCCCAAGCGTCGCCGCCGGCAGGCGGATCGCGAACTCGGTACCGGTCTCGTCGGTCCGCACCAGCTCGAGCGTGCCGCCATGTCCCCGGACCAGTTCGGCCGCGATGGCCAGGCCCAGCCCCGATCCGCCGCGCCGCGTCGTCGCGTGGAACGGCTCGAAAATATGGTCGAGCGCCTTTGCCGGCAGGCCCGGCCCGGTATCGGCGACGCGGATGGTCCAGCCGCCGCTTTCGGCCTCGGCGCTTACCCGGACGGTGCCGGACTTGCCGGCGCCCTCGATCGCCTCGCGCGCGTTCCGCACCAGGTTCGACAGCACACGGTGCAGCTGCTCCGCGTCGCCGCGGATCACCGCGCCGGCCGGCAGATCCGTCTCGAAGCGGACGCGCCCGCCCTCTGCTGCCAGCTTCTCGTTCTCGATCGCGTCGGTCACCAGCGGCCCCAGCGCGACCTCGCCGAGGTGCGGGGCCGGCTCCTCGGCCCGGCCGAAGGCCAGCGTGCTCTCGCAGAGGTTCACCGCCCGCGAGATCGACCCGACGAGCTTGGGCGCGGTGCGTTGCACGGTCGGGTCCGCGCTCTGTTCCATGCGGTCGGCCAGAAGCTGCGCCGTGCTGAGCATGTTGCGCAGGTCGTGGCTCACCCGCGCCACCGCGCCGCCCAGCGCCGCCAGCCGATCCTTCTGCCGCAGCGACTGGCTCAGCTGCGTCTGCATCGAGCGGAGCGCTTCCTCGGCCTCGCGCAGTTCGCGGATCGAGGCGGTGGGCGTGATGATCTGGCGCGCGTCGTCGGGTGCGGCCTCGTAGGCCTTTACATGGGTGATCACGCGGGAGATCGGCGTGACGAGGAACCGGCGCACCGCCAGGAACAGCAGGAACGCGGTGAATATGGAAATCGCGGCCGAGAGCGCGAGGATGCGGAGGCCATAATCGATCATCGCCGCGCGCAGCGGCTGGGTCGGCATCGTCACCTCGATCAGCAGCCCCGCATCGCGGAGCGGCTCGCCGATCACGCGGATCACCTGAGGCTCCGTGTCCCAGAGCCGCGACAGCGCGTCGCCGATCAGCGCCCAGGGGGAGGCCGCGCGCAGGTCGAAGGTGCTGTCCACGGGGCGCGGCATGTCGGAGGACAGGATCAGCTCGCGCACCTCGTTGCGCCGCAGCACGACGTTGTAGACGCCGGCATTGCGCAGCAACTCCTCGGCCAGGTCCGGCTCGATCATGTCGTCCTCGCTGGCCAGTAGCGCCAGCGAGGCGATCTGCGCGCGTTCCAGCCGGGCCAGCAGGTAGTCCTCGCGGAAGCGCGCGACAGACGGGACGAAAATGAACACCTCGGCCAGCATGACGAAGACGATCGTCAAGAGCAGGAACCGCCCGGAAAGCGAGTTGAGAAACATCTGCCTGGTCAATCTCCCGACGTCGCGAATGGTGGCCGGCTCAGAATCTCTGCACCAGCCTGACGATCCGCTTCACCCATGCATTATCAAATAGCTTCGGCGAGAAATAGGCGCTCGCCGCGCGCTTGTTCACCTCGCCCAGCGTCGGATAGGGCGCCACCATGTCGGCCACGGCCTTCATCTTGAGACCGTTGGCAATGGCGAGCGCCCAGATCTGGATCAGCTCGCCCGCCTGCGCGCCGGCGATGCTGGCCCCGACCGGCCGGCCCTTGACCACCATGACCTTGACCCGGCCCCGGGTGAGCCGCTCGGCCCGGGCCCGGTCGTTCTCGGCGTAGTCGGCGCCGACGACCTCGAGCGCGGCGCCGTGCCGCGCGCGCGCCTCGGCCTCGGTCAGGCCGACCTGGGCCAGTTCGGGGTCGGTATAGGTCACCCACGGCAGATGCGCCGTGGCGGCCCTGGACGGCAGCCCGAACAGCGCAGAGCGCACCACGATCCCGGCGTGGTAGCCCGCGACATGGGTGAATTGCAGCCCGCCCGCCACGTCGCCGATCGCGTAGACACGGCGGTTGCTGCTGCGCAGCCCGTCATCGACGGTGACGCCGCGCCGGTCATGGGCGATCCCGGCGGCGTCGAGGTTCAGGGCGCCGATATTGGGCTTGCGCCCCACGGCCATCAGCAGGTGGGTGCCGGCATGGACGTCCCCCTCCCTGGTGACGACCTCGATCGCGCCGGCCGCACCGCGGATTTCGGCGGCGGTGGCCCCCTCGTGGATCTCGACACCCTCGGCCCTGAGCCGGTCCAGCACGATGGCGGACAGGTCCGGATCGTCACGGCCGAGCGCACGGTCGCCTTCCAGCACCGTCACCCGCGATCCAAGCCGCAGATGGGCCTGCGCAAGCTCCATCCCGATCGGCCCACCGCCGATGACGAGCAGGTGTTCGGGTCTTTCGCGCAGCTCGAAAATGGTTTCGTTGGTTTCGACCGGTACGGTCTCCACGCCCGGGATCGGCGGCACGAGCGGCGCCGAGCCGGTCGCGATGACGAAGCGGCGGGCGCGGATCAGCGCGTCCCCGGCCTCGAGTTCACGGTCCGAGGTGAACCGGCCCCAGGCACGGATCACCCGCACGCCGAGGCCCTCGAAGCGCTCCTGGCTGTCATGCGGCGCGATGCCGGCGATGACGTCGGCCACGTGATCCTTGGCGGCGGCGTAGTCCACCTCCGGCACCACCGGGGCCACGCCGAAGGGGGCGCCCGTCGTCATGGCATGGGCGTGCCGGGACGCGGCGATCAGCGATTTCGACGGCACGCAGCCGTAATTCAGGCAGTCGCCGCCCATCTTGCCGCCCTCGACCAGCACGACCCGCGCGCCCATCTGCACCGCGCCCGCCGCGACCGAAAGCCCGCCCGACCCGGCGCCGATCACGCAGAGATCCGTCTCGATCCGTTCCGGCATGTCAGTCTCCTTTCCGGCCACGCAGCGCCCGCAGCACCATCGGCAGCGCCGCCAGGGCGCAGAGCCCGAGGATCGGGCCGAGGATGTGCGGCTCGAAGATGATGCCGAGGTTCGGCGTCTCGCCCCGGGCGAAGACCCGGCCGAGCCCGGCCCCGACCCAGGTATAGACCAGCCCCCCGGGAATGATGCCGAAGAAGGTCGTGAACACGAAGCGCCCGGTACCGACGCCGACCAGCGCGGGCACGAGGTTGGCCACGAAGAACGGCACCGCCGGAACCAACCGCATCAGGAAGAGAAAGCTCAGCTCGTTGTCCCGGAGACCTGCGCGCATCCGCTTCACCCGGCCCTCCGAGGCGTCGATCCGGCGCGACAGCGCGTCGCCCAGCCCCCAGCGCGCGGCAAGGAAGATCGCGGTCGCCCCGACCGTGGCGGCCACCACGTTGAAGAGCACCCCGGGAAAGAGCCCGAACAGAAAGCCGCCCGTCAGCGTCGCCACCGTCGCGCCGGGCAGCGAGAAGGCCACGATCACGACATAGGCGGCCATGAAGGCAAGCGCGGTAGAGACATAATACGCATCGCGGAAGGCCAGCAGCCTCTCGCGGTTCTCGGCCAGCGCCTCGAAGGTGAGCACGTCGCCCAGCGCCAGGTAGCCGGTCACCGCCACCGCGAGGATCACGCCCAAAGGCAGGTGTCGCATCCATTGGCTCTTGTTCCGGTCCATGCTTCTGTCCATGTCTTGCCGCCCCGCGGTTTCAGCCCGTTTCGTTCCCCTTATCTGGACCGCGGGGCCGCGCCCGGCATAGGGGGTTCACGCGCGCTTGATGACGGGTGATGGATTTCGCCCGTTTATGACGGCTTCGCGCCGGTTTGTGTCAGCACGGGTCCCGATTTCCGGCAGGACGCGGCCGAATGTTGCAGTTTTCGGACAGCCGGCGAATTGACTTCGCCCCGATCACCCCCTAAACAGCGGCTTCCGAACAGCATCGGCCCGCGAATCCGCCGGAGGGCGGGCCGCACCGCGCAGGAGAAGAGACATGAAACGCACCTTTCAGCCGAGCAACCTCGTGCGCAAGCGCCGCCACGGTTTCCGCGCGCGCATGGCCACGAAGGCCGGCCGCCAGGTCCTGAACCGGCGTCGCGCCCGCGGCCGCAAGAAGCTGTCCGCCTGAGGCACGCGCCCGACCGAGATTATCGGATGACACCGCCGGGGACGCACGTGGCAGGCCAGACAGGCCGGGCCGCGCAAGCGGACCCGGCGGTTTCCGTTCGTCTGGACATTCTGAAGAAGCGCGCCGATTTCCTGCGCACGGCCCGGGCCCGACGGCAGCCCATGCCGGGGTTCCTGTTGCAGGCGCGATGCCGCGCGCCCGACGAGGCGCCCGGCGACACGATCCGCGTGGGCTTCACCTGTTCCCGGAAAGTCGGCAATGCCGTCACCCGCAACCGCGCCAAGCGCCGCCTGCGCGCCCTGGCCCGCGACGTGCTGCCCGAGGCCGGGCAGCCCGGCTGGGATTACGTCCTGGTCGGCCGGCCCGGCGCGACCGTCGCGCGCCCTTTCGCGGCGCTCCGGGCGGATCTCGTCAAGGCGCTCGGCCGCATCCACGGGGGCCGGTCATGAGCCCGCTCGCCTGGGTCCTGTCCCTGCCCGTGCGCGCCTACCGGCTCGTGCTGAGCCCCTGGGTGGGGCATGGCTGCCGCTACCAGCCCACCTGCTCGGCCTATGCGCTGGAAGCGCTCGAGAAACATGGTGCCGTCCGGGGCGGCTGGCTGGCCGCGCGGCGCATCGCGCGCTGCCATCCGCTGGGCGGGTCGGGCTACGATCCGGTGCCGGGCCGCAAGCGCCGCAAAGCGTCCCTGCCCCCGAGACATTGAGTCCCGGCGCACAATTCACCAAAGTAGGGCATGGCTGTCAGAACAGGAACGAGCGCCCCGAGATGAACGCGCCACCGACGAGATCCGAAAGGCGGGACACCGAACCGGCCCGCAAGGCCCTGACGGACCGCGGCGCCCTGCAGACCGGCGCGCTGGTCATCATCGCCTTCGCGGTCGTGCTTTTCCTGCTTGTGCAGGCACAGTTCCTGCTGATCTCCCTGGCCACGGCCATCGTTGTCTTCAGCCTGACGAGCGACGCCATCAACTTCATCGCGCGGTTCCGTCTGGGGCCGGTCGGGATCCCGAACTGGCTGGCAAGCATCGCGGCGGTGGCGCTGATCTCGGCGATCCTGCTGACGCTGACCTCGATCATCCTGTCGCAGGTCAACACGGTCCTGACGACGACCCTGACCTATGCCGAGAGCGCGCCGTCGGCCATCGCGGCGCTCTTCTCCTTCCTGGGCCCGGACATCCAGACCGCCGTCTTCGACGCGGTGCGCACGGTGGACGTCTCGGGCTATCTCCGCTCCATCGCGGGACAGGCCGGCAACCTGATGCAGGGCACGGTGCTGGTGATCCTCTTCGTCGGGTTTCTCTTCGGCGAACGGATCTGGTTCTCGACGAAGCTCACCAATTTCTTCGGCGACGAGGCCCAGGCCGAACGGGTCGGGCGGATCATGGGCTCGATCATCCACCGGGTGAACTACTACCTGCTGGTCAAGACCTTCGTCAGCGCGGTGACCGGCGTCATGGTCTATTTCGTGGCCAAGCTCTTTGCCCTCGACCTTGCCGGCGCCCTCGGGGTCATCACGTTCATCCTGAACTACATCCCGAATATCGGCTCGATCGTGGCCACGGTGCTGGTCGCGCTGGTCACCTATGTCCAGCTGGCCGATCCGACGGCGACCATCGCGATCTTCGCCGTGGTGGGCGTGATCCAGTTCCTGAACGGCAACGTGATCGACCCGATCCTGATGGGCCGGGCGCTGCGTGTCTCGACCTTCGGGATCATCATCTCGCTGGCGTTCTGGGGCGCGGTCTGGGGCATTCCGGGCATGTTCCTGTCGGTGCCGATCATGGTGGCGCTGCTGATCGTCTGCAGCCACGTGCCGGGGCTGCGCCCGATCGCGATCCTGCTCTCGCGCGAGGGCCTGCCGGAAACCGAGGCCGAAACCCGGGCCGGGACAGGCGCCGCGCCCCGGTGACCGGCCGCACCCTTGCCCGGGACCCGGCGGTGCAGTAAAGGCACGGCCATGCTCGACGAGACCGACGACATCCATCCGCTTTTCGCCGGCGCGCCCGCGACCACGGAGTTCAAGAAGCTTCGCAAGCGGGTCGTGCGCCAGGCCCGCGAGGCCATCGAGCAGTTCGGCATGGTCGAACGCGGCGCGCGCTGGCTCGTCTGCCTCTCGGGTGGCAAGGACAGCTATACCCTGCTCGCGGTTCTCCACGAGTTGCAGTGGCGCGGCCTGCTGCCGGTCGAGATCCTCGCCTGCAACCTCGACCAGGGCCAGCCGGGCTTCCCGGCGACCGTTCTGCCGGCCTTCCTCGAGCGGATGGGCGTGCCGCACCGGATAGAGTACCAGGACACCTATTCCATCGTTACCGACAAGGTCCCGGCGGGGCGCACCTACTGCGCGCTCTGCTCGCGTCTGCGGCGCGGGCATCTGTATCGGATCGCCCGAGAGGAAGGCTGCGCGGCGGTGGTGCTGGGCCATCACCGCGACGACATCCTCGAGACGTTCTTCATGAACCTCTTTCACGGCGGGCGCCTGGCGACCATGCCGCCGAAGCTCGTCAACGAAGAGGGCGACCTCTTCGTCTATCGCCCGCTCGCCTTCGTGGCCGAGGAGGATTGCGCGCGCTTCGCGCAGGCGATGAACTACCCGATCATTCCCTGCGATCTCTGCGGCAGCCAGGACGGCCTTCAGCGCCAGCAGGTCAAGAAGATCCTCGATCAATGGGAAGCCAACAGCCCGGGCCGCCGCCAGGTCATGTTCCGCGCGCTGATGAACGCCCGGCCCTCGCACCTGCTGGATTCAGCGCTTTTCGACTTCGCCGGGCTCACCCGGCCGGTCGAGTGAGTTTTCTGAAAATCGAGCGGATTTTCCGTCGCGGTCTTAACCAGTATCAGAGGCCGCGCCCCTAGCCTGCGCCTGCGGACCGAAGACCCGCGACAGGCGGAGGAGCCAGGCGATGCAGGACGGGAAGGACGCAGGGCGATCCGGCGTGATCGCGTGGCTGCGCCGGGAATTCGATACGCTGCAGCTGGCCAGCTTTCTGCCGGTCCTGACCCTGATCGCCTACTGGATCCATGTCGACGCGGTCCTCTTCGTGGTCTCCTTCCTGTTCCCGATCCTCTTCGTGCTGCAGGATCTGAACCGCCCCGCGCAGCCGGTGGCGGCCCCGCCGGCGGCCGAGCCCGAAGACGTCCCGGAACGCGACAGCCTGACCGGCCTCGCCACCCGGCAGGAAGCCGTTGCCCGTCTCGAAAGCTACATCACCTCCGAACGCACCACGGGCCGGATCACGGCCGTGCTGCTCTTCGACATCGACAATTTCCACAAGGCCAACGAGCGTTTCGGGATCGAGGCCGGCGACGCCGCGCTCGCGACGCTGGCCACGCGCCTGACGGCGGCCGTGCGGGGCAAGGATCTGGTCGCGCGGATGGACGGGGATTCCTTCGCGGTGATCCTCGCCCCGGTACGACGCGCGGACCTGGAAAGCGTGGTGGCGGTCGCGGAACGGGTCATGGCCGGCGTCGCGCAACCGCTGCAGGCCGGGGGGCACAGGCTGCACCTGACCTGTTCGGCCGGGATCTGCCTGATGGGGCGCGCGCCGGAGAACACCGCACTGTCAATGCTGCAATCGGCCGAGGTCGCGCTGATCGAGGCCCGGCAGGCGGGCGAAGGCACCATCCGCAGCTTCTCGCCCCGGATGCGGCGCGAGCAGCGCAAGCGCAGCACGCTCAGCGCCGAGCTGGACGCGGCGCTCGAGAACGGGCAGATCCGGCCCTGGTTCCAGCCCCAGATCTGCACCGATACCGGCCGGATCACCGGGTTCGAGGCCCTGGCGCGCTGGGAACACCCCGAGGAAGGCGTGCTTGCCCCCGGTCGTTTCCTGTCCATCGTCGAGGCCGCCAGTCGGACCGAACGGCTGGGCGAGGTGGTGCTCTACCACTCGCTGTCCGCGCTGCGGTCCTGGGACAAGGCCGGGCTGGACGTGCCCAATGTCGGCGTCAATTTCGCCACCGACGAGCTGCGCAACCCGCGGCTCTGCGAGAAGATCAAGTGGGAGGTCGACCGCTTCGACCTCGCGCCGGAACGCCTGACCATCGAGATCCTCGAGACCGTGGTCGCCGAGCCCGAGGATGACAGCATCAGCCGCAACATTCACGGGCTGGCGGCGATGGGCGCCGCGATCGATCTCGACGATTTCGGCACCGGCCATGCCGCCATCGCCAATATCCGCCGCTTCGGGGTGAACCGGATCAAGATCGACCGGTCCTTCGTCCGGGGTGTCGACCAGGACAGCGAACAGCAGTTGATGATCGCAGCCATCGTGCGGATGGCAGAATGCCTCGACATCTCCGCGCTGGCCGAGGGCGTCGAGACGCTGGCCGAGCAATCCATGCTGGCGCAGCTGGGCTGCCGCTATATCCAGGGCTACGGGCTGGCGCGGCCGATGCCCTTCGGCGACACCATCGCCTGGATCCACAAGCACAACGAGAAACTCTCGCCCGGCCCCGACATCGGGCGCCGGGCCGGCTGATCTCCGGCGCGGCCCCGGCGCGCCCCCGGCGCCCTTGCCCGAAAAGCGCTTGACCTTTCAGGTCCACATCTGTTGAACGGCCCTGAACTTGGACGGACAGGCGGTGTGCCCCTGATGGACGATCAGAACAAGAACCTCATCCTCGCGACGGCCCTGAGCTTTCTCGTCATCCTGGTCTGGTTCGTCCTGTTTCCGCCCGAGGAACCCGTCCAGCAAACACCGCAGGAAACCGCGGGCCAGGTGCAGACCGACGGCGGCGCCCCGATCGCCGCCACGCCCAGCACGGGCGGCACCGCGGGGCAGACCGGCACGCCGCCGACGCTGGCCACCACGGCCGAGGAGTCGCGCGAGATCGCGCTGTCCAAATCGCCCCGGATCGAGATCGACACCCCCAGCCTGACGGGCTCCATCGCGGTGCGCGGCGGGCGGATCGACGATCTCGCGCTCAAGGCCTACAACGAGGATCTGGACCCGGAATCGCCGCTGGTCACGCTACTCTCGCCGGTGGGCGGGCCGGATTCCTACTACGCACTCTTCGGCTGGGCGCCCGGCGGCGCGCTCGCGCTCGAGGACGTGCCCGGTGCCAACACCCAGTGGCAGGTGCCCGAAGGCGCCCGCCTGACGCCCGACAGCCCCGTCACGCTGAGCTGGGAGAACGCCGGCGGCCTGCGCTTCGAACGCACGATCTCGGTCGACGAGGACTACATGTTCTCCGTCACCCAGCGCGTCATCAACACCGGCGCGGACGCCCAGCGCCTGGCCCCCTACGGCGTCGTGGCACGTCATGGCGAGCCCGACGTCACCGGCTTCTTCATCCTGCACGAAGGCGTGGTCCGGGTCTCGGACGGCGAGCTGGAAGAGATCGACTACAACGACATGCCGGACATGGATTTCGACGAGCGCGAGGCCGGCCGGGTCAACCTGCAGGCGGTCGAGCAGACCGGCTGGGTCGGGTTCACCGACAAGTACTGGATGACGACGCTGATCGCCGAGCCGGGCCAGTCGTTCAGCTCGGTGGCGAAATACACCGGCGCCGCGGATATCTACCAGACGGAAATGCGGCTGCCGACGGTCACCGTGGCGCCCGGCGAAAGCCAGGAGATCTCCTCGCGCCTCTTCGCGGGCGCCAAGGAGTGGGAAAAGATCCGCAACTACGAGGAAACCTTCGGCATCGACCGGTTCGTCGATTCCATCGACTGGGGCTGGTTCTTCTTCCTGACGAAACCGATCTTCGCGGTGCTGCACTGGCTCAATGCCCTGATCGGCAACATGGGCTGGGCCATCATCGGGCTGACGCTGATCATCAAGGCGATCCTCTTCCCGCTCGCCTACAAGTCCTATGTCTCGATGGCGAAGATGAAGGAACTCCAGCCCGAGATGGAAAAGATCAAGGAGCGCGCCGGCGAGGATCGCCAGAAGCTCCAGCAGGAGATGATGCAGCTCTACAAGGAGAAGAAGGTCAACCCGGCCTCCGGCTGCCTGCCGATCCTGCTGCAGATCCCGATCTTCTTCTCGCTCTACAAGGTGATCTTCGTCACGATCGAACTGCGCCACGCGCCCTGGCTGGGCTGGATCCGCGACCTCAGCGCGCCGGACCCGTCCTCGATCTTCAACCTGTTCGGGCTGCTGCCCTACACGGTGCCGAACCTCGGCATTCTCGAGATCCTGTCGCTCGGCATCCTGCCGATCCTGCTCGGCGTGTCGATGTGGCTCCAGCAAAAGCTGAACCCGGCCCCGACGGACAAGACCCAGGCGATGATCTTCGCCTGGATGCCCTGGGTCTTCATGTTCATGCTGGGGCAGTTCGCCAGCGGGCTGGTGCTCTACTGGATATCGAACAACGTGATCACCTTCACGCAGCAGTACCTGATCATGCGCAGCCAGGGCTACAAGCCCGACCTGCTCGGGAATATCCGCTCCGGCTTCAAGCGGGATTCATCGGAAGAGAAATGACCGCCCGCCTCGCGCATATCTGGCGGCACCCGATCAAGTCCCATGGGCGGGAGCCGCTGGATCGCGTGACGCTCGAGGCCGGCCGGACACTGCCCGGCGACCGGGTCTGGGCCGTGGCCCACGACTCGGCGCGGATACCGGATCATCCCGCCTGGATGCCCTGCGCGAATTTCATGCGCGGCGCCAAGGTCGCGGCGCTCATGGCGATCGACGCCCGGCTGGACGAGTCCGCACGATCTGTGACCCTGACCCACCCGGACCGGCCCGAGGTGACCATCCACCCCGACGACCCGGCGGACGCCGCGCGCTTCCTGGACTGGGTCGCGCCGCTCTGCCCGGCGGACCGGGCCCGGCCCACAGCCATCGTCACGGTTCCCGAGCGGGGCATGACCGACACCGATTTCCCGTCCGTGTCGATCAACAACCTCTCCTCGCACCGCGCTGTGTCGCAGAAGCTCGGCCGCGATCTCTCGGTGCTGCGCTGGCGTGGCAACCTGATCCTTGATGGCCTTGCTCCGTGGGAAGAGTTCGACTGGATCGACCGCGAGATCGCCATCGGGGGCGCGCGGCTGGCGGTGCGCGAACGGATCGGCCGCTGCATGGCCACCACCGCGAACCCCGAGACCGGCCGCCGGGACGCCGACACGCTGGGCGTGCTGGAAGAGGGCTGGGGACACCGCGATTTCGGCGTCTATGCCGAGGTGATCGAGAGCGGCCCCGTCGCCCTGGGCGACCGGGTCGAGGTGCTCTGATGCAGCTCTCCTTCCCCGAGGCCGCCGCCCCCGACGCCCGGGCCGCCGAGGCCGGCCGGCTGCTCTTCGCAGGCCCCTGCGATTTCGTGAAGGGCGTCGTCGCGATGGACGGCCTTCCGCCCGCCGACCGGGCCGAGGTCTGTTTCGCGGGACGCTCCAATGTCGGCAAGTCGACGCTCCTGAACGCGCTGACCGGGCGCCGGGCGCTGGCGCGGGCCTCGAACACGCCCGGCCGCACCCAGGAGATCAACTACTTCGCCCTCGGCGAAAGCCATTACCTGGTGGACCTGCCCGGCTACGGCTACGCCCAGGCCCCGAAGCCCAAGGTCGAAAGCTGGCAGCGCCTGCTCAAGGCCTATCTCGGCGGGCGGGTCTCGCTCCGCCGGGCCTTCGTGCTGATCGATGCCCGTCACGGCCCCAAGCCCGTGGACGAGGAGATCATGACGCTGCTCGACCGCGCCGCCGTCACCTTCCAGGCGGTGCTGACCAAGGCCGACAAGGTCAAGGCAAAGGATCGCGACGCGGTGCTGGAAAAACTGCGCGCGTCGCTGGCCACGCACCCGACGGCCTTTCCCGAGATCGTCGTCACCTCGGCCGAAAAGGGCACCGGGATCGAAACGCTGCGCGCGATCATCGCCGGTCTCGACTGAACGCCCGCGCCGCCCGCTCTTGGCAAGGCGCGCCGCAGCGCGTAACACGGGCCGGACGCAGGACGAGGCCGATGAAAAAGCGGAGCACCATGAACCGGGACTGGATCGCCACCGCGCGCACGCTGAGCGAGGCGCTGCCCTATCTTCAGCGCTACACCGGCGCGATCGTCGTCATCAAGTTCGGCGGCCACGCCATGGGCGACGCCGCGGAGATGGACAGCTTTGCCCGCGACATCGTCCTGATGCGCCAGGTGGGCGTGAACCCGGTGATCGTCCATGGCGGCGGGCCGATGATCAACGAGATGCTGGAAAAGCTGAGCATCGAGTCCGATTTCGTGCGCGGCAAGCGTGTCACGGACGGCGCCACGATCGACGTGGTCGAGATGGTCCTGTCGGGCCTGGTGAACAAGCGCATCGTGCAGGCCATCAACAACCAGGGCGGCAAGGCGGTCGGCCTTTCGGGCAAGGATGCGCGGCTCATGGTCTGCGAACCCGACGACCCGGAACTCGGCTTCGTCGGACGCCCGGCGGAGGTGAACCCCGAGGTTCTGACCCAGCTGTTCGAAGCAGGCATGATCCCGGTGATGGCCCCGCTCGGGATGGGGCGCGGGGGCGAGACCTACAACGTCAACGGCGACACGGTGGCCGGCGCCGTGGCCGGCGCGCTGAAGGCCGACCGGCTGCTCCTGCTGACCGACGTGGCCGGCGTCAAGGACGAGACCGGCGACGTGCTGACCGACCTGACCCCCGAACAGGTGCACGAGTTGACGGCGGCCGGCGTCATCGCCGGCGGCATGATCCCCAAGACCGAGACCGCGCTGGCCGCGATCGAGGGCGGGGTGCGCGCCGTGGTGATCCTGGATGGCCGGGCCCCCAATGCCTGCCTGCTGGAGCTTTTCACGGACCATGGCGCCGGCACGCTGATCCGCAAGGGCTGAGATGCCGGGCACGGCGTCCTACGACGCGATCCGCGCCGGGCTCCGCTCGGTTCATCTGGACATCTTCGGCGCCTTCCACCCGCGACCGGATGACGGCGCCCCCGCCGGCACCGGTACGCTCCTGCTGCTCGGCCCCGACGAGCCGGGCTTCTGGCCCGCGGTCCGGGCCGCACCGGAATTCGCGGACGATCGCCCCGACCCGCTGGACCGCTGGTCGGAACGGGTGATCGCGGAGAGCGCCGCCGCGATCGGCGCGGTGGCGCTATTCCCCTTCGGCGGGCCGCCGTTCCAGCCCTTCATCCGTTGGGCCGAACGCAGCCGGCGCGCCTGGCCCTCGCCCGTCGGGCTGCTGGTGCATGACCGCGCCGGGCTCATGGTCTCTTACAGGGGCGCACTGGCGCTACCCCGGCGGCTCGACCTGCCCGCCGCGGGCCCCTGTCCCTGTGACGGCTGTCCGGACCGGCCCTGCCTGGCCGCCTGCCCGGCCGGGGCGCTGACCGGCGAAGGCTACGACCTCGCCGCCTGCCACGGGTTTCTCGGGACGCCTGCCGGTGCAGACTGCCTGGAGCGCGGCTGTGCCGTTCGCCGGAGTTGCCCGGTCAGCCAGGGCTATGGCAGGCTTGCCGTGCAATCGGCCTTCCATATGCGGGCCTTTCACGGAGACTGAGCCATGCGCCGCCTGATCCTGATCCGCCATGCCAAGTCAAGCTGGGACGACCCCGACATCGACGACCATGCCCGGACGCTGAACGACCGCGGGCGCCACGATGCCCCGCGTATCGCGCGCTGGCTGGCGGAGAAGGGCCACGTGCCGGACGAGGTGCTGTGCAGCGATGCCGTCCGCGCCCGCGAAACCTGGGACCTGATCTCGGGGGGGCTGCCCGGCGACGCCGCGGAGCTGCATCTTCTGCCGGAACTCTACCATGCGGGTCCGCGCGAAATGATCGCGGCGCTGCACCGGGCACGGGGCCGGTCGGTGGCGATGATCGGGCATAACCCCACCATCGGCGAGGTTGCCCGGCGGCTGGCGGCGACGGCCCCGGACCATCCGAAATTCGGCCAGTACCCGACGGCCGCAACGCTGGTTCTGGATTTCCGCACCGACGACTGGCGCGGCGTGCTGCCGGACACCGGCACGCTGGTGGATTTCGTCGTCCCGAAAGACCTGGACTGACCGGCGCGGGACAGCCCGCGCCGCCGCCCCCTCAGTGACCGAGGATCTGGCTGAGGAACAGCTTGGTCCGGTCGCTCTGCGGGTTGTTGAAGAACTCTTCGGGTTCGTTCTGCTCGACGATCTGGCCCTGGTCCATGAAGATCACCCGGTTCGCCACCTGCCGGGCGAAGCCCATCTCGTGCGTGACGCAGAGCATCGTCATGCCTTCCTCGGCCAACCCGATCATGGTGTCGAGCACTTCCTTGATCATTTCCGGGTCGAGGGCGGAGGTCGGCTCGTCGAAAAGCATGATCCGCGGGTTCATGCAGAGCGAGCGCGCGATCGCCACGCGCTGCTGCTGCCCGCCCGACAGCTGGCCGGGATACTTGTGCGCCTGCTCGGGGATCTTGACCCGCTCGAGGTAATGCATCGCGGTTTCCTCGGCCTCCTTCCTGGGCGTCTTGCGCACCCAGATCGGCGCCAGCGTGCAGTTCTCGAGGATCGTCAGGTGCGGGAACAGGTTGAAGTGCTGGAACACCATCCCGACCTCGGAGCGGATCTTGTCGATGTTCTTCAGGTCGCTCGTCAGCTCGATGCCGTCGACCACGATGTCGCCGGCCTGGTGTTCCTCCAGGCGGTTGATGCAGCGGATGAGCGTCGACTTGCCCGACCCGGAGGGACCGCAGATGACGATACGTTCGCCCCGGTTCACGGTGAGGTTGATGTCCCTGAGGACGTGAAACTCCCCGAACCACTTGTTCATGGACGAGATCTGGATCGCGACCTCGTCGGAGACCTGCATGTGGCTCCGGTCGATCTGGCGGTCGAAGGCAACTTCAGACATTTTTCAGCCCTCTCAGTTGTGCCCGGTCTGAAGCCTGCGCTCCAGGGACATGGAATAACGGGACATGAAGAAACAGAAGATGAAGAACATCAGCGCGATGAAGGCGTAGAGCTCCCAGACGATGCCCTGCCATTCGGCATTGGCGCGGATCGCGTTGGAGAACCCGATCGGGTCCAGCAGACCGATGATCGACACCAGCGTGGTATCCTTGAAGAGCCCGATGAAGGTCGAGACGATCCCCGGGATCGAGATCTTCAGAGCCTGCGGCAGGATGATCAGGCGCATCGACTTCCAGTAGTCGAGGCCCAGCGCGTCGGCGGCCTCGTACTGGCCGCGCGGCAGCGCCGCGAGCCCGCCCCGGACCACTTCGGCGATATAGGCCGAGGCGAAGAGCGTCACCATGATGACCACCCGCAGGATGATGTCGAAATTCGTCCCCGGCGGCATGAAGATGTTCAGAAGGGTCGACGCCACGAAGAGCAGCGTGATCAGCGGCACGCCCCGGATGAACTCGATGAACCCGACCGAGAGCGACTTGAGGATCATCAGGTCCGACTGCCGGCCAAGCGCCAGCACGATGCCGAGCGGCAGCGAGGCGCCGATGCCCGTCACCCCGATGATGATCGACAGCATGAAGCCCCCGAACTGGCGGCTTTCGACCGGCGTCAGCCCGATCGGGATCGTCGAGGCCAGCGTCGCGGCCACGGGCCCGGCCAGCAAGAGCCACCACAGCACCGTGCCCAGCACCGCCGCGATCACCGCGGCCAGGCTGCCGAAGCGATCGATCAGGACGCGGAACAGGCCGTAGCCCACGGCGAAACCGGCGACGATGGCGATCGGCGTCCAGATGGTACCGCCCCAGAGCAGCCAGCCCGCGATGAACGGGTAGAGCCCCGAGAACCACAGCATCTTGCGCGGCACGTTCGGGTAAAGAACCGGCGCGAGCGCGAAGATCATCAGGATGAAGGCCAGGTTCGGACGCCAATAGAGCTCGCTCGGGTAGAAGCCGTAGATCAGCTGCAGGTAACGCTCGCGGATCACGGCCCAGCAGGCCCCGCTGGTGCCCTCGCCATAGGCGGCCGCGATCTGTTCGCGGCACTCGTTGAGCGAGGTCGCCGTCCAGGAGGATTGCAGCACCCAGGGCAGGACGGAGGCGAGGATCCAGTAGACCACGTAGATCGAGGACAGCGTCAGGATGCTGTTGAACCACCCGCTGAAAAGATTCTCGCGGATCCAGCCGATGATCCCCACCTGCGACGGCGGCGGCGCCTGCGCATCGAGCATCTCGCGGCGGACAAAGGACGTATCGCTCATCTCACCGCTCCTTCAGCTTAACGCTGTTGTTGTACCAGTTCATCACCATCGACACCGTCAGCGAGATGGCGAGGTAGCACATCATCAGCAGCAGAACGCATTCAAGCTCGCGCCCGGTCTGGTTCATGGTGATGCCGCCCAGCGTGCCGGTGATGTCCATGTACCCCACCGCGATCGCCAGCGACGAGTTCTTGGTGAGGTTCAGGTATTGCGAGATCAGCGGCGGGATGATGACCCGAAGCGCCTGCGGCAGGATGACGAGGTTCATCGTCCGGTTCGGCCGGAGGCCGAGCGCAAAGGCGGCCTCTGTCTGGCCCTTGGACACCGACTCGATCCCGGCGCGGACGATCTCCGCCACGAAGGCCGACGTATAGAGCCCCAGCGCGAGCCACAGCGCGATCAGCGAGTTCCGCATGTGAATGCCGCCGCCGAAATTGAAGCCCTTGAGTTCCGGGTAGCCAAGATGGAAGCCAAGCATCCAGAGCACGATCAGCGGCGGGGCGAAGACGCTCAGGATGCGCCAGTGCCAGGTCCGGGGACGGTCGCCGGTGGCCTCCTGGATGCGGTCGGCGCGGTTGCGGATCAGCCCCGAGACGAGAAGCCCGGCAAAGAGCGACAAGAGCAGGACGATCAGGTCCGCGCTGACGTAGAACAGGCCGCCAAGGACCGGGATATCCCCCAGCCCGCTCGCGAAGAGCGGTTCGGGGATATAGACCCCGCGGTTCGTGACGGCGATGCTGCCGAAGAGGTTCATGGTCGCGTCCGGGTCGTCGCCCCTGAACGCGCTCGGCGCCGGCAGCGTCTCGATCAGGACGGCCATGAAGAACACGATCCAGAGCAGCACCGGCACGTTGCGGAAGCCCTCGATCCAGATCGTCATCAGTCGCGCGACGATCCAGTTTTTCGACAGGCGCAGGATGCCGATCAGCAGCCCCACGACCGTCGCGAGCGCACAGCCCAGGACGGCGACGATCAGCGTGTTCATCAGCCCGATGAAGGCGGCCCGCAGGTGCGAACTCTGTGAGGTGTACTCGATAAGCGACTGGTTAATGTCGTAGCCCGACGTCTCCGTCAGGAAGCCGAAGCCGAGCGGCTTGCCGAGTTCGGCAAGGTTCGTCAGCATGTTGTTGATGAGCCAGGCTGCGAAGAGCATGAACCCCATCAGCGCCACGATCTGGATGGTGATCGCGCGGTAACGGGTATCGTAAAGCAACATGCGCAGCCGGAACGACTCCTTCGGCGTTTCCGAAAGTGCGGACATTGACGCGTTCCCCGGTTGGTGCTTGTCCCTGCATGCGCCGGTTTCTTTATCGCCCGGCTGCGGAGAGGTTCTTATTCTTGTTCAGGATATGAAAAGGGCGCGACGAAGCCGCGCCCTTTCCGAATGGTGATCAGCGGAACGGCGGTGCGTAGAGCAGCCCACCATCGGTCCACTGCGCGTTCAGGCCGCGCGCGAGGCCGATCGGGGTGTTCTCCCCGATGTGCTTCTCGAAGAGCTCACCGTAGTTGCCGCCGGCCTTGATGGCGTTGACGGCCCATGCGGCGTCGAGCCCCAGGATCTCGCCGTAGCTGCCCTCGGTGCCGAGCAGACGGTTGATCTCGGGGTTGTCGGTGCCCTTGGCCAGCTCGTCGACATTGGCCGAGGTGACGCCCTTCTCTTCCGCGATGATCAGCGCGTTCAGCACCCAGCGCACGACGTCGCCCCACTCATGATCGCCGTGGCGCACGAGCGGCCCGAGCGGCTCTTTCGAGATGGTCTCGGGCAGGATCACGTGATCGGCCGGGTTCTCGAAGGTGGCGCGCGTCGCGGCCAGGCCAGAGCGGTCCGTGGTGTACACGTCGCAGGCATTGGCGAGGTACTGCTGCTGCGCTTCGGAGTTGGTCTCGATCGGCACCGGCTCGTAGCTCATGTTGTTGGCGCGGAAGTAGTCCGCGAGGTTGAGCTCGGTCGTGGTGCCGGTCTGGATGCAGACCGTGGCGCCGTCCAGTTCCTTGGCGGAGGTCACGCCAAGTTCCTTCGGCACCATGAAGCCCTGACCGTCATAGTAGTTGATGCCGGTGAATTCGAACTTCAGGTCCACGTCGCGGGTGAAGGTCCAGGTGGTGTTCCGCGCGAGCATGTCGATCTCACCCGACGCCAGCGCGGTGAACCGCGTCTTGCCGGTGGTCGGGGTGAATTTGACGGCGGTCGGATCGCCGAAGACAGCAGCCGCAACAGCGCGGCAAACACCAACGTCGAAGCCTTCCCATTCGCCGTTGGCGTCCGGCGCGGCGAACCCGGTCAGGCCGGTGGTCACACCGCACTGAAGGAACCCTTTCGCCTTGACGTCATCCAGCGTCGCGGCCGACGCGGCGCCGGCCGCCAGGCCGGCAACGGTCAGCGCGCCAAGAAATACCGATTTTTTCATTTCTACCTCTTCCTGATGGTCCGCCTTGACGGCGGTTCATCCGGCCACGCGGCCGGGACTAACGGAGCGAGAGATTGATCCCCCACAGCCCGGAGGAGTTTGGGCAAAATCGCAACAGCCAGTCAAGGGTGCACTGGCTCGTTAACCAAGCGTCAGGTGCGGCATTCCAATCCTGCTTAATAATTCAACGGCATAAGGGGGCAATGGCTACCCGGATTAGGCGCTTTCGTGCCCCGGCCTTGCGCGCGATGCGGTCCCTCCGCACAACCCGAAGAAGATCACCGCGTCATGAAACGCGGTTTCCTTGCGCCGTGCCGCCTCGGCCGCTTCCTCGTCGGCACCCCATTGCTCTTCCTGCCAGATTTCATCGATTCGCGACCTCTGCCAGAGATCCCCGGCCGGCAGGTGTGCGTGAATGGCCGCGAGCCCGATGACCAGCGAGCCCGAGAGCGTCACGAGATCATGCAGGGCGGTCAGCGCAAACGGATCGAGCGCCCGGACCTGCGCATCGAAGGCCTGCAGACTGCGTTCCGGCTGCGGCACATGCATCACGCCCCGCGTTGTCACGAGCGGCGCGTCCAGGGCATCCCGCGCCCAGGCCAGCAGCGGGTCCCAGGCGGCCTCCTGGCGGGCCACCAGCTCGGCCGGGGCCTCCGCCCTGTAGCAGAGCAGGTCCGTTCCGCCGTATTCGGCCAGCATCTCCGCGACGCGTCCGTGCTGGACCGCCACCTTGTCGATCGCCGCGTTGGCCGCCCGGGTGACGGGCATGGTCCGCGGATCGACGGCCTCTTGCTGCGCGTCCCACTCGGCGGCCATCGCCTCGGCCATGGCGCGGGTCGGAACGGTCAGCGCGGCCTTGGCGGGGGTCTTCACCGGACGCCCGTCCAGGGTGACGGTGAAACCGCCCTCGGCAGGCTCGGGGCGCGCCTCGGTCCAGAACCGTTTCAGTTTCCACTCGGTCATGTCGTCAGGTCCATAATGCGTGCAGGGCGGCGTCGAGGGCGGAGAAATCGCGGATCACGACATCCGCCCCTGCAGCGCCGAGCGCCTGCGGCGGATGGTATCCCCACGCGACCCCGATCGTCCGGAAGCCGGCCGCGCGCCCCATTTCGATATCGAAACTCGTGTCACCGATCATCACCGCCGAGTCGGACCGAGCCCCGGTCTCGGCAAGGGCCCGCTCCAGCATTGAGGGGTGCGGCTTCGAAGGGTGATCGTCGGCGGTCTGGGTGGTCACGAAATACCCGCGCAGCTCATGCGCATCGAAGGTATGGTCCAGCCCGCGGCGCGCCTTGCCGGTCGCCACGCCCATAAGCAGTTCGTCGCGCGCGGACAGCCTGTCCAGCGCGGCCCGCGCACCGGGATAGAGCGGCGCCGAGGCTTCGCCGCCATCGGCCAGGCGCTGCGCCACGAAGGCGTGCTTGTAATCGGCCACCATGCGCGCCAGCACCGGCGGCGCGGCGTCCGGCGCCAACCGTTCCATCGCCTGCGGCAGCGACAGGCCGACGATGGACAGCACCGCCTCGCGCGGCGGGCACGCCAGCCCCGCGGCCCCGAAAGCCTCGCCCATGCAATGCACGATCGCGTTCTGGCTGTCGATCAGCGTCCCGTCCATGTCGAAGACCACGAGACGCAGCGGTGCATCGCTCACGGCATCTCCTCCTCGAACGGATCCTCGGGCACGTCGTCCTCGGCCCAGCCGAGGTTTTCCCATGTTCGCCGCATATGGGACGGAAGCGGTGCCGTCAGGTGCAGCTCGGCCCCGGTCACCGGATGCGTCAGGCGCAGCGACCGCGCGTGCAGGTGCAGCTTGCGCGAAACCTCGCCGCCCAGCTGCGCGCCCCAGCCGTCGCCCAGGTTGTCCTGCCGGTTGGGTCCGTATTTCCCGTCGCCCACGATGGGATGGCCGATCTCTGCCATGTGCGCGCGCAGCTGGTGGGTCCGGCCGGTCACCGGCACCAGAGCGACCCAGGCGGTGCGCTTGGCCAGCGCCGAGAGCACGGCGTAATCCGTCGTCGCCCGCTTGGCGCCGGGCGTCGCGCCGATCTCGTCGGGATACACGCAGATCATCTTCTCGCCCTCGCCATGTGGCCCGTGGCCCGGCGCCTTGACCAGGCCGAAGCGGATCGTGCCCATCCGCGGCGACGGGACGCCGGCGACGGCGGCCCAGTAGATCTTGCGCGTCTCCCGGGCCCGGAACGCCTTGGTCAGCGCCCCGGCGACGCGCTGGGTCCGCGCCATGATCAGAACGCCCGAGGTATCCTTGTCGAGCCGGTGCACCAGCCGGGGCTTCTCGTCGAGACCGAAGCGCAGCGCCTCCGCCAGGCCGTCCACGTGGCGGGTCTGGCCGCTGCCGCCCTGCACCGGCAGGCCGGGTGGCTTGTCGAGGGCGATCACGTGGTCGTCGCGGTAGATCACCGCGGCGCGGATCATCTCGGCATCGGCGGCGCTGACGCGCGGCGGCTCGGGCGCTTCGCCCGGCTCGGGCAGGGGGGGCACCCGAACCGACTGCCCGGCCGCGACCCGCGTGGCCGGCTTGACCCGGCCGCCGTCGACCCGGATCTCGCCCTTGCGGCACATCTTCTCGATGCGTCCCTGGGGAACATGCGGAAAGCGCCGGCGAAACCAGCGATCGAGCCTCTGGTCCGCCTCCTCGGCGGCGATGGTCAGGTGTTGGACGCCGCTCATGGGAACATCCCGCGGCCAAGCGCGACGCCTGCCGCCACCGCCCCGAGCGAGAGCGCGACCGACGCCGCGACGTAGGCCATGGCCGCGATCAGGCGCCCCTCTTGCCAGAGGGCGAGCGTGTCCAGGGAAAACGCCGAGAAGGTCGTGAACCCGCCCAGAACGCCCGCCATCAGGAAAGGCGCCAGCCGGTCGGCCCCGCGCGCCGTCAGCGCCACGAAGACGACACCCATCGCCAACGAGCCGATCACGTTCACGGTCAGCGTCCCGTAGGGAAAGCCCCCCGCGCCGAGGCGCAGCGCGGCCAGCCCGGTCAGGTACCGGCCGACGGCGCCGATCGCGCCGCCCAGGGCGACTTGCAGAAGGGTCCAGGTCATGGCCATCCCGTTTCCAGATGCGCCCGGGGTAGGCCCGAGCCCGCGGCGGATGTCAAGGGGCGCTCAGCCCCTGCCCCGCTTGGCGCGGAGCCCCGCGAAGTAGTCGACGCGTTTCTTGAGCTCCCGCTCGAAGCCGCGCTCGACCGGCTGGTAGAGAACCGGGCGCTTCATCTTTTCGGGGAAATAGTCCTGCCCCGAGAACCCCGCTTCGGCGTCGTGGTCGTATTCGTAACCGGCGCCGTAGCCCTGCGCCTTCATCAGCTTCGTGGGCGCGTTCAGGATATGCTTGGGCGGCGGCTCCGACCCGGTCTCGCTGGCCGCGCGCCGGGCGGCCTTGTAGGCGACATAGGCCGCGTTCGATTTCGGCGCCAGCGCCAGGTAGATCACCGCCTCTGCCAGGGCCAATTCGCCCTCGGGACTGCCGAGGCGTTCATAGGTCTCCCAGGCGTGCAGGCAGAGCGTCTGCGCCTGGGCATCGGCAAGGCCGATATCCTCCACCGCCATGCGGGTGATCCGCCGCGCCAGATAGCGCGGATCCTCGCCGCCCTCGAGCATCCGCGCGAACCAGTAGAGCGCGGCGTCGGGGTCCGACCCCCGCACCGACTTGTGAAGCGCAGAGATCAGGTTGTAATGGGCATCGCCCGACTTGTCGTACTGAGCCGCCCGCCGGGTCAGGCGCCGGGCAAGCGCCGCGCGGTCGAGCGGCGTCTCGACCGACCACGTCTCGACCTGTTCGACCATGTTCAAGAGCGCGCGCCCGTCGCCGTCGGCCATTTCCATCAGCGCCTCGCGCGCATCGCCGGTCAGCGGCAGGGCGCGGCCCAGGTCCTTCTCGGCGCGCTGGAGCATCAGCTCCATGTCCGCGAGGCTCAGCCGCTCCAGCACCAGGACCTGCGCACGGGACAACAGCGCCGCGTTCAGCTCGAAGGACGGGTTCTCGGTGGTCGCACCGACCAGCAGGATGGTCCCGTCTTCCATGTGCGGCAGAAAGCCGTCCTGTTGTGCCTTGTTGAAGCGGTGGATCTCGTCGACGAAGAGCAGTGTCCCCTGCCCGTTCCGATGGCGCATCTTGGCGGACTCGAAGACCTTCTTCAGCTCGGCGACGCCGGTAAAGATCGCGCTGATCTGGACGAAGGCCATGTCGGTCTCGTCGGCCAGCAGCCTCGCGATGGTGGTCTTGCCCACACCGGGCGGCCCCCAGAAGATCAGCGAGGACATGTGCCCGCCCGCGAGCATCGTGGTCAGCGATCCCTCCGGTCCCAGCAGGTGATCCTGGCCGATTACCTCGGACAGGTGCCGGGGCCGCAGCCGGTCGGCCAGCGGCCGCGGCGCATCGGGCGGGGGCGCCTCGGCACCCGGAAGATCGAAGAGATCGGTCATGGGCAAACCTTAAGCCGCGGGACGGCGCGGGGAAAGCGCAACGGGTCAGATACGGAACCGCAACAGCCTCTGCCGGCCGTCGCGGACAAGCCGGATCGCCCAGTTCCGGGTGCGATCGCGGGCGGCCCGTGCGACTTCGGCGGTGGTGGCGACCGGGCGGCCGTTGATCTCGAGCAGGACGTCGCCCGGCCGCAGCCCGGCGCGGGCCGCGAAGCCCTCGGCCGCCGTGACGACGACCCCCTCGGCGTCGAAAGGCAGGTCCATCTCGTCGATCACCGCCGGGTTCAGGTTCGACACGCTCAGCCCGTTGAGCGGCACCTCGCCGCCGATGCGGCGCGCATCACGGGCCGGAATCTCCGGCGGCGCGATCAGGCTGACCTCGGCGGCATCGGCCCGGCCGTCGCGCACGTAATCCACGGCAA
This sequence comes from Rhodovulum sp. YNF3179, assembly GCF_050586465.1. Lineage (NCBI taxonomy): Bacteria > Pseudomonadati > Pseudomonadota > Alphaproteobacteria > Rhodobacterales > Paracoccaceae > Rhodovulum > Rhodovulum sp. YNF3179. The sequence continues at coordinate 86,144 of NZ_JBOCEG010000001.1, read as the reverse complement.
CCGTCTCGCCGATCCCGCGCACGCTCATGTGGTATAGCATTTCCTGCGGGCCGTTCACCGGCAGGCCGTCGAGCGACACCACCACGTCCCCCGGCCGCAGGCCCGCGGCCCGGAAGGGGCTTTCGGCGTGCATCGCGGCGATCACCATGCCCGCCGGGCGCGACAGGCCGAAGCCCTCGGCCAGGTCGGAATCCACGGCCTGCCCCGTCAGCCCGGCCCAGGGCCGTTCGAACCGGGTCTTGCCCGCCCTGGCCTGCTCGACGAACCCCGCGACGAGATTCGACGGGATCGCGAAGCCGATCCCGTTGGACCCGCCGGATCGCGACAGGATCGCCGTGTTCACGCCGACGAGCCGGCCCGCCCCGTCGACCAGCGCACCGCCGGAATTGCCCGGGTTGATGGCCGCGTCGGTCTGGATGAAGTAGCCCCGCGCGCTGCCCGCGAAGAGCCCCGAGCGCGCCAGGCCGGACACGATGCCCGAGGAAACGGTCTGCCCGATGCCGAAGGGGTTGCCGATCGCCAGCACAAGGTCGCCCACCTCGAGGCTGTCCGAATCGCGGATCTCGAGCGCCGGAAGACCCTCGGCGCCCTCGAGGCGCAGCACGGCCAGATCGGACTCCTCGTCGGCCAGCAGAACCTCGGCATCGTATTCGCGCCGGTCCTTCAGCACGACGCGGATCTCGGTCGCCTGGCCCACCACGTGGTAGTTCGAGACCACGATCCCGTCGGGCGACAGGATCACCCCCGAGCCGAGCGAGTTCTGCACCCGCGGCGTCGGGCGGCCGAAATTCCGGAAGAACTCGTCGAAGAAGGGATCGCCGGCGAAAGGCGTGCGCCGCTCTTCCACCACCCGCCTGGCGTAGATGTTGACCACGGCCGGCGCGGCCTTGCGCACAACCGGCGCGAAGGAGAGCTGCATCTCCGCGCCGCTTGCCGGCACCCGGGTCTCGGCGGTGACGGGCAGCGCGAGCGTAAGGGCGAGAAACAGCGAGACAAGGGCACGCATGGGACGGGGCCTCCGTTCGGTCAGTCTGTGTCCGGAGCGGGATATGCAAACTGGGGCGGCGGGTTTCAACCGCGACGCCCCCGATGCGCCGAAAACGAAAAACCCCGCCGAGGGGCGGGGTTTCTGCGATCCGGCAGGAGACCGGTTTATTCCTCGGCGGCCTCTTCCTCGGCGACACGCGCGCGGTCGGCCTGGCCCTTGGCGTCCGGGTCGCGGTCGACGAACTCGATGATCGCCATCGGCGCCATGTCGCCGTAGCGGAAGCCGGCCTTGAGGACGCGGACATAGCCGCCCTGGCGATCCTTGTAGCGCGGGCCGAGGACGTCGAAGAGCTTGGCCACATGGGCGTCCTGCTTGAGACGCGAGGCCGCCTGGCGGCGCGCGTGCAGATCGCCTTTCTTGGCGAGGGTGACGAGTTTCTCGGCCACCCGGCGCAGTTCCTTGGCCTTGGGCAGCGTGGTCTTGATCTGCTCATGCTCGATGAGCGAGCCGGCCATGTTCGCAAAGAGCGCCTTGCGGTGCTCGGCGGTGCGGTTCAGGCGGCGATAGCCGTTTGCGTGACGCATGTCTTGGTTCCTTCTCTCTTTGTGCTTTGTCCGGCGGCCGTGCGTGGCGACCGCTCTCCTTGGGGCGTTGGCCCGGTCTTCCCCGCCAGTGCGGGCATTGGAATGCGGGCCGCTTAAGCCACGGCCCGCATCCTGTCAATCAGAACTGCTCTTCGTACTTCTTGGCCAGTTCCTCGATGTTGTCGGGCGGCCAGTCGACGATGTCCATGCCCAGGTGCAGGCCCATGGACGAAAGCACTTCCTTGATCTCGTTCAGCGACTTCCGGCCGAAGTTCGGGGTCCGCAGCATCTCGGCCTCGGTCTTCTGGATGAGGTCGCCGATATAGACGATGTTGTCGTTCTTCAGGCAGTTTGCCGAACGGACGCTGAGCTCGAGTTCGTCCACCTTCTTGAGCAGAAGCGGGTTGAACTCCAGCTCCTCCTCCTCTTCGCCGCGGCCGGCGGCCTCGGGCTCCTCGAAGTTGACGAAGATCGACAGCTGGTCCTGCAGGATGCGCGCGGCATAGGCCACGGCGTCGTCCGGCGTGACGGACCCGTCGGTGTCCACCTTCAGCGTCAGCTTGTCGTAATCCAGCACCTGGCCCTCGCGGGTGGGCGTCACGTCGTAGGACACCTTCTTGACCGGCGAATAGATCGCGTCGATCGGGATCAGGCCGATGGGCGCATCGTCCGGGCGGTTCTTGTCCGCCGCGACATAGCCCTTGCCGGTGTTCACCGTCAGCTCCATGAAGAGTTCCGCGCCCTCGTCGAGGTGGCAGATCACGTGATCCTTGTTCAGGATCTCGATACCCGCGGATTCCGAGATATCGGCGGCGGTGACGACGCCCGGCCCCTTGGCGGTGATCGACAGGCGCTTCGGCCCCTCGACTTCCATCCGGAGCGCGACGCCCTTGAGGTTCAGCACCACGTCGGTGACGTCCTCGCGGACGCCCGCGATGGACGAGAATTCATGCAGGACGTTGTCGATCTGCACGCTGGTGATGGCCGCGCCCTGGAGCGACGAGAGCAGCACCCGGCGCAGCGCGTTGCCCAGCGTCAGACCGAAGCCGCGTTCGAGCGGTTCTGCCACGACGATGGCCTGCCGGTGCGGGTCGGCACCCGGACGCACGTCCAGCTGCGTGGGCTTGATGAGTTCCTGCCAGTTTTTATGGATCATGAGTTGCCTCCATTCCTGTTCGCCGGTCTGACCCGAGACCGGGAACGCCCGAGGATCAATATGACGGATTCGGGCCGCGCGGGTCTGCGCGGCCCGAGATAATGCCTTTGTCAGACGCGCCGACGCTTCGGCGGACGGCAGCCGTTATGCGCGATGGGCGTAACGTCCCGGATCGCGGTAATCTGGAACCCGACGGCGGCCAGGGCGCGCAGCGCGCTCTCGCGGCCGGACCCGGGGCCCTGCACCTCGACCTCGAGCGTCTTGACGCCATGTTCCTGCGCCTTGCGACCGGCGTCTTCGGCGGCCATCTGCGCGGCGTAGGGGGTCGATTTGCGCGAGCCCTTGAAGCCCATCGTGCCGGCGGACGACCAAGAGATCGCGTTGCCCTGCACGTCGGAAATCAGGATCTTGGTGTTGTTGAAGGACGAGTTCACATGCGCCACGCCGGCGGCGATGTTCTTGCGTTCCTTGCGGCGGGTGGTGCGTTGACGATCGCGTGCCATTATCCTGTGCCTCCCTTACTTCTTCTTGCCGGCGATGGGTTTCGCCGGGCCTTTGCGGGTGCGCGCATTGGTATGCGTGCGCTGTCCGCGGACGGGGAGGTTGCGGCGGTGCCGCAAGCCGCGATAGCTGCCGAGGTCCATGAGGCGCTTGATGTTCATCTGAACTTCGCGGCGCAGGTCGCCCTCGACGGTGAAGTTGGAGTCGATGTGCTCACGGATCGCGAGCAGCTCGGAATCGCTGAGCTCGTTGACACGGCGCGACTGGTCGACGCCTGCGGCCTCGCAGATTTCGCGGGCCGAGCTGTGACCGATGCCGTGGATGTAGGTCAGTGCGATGGGGACCCGTTTATGGGTCGGGATGTTCACGCCAGCAATACGTGCCAATTTCGTCTACCTTTCCGTTGCGGTTCCGTAGCCCCAGAACCTTTTTTCACAACGCAGGCCCGAGGCTGCATGCCGCCGGGCCTGTATCTTCGCCTGCCACAATGCCGAAGCTTATGAAATCAAGCGATTCTCGTCGCGAGATGCGCCCGAATAAGGGGTTTTCAACCGAAGGTCAAGGGGCGCCCGCCGCCCATCACACCTTGTCAAGCGCATCCTTGATCGCGGCGGCCACGTCCTCGATCTCTGCGAGGCCGTCGACACGGTCAAGCTTGCCCTTGGCGTAGTAGTAGCCCAGCAGCGGCGAGGTCTTCTTGTAGTATTCCAGAAGCCGCGTGCGCAGGCTTTCCTCGTTGTCGTCGGCCCGGCGCTTGAGCTCGGTCGACCCGCAGACGTCGCAGACGCCCTCGACCTTGGTGGGCTTGGTCTCGTCGTGATAGACCTCGCCGCAATTGCCGCAGGTGAAGCGGCCGGTGATCCGGCGCACCAGCGCCTCGTCGTCGACCTGCATCTCGATCACCGCGTCGAGCGACTGGCCCAGCTTGTCCAGCAGCGCGCCGAGCGCGTCGGCCTGGCCCAGCGTGCGGGGGAAGCCGTCGAAGATGAAGCCCGAGGCGCTTTCCCCGCGCAGCTTTTCCTCGATCAGGCCGATGACGATCTCGTCGGTGACAAGCTCGCCGCGGTCCATGATCTCGGCGACCTTCTTGCCCATCTCGGTGCCGCTGGTGCGGGCCTCGCGGAGCATGTCGCCAGTGGAGAGCTGGATCATGCCCCTCTGCTCTACCAGTCGTCTGGCCTGGGTACCCTTTCCAGCGCCCGGCGGGCCGAGGAGAATGATATTCATCGTTTCGCTGTCCCTTTCTTGCCGCGCTTCTTGCCGCGCAGCTGAGATTTTTCGATCAGCCCTTCATACTGATGTGCCAGCAGATGCGACTGAACCTGGCTGATCGTGTCCATCGTGACCGACACGACGATCAGCACCGAAGTGCCGCCAAAATAGAAAGGGATGGCCAGTTGTGAACGGAGAATCTCCGGAAGGAGACAAACTGCCGCAAGATAGGCCGACCCGAGCACCAGTACGCGCGTGACGACGTATTCAAGGTATTCCTCGGTGCGCTTGCCCGGCCGGATGCCGGGGACGAAACCGTTCTGGTTCTTCAGGTTTTCGGCAACGTCGTCCACCTTGAAGGACACGTTGAGCGTGTAGAAATAGGCGAAGAAGACGATCATCGCCGCGAAGAAGAGCAGGTAGAGCGGCTGGCCCGGGCCGAAATAGGCCAGGATGGTGGACATCACCGGGCCGGTCTGGCTGCCGGAGAAGGTCGAGACCGTCGTCGGCAGCAGCAGCAGCGACGAGGCGAAGATCGCCGGGATGACGCCGGCCGGGTTCACCTTGACCGGCAGGTGCGACGAGCCGCCGTCATACATCTTCATGCCGACCTGGCGACGCGGATACTGGATGTGGATCTTCCGGAGCGCCCGCTCCATGAAGACGACGAAGGCGATCACCACGACCACCATGATCATCACGCCGATGATGACGGCCGGCGACAGGGCGCCGGTGCGGCCCTGGCTGAAGAACTGTGCCAGCGCGGCCGGGATCTCGGCGATGATGCCCACGAAGATGATGAGCGAGATGCCGTTGCCGATACCGCGGGCGGTGATCTGCTCGCCCAGCCACATCAGGAACATCGTGCCGCCGACCAGCGTGATGACGCAGGAAACCCGGAAGAACCAGCCCGGATCGGTGACGAGATCGCCGGCCTCGAGGCTGGCGGCGAGGCCATAGGCCTGGAAGGTCGCCAGGAACACCGTGCCGTAGCGGGTGTACTGGTTGATCTTCTTGCGGCCCTGCTCGCCCTCTTTCTTGAGCTGCTGCAGCTTCGGCACCATCGCGGCCAGAAGCTGCACGATGATCGACGCCGAGATATAGGGCATGATCCCCAGCGCGAAGACGCCCATGCGCCCGATGGCGCCGCCGGTGAACATGTTCAGGATCCCGCCGAGACCGGCCGAGGCCTGGTCGACGAATTCGCGCAGCGCCTGGCCGTCGATGCCGGGGACGGGAATATAGGTGCCGATCCGGTAAACGATCAGGAGCCCGAGCGCGAAGAAGATCCTCTGGCGCAGCTCCGTGGCCTTGCCGAGAGTCCCCCAGCTCATGTTCCGGGCCATCTGTTCCGCTGCTGATGCCATGCCCTGTCCTTTTCACGAAAGCGCCGCGAGGACCGTTTTCCAGGTCTCGCGGCGCGGGAAAACTATCGTGTACCTAGGCGGCGCGACCGCCGCCTGCAAGCGTTATTCCGCCGCTGCCGCAGAGGTGACCGTCAGCGAGCCGCCGGCCTTTTCGACCGCCTCGACCGCCGACTTGGACGCGCCCGAAACCTGCAGCTCGACCTTGGCGCTGAAATCGCCCTTTGCCAGAACCCGGACGCCGTCGCGCTTGCGCCGGACGAGACCCGATTCGACCAGGGCCGCCTCGGTGATCGGCTTCTTGGTGTCGATCTTGCCGGCCTCGATGAACTTCTGGATCAGCCCGAGATTCACCACGGCGAATTTCTTGCGGTTCGGCTTGTTGAAGCCACGCTTCGGAAGCCGCATGTACAGCGGCATCTGGCCGCCCTCGTAGGCGTTGATCGCCACGCCCGAGCGCGACTTCTGGCCCTTGATGCCACGGCCGCCGGTCTTGCCCTTGCCCGAGCCCGGGCCGCGGCCGATGCGTTTCCTCGGGCGCGTGGCGCCCGCGTTATCGCGTAGTTCGTTCAGTTTCATGTCGCTTCTCCTCTGCCGGACGCGTCCCCGAGCGACTGAGGGGACGGCCACGGCCTGTTGTCACGTTTCCCCGCGCCGCGCGCGAGGGATCGAGGGCGCTTAGCCGCGCTCCTCGACGATTTCCACCAGATGCGGGATCTTGCGGATCATGCCACGGATCGCCGGGGTGTCTTCCAGCTCGCGGGTCTTGTGCATCTTGTTGAGGCCGAGCCCGATCAGCGTCTGGCGCTGTTTCTGGGGCCGGCGGATCGGGCTGCCGATCTGCTTGACGACGATGGTTTTTGCCATGGGACCCTCTCCTTAGGCTTCCGCCGGCTGCTCGGCGCCGTCGCGGTGAAGGATCTCTGCGACCTTCTTGCCGCGGCGCTGGGCCACCTGGCGCGGGCTGGATTCGGACTGGAGCCCGTCCAGCGTCGCGCGGATCATGTTGTAGGGGTTCTGGCTGCCGTTCGACTTGGCCACCACGTCCTGGATGCCGAGCATCTCGAACACGGCGCGCATCGGGCCGCCGGCGATGATGCCGGTCCCCTGCGGCGCCGAGCGCATGATGACCCGGCCGGCGCCGTGACGCCCTTCGACGTCGTGGTGCAGGGTGCGCCCCTCGCGGAGCGGCACGCGGATCAGGTTCCGCTTGGCCTGTTCGGTCGCCTTGCGGATGGCCTCGGGCACTTCCTTGGCCTTGCCCTTGCCGAAGCCGACGCGGCCCTTCTGGTCGCCCACGACCACGAGCGCTGCAAAGCCGAAGCGTTTGCCGCCCTTCACGGTCTTGGAAACCCGATTGATCGCCACGAGACGATCAGCGAATTCGGGCGCCTCGTCGCGGTTCCGACGGTTGTCTTCTCTCGCCATTATCGTCTCCTCAGAACTTCAGGCCGCCTTCGCGCGCGGCGTCGGCCAATGCCTTGACCTTCCCGTGGAACAGGAAGCCACCACGATCGAAGTAGCACTCTTCCACGCCCTTTTCCTTGGCACGCTCGGCGATCTTGGCGCCGACCTTCGCCGCGGCATCGACGTTGTTCTTCCCGGCGATCCCGAGATCCTTCTCCAGGGAGGAGGCGGATGCCAGGGTCACGCCGTTCGCATCGTCGATGAGCTGGACGTGAATGTTCTTGTTAGAGCGGTGGACCGAAAGACGCAGGCGCCCGTTCGATTCCTTCCGCAGCTTGTTCCGAACGCGCAGGCGGCGCTTGAGGAACATCGCTCTCTTCTTGTTCGCCATCGTCTCGCGTCCTTACTTCTTCTTGCCTTCCTTGCGGAAGATGTACTCGTCCTTGTACTTGATGCCCTTGCCCTTGTAGGGCTCGGGCACGCGCCATTCGCGGATATTGGCCGCGACCTGGCCGACGAGCTGCTGATCGGCGCCCTCGACGACCACTTCGGTCGGCTTCGGCGCGGTGACGGTGACACCCTCGGGCACTTCGAAATTCACTTCGTGGCTGAGGCCGAGGTTCAGCTTCAGGGTGTTCCCCTGCATCTGGGCCCGGTAGCCGACGCCGTTGATCTCGAGTTCCTTCTTGAACCCTTCGGTGACACCCTGGACGAGGTTGGCCACCATCGTGCGGGCCATGCCCCACTGCTGGCGGGCGCGCTTGGACTCGCCGCGCGGCCGCACCGTGATGACATTGTCATCCAGCGTGATGGTCACATCGTCGGTTGCGGTGAAGTTCCGGGCGCCTTTCGGGCCCTTCACTTCGACGGTCTGGCCCGAGACGGACGCGGTGACGCCCGACGGAAGCTCGACCGGTCTTTTTCCAATACGAGACATTCCAGACCTCCTTAGAAGACGGTGCAGAGCACTTCGCCGCCGACATTCGCCGACCGCGCGGCCGCGTCCGACATCACGCCCTTGGGCGTGGAGACGATCGCGACGCCGAGACCCTGGCGGACCGAGGGCAGCTCTTTCACGCCGGCATAGACGCGCCTGCCGGGCGTCGAGACGCGCTGAAGATCGCGGATGACGGGCGCGCCGTCAAAATACTTCAGGCTGATCTCGATCGCGGGCAGGCCACGCGCATCGGTGGTGTTCTCGTAGCCGCGGATGAAGCCCTCTTCCATCAGCACGTCCAGCACCCAGCCGCGAAGCTTGGACGCCGGGGTGACGACGGTGGACTTGCCGCGCAGCTGCGCATTGCGGATCCGGGTGAGCATATCGCCGAGAGGATCGTTCACAGACATCTCTTCCCCTCCTTACCAGCTCGACTTGACCATGCCGGGGATCTGCCCGGTGGAACCAAGGTCGCGCATCGCGATCCGCGACATCTTGAGCTTGCGATAATAGGCGTGCGGCCGGCCGGTCAGCTGGCAGCGGTTATGCAGGCGGGTCGGCGAGGAATTGCGCGGCAGCTTCGCCAGCTTGAGGCGGGCCTTGAAACGCTCTTCCATCGACAGATCCTGGTTGTTCGCGATTTCCTTGAGCGCGGCACGCTTGGCGGCGTATTTCTCCACCATGCGCTGACGCTTTTTCTCGCGCTCGACCATCGAGACTTTAGCCATGTTTCTCTCTCCTCCCGCGCTTAGCTGCTGAACGGCATGTTGAAATGCTTCAACAGCGCCTTCGCTTCCGCGTCGGACTTCGCGGTGGTGCAGATGATGATGTCCATTCCCCAGACTTCGTCGACCTTGTCGTACTCAATCTCGGGGAACACGATGTGTTCCTTGAGCCCCATGGCGTAGTTGCCGGAGCCGTCGAAGGACTTGCCGGACACGCCGCGGAAGTCGCGGATACGCGGCATGGCGATGGTGATCAGCCGGTCCAGGAACTCGTACATGCGGTCGCCGCGGAGCGTGACCTTCACACCGAGCGGCATGCCTTCGCGGACACGGAACCCGGCGATCGACTTCTTGGCGCGGTTGACGACGGGCTTCTGGCCCGCGATCAGCGCAAGGTCGTTCTCGGCCGACTTGATCTTCTTGGTGTCCTTGACGGCCTCGCCGACGCCGATGTTCAGGACGATCTTGTCCAGGCGCGGGATCATCATGTCGTTCTTGTAGCCGAACTCCTCCTTCATCGCGGGACGGATCGTCTCGCGGAAGGTGGCCTTCAGGCGCGGGGTGTAGGTGGTGGTATCAAGCATCGATCACCGCTCCCGATTTCTTGGCGACACGCACCTTCTTGCCATCCTCGACGCGGAACCCGACGCGGGTCGGGCCGCCGTCCTTGGGGTCGACCATGGCGAGGTTCGACAGGTCGATCGGCATCTCGGTCGGCACGCGGCCGCCCTGTGCGGTCTGGGACTGGCGCTGGTGGCGGATCGCCACGTTCACGCCCTGAACGATCGCCTTGCCGGCCTTCGGGTCGACGGAGGTGATCTCACCTTCCTTGCCCTTGTCCTTGCCGGCGAGCACGACCACCTTGTCGCCCTTCTTGAGCTTTGCAGCCATCAGAGCACCTCCGGGGCCAGCGAAATGATCTTCATGAACTGCTTGGCGCGCAGTTCACGCACCACGGGTCCGAAGATCCGGGTGCCGATCGGCTCGTTGTTGTTGTTGAGGATCACGGCGGCGTTGCGGTCGAAGCGAATGGCGGTGCCATCCTCGCGGCGCACTTCCTTCGCGGTGCGCACCACGACGGCCTTGCGCACGTCGCCCTTCTTCACGCGGCCACGCGGGATGGCTTCCTTCACCGAGACGACGATGATGTCGCCCACGGAGGCGTATTTACGCTTGGAACCACCCAGGACCTTGATGCACTGCACCCGGCGCGCGCCGGAGTTGTCAGCGACATCCAGATTGGTCTGCATCTGGATCATGTGGTTTCTCCCGACCTTTGGGGACTGATCCGTTCATCGGGCCCCAGGGTTTCGATCAAACCGGAATGTGGCGGACCTTACGCGGTCGTCACCACCTCCCAGCGTTTCATCTTCGAGCGCGGCGGGCATTCCTGGATGCGCACGACATCCCCCACCTTGCAGCTGTTCTCCGCGTCATGCGCCCGGTATTTCTTGGACTTGCGGATGGTCTTCTTCAGAACCGGGTGCGTGAAGCGGCGCTCGACCAGCACAGTGACGGACTGGTCGTTCTTGTCGCTGGTCACGGTGCCCTGCAGAATTCTCTTCGGCATCTCACGCGCTCCCTTATTCCGTGGCCGCTTGCGCGGCCTTTTCGTTCAGAACGGTTTTCACGCGCGCGACGTCGCGGCGGACGGTCTTCATCCGCGCGGTGTTTTCCATCTGCCCGGTCGCCTGCTGGAAGCGCAGATTGAAGGCTTCCTTCTTCAGGTTCGACAGCTCCTCGCGAAGCTGGTCGGGCGTCTTGTCTCTCAGCTCAGCAGCGTTCATCGCCACTCTTCCTTTCATCAGAAGTCACCGGACGGCGTGCCGGTGCTTTTCCAACAAAAAACCCAAACCCCCGCGTATCGCGGGGGTCCGGATTTTTACCAATCCTCGCGGACAACGATCCGTGTCTGGAGCGGAAGCTTCATCGCTGCGAGGCGGAGCGCTTCCTTTGCCACAGATTCGGACACGCCGTCAATCTCAAACATCACCCGGCCGGGCTTGACCTTGGCGGCCCAGTACTCGACCGAGCCCTTGCCCTTGCCCATCCGGACTTCCGTCGGCTTCTTCGACACCGGAACGTCGGGGAAGATCCGGATCCAGACCCGGCCCTGGCGTTTCATGTGACGGGTGAGCGCGCGGCGCGCGGCCTCGATCTGGCGCGCGGTCACGCGCTCGGGCGTCGCCGCCTTGAGCCCGTAGCTGCCGAAATTCAGTTCGGTACCGCCCTTTGCCTGGCCGTGGATACGGCCTTTGTGCATCTTGCGGAACTTCGTACGCTTGGGTTGAAGCATCTCTCTTCTCCCTGGGAAGGATCAGCGGCGCGGACGCGGGCCGCCGCCTTCCTGCAATTCCTGTTGGCGGCGATCGCGGGCGGACGGGTCGTGTTCCATGATCTCGCCTTTGAAGATCCAGACCTTGATCCCGATGATGCCGTAGGGGGTCGACGCCTCGACATTGGCGTAGTCGATATCCGCGCGCAGCGTGTGCAGCGGGACGCGGCCCTCGCGATACCACTCGGTGCGGGCAATCTCGGCACCGCCGAGACGGCCGGCGAGGTTCACCCGGATACCCTGGGCGCCCATGCGCATGGCGTTCTGCACCGCCCGCTTCATCGCGCGGCGGAACGACACCCGGCGCTCGAGCTGCTGGGCGATGGACTCGCCCACGAGCGCGGCGTCCAGCTCGGGCTTGCGAACCTCGACGATGTTGAGGTGCAGCTCGCTGTCGGTCAGGTTCGCCAGCTTGCGGCGCAGGCTCTCGATATCGGCGCCTTTCTTGCCGATGATCACGCCCGGGCGCGCGGTGTGGATCGTGACGCGGCACTTGCGGTGCGGGCGCTCGATGATCACGCGGCTGACGCCGGCCTGCTTGCACTCGTCCTTGATGAACTCCTTGATCTTGATGTCCTCAAGCAGGAGATCGCCGTATTCCTTGGTGTCGGCGTACCAGCGGCTGTCCCAGGTGCGGTTGACCTGGAGGCGCATGCCGATCGGATTGACCTTCTGACCCATTATGCTTGCTCCTCGACTTGCCGCACCTTGATGGTCAGCTCGGAAAACGGCTTCATGATCCGGCCGAAGCGGCCACGGGCGCGCGGACGGCCGCGCTTCATGACCAGGTTCTTGCCCACGAAGGCCTCGGCGACGACCAGCTCGTCCACGTCAAGGTTGTGGTTGTTCTCGGCGTTCGCGATGGCCGACTGGAGGCACTTGCGCACATCCTGCGCGATCCGCTTCTTCGAGAAGGTGAGATCGGCAAGCGCCTTGTCCACCTTCTTGCCGCGGATCATCGCGGCGACCAGGTTCAGTTTCTGCGGCGACGTCCGGAGCATGCGCGTCTTGGCCATCGCCTCGTTCTCCGCCACGCGGCGCGGATTCTTGTCCTTACCCATGACGATTACTTCCTTTTCGCCTTCTTGTCGGCCATGTGCCCGTAATAGGTGCGGCTCGGCGAGTATTCCCCGAACTTCTGGCCGATCATGTCCTCGGTGACGAGGACGGGAATGTGTTTGCGCCCGTTGTAGACCCCGAAGGTGAGGCCGACGAACTGCGGCAGGATGGTGGAGCGGCGCGACCAGATCTTGATGACCTCGTTGCGGCCGGATTCACGCGACTTTTCGGCCTTCTTCAGGACGTGGGCGTCAACGAAGGGGCCCTTCCAAACAGAACGTGCCATGGCTTAGCGTCCCTTCTTGCGTGCGTGGCGCGAGCGGATGATGTACTTGTCCGTCGCCTTGTTCTTGCGCGTGCGCATACCCTTGGTGGGACGACCCCAGGGCGTCACCGGGTGACGGCCGCCCGAGGTGCGGCCTTCGCCGCCGCCATGCGGGTGATCGATCGGGTTCATCACCACGCCACGGACCGAGGGACGCTTGCCGAAGTGACGGTTGCGCCCGGCCTTGCCGTAATTCTCGTTCGAGTGATCCGGATTCGACACGGCGCCGACGGTTGCCAGGCATTCCTGGCGAACCATCCGCAGCTCGCCCGAGGACAGGCGGATCTGGGCATAGCCACCGTCGCGCCCCACGAACTGCGCGTAGGTGCCCGCGGCGCGGGCCAGCTGGCCGCCCTTGCCCGGCTTCAACTCGATGTTGTGCACGATCGTGCCGATCGGCATGCCGACGAACGGCATCGTGTTGCCGGGTTTCACGTCGGCCTTGGCCGCCGCGATGACGGTGTCGCCCACCGCGAGCCGCTGCGGTGCCAGGATATAGGCCTGTTCGCCGTCCTGGTAGCGGATGAGCGCGATGAAGGCGGTCCGGTTCGGATCGTATTCGATCCGCTCCACGGTCGCCGGGACATCCATCTTGCGACGCTTGAAATCCACCACGCGGTAGAGGCGCTTCGCCCCGCCGCCGCGACGTCGCTGCGTGATCCGTCCGGTATTGTTCCGGCCGCCTTTCTTGGTCAGACCCTCCGTGAGGGCCTTGACCGGGCGTCCTTTCCAAAGCTCCGAACGGTCGATCAGAACCAGCCCGCGCTGGCCTGGCGTGGTCGGTTTGTACGACTTCAGTGCCATGCTTTCTGTCTTCCGTTGCTTTGGGTCTTGAGGACCCTGGTTCAAAAAGGGAACGCGGCCCCTGGGGGCCGCGATTCGCGGTCTTCTATCAGAGGCCGGTTGTCACGTCGATGGTGTTGCCTTCCTCGAGCGTGACATAGGCTTTCTTGACGTCCTTGCGGCGGCCGCTGATGCCGCGGAACCGCTTGGTCTTGCCCTTGGTGACGGTGGTGTTGACCGCCTTCACCTTGACGTTGAAGAGCCCCTCGATCGCTTCCTTGATCGCGGGTTTCGTCGCGTCCATGGCCACCTCGAAGACGACGGCGTTCTGTTCGGACGCCATCGTGGCCTTCTCGGTGATGACCGGCTTGCGGATCACGTCGTAGTGCTGGGGTTTCGCGCTCATTTCAGTCGAGCCTCCAGTGCTTCGACACCCGCCTTCGTGATCACCAGCGTGTCACGCTTGAGGATGTCATAGACATTCGCGCCCTGGCTCGGCAGCACGTCGAGACCCTCGATGTTGCCCGCGGCGCGGGCGAAGTTCTCGTTGACCTCCGGCCCGTCGATGACGAGCGCGCGCTTCCAGCCCAGGTTCTTGACCGCCTTGGCCAGTTCCTTGGTCTTGGCTTCGCCCATCTCGGCCGAGTCCAGCACGATCAGCGCGCCGGCCGACGCCTTGGACGACAGCGCGTGCTTGAGGCCCAGCTTGCGAACCTTCTTGGGCAGGTCATGCGCGTGGCTGCGCGGGGTCGGGCCCTTGTAGATGCCGCCCTTGCGGAAGATCGGCGCGTTCCGGTCGCCGTGGCGTGCGCCACCGGTGCCCTTCTGGCGATAGATCTTCTTCGACGAGTAGCTCGTCTCGGAGCGGGTCTTGACCTTGTGCGTCCCCTGCTGGGCCCGCGCGCGCTGCCAGCGCACGACGCGGTGCAGGATGTCCGCGCGCGGCTCCAGGCCGAAGATCTCGTCGTCGAGATCGATCGAGCCCGCGCCCGACGCGTCGAGCTTGACTACTTCAGCCTTCATTTGTCCTCGCCTCCTTCGGGGGCGTTGTCGTCGGTGGACTCTTCGGCCTCGGCCTCGGCCGCCTCGATCGCGGCCTGCTCTTCGGCGAGCGCGGCCTCGCGGGCAGCCTCTTCCTCGGCCGCGGCCTGCGCGGCAGCTTCCTCGGCGGCGCGCTTGGCTTCCTCGGCGGCGGATTTCAGCGCCGCGGGCAGGATCACGTTGTCGGGCGTCGGCTTCTTGACCGCGTCCTTGATCGTGACCCAGCCGCCCTTGGACCCCGGCACCGCGCCCTTGACCATGATCAGGCCCCGCTCGGCGTCGGTCTTGACGACTTGCAGGTTCTGCGTGGTCACGCGCGCCGCGCCCATGTGGCCGGCCATCTTCTTGCCCTTGAACACGCGGCCCGGATCCTGACACTGACCCGTGGAGCCGTGCGAGCGGTGGCTGATCGACACGCCGTGGGTGGCCTCGAGGCCGCGGAAATTGTGCCGCTTCATGGCGCCCGCGAACCCCTTACCGATCGAGGTGCCGCAGACATCCACGAACTGCCCCTCGAAGTAATGGTCGGCGGTGATCTCTTCGCCGATACCGATCAGGTTTTCCGGCGCGACGCGGAATTCCGCGATCTTGCGCTTCGGCGCAACGCTGGCGGTGGCGAAATGCCCGCGCATCGCCTTGGACACGCGCTTCGCCTTGGCCGTGCCCGCGCCGAGCTGGACCGCCGAATAGCCGTCCTTGTCGGCGGTGCGCTGCGCGACCACCTGCAGATTGTCGAGTTGAAGAACGGTGACCGGCACCTGCCGTCCGTCCTCCATGAACAGCCGGGTCATGCCCAGCTTCTTTGCGATAACTCCAGAGCGCATCTCGGGTGCCCTCCTCAAACCTTGATCTCGACGTCGACACCGGCGGCCAGGTCGAGCTTCATGAGCGCGTCCACGGTCTGCGGCGTCGGGTCGATGATGTCGAGAAGACGCTTGTGCGTCCGGATCTCGAACTGCTCGCGCGACTTCTTGTCGATGTGCGGGCCCCGGAGAACCGTGAACTTCTCGATCTTGTTCGGCAGCGGGATCGGGCCACGCACCTGCGCGCCGGTCCGCTTGGCCGTGTTCACGATTTCCGCGGTGCTGGAGTCGAGCACCCGGTAATCGAAGGCCTTGAGCCTGATGCGAATGTTTTGCGACTGCATGTCGGTGCCTTTCGCGGCTAGGGTTGAGAGGTAGACCGGGCGGGATCGCCCGGCCTACGTCGAACCCGAATGGTTCACTCGATGATTTTGGACACGACGCCGGCGCCGACGGTGCGGCCGCCTTCACGGATGGCGAAGCGGAGCTTCTCTTCCATCGCGATGGGCGCGATCAGCTCGACGGTGAAGGACACGTTGTCGCCCGGCATCACCATCTCGGTGCCCGCGGCCAGCTGGACCGTCCCGGTCACGTCCGTCGTGCGGAAGTAGAACTGCGGGCGGTAGTTGGCGAAGAACGGCGTGTGACGGCCACCCTCTTCCTTGGTCAGGATGTAGGCCTCGGCCTCGAACTTCGTGTGCGGCGTCACCGAGCCCGGCTTGCAGAGAACCTGCCCACGCTCAACGCCCTCGCGGTCCACACCGCGCAGAAGCGCGCCGATGTTGTCGCCCGCCTCGCCACGATCCAGCAGCTTGCGGAACATCTCGACGCCCGTGACCGTCGTCTTCTTCGTGTCCTTGAGACCGACGATCTCGACCTCGTCGCCCACGTTGATCACGCCGCGCTCGACGCGGCCGGTCACGACCGTGCCACGGCCGGAAATCGAGAACACGTCCTCGATCGGCATCAGGAACGGCTGGTCCACCGGACGCTCCGGCGTCGGGATGTACTCGTCAACCGCCGCCATCAGCTCGCGGATCTTGTTCTCGCCGATCTCGGGGTCGCGCCCTTCCATCGCCGCAAGCGCCGAGCCCGCCACGATCGGAATGTCGTCGCCCGGGAAGTCGTAATCCGACAGAAGCTCGCGAACTTCCATCTCGACAAGCTCGAGAAGCTCCTCGTCGTCGACCTGGTCAACCTTGTTCAGGAACACCACAAGCGCCGGAACGCCAACCTGGCGCGCCAGAAGGATGTGCTCGCGCGTCTGCGGCATCGGACCGTCCGCCGCGTTCACCACGAGGATCGCGCCGTCCATCTGCGCCGCACCCGTGATCATGTTCTTCACGTAGTCCGCGTGGCCGGGGCAGTCGACATGCGCGTAGTGACGGTTGTCCGTCTCGTATTCCACATGCGCCGTCGAGATCGTGATCCCGCGCGCCTTCTCCTCCGGCGCGCCGTCAATCTGGTCATACGCCCGGAAGTCCCCGAAATACTTCGTGATCGCAGCCGTCAGCGTCGTCTTGCCGTGGTCAACGTGACCAACAGTCCCGATGTTCACATGCGGTTTCGTACGTTCAAACTTCTCTTTTGCCATGATGGCCTCCTGTCAATTCTTGGCCGGCCGGAAACCGGCTGCACCTCACGCGTATTTCGCCTGGATCTCTTCCGAGATGTTCTGCGGGACCGCCTCGTAGTGGTCGAACTGCATCGTGAACTGCGCACGGCCCGAGGACATCGAGCGCAGGTTGTTGATGTAGCCGAACATGTTGGCCAGCGGCACGAAGGCGTTGATGACGATCGCGTTGCCGCGCGGCTCCTGGCCCTGGACCTGGCCGCGGCGGCTGGTCAGATCGCCGATGATGTTGCCGGTGTATTCCTCCGGCGTGACCACCTCGACCCGCATGATCGGCTCGAGCAGCTTGGCGCCGCCCTTGCGCAGACCTTCGCGCATCGCGGCGCGCGAGGCGATCTCGAAGGCCAGAACGCTCGAGTCGACGTCGTGGTAGGCGCCGTCGATGAGCTTGACCTTGAAGTCGATCACCGGGAAGCCGGCGAGCGGGCCGCTGTCCATGACGGACTCGATGCCCTTCTCGACGCCGGGGACGTATTCCTTCGGCACCGAACCGCCCACGATGAGGCTTTCGAAGCTGTAGCCCTCGCCGGCCTCGGTCGGCTCGATCTCGAGCTTGACGCGGGCGAACTGGCCCGAACCACCGGTCTGCTTCTTGTGGGTGTAGTCCACCTCGGCCTTGTGGCTGATCGTCTCGCGATAGGCCACCTGCGGGGCACCGATATTCGCCTCGACCTTGAACTCCCGCTTGAGGCGGTCGACGAGGATGTCGAGGTGAAGTTCGCCCATGCCCTTCATGATGGTCTGGCCCGATTCCAGATCGGTCTCCACCTTGAAGGACGGGTCCTCGGCGGCAAGCCGCTGCAGGCCCTGGCTCATCTTTTCCTGGTCGGCCTTGGTCTTGGGCTCGACCGCGATCTCGATCACCGGGTCCGGGAAGGTCATGGTTTCCATGACGACCTGGGCGTTCGCGGCGCAAAGCGTGTCACCGGTGGTGGTCTCTTTCAGACCGGCCAGCGCGATGATGTCGCCGGCGCCCGCCCACTCGATTTCCTCGCGCGAGTTGGAGTGCATCATCATCATCCGGCCGATGCGCTCTTTCTTGCCCTTGGTCGAGTTCAGGACGCTCTCGCCCTTCTTCACGGTGCCCGAGTAGATACGGGTGAAGGTGAGCGAGCCCACGAAGGGGTCGTTCATGATCTTGAACGCCAGCGCCGAGAACGGCTGACCGTCATCGGCGGTCCGCTCGATGTTGCGGGTCTCGGTCTCGTCATCCGGCGAGAAGCCCATGTAGGGCGGCACGTCGAGCGGGCCGGGCAGGTAGTCGATCACCGCGTTGAGCAGCGGCTGGACACCCTTGTTCTTGAAGGCCGAGCCCGCGAGAACCGGCACGAAGGCCATGCTCAGCGTGCCCTTGCGGATCAGGCCGCGCAGGGTCGGCAGATCCGGCTCTTCGCCCTCAAGATACGCCTCCATCGCGTCGTCGTCCATCTCGACGGCGAGCTCGATGAGTTCGGCGCGCATTTCCTCGGCCTGGTCCTTGAGATCGTCACGGATGTCCTGGACGACCCAGCTCGCGCCGAGGTCTTCGCCCTTCCAGACCCATTCCTTCATCGTCACCAGGTCGACGATGCCCTCGAGCTTGTCCTCGGCCCCGATCGGCATCTGGATCGGCGCGGGCGTGGCGCCCGTCCGGTCCTTGATCATGCGCACGCAGTTCCAGAAATCGGCGCCGATCTTGTCCATCTTGTTGACGAAGACGATGCGCGGAACCTTGTAGCGGTCGGCCTGGCGCCAGACGGTCTCGGTCTGCGGCTCGACGCCGGCATTGGCGTCCAGCACCGCGACGGCACCGTCGAGCACGGCGAGCGAGCGCTCCACCTCGATGGTGAAGTCGACGTGGCCCGGGGTGTCGATGATGTTGAAGCGGAACTTGGCTTCCTGCGGCGTGTCGCCGTAGATGCCGGTCGGGTTCTCGCCATCCTCGGTGCGGAACCAGAAGGTGGTCGTCGCGGCCGAGGTGATGGTGATGCCGCGTTCCTGCTCCTGCTCCATCCAGTCCATCGTGGCGGCGCCGTCATGGACTTCGCCGATCTTGTGGGACTTGCCGGTGTAAAACAGGATGCGCTCGGTGCAGGTGGTCTTGCCCGCATCGATATGCGCCATGATACCGAAGTTGCGGTAGCGGCTGAGAGAGTATTCGCGTGCCATGAGTTCTGAAACCTTCGGGGATTACCAGCGGTAATGGCTGAAGGCTTTGTTCGCCTCGGCCATCTTGTGGGTGTCTTCGCGTTTCTTCACGGCGGTGCCGCGGCTCTGGACGGCGTCGATCAGCTCACCGGCCAGACGCTCTTCCATGGTGTTCTCGTTGCGCGCGCGCGACGCCGTGATCAGCCAGCGGATGGCCAGCGCCTCGCGGCGTTCGGGGCGCACCTCGACGGGAACCTGGTAGGTGGCGCCGCCGACACGGCGGGAGCGGACCTCGACGGCCGGCTTGATGTTGTCGAGCGCCTCGTGGAACACCTCGACCGGTGCCCGCTTCAGCTTCTCCTCGACGCGATCGAAGGCGCTGTAGACGATACGCTCGGCGACGGATTTCTTCCCGTCGACCATCATGTTGTTCATGAACTTGGAAATCACCCGGTCGCCGAACTTCGGATCGGGCAGGATTTCGCGTTTCTCGGCGCGGTGGCGACGCGACATGGACTTCTCTCCTTACTTCGGACGCTTGGCGCCGTATTTCGAGCGGCGCTGGCGGCGATCCTTGACGCCCTGGGTATCCAGCACACCACGCAGGATGTGGTAGCGGACACCCGGAAGGTCCTTCACACGGCCGCCGCGGATGAGCACGACGGAGTGTTCCTGAAGGTTGTGGGATTCACCGGGGATGTAGCTGATGACTTCGTAGCCATTGGTCAGCCGCACCTTGGCGACTTTCCGCATCGCCGAGTTCGGCTTCTTCGGCGTCGTGGTGTAGACGCGCGTGCAGACGCCCCGCTTCTGCGGGCAAGCCTGCAGGTGCATGGACTTCTGGCGTTTTACTTTCGGCTGCCGCGGCTTGCGGATCAGCTGTTGGATCGTTGGCATACCGGTTCCCCGTATCTCAACCCGTTCATGTGTCACTGCGCCCTGCACAACTGCAAAACGCCAAGACCGCCTGCGCCCCCGGGTTTCCGGGGCCGCCGCGGTGGAATTCCAGAGGATCGTGGCCGCTTGGCCAGGATCATGACCGCCAAATTGTGGCATTTGAGCCGACCCCACACGCAGGTCGAGCCGGCAAGTGACGCGCGTATAAGGGGAGTCGCGGGGGTTGTCAACAGCCCGGCTAGCCGCCGGGGCGCGCGGCGCGTTCGCGGTAGAAGGTAAAGATGCCCGTGCCGACCACGATCGCCGCGCCGAGCAGCGTCGGCAGGGCCGGGAAATCGCCGAACACCGCCCAGCCCAGCGCCAGCGCCCAGAGCAGCCCGGTGTAGCGGAACGGCGCCACGACCGCGATCTCGCCGGTCCGCATCGCCAGGACGATGAACAGGTAGCCGCCCACGATGAGAACCGAGGCCGCCAGCAAGAGGGCCACGTTGCCCGGCGCGGGCCAGACCCAGCTTTCGAAGACCGAGGCCCCGGCCGCGACCAGCGTGATCGCGACCGCGGTGACAAGCGCGACGGCCGCGGAACTGACGCCGGGCGTCAGGCGCCGGGTGCTGAGATCCCGCAGCACCACGAAGCAGACGGCCCCCAGCGCCAGGACCGAGTACCGGTCGAAGCCCTCGGTGCCCGGCCGCACGATCAGCATCACCCCGGCGAAGCCGGCCAGGATGGCCAGCCAGCGGCGCCAGCCGACGGCCTCGCCGAGAAACAGCGCGCCGGCCAGCGTCACCGCCAGCGGCAGCGACTGCAACACCGCGGTCACGTTGGCCAGCGGCATGTGCATCAGTGCGGTCAGGAAACAGACCGTCGCGCCGATCTCACCCAGGGTTCGCCAGGCGATCACCGCGCGGTCACCGCGGGCGACGCGGAAATGCAGCGCGCCCTCCAGGTGACAGAGAACGGCCAGCAACATGCTGGTGCCCAGCCCCCGCAGGAAGATCGCCTGGAAGAGCGGCAGATCCTGCGTGACCAGTTTCATGCAGGTATCGTTCAGCGTGAAGCCGGCCATGCCGGCCATCATCATCACCGCCGCACGGGTATTCTCGCTCGCCGTCAACCGCGCCTCCCCTGACGGCACAGACGTAGCACCGCCCCCGCCTGCCCGCTACACCCGAAGCGGGCCAGGGGCGCGACACGGGGGTACCTCGCATGATGCGCCGGCAGTCCTTTCCGCGCGCCGCGGTCGCGGTTCCGGCGGCCCGTGCCGCCGGGGCGGGCCGGACGGGCCACCCGGCATGCGAAAGGCCCGGCCGTTTCCGGCCGGGCCTTATCATGTCCGGGCTGCGCCGGGATCACTCCTCGCGGCTCTCCGGCGTTTCCGGGAAATCGGCCGCATCGGTCGGCTCCGCCGGTTCTTCCGGGGCGACCAGCGCGGCGGCCGCCTCGGCTTCGGCCCGGCGGGCATCGATGATCTTCTGGTCGCGATCCGTCGCGATCCGGCGCACCTTCTGGGTGGCGCCGCCGGTACCGGCGGGGATCAGGCGCCCGACGATCACGTTCTCCTTCAGACCGATCAGCTTGTCGCGCTTGCCCTGGACCGAGGCCTCGGTCAGCACGCGCGTGGTCTCCTGGAACGAGGCCGCCGAGATGAAGGACCGGGTCTGCAGCGACGCCTTGGTGATGCCCAGCAGGATCGGCTCGCCCTCGGCCGGACGGCGGCCTTCGGCCAGCGCCCGTTCGTTGGCGGCGTCGAACTCGGCCTTGTCCACATGCTCGCCCTTGAGAAGCGTGGTCTCCCCGCTGTCGAGGATCTCCCACTTCTGGAGCATCTGGCGCACGATCACCTCGATGTGCTTGTCGTTGATCTTCACGCCCTGCAGGCGGTAGACGTCCTGCACCTCGTCGATCAGGTAATCGGCCAGGGCCTCGATCCCGAGAATCCGCAGAATGTCGTGCGGTGCCGGGTTGCCATCCATGATGTAGTCGCCGCGCTGGACGAAATCGCCCTCCTGCACGGGGATGTGCTTGCCCTTGGGCACCATGTATTCCACGGGCTCGTGGCTCTCGTCCGTCGGCTCGATCGTGATCCGGCGCTTGTTCTTGTAGTCGCGCCCGAAGCGGACATAGCCATCGACCTCGGCGATGATCGCGTGATCCTTGGGACGGCGCGCCTCGAAGAGTTCGGCCACACGCGGCAGACCGCCGGTGATGTCCTTCGTCTTGGCGCCCTCGCGCGGAATCCGCGCGACCACGTCACCGGCCTTGATCTCCTGGCCTTCCTCGACCGATAGGATCGCGTCCACCGACATCGGGTAGCTGACCGGGTTGCCGAGATCGTTGCGCATGGGCTCGCCGGTCGCGGGATCCATGATGATGATCTCGGGCTTCAGGTCGTTGCCCTTCGGCGCGGCGCGCCAGTCGGAGACGATCTTCTGGGTCATGCCCGTCGCCTCGTCGGTCTCTTCCCGGACCGAGACGCCCGAGGTCAGGTCGACGAAGCGCGCGACGCCGGCCTTCTCGGCGATGATCGGCAGGGTGTAGGGATCCCATTCGAAGAGCTTGGCACCGCGCTCGATCTCCTGGCCTTCTTCGACCAGGATCTTGGTGCCGTAGCCCATCTTGTGGCTCGCCCGTTCCACGCCGTTCTCGTCGACGATGGCCAGGGACATGTTGCGGCCCATGACGATCTGGTCGCCCGACGCGTTCTTCAGGACATTGGCATTGCGGAACTCGATCTTGCCGGACTGGCTCGATTCCAGGAAGGACTGCTGCCCGCCCTGGGCGATGCCGCCGATGTGGAAGGTCCGCATCGTCAGCTGCGTGCCCGGCTCGCCGATCGACTGCGCGGCGATCGTGCCCACGGCTTCGCCGACATTGACCATCGTGCCACGGGCCAGGTCGCGGCCGTAGCACATCGCGCAGACGCCTTCCTCGGCCTCGCAGGTCAGGGGCGAGCGGATCCGCATGGTCTGGATACCGGCATTCTCGATCTCGTCGGCGATGCGTTCGTCGACCAGCTCGTCCTTGCGCAGCACCACCCGGTCGGAGCCCGGCACGATCACGTCCTCGGCCGCGACGCGGCCCAGGATGCGTTCGCCGAGCGAGGCCACGACCTCGCCGTCGGAGACCGCCGCCTGCGCGGTGATCGCGCGTTCGGTCCCACAGTCATGGGCCCGCACGATGCAGTCCTGCGCCACGTCGACGAGACGGCGCGTCAGGTAGCCCGAGTTCGCCGTCTTGAGCGCGGTATCGGCCAGGCCCTTCCGGGCGCCGTGGGTGGAGTTGAAGTACTCCAGCACGGTCAGGCCTTCCTTGAAGTTCGAGATGATCGGCGTCTCGATGATCTCGCCCGAGGGCTTGGCCATCAGGCCGCGCATCCCGCCCAGCTGCTTCATCTGCGCCGGCGAGCCACGGGCCCCGGAATGCGACATCATGTAGACCGAGTTCGGCTCCATCTCGGCCCCGGTGTCGTCCTTACGCACCGCCGAGATCTCGGCCATCATGGCCCCGGCCACCTCGTCGGAGCATTTCGACCACGCATCGACGACCTTGTTGTATTTCTCACCCTGGGTGATGAGGCCGTCCATGTACTGCTGCTCGAACTCCTTCACGGAGTCGCGGGTGTCACCCACGATCTTCCACTTCTCCTCGGGGATGAGCATGTCGTCCTTGCCGAAGGAGATGCCGGCCTTGAAGGCCTCGCGGAAGCCAAGCCCCATGATCTGGTCGCAGAAGATCACCGATTCCTTCTGGCCGCAGTAGCGGTAGACGGTGTCGATGACCTCGCCGACCTCTTTCTTGCGCAGCAGGCGGTTCACGATATCGAAGGGCGCCTTGGCGTTCAGCGGCAGCATCGAGCCCAGCCGGGCGCGGCCCGGCGTGGTCTCGAAGCGCTGCTGGATGACGTTGCCTTCCTCGTCCACCTGCGGGATGCGGCAGGTGATCTTGGCATGCAGGCTGACCTCGCCGGCATTGACCGCGTGCTCGACCTCTTCGACCGAGCCGAAGATCATGCCTTCGCCCTTCACGCCCTCGCGCATCATGGTGATGTAGTAGAGCCCGAGGATCATGTCCTGCGACGGCACGATGATCGGCTTGCCGTTGGCCGGCGACAGCACGTTGTTCGTGGACATCATCAGGACGCGCGCCTCGAGCTGGGCTTCCAGCGACAGGGGCACGTGCACGGCCATCTGGTCACCGTCGAAGTCGGCGTTGAAGGCCGCGCAGACCAGCGGGTGAAGCTGGATCGCCTTGCCCTCGATCAGCACCGGCTCGAAGGCCTGGATGCCGAGGCGGTGCAGCGTCGGCGCGCGGTTCAGCAGCACGGGATGTTCGCGGATCACCTCGTCGAGGATGTCCCACACCTCGGGGCGCTCTTTCTCCACCAGCTTCTTGGCCTGCTTCACGGTGCTGGACAGGCCCTTGGCCTCGAGCCGCGAATAGATGAAGGGTTTGAACAGCTCCAGCGCCATCTTCTTGGGCAGGCCGCACTGGTGCAGCTTCAGTTCCGGCCCGGTCACGATGACCGAGCGGCCCGAGAAGTCGACGCGCTTGCCCAGCAGGTTCTGCCGGAAGCGGCCCTGCTTGCCCTTCAGCATGTCCGACAGCGACTTCAGCGGGCGCTTGTTGGCGCCGGTGATGACGCGGCCGCGGCGGCCGTTGTCGAAGAGCGCGTCGACCGATTCCTGCAGCATCCGCTTTTCGTTGCGAACGATGATGTCCGGCGCGCGCAGCTCGATCAGGCGCTTCAGGCGGTTGTTCCGGTTGATCACCCGGCGATACAGGTCGTTCAGGTCCGAGGTGGCGAAGCGGCCGCCATCCAACGGCACCAGCGGGCGCAGTTCCGGCGGGATGACCGGGATCACGGTCATGATCATCCACTCGGGCCGGTTGCCCGAGTCGAGGAACGCCTCGACAACCTTCAGCCGCTTGATGATCTTCTTCGGCTTCAGCTCGCCGGTGGCCTCGGCCAGGTCGGCGCGCAGCTGCTCGGCCTCGGATTCCAGGTCGATCTGGCTCAGCATCTCGCGGATCGCCTCGGCGCCGATACCGGCGGTGAAGGCATCCATGCCGTACTGGTCCTGGGCGTCCATGTATTCTTCCTCGGTCATCAGCTGACCGTAGGTAAGATCGGTGAGGCCGGGCTCGATCACCACGTAGTTCTCGAAGTAGAGAATCCGCTCGAGATCGCGCAGCGTCATGTCGAGCATGAGACCGATGCGCGAGGGCAGGGACTTGAGGAACCAGATATGCGCGACGGGCGCGGCCAGTTCGATATGGCCCATGCGTTCGCGGCGGACCTTCTGCAGCGTGACCTCGACGCCGCATTTCTCGCAGACGACGCCGCGATACTTCATCCGCTTGTACTTGCCGCAGAGGCACTCGTAGTCCTTGATCGGCCCGAAGATCCGGGCGCAGAACAGGCCGTCACGCTCCGGTTTGAACGTGCGGTAGTTGATGGTCTCCGGCTTCTTGATCTCGCCATACGACCACGAAAGGATCCGCTCGGGCGAGGCCAGCGAGATCTTGATCTCGTCGAAGCTCTTCGGCGACTGAAGCGGGTTGAACGGGTTGGTGGTCAGTTCCTGGTTCATTCTGCGATCCTAACTCTGCTGGGGAAGGGAGGGGGTGAGGGCGCGCGCCGCCCTCACTCGTCCTCTTCCTCCGCATCCAGGAGTTCCATGTTGAGGCCGAGGCCCCGGACTTCCTTCACGAGCACGTTGAAGCTCTCGGGGACGCCGGCCTCGAAGTTGTCCTCGCCCTTGACGATGGACTCGTAGACCTTGGTCCGCCCGGCCACGTCGTCCGACTTGACCGTGAGCATTTCCTGCAGCGTGTAGGCCGCGCCGTAGGCTTCGAGCGCCCAGACTTCCATCTCGCCGAAACGCTGGCCGCCGAACTGGGCCTTGCCGCCCAGCGGCTGCTGGGTGACGAGGCTGTAAGGCCCGGTCGAGCGCGCGTGGATCTTGTCGTCCACGAGGTGATGGAGTTTCAGCAGGTACTTCATGCCGACGGTGACCGGCCGCGCGAACTGCTCGCCGGTGCGCCCGTCATAGACGACCGACTGGCCCGACTCGTCGAACCCGGCACGCTTGAGCGCGTCGTTGACGTCCGGCTCCTTTGCCCCGTCGAAGACCGGGGTCGCGATCGGCACCCCCTTGGTGACGTTGTGCGCCGCCTCGAGGAACTGTTCGTCGTCGCGGTCGCCGAGCGCCAGCTCGTAGACGTCGTCACCATAGGCCAGCTTCATCGCGTCACGCACCGGGGTCATGTCGCCGGAGCGCTTGTATTCCTGAAGCGCCTCGTCGATCTGGATGCCCAGCCCGCGCGAGGCCCAGCCCATGTGGGTCTCGAGGATCTGGCCCACATTCATCCGCGACGGCACGCCGAGCGGGTTCAGCACCAGGTCCACCGGGGTCCCGTCGGTGAGGAACGGCATGTCCTCTTCCGGCACGACCTTCGAGATGACGCCCTTGTTGCCGTGACGGCCGGCCATCTTGTCGCCCGGCTGCAGCTTGCGCTTCACCGCGATGAAGACCTTGACCATCTTCATCACGCCCGGGGGCAGATCGTCGCCGCGGCGAACCTTCTCGACCTTGTCCTCGAAACGGTGCTCGAGCGCACGTTTCTGGCTTTCGAACTGGGCGTTCAGCGCCTCGACGGCCGAGGCGTCCTTCTCGTCGCCGAGCGCGAGCTGCCACCACTGGCCGCGCGACAGGGTCTCCAGAAGCTCCTCGGTGATCTCGGAGCCGGACTTGACGCCCTTGGGTCCCTTCACCGCGGTCTTGCCGAGAAGCATGGACTTCAGACGCGCGTAGATGTTGCGCTCGAGGATTGCCATCTCGTCGTCCCGGTCACGGGCCAGACGTTCGACTTCCTCGCGCTCGATCTGCAGCGCGCGCTCGTCCTTCTCGACGCCGTGGCGGTTGAAGACGCGCACCTCGACCACGGTCCCGAAATCGCCCGGCGGCAGGCGCAGCGACGTGTCGCGCACGTCGGAAGCCTTTTCACCGAAGATGGCGCGGAGCAGCTTTTCCTCCGGCGTCATCGGGGATTCACCCTTGGGCGTGATCTTGCCCACGAGGATGTCGCCCGGCCCGACCTCGGCCCCGATATAGACGATGCCCGCCTCGTCGAGGTTGCGCAGCGCCTCCTCGCCGACATTGGGGATGTCGCGGGTGATTTCCTCGGGCCCGAGCTTGGTGTCGCGCGCGGCGACCTCGAACTCCTCGATATGGATCGAGGTGAAGACGTCGTCCTTGGCGATCCGCTCGGAGATCAGGATCGAGTCCTCGTAGTTGTAGCCGTTCCAGGGCATGAAGGCGACGAGGACGTTCTTGCCCAGCGCCAGCTCGCCCAGGTCGGTCGAGGGACCATCCGCGATCACCTCGCTCTTCACCACGCGGTCGCCCACCTTCACCAGGGGTTTCTGGTTGATGCAGGTGTTCTGGTTCGACCGCTGGAACTTGCGCAGACGATAGATGTCGACGCCCGGGTCGCCCGGCTCCAGGTTCTCGGTCGCGCGCACGACGATCCGGGTGGCGTCCACCTGGTCGATGACGCCGGCCCGCCGCGCCATGATCGCGGCGCCGGAATCGCGGGCCACGACCGACTCGATGCCGGTGCCGACAAAGGGGGCCTCGGCCTGGAGGAGCGGCACAGCCTGGCGCTGCATGTTCGACCCCATCAGGGCGCGGTTCGCGTCGTCGTTCTCGAGGAACGGGATGAGCGAGGCCGCGACCGAGACCAGCTGCTTCGGCGACACGTCGATGTAGTCGATGTTCACCGGCGGGTTCAGCGTGTATTCCCCCGCGCGCCGGGTGGAGGCCAGGTCGTTGACGAACCGGCCTTCGTCGTCGAGTTGCGCGTTCGCCTGGGCGATGGTGTGGCGCATCTCTTCCGTCGCCGACATGTAGATCACCTCGTCGGTGACCTGGCTGTCCTCGACCTTGCGGTAGGGCGTCTCGATAAAACCGTACTTGTTGACCCGCGCGAAGGTGGCGAGCGAGTTGATCAGCCCGATGTTCGGGCCTTCCGGCGTCTCGATCGGGCACATCCGGCCATAATGGGTCGGGTGCACGTCGCGCACCTCGAAGCCCGCACGCTCGCGCGTCAGGCCGCCCGGGCCCAGCGCCGACAGGCGCCGCTTGTGCGTCACCTCCGACAGCGGGTTGGTCTGGTCCATGAACTGGCTGAGCTGCGACGAGCCGAAGAATTCACGCACCGCGGCCGCGGCCGGCTTCGCGTTGATCAGGTCCTGCGGCATCACCGTGTCGATCTCGACCGAGGACATGCGCTCCTTGATGGCGCGCTCCATCCGCAGCAGGCCGACGCGATACTGGTTTTCCATCAGTTCGCCGACAGACCGCACCCGGCGGTTACCGAGATGGTCGATGTCGTCGATCTCGCCCTTGCCGTCCCGAAGTTCGACCAGCGCCTTCACGCAGGCGATGATGTCTTCCTTGCGCAGCGTGCGCTGGGTGTCCGGCGCATCGAGCGCAAGGCGCATGTTCATCTTCACGCGGCCGACGGCCGAAAGGTCGTACCGCTCGGAGTCGAAAAAGAGCTGGTCGAACAGCGCCGACGCGGCTTCCTCGGTGGGCGGCTCGCCCGGACGCATGACGCGGTAGATATCCATGAGCGCCGTCTCGCGGTTCATGTTCTTGTCCGCGGCCACGGTGTTGCGGATATAGGGGCCGACATTGACGTTATCGATGTCGAGCACCGGGATGTCCGTCACGCCCTCGTCCAGCAGACGCTTCAGCGTGCCGCCGGTGACCTCGCCGTCCTTGTCGGTCTCCCAGGTCAGCTCGTCGCCGGCCTCGACCCAGATCTCGCCGGTTTCCTCGTTGATGATGTCGCGCGCGACGTAGCGCCCGACGATCCGATCGAAGGGCATGAGGATCTCGGTGACGTTGCCTTCCTCGATCAGCTTCTTGACCGCGCGCGGGGTGACCTTCTTGCCGGCCTCGGCGATGACCTCGCCGGTCTTGGCGTCGACGATGTCATAGGCCGGACGGGTGCCGCGAATCCGCTCGGGGAAGAATTTCGTGACCCAGCCCTTGTTCTTTTTGTACTTGAAGTCGACCGTGTCGTAATAGGCATCCATGATGCCTTCCTGGTCGAGCCCGAGCGCGTAGAGCAGGGTCGTCACCGGCAGCTTGCGGCGGCGGTCGATCCGGCAGAACACGATATCCTTGGCGTCGAACTCGAAGTCGAGCCAGGAGCCGCGGTAGGGAATGATCCGGCAGGCGAAGAGCAGCTTGCCGCTGGCATGGGTCTTGCCCTTGTCATGGTCGAAGAACACGCCGGGAGAGCGGTGCATCTGGCTGACGATCACACGCTCGGTCCCGTTGACGATGAACGTGCCGTTCTGGGTCATCAGCGGCATGTCGCCCATGAACACGTCCTGCTCCTTGATGTCCTTCACCGATCTGGCGCCGGTGTCCTCGTCCACGTCGAAGACGATCAGGCGCAGCGTCACCTTCAGCGGCGCGCTGTAGGTCATGTCGCGCTGCTGGCATTCCTCGACATCGTATTTCGGCTTCTCGAGCTCGTATTTCACGAATTCGAGCACGGAGGTCTCGTTGAAATCCTTGATCGGGAACACCGACTGGAAAACGCCCTGGATGCCCTCGCCGTCCGTCGGCTCCAGCTGATCGCCGGAGTTCAGGAACAGGTCGTAGGAGGATTTCTGAACCTCGATGAGGTTCGGCATCTCCAGGACTTCGCGGATTTTCCCGTAGTATTTGCGGATGCGCTTCTGGCCTTCGTAGGTCTGAGCCATGCTCGTCGTCACCTCTCAGTTGTTCGCGATGTGCGACCGTCGGGCACCGGCACACCACCGCTCACAAAACAGGGGGTGAGGTTCCATTCATGCCGACCGTCCCACCGATCGGCTCCCGAACCTCGAACCGCGCCTTGGGCAGGACCGGACCGTTCCGGCCCTCTCCAAGACAGGTTCGGCTGGACCCGCGTTTTCGGCGGATCCAGCCAGGATAGGTCGTCTGGACGCTGACGCGCCCGTCCGATTACTTCAGCTCGACTTCGGCGCCAGCCTCTTCGAGCTTCTTCTTCATCTCTTCGGCTTCTTCCTTCGGAGCGCCTTCCTTGACGGCCTTGCCGCCGGCTTCGACGAGCTCCTTGGCTTCCTTCAGGCCGAGACCGGTGATCGCACGCACCTCTTTGATGACGTTGATCTTCTTGTCGCCAGCCGACTTCAGGATGACGTCGAATTCGGTCTGCTCCTCGGCAGCTTCGCCGCCGGCGTCACCGCCGGCCGGGCCAGCCATCATGACGGCGCCGCCCGCTGCGGGCTCGATGCCGTACTCGTCCTTGAGGATGGTTTTCAGTTCCTGGGCCTCGAGCAGCGTCAGACCGACGATCTCTTCAGCCAGTTTTTTCAGATCAGCCATTTTTCCGTTTCCGTTCGTTCAGTTGTGTTCCAACGTGTCCGGGGTCTTTCCCCACGCACGCCTCACGATGTTGCTTAAGCCGCTTCCGCGCGCTCCTCGATGGTCGAGAGGATGCTCGCGATGTTCGAAGCAGGTGCGCCAACTGCACCGGCGATGTTCGAGGCGGGGGCGCCGATAGCGCCGACGATGGAGGCAATGAGCTCCTCGCGCGACGGCATGGCGGCCACGGCTTTCACACCGGCCTGGTCCAGAGCGCTCTCGCCCATGGCCCCGCCAAGGATTTCGAACTTGTCGTTCTCCTTGGCATAGCTGTCGGCAACTTTCGCCGCAGCGACGGGGTCCTCGGAATAGACGAGAACGGTCATGCCCTGCATGAGGTCGGCAATGCTTTCGCACGGCTTGCCCTCGAGGGCGATCTTGGCGAGCCTGTTCTTGGCGACGCGCACGGATCCGCCCGCGTCACGCATGCGCGCGCGCAGATCCTGCATCTCAGCAACCGTGAGACCCGCGTAGTGTCCGACGACGACCACGCCAGAGCTTTCGAAGATCTGGCCGAGTTCCTCGACCACTTTCTCTTTCTGGGCTCTATCCACAGTTCCACTCCAATCTGGGGATCTCTCCCCGGCTCTCATTTCCCCGGATCGCTCCGGGGTTCGGGTCCTTGACTACGGGTCCCGAGGCCAAAATCGCCCGAGGGCAGAGCCCTTGGCTGATCTCCTCGCTTCCCGTCTCAGGCAGGAAATTAAGCCCCGAAGGGCACCCACCGTCTCGGACAGACCGACGGGCCCGAAGGCCCGCCGTATTCCCCGGCCCGAAGACCGAGGGAATTCTCGATCAGGCGTTACCCGTGGCCGACGTAATGTCGACGGTCACGCCCGGGCCCATGGTGGAGGTGAGCGAGATCTTCTTCAGATACGCGCCCTTGGCCCCCGCGGGCTTGGCTTTCTGCACGGCGTCCACGAAGGCGCGGACGTTCTCGACCAGCTTGTCGGCCTCGAAGGACGCCTTGCCGACACCGGCATGGACGACGCCGGCCTTCTCGGCCCGGAACTGGACCTGTCCGCCCTTGGCGTCCTGGACCGCCTGCGCGACGTCCATCGTCACCGTGCCGACCTTGGGGTTCGGCATCAGGTTGCGCGGCCCGAGGATTTTCCCCAGCCGGCCGACGACCGGCATCATGTCCGGCGTGGCGATGCAGCGATCGAACTCGATCGTGCCGCCCTGGATGGTTTCCATCAGGTCCTCGGCGCCGACGATATCCGCCCCGGCCTCTTTCGCTTCCTCGGCCTTGGGGCCGCGGGCGAAGACGGCGACGCGCACGGTCTTGCCGGTGCCGTTGGGCAGGCTGACGGTGCCGCGGACCATCTGGTCGGCATGGCGCGGATCAACGCCGAGATTCATCGCGATCTCGACGGTCTCGTCGAACTTGGCCTTGGCGTTGCTCTTGATGAGGGTGATCGCGTCCTCGACGGAGATGTCGCTCTTGCCGGCGACGGCCTCGCGGGCCGACTTCATGCGTTTTCCAAGCTTGGCCATCAGATTACCCCTTCACCTCGATGCCCATCGACCGCGCGGATCCCAGAATGATCTGCATCGCGTCCTCGACGGTGTTGGCGTTCAGGTCGCGCATCTTCGCCTCGGCGATCTCGCGCACCTGCTTGGGGGTCACGGAGCCGACGGTCTGGCGGCCCGGCGTGTTCGCACCCGACTTCAGCTTGGCGGCCTTCTTCAGGTAATAAGACGCAGGCGGCGTCTTGATTTCCATCGTGAAGGACTTGTCCTGGTAGTAGGTGATCAGCGTCGGGCACGGCGCGCCCGGTTCCATTTCCTGCGTCTTGGCGTTGAACGCCTTGCAGAATTCCATGATGTTGATGCCGCGTTGACCCAGCGCCGGGCCCACCGGGGGGCTCGGGTTCGCCTGGCCTGCGGGCACTTGCAGCTTCATCGTGCCTGCCAGTTTCTTGGCCATCTGGCCTCTCCTCTTTTCACCTCCGCGCACGACGCGTCGGGCGCGGTCCTCGGTTTAGTGGTCCGGTCCGCCGGCGCGCCGGCGTCGCCTCCCACATGCACACACGTCAGGTCTGCTTGGTGACCTGCGTGTATTCCAGCTCGACCGGGGTCGCCCGGCCGAAGATCGAAACGGTCACCTTGAGGCGGGCATTGTCCTCGTCCACCTCTTCGACCGTGCCGGCGAAACCCTCGAAGGGCCCGTCGGTCACATTCACCTGCTCGCCCACCTCGTAGGAGATGAGCGTCCGCGGCGCCTCGGCACCCTCCTCGACGCGGTTGAGGATGGTGTTCACCTCCTCGTCGCGCATCGGCATCGGGCGCCCCTGCGGCCCGAGGAACCCGGTCACGCGGTTGATGGAGTTGATGAGGTGATACCCCTTGTCGGTCATCTCCATCTTCACCAGCACGTAGCCCGGCATGAAACGCCGCTCGGCCGTCACCTTCTTGCCGCGCCGCACCTCGATCACTTCCTCGGTCGGCACGAGGACTTCCTCGATCTCTTCCTCGAGACCTTCCTGGGCGACGGCATGTCGAATCTGCTCGGCGATCTTTTTCTCGAAATTCGAGAGCACACTCACCGAATACCACCGTTTCGCCATTTCGCCCGTCACCTCGTGCCTGCCGGCTTTGCCGCCGAAATTCTTTCGCCTTGCCAGTGTTTTGACGACAATTCGCCAGAACAAAAAACAGCGCGCATGACGAATCGATGCACGCCTTTGTCAAGGATGCCGCCCCCCTTACAAGCGAAATCCCGTCAATTCAAGAGCATCGCCCCAAAAAGCGCGCTCAGCCGAAGAAACCCAGAAGAGACGTCAGGCCGAAGCGGATGATCTGATCGACGATGAAGAAGAACACCGCCGCCAGCGTCGCCATGGCGAAGACCATGACCGTGGTCAGAAGCACTTCGCGCCGGGTCGGCCAGACGACCTTGGACACCTCGGCCCGCACTTGCTGAATGAACTGGAGAGGGTTCGTGTTCGCCATCGGTTTTGCCCGTTCCGTCAAATATACGCGGCCACATACGGACTCGCGGCCGGCTTTGCAAGGGCGCCGCCGGATCCGGAGCGTCCGGCGCACCCCCGAAACCGCGACCTTGTAAGGGAAGAACTGGCAGGGGCAGCAGGACTCGAACCCGCGACCCTCGGTTTTGGAGACCGATGCTCTACCAACTGAGCTATACCCCTGCGGGCCGTTCTTGTGCCCAGATACGAGAGCGGAAACGGATTTGCAAGCGGGGATTGGCGCTCAGCCGCCCAGCCAGCCCAGTTGCTTGACCAGCACCCAGGGGAACTGGGCCTCGAACATGGCATCTTCCTGGATCTGGTAGCTGAACATGTTCGCATTCACCACCAGAAGCAGCGTGAAGACCGGCCAGCTCATCAAGGCGGGCAGCCGGTCGGCCGCGCCGTCGGCCCGGCGCAGGATCAGCCCCGCCGCGATGAACCCCGCAAGGACCGAGACGGTGCCGAAGCGATGCACGTCGAACGCCACGAGGTTGAGCGAGAGCGGCGCGAGAACCGCCGCGACCATCAGCAGGCGCAGCGCCGGATGGACCCCCGGCCCGAAGAGCCGTAGGTTGAACCAGATCAGCCAGAGGCTCATGAGCAGCAGCGGCAGGCCGTCGAAGGTCAGCCACATCCAGTAGGCATCCCGCGCGCGAACGCCGCGCATGAAATCGACATTCGCCCCCAGCGGACGTCCCGCCACCTCGAGCGTGGTCGGATCGGTGAAGAAATCCGCCTTGGACCGCAGATGGGCGGCGAAGCGTTCGGCGGTGGCGGCGTCGAAATCGGACATCACCAGCACGACGAGCACCGCGCAGCCCGTCGCGACCGGCAGCAGCGCGGCGGCGGACGGTCGTGCGTCGAGCGGCCCGCGCAGCGCGATCCCGAAGCCGATCAGCACGGTGAAATAGGGCAGCATGCTCTCGTGCAGCAGCATCCCCACGACCACCAGCGCGGCCAGCCCGAGACCGGCGGCCAGGCCACCCCGCGGCGCCAGCGCCAGCGCCACCAGCGCCACCGCCATGAGCAGCCCGTCCAGATAGCCGGTCGTGCCCACGAAGCTTGCGAAAGCGAAGGAATTGAGCGCGAGGATCACGACGAGCAGGCCCGGCACGCTGCCGTCGAAGCGGCGCATCATCCAGAGCGCGAAACCCATCGCGCCGGACAGCGTCACGGCAGCGGTCACGACCCGTATCGCGCCGCCGCTCACCGGCTCGTCGAGCAGCGGCGCCAGGAGGGTCCCGGCCAGCCCCCGCCGCACCAGCCCGAACTCGTAGTCGAAAAGCAGCTGGGTGGCCGGGAAGCTCAGGGGCGGCAACAGGTGATTGACGAGCGCCAGGATCAGAGACGCCGCCGCCGCCGCCCGCAGCCATATCAAGGTTCGTGCCCGGTCCATCATCCCTGCCCTGCCCCCGCTCTTACTGCCACGTGAACGGGCGCCCGCGCAATCTCCGCGGGGTGCGGGCCGCCGGCGCCGGGCCACGGGCGCGAACGGAAACGGGCCGCCCGGATGTCCGGGCGGCCCGTCGAAAGCCTCGCGGTAGCGCCGCGCCTGTCGGCGCGGGGCTTCGCATCACTCGATGATTTTGGACACGACGCCGGCGCCGACGGTGCGGCCGCCTTCACGGATGGCGAAGCGGAGCTTCTCTTCCATCGCGATGGGCGCGATCAGCTCGACGGTGAAGGACACGTTGTCGCCCGGCATCACCATCTCGGTGCCCGCGGCCAGCTGGACCGTCCCGGTCACGTCCGTCGTGCGGAAGTAGAACTGCGGGCGGTAGTTGGCGAAGAACGGCGTGTGACGGCCACCCTCTTCCTTGGTCAGGATGTAGGCCTCGGCCTCGAACTTCGTGTGCGGCGTCACCGAGCCCGGCTTGCAGAGAACCTGCCCACGCTCAACGCCCTCGCGGTCCACACCGCGCAGAAGCGCGCCGATGTTGTCGCCCGCCTCGCCGCGATCCAGCAGCTTGCGGAACATCTCGACGCCCGTGACCGTCGTCTTCTTCGTGTCCTTGAGACCGACGATCTCGACCTCGTCGCCCACGTTGATCACGCCGCGCTCGACGCGGCCGGTCACGACCGTGCCACGGCCGGAAATCGAGAACACGTCCTCGATCGGCATCAGGAACGGCTGGTCCACCGGACGCTCCGGCGTCGGGATGTACTCGTCAACCGCCGCCATCAGCTCGCGGATCTTGTTCTCGCCGATCTCGGGGTCGCGACCTTCCATCGCCGCAAGCGCCGAGCCCGCCACGATCGGAATGTCGTCGCCCGGGAAGTCGTAGTCCGACAGAAGCTCGCGCACTTCCATCTCGACAAGCTCGAGCAGCTCCTCGTCGTCGACCTGGTCAACCTTGTTCAGGAACACCACAAGCGCCGGAACGCCAACCTGGCGCGCCAGAAGGATGTGCTCGCGCGTCTGCGGCATCGGACCGTCCGCCGCGTTCACCACGAGGATCGCGCCGTCCATCTGCGCCGCGCCCGTGATCATGTTCTTCACGTAGTCCGCGTGGCCCGGGCAGTCGACATGCGCGTAGTGACGGTTGTCAGTCTCGTATTCCACATGCGCCGTCGAGATCGTGATCCCGCGCGCCTTCTCCTCCGGCGCGCCGTCAATCTGGTCATACGCCCGGAAGTCCCCGAAATACTTCGTGATCGCAGCCGTCAGCGTCGTCTTGCCGTGGTCAACGTGACCAACAGTCCCGATGTTCACATGCGGTTTCGTACGTTCAAACTTCTCTTTTGCCATCTTTCGGGCGCCTCATTGACTAAGGCCCTCGCGGCGGGGCCGGTTTCGCATCGCGCGCTGCGTAATCAGGTTCTCGGGAAAAATCAAGCGTCAGTTGGCCGGGGCCGCGGGCACCTCGAAAACCGGGGGCAGCGTCACCTCCCCGGGGCCGCTTTCGCCCCCCTCCGCGGCGGGTCTCTCCGCCGCCTCGAACCACGCGGTGTTCTCGAGCATCCACTCGTGGATCTTCGCCGCCGCGTTCTCTGCAAGGTTGCGCGCCTGCTCCTCGCGGGACTGGGTCAGGCCGGACCCGATCACGGTTTTTCCCGAGAAGCTCTCGAAGACGGTGATCTGCTTCGGCTCGAGGTTGATCTTGGTGCCGGTGGCGTCGTCCCAGACATTCACGGTCAGCACCAGCGCCGATTTCGGCGACACCAGCAGCGGCACGCCCGGCAGCGCCAGGACATACATCTCGACATTGGCCGCGACGTGGTAATAGGCGTCGCCCTCGTAGCGGCCAAGCCGCCGATCGATCGCCTGGGTCAGTTCGCTGCGCCAGAGTCCCGGCTCGGCCTCGCGCGTGAACGGGCCGAGCTCGGCATTTTCCTCGACGACGACGGTATAGCCGAGACGGAAATCTCCCATCGGCTCGGGGGTCTCCGGCAGCTCCTCGCGGGCGCCGCAGGCGGCGAGCAGGCCGAGCGCGGCGGCGGCGAGACAGGTGCGCAATCGGGCGGCGGTCGTCATCGGAAATCCTTTCCGTAGAGGCTTGGCCGAGCCTTAGCGCAGCCGCGCGCACCACGCAATCCATCGCCGGGATTGCCCCGCGGCAGGGCCGGGCCATATGGTGATGCGGCAAGTGCGAAGGACGGGCCATGACCACGACGGCGCCGGAACAGAGACTCCCCCCGCAGGTTCCCCTGGTGACGGAGCCCTGGGGAATCCTGAAATCCTTTCGCGTGGCACGCCGAAACGTGCTCGAACTGATCCCGGAAATCGCCACCCGCCAGCCCATCGTCTCGGGCAAGACCGGGGCACGCTGGCACATGGTGATGGATCCCGGGGCCAACCGCCGCATCCTGAAGGATCGGCTCGACAACTATCCAAAATCCGACGTCACCAAGAACATCCTCCGCCCGGCCATCGGCGAGAGCCTGTTCATCGCCGAGGGCGCGCATTGGCGCTGGCAGCGCCGGGCGGCGGCGCCGGTCTTCTCGGCCCGTAACATCGACGCCCTCGCCCCGATCATGTCGGCCGCCGCCGAACGGTCCGCCCGTCGCCTCGAAACCGTCGCCGGGCGTGCCGCCGACCTGCACCAGGAAATGGTCGCCGCCACCTTCGAGGTCATCGGCGAAGTCACGTTCTCGGGCGGGGATTCCTTCGACCGCGAGGCGGTGCACCGGGCCATCGATCAGTACATCGCGCAGACCGCGCGGGTCTCGTTGCTGGACGTGGCGGGCATACCCACATGGGTGCCGCGGCCGGGGCGGCTCTTCTCGACGAACGCCAACCGCGAGATGAAGCGCGTCGCCGACGCCGCCATCGACGCCCGGCGCGCCGCCGGGCCGCCAGAGGTGCCCGACCTGCTGGATCTGCTGATGGCCGGCGCCGACCCCAAGACCGGGCGGCAGATGAACACGGCCGAACTGCGCGACAACCTGCTGACCTTCATCGTGGCCGGTCACGAGACCACCGCGCTCGCGCTGTCCTGGGCGCTTTACCTCGTCGCCTTCGATCCCGGCGTGCAGGACCGTCTGCGCGCCGAGGCCGAGACCGTGCTGCAGGGCCGGACCGCGACGGCCGCGGACGTGCCGCGTTTGACCTATACCCGCCAGGTGATCGAGGAGACGCTCCGGCTCTATCCGCCGGCGGCCTTCCTGTCGCGCACGGCCCGCGAGGCGGACACGCTCTGCGGGCGCGCGGTGCGCCCGGGCGACACGGTGATGCTGCCGATCTACGCGCTGCATCGGAACCACCAGCTCTGGGACGATCCGCATCGCTTCGACCCCGACCGTTTCGCGCCCGGAACCGCGCGGGACCGCTACGCCTACCTGCCTTTCGGCGACGGGCCGCGCATCTGCATCGGCGCGAGTTTCGCCATGACCGAGGCCATCATCATCCTGGCCACGCTGGTCGCGCGGTTCCGCTTTGCCACCGTGCCCGGGCGCGCGCCCAAGCCGGTGCTTATCCTGACCCTGCGGCCGGAGGGCGGCGTCTGGCTCAACGTGGAACGGGTCTGAGCCGCCTCAATCCGCCCAGTCGCGGCCATGCGCCTTCGCCTGTTCGCGGGCGCTCGGATGGGCCGACGGACGGAACGGCACCTCGGTGACCGCCGCCGCGGTGGGCTTGCCGGATACGCGCGAATACTTCTCCGGAAGCTCGACCTGCAGCGCGGTCCCGACGCCGGACAGCGCCCAGGGCACGTAGCCCAGCGCGATGTTGGTTTCGAGTTCGGGCGACCACCAGGGCGAGGTGACGTAGCCCACGCGCTGCCCGTCGGAATCCTGGATCAGCCAGAAATCGGGCGCGTAATCGGTGATCGGCTTGCCGCCGATCTTCAGCCCCACGAGCTTGAGCGCGAAGGGATAGCGCCCGGCGTCGATCTCGGCGCGCTGGCGCTCCAGCGCGGCCTTGCCGATGTAGTCGGCCGCCTTCTCCCGGGGCACCTGGAAGG
The DNA here is from genome assembly GCF_050586465.1 of Rhodovulum sp. YNF3179. Lineage (NCBI taxonomy): Bacteria > Pseudomonadati > Pseudomonadota > Alphaproteobacteria > Rhodobacterales > Paracoccaceae > Rhodovulum > Rhodovulum sp. YNF3179. The sequence continues at coordinate 47,439 of NZ_JBOCEG010000001.1, read as the reverse complement.
CCAGATTGACCTGGAAAGGCGAGGTTTCAGCATCCATGTCCTGCCCCCAGGACAGGATCCCCGCCTCGATCCGGCGGTGATGCGCCGGCGCGATCACGCGCAGCCCGTGCCGCGCGCCCTGGCCGCGGATCGCGTACCAGACCGCCTCGGCATTCGCCATCGAGTCGCGCACATAGACCTCGTAGCCCTTCTCGCCGGAAAACCCGGTCTGGCTGACGACGACCGGCGCGCCGCCGATCTCGGCCTCCATCAGCCCGTAATAGGGCAGATCGCGGACAGCCTCTCCGACGAGTTCGGCCATCAGCGCCTCGGAGCGGGGTCCCTGGATCTGCAGCGGCGAGACGTCGATCTCGTCGATGTCGACGTCCCAGCGCCGGCCGATATTCACGCCCTGCAGCCACAGCATCAGGTCGCTGTCGGACAGCGAGAACCAGAACTCGTCCTCGGCGAGGCGCAGCAACACCGGGTCGTTGAGAATGCCGCCGGCCTCGTTGCAGAGGATGGAATACTTGCCGCGCATCGGCGCGATCCTGGTGGCATCGCGCGTGATGACGAAATCGACGAAGGCCTCCGCGTCCGGGCCCTTGACGCGGATCTGGCGCTCGACCGCGACATTCCACAGCGTCACGCGGTTGACCAGCGCGTGATACTCCATCATCGCGCCGCCATCCTCGGGCTTCACGTAGCCGCGGGGGTGATACATGCGGTTATAGACCGTCGCCCGCCAGCAGCCGGCCTCCACCGACAGGTGCCAGAACGCGGATTTCCGCACCCGCGTCGAGATCAGCATCTCGACCGGGGTCGGGCCGGACTGGCGCAGGTTGACCGGCACGCACCGGTCCGACTGGTCGATTTCGGGAACGTTGGGATGGTCGCGTTTCGGGTCGGCCATGGCACACCTCCGGTCGTGGTCGCCACGCGGTGCCGGCCGGACGCCGGCCGCCGGGCCTGAACCTAACTCAGAAGGCGTACATGTTGTTCCGAATGACGATCTGCAGCGCGTACAGCCCGATCAGCAACACCAGCGGCGCCAGGTCGAGCCCGCCCATGGCCGGCAGAACCTGCCGGATGCGGCCGTATATCGGCTCGAGCAGCTGGTTGAGACCGTCCCAGATCTGCGCGACCAGCGGCTGGCGCAGGTTCAGCACCTGGAAGTTGATGAGCCAGCTCATGATGATGTGGATGATCACGATGAACCAGAGCACATCGATGATGAGCAGCAGGATCTGCAAAAGCGACGTCATGCGCGGCCCTTCCCTTGTCACGCCCGTCCGCGTGTAACGCGCCAAGACCTAAGTGTCCCGCGCCCGCTTGGCAAGCCATGCCTGCCGCGACGTTGCGCTTGACGCGGATGCCGGGCCTGCCTTTGGTGCCGCGCCGAAAGGAGCCCGTGCATGTACCCCTTCGTCCGCTTCGCCAAGGAATTGCTGCTCAACCGGTGGCGCCCGCCGCTCGGGATCACCGAAACCCATGTCTCGCAGCATGTCTGCTGGCCGTGGGACCTGGACATCTGGATGGAGCTCAACAACGGCCGGTCGCTCACGCTCTACGATCTCGGGCGCATTCCGCTGGCCGGACGGGCCGGCCTGATCGCGGTGCTCCGGCGCGAGCGCTGGGGGCTAACCATGGCCGGCGCCTCGGTGCGCTGGCGGCGGCGCACGCGGATCCTCGACCGCTTCGAGATGCGGTCGCGCTGCGTCGGCTGGGATCACCGCTTCCTCTACATCGAGCAGTCGATGTGGCGCCGGGGCGAGGCGCTGTCGGCGGTGCTCTACCGCGCCGCGGTGACCGGCAGCGCCGGGATCGTGCCGCCCGAAGAGGTGCTGGCCGCGCTCGGCGCCGAGACGCGCTCGCCCCCGCTGCCGGATTACGTGCGCGCCTGGATCGCCGCCGACGCCGCCCGCCCGTGGCCGCCCGGCCCCTGACAATTCCCTTGCCACGCAGCGACGGCCCCGGTCATATCCCGTCAGGCGTGTAACGGGTGAGGGGTCATGTCGGGGATCGACCGGAAACGGATCTGGGGCTGGATGTTCTTCGACTGGGCCAGCCAGCCCTACAACACCCTGCTTCTGACCTTCGTCTTCAGCCCCTATTTCGCCACCGTGGTGGGCGACGCGACCCGCGCACAGGAGCTCTGGGGGTTCGGGCTCACGATCGCGGGGCTGAGCGTCGCCGTGCTGGCGCCGCTGCTCGGTGCCGTCGCCGACGTCAACGGGCGGCGGATGCCGTGGATCGCCGGATTCTCGGTGCTCTACATGGCGGGGGCCTTCGGGCTCTGGTGGGCCTATCCGGACTCCGACAACGTCACCTGGATCCTGCTGGCCTTCGGCATCGGCTTCGTCGGCATGGAATTCGCCACGATCTTCACCAACGCGCTGCTGCCGGATCTCGGCCCGCGCGCCGCACTCGGCCGGATCTCGGGGGCCGGCTGGGCCTTCGGCTATGCGGGCGGCGTGCTGTCGCTGGCGCTCATGCTGCTTTTCCTCGCCGAGAACGATGCCGGCGTGACCTTCCTCGGGATCGAGCCGATCCTCGGGCTCGACCCTGCGGTCCGCGAGGGGACCCGGTCGGTCGGGCCGGTGGTCGCGCTATGGTACGCGGTCTTCATGATCCCGTTCTTCCTGTGGGTCCGCGAGCGCCCGGCCCCGAAGATCGAGCGCGCGGGCCGCGCCGATACGCTGCGCGAGTCGCTGACCGGGCTCTGGCGCACGATCCGGCGGCTGCCCCGCACGCGCAGCCTCTTCGCCTATCTCGGCGCGGCGCTCTTCTACCGGGACGCGCTCAACGGGCTCTACACCTTCGGCGGCATCTACGCGCTGGGCGTGCTCGGCTGGTCGGTGGTCGATGTGGGCGTCTTCGGCATTCTCGCCGCCGTGACCGGGGCGATCTTCGCCTGGGCGGGCGGGCATGCCGATTCCCGGTTCGGGCCGAAACCCGTCATCGCCACCTGCATCACGGTGCTGCTGCTGGTCTGCACGGTGGTCGTGACGATCTCGCAGACCACGGTTCTGGGCCTGCCGGTCGCCCCGAGGTCGGCCCTGCCCGACATCGCCTTCTACGTTTGCGGCTGCCTGATCGGCGCGGCGGGGGGCGCGCTGCAATCGGCATCCCGCACGATGATGGTCCGCCAGGCCGATCCCGACCGCATGACCGAGGCTTTCGGGCTCTACGCGCTGTCCGGCAAGTCGACCACCTGGCTGGCGCCCTTGCTGATCGCGGTCGTCACCGGGGCAACGGACAGCCAGCGTCTCGGCGTGACGCCGCTCATTGTCCTGTTCCTGATCGGTCTGATCCTGCTAGTCTGGGTCGAAGCCCAAGGGGAGAGCACCGCCACATGGTCCGAACCCGATCCCTCCTGATCCCGGCGCTGATGCTGGCGCTGGCCGCCTGCGGCGACGGCCCGTCCGACGGGGAAAGCGTCGCCTCGAAATCCGGACATGACGGCGCCAAGGCCAACCAGCTCTTCGGCGCGATCCGGGACGCCTCGCGCCAGAGCCCGGCCGCCATCGGCAGCTATGCCAAGGGCTGCGCTGCCGGGCTGGTGCAACTGCCCGAGAGCGGGCCGACCTGGCAGGCCATGCGGCTCAGCCGGAACCGCAACTGGGGCCATCCCGAGACCATCGCCTTCGTGGAGCGGCTCTCGCGCGAGGCCGTGCGGCAGGGCTGGGCCGGGCTCTATATCGGCGATATTTCCCAGCCGCGCGGCGGCCCGATGACCAGCGGGCACCAGTCCCACCAGACCGGGCTCGACGCGGATATCTGGCTCTACCCGGCCAAGCGGATGGATCTCAGCCGCGCCGAACGCGAGAGCCTCTCGGCGATCTCGGTCCGCTCGGCCGACCAGCGCAGCGTCAATCGGAACTGGACACCGGCGCACATGGCGATCATGAAGGCCGCGGCGAAGGATCCCGCGGTCGATCGCATCTTCGTCACCGCGCCGGCCAAGATCGAAATGTGCCGGACCGCGGGCCGCGACCGCACCTGGCTGCAGAAGATCCGGCCGCTCTACGGTCACCATTATCATTTTCACGTGCGTCTCAAATGCCCCAGAGGATCCCGCGATTGCCAGACCCAGCGCCCGACCGTGGCCGACCTCTCCAATGGCGGGGATGGCTGCGACGAGACGCTGACGTGGTGGGTAACGGATTACCTGGACCCGCCCGAGGCCCCCGCCGAACCGGCGAAACCGGCCAAGCGCAAGCGGGGCGCGCGGGATTACACCATGGCCGACCTGCCTCGCCAATGCGCCCGCGTTCTCGCCTCGGACTGATCGCGGCCCTCCTCCTGGCGCTCGCCCCGGCGGGTCGCGCGACCGCCGGCGAGCGGCTGGAGCTGGTCGGCAGCTTTCACTGGCAGGTCAGCGATGCACGCGTCGCCGGGCTCTCGGGGCTGGCCGTGACGGAAGGGGGCGCGGCCTTCACCGCGGTCGGCGACCGCGGCATCGCCGTGACCGGGCGGCTCTCGCGCGATGCGACGGGAACCATCACGGCCGTGCGGGAGGCGAAGCTTTACACGCTGCAGGGTGCGGACGGCGCGCCGCTGACCCGCTACCGCGTCGATGCCGAGGGTCTGGCAATGGGCCCGGACGGCCGGCTCTACATTTCCTTCGAGGCCGAACACCGGGTGGATGTCTACGACGCGCCCGGCGCACGGGCCCGCCCATTGCCCCGGCACCCGGATTTCGCGCACCTTCAGAACAATTCGGCGCTGGAGGCGCTGGCGCGGGGGCCGGACGGCGCGCTTTACACGCTGCCCGAACGTTCCGGCGCCTGGGACCGGCCGTTCCCGGTCTACCGGTTCCGCAACGGCGCCTGGGACCGGCCCTTCGACCTGCCGCGCCGCGGGAAACTGCTGCCCGTGGGCGCGGATTTCGGGCCGGACGGGCGGCTCTACCTGCTGGAACGGGAATTCCGCGGCCTGCTGGGCTTCGCCAGCCGGGTGCGCGTCTTCAGTCTCGGGCCCGGCGGCATCACCGCCGAGACGACGCTGCTGGAGACCGGCTTCGGCACCCATGACAACCTCGAGGGCATCTCGGTCTGGCGCGACGCGGCCGGCGCGATCCGGCTGACGATGATCTCCGACGACAACGAGAACATGTTCCAGCGCACCGAATTCGTCGAATACCGCCTCGCCGCCGATCAGTAGCCGCCGGTGCGGTGCCACCGCTCGATGAGCGCGACCGCCTCCTCGGCCGTCTCGACGAACCGGAACAGGTCGAGATCCGCGCGCGAGATCGTGCCGGCCTCGGCCAGCGCCTCGAAGTTTATGATCCGCTCCCAGAACTGCTTGCCGAAAAGCAGGAAGGGGATCGGCGCCATGCGGTCGGTCTGGATCAGGGTCAGCGCCTCGAACATCTCGTCCAGCGTGCCGAACCCGCCCGGAAAGATCGCCACGGCGTTTGCGCGCAGCAGGAAATGCATCTTGCGGATGCCGAAGTAGTGGAAATTAAAGCAGAGCTCGGGCGTGACGTGCCGGTTCGGCGCCTGCTCGTGCGGCAGAACGATGTTGAGCCCGATCGACACGCCGCCGGCATCGGCCGCGCCGCGGTTTCCGGCCTCCATCACGCCGGGGCCGCCCCCGGTGACGATGACGTTGTCACGCACGCCGTCGGTCTGGAAGCGCTCGGTCAGAAGCCGCGCGAAATCCCGCGCGACCTGGTAGTAATCCGCCAGCGCCGCCAGCGTTTCGGTCCTGGCGGTGTGCCGCAGATCCGGCTCGGGAATGCGCGCGCCGCCGAAAAGCACCACCGTGCTCTCGATGCCGTATTCGCTCATCAGCAGTTCGGGCTTCAGAAGCTCGAGCTGCAGCCGCACCGGGCGCAGTTCGTCGCGGGCCATGAAATCGTCGTCGTTGAAGGCCAGCCGGTAGGCCGGCGATCGGGTCTGCGGCGTCTCCGGCATCTCCTGGGCCTGGCGAATATCCGCGCCGGCGTCTGGAAAGACCCGCTTCGGGGAATCGTCCGTCATGCAGCCTCCTCGGTGGTTTGCCTGCGTTGCGCGGGGACCAGCGTTGATCTATAGGCTCAACTCCGACGAGGCCAGATACGAATTGGAGACGCCGCATGTCCAACGCCCAGCTGGAGACCGCCATCGAAGCCGCCTGGGAGGCGCGCGACCAGATCACCCCCGCGACCGGCGGCGAGACCCGCGAGGCCATCGAGGCGACGCTCGACGCGCTGGATTCAGGCCAGCTGCGCGTGGCGGAGCGCCAGGAGAACGGCGACTGGCACGTGAACCAGTGGGCCAAGAAGGCGGTCCTGCTCGGCTTCCGCCTGAAGGACATGGAACAGCAGGACGGCGGCCCGCAAGGCGGCCACTGGTGGGACAAGGTCGACAGCAAGTTCAAGGGCTGGGGCGACAGCGAATGGCGCGCCGCCGGCTTCCGCGCCGTGCCGAACTGCATCGTGCGCCGTTCGGCCTTCGTCGCGCCGGGCGTGGTGCTGATGCCGTCCTTCGTGAATCTCGGCGCCTATGTCGACGAGGGCACCATGGTCGACACCTGGGCGACCGTGGGCTCCTGCGCGCAGATCGGCAAGAACGTGCATCTCTCGGGCGGCGTCGGCATCGGCGGCGTGCTGGAGCCGATGCAGGCTGGCCCCACCATCATTGAGGACAACTGCTTCATCGGGGCCCGGTCCGAGGTGGTCGAGGGCTGCATCGTCCGCGAGGGCGCGGTGCTCGGCATGGGGGTCTATATCGGCAAGTCGACCAAGATCGTGGATCGCGAGACCGGCGAGGTCTTCATGGGCGAGGTGCCGCCCTACTCGGTCGTCGTCTCGGGCTCGATGCCGACGAAGAACAACCTGAACCTCTACTGCGCGGTGATCGTCAAGCGGGTGGACGAACAGACCCGCAGCAAGGTCGGCATCAACGAGCTGCTGCGCGACTGACCCCGGCGGCGATCCGTGCTTGCCGGGCCGGCCATGCGCGGCGCAACGTCGATCCCACCAGATTGCGGGCGGGCCGGCAACCGGCCCGCCCGTTCCGTGTGACGTAACCAGGATCATCGAGATGACCCATCATGCGATCATCGGCGACGGGCTGAGCGCGGCCGAGCTTGCCGTTTCCGCGCCGCTCGGGCGCGGCGACCGGTTGACCGTGATCGGCCCGGCCGTGGCCCGGCTCGGCCGGGGCCTTGCCTATGCCGACCATCCCGCGGATGCGCCGTGGCGTTTCGCCTGGCTTCTGAATTCGCCCGCTTACCTGATCGACGAGGCCTTCGTGGACTGGGCCGCGGCGCGCTGGGACGACATCGCGGCACGCATGGCCGGCCGCCGCCCGGACTGGCTGGCGGCCGCCGCGCCGCATGTTGCGCGGGACGACATCGCGGCGCTGTTCCTGCCACGCGCGATCTTCGGCGACTACCTGCGCGCCAGGATCGAGGCCGGGCTGGCGCGCCTGGACGAGGCCGGGGTGGAGATCATGCGCCTGCCCGCGAAGGTGACGGGCCTGCGCCGGGATGGCCCCGCGTTCCGGCTGTCGCTCTCGGACGGGACCGCCATGGTGGCTGACAGCGTCGATCTTGCGACCGGTGGCCCGGTCAACCAGCCGCTCTGCGCCGGCCTTGGCGCGCCGGCCTTCGAGACCCCCTACGGCAACGAGGCCGCGATCGCCGGGTTCGCGCGCAACGGCGGGCCCATCGTCTGTATCGGCGGCAACGCGGCGATGCTGGACGTGCTGCGGCTGGTGCAGTCAGTGACGGAGGAATCGCGGCTCGCGTTCAGCGTGATCTCCCGGACCGGGCATCTGCCGGAGCCGACCGCGCCCCATCACCCCCGAAGGCCGGCCGCGACGCCCGGCCTCGCGCCGCCTTACCGGACGGCCGAGACCTTCCTGGCCGCGCTCGATGCCGATATCGCCCGCTGCCGGGCCGGGGGCGACCGGATGGCGGAACTGCAGGGTGGGTTCTATGGCTGGCTTTTCCGCGAACGGCTGACCAGCTTCGTGCCGGATCGCGACGAGGCCCGCCGCGCCGCCACCCGCGTCGAGCGCCGGTTCTTCAGGGGCACCCGGGACTCGATCCGCGATTTCGACCGGCTGGCGGCGGCGGGACGCACGCGGATGGTCGCCGGCCAGGTCTCGGCGGTCCGACGCGCGGATGACGGCAAGCTGGTCGTGGCCTACACGACCCCCGACGGCACCGCTGCGCAGATGGCGGCCGCGGCGGTCGTCAACACCGCCGGCCCCGGCCCGGCACCGCGCTTCGACCCGCTGACGAACGGCCTGATCGACGACGGCATCCTGGAGGCCTGCCCCGTCACGAAGGGCATCCGCGTCGGCCCGGGCCTGGAGACCGCCCTGCCGGGGCTGCGCTATCTCTCGCCCGCGCTCTCGGAAATCGGCGACGGCGTTCTGCCGATGCGCCCCTACAGCGCCGAGCAGCTGCGGCTTTACGCCTTCGCGGCGAACGGCTACGACGACTGACGCGAAACGGCAGAAAGCGATAGCGCGATGACGAAAGGCAAGTCCCGGCACGAGGTCTACACCTTGCTGGTGCAGGTTGGCCGCAAGGCAGGCGACGGGCTGCCCGAGGGCGCCACCGGCGCCGCGCTCATATGCTATGCCTCGGGCGTGGACGAGGACGAAGCCGTGCGCGAGACCGTGGCGATCCTGAAACAGGCCGATCTCGCCCCGCTCGACGTCACCGGCTACGGCACCGCCGAGGAACGGATCGCCGAAGGCCACGAGATCGGCGACGAGGAACGCGGCCTGATGCAGCGCGCACTGGACGAGAACGCCGTGATCGTCGCGCAGCTGACGCCCTTCTTCGACGACGCCTGGCCGCCAGAGGAGACCGCGATGCCCACCGATCCCGTCGAGCTGACCGCGCAACTGGTGCGCTGCCCGTCAGTCACGCCCGAGGAAGGCGGCGCGCTGGTGCTGCTGGAAGACCGGCTGGCGGCGGCCGGGTTCACCTGTCACCGGGTGGACCGGAACGGGATCGCCAATCTCTTCGCGCGCTGGGGGCCCAGGGGCCACCCCCGCAGCTTCGGGTTCAACGGCCACACCGACGTCGTGCCGGTCGGCGACCGCGCGGCCTGGAGCGTCGATCCCTTCGGCGCCGAGATCCGCGACGGCCAGCTCTGGGGCCGGGGCGCGACCGACATGAAATCCGGCGTGGCGGCCTTCGCCGCGGCCGCGATCGATTTCGTGACCGAGACGCCGCCCGCCGACGGCGCGGTGATCCTGGCGATCACCGGCGACGAGGAAGGCGATGCCGTGGACGGGACCGCGGCGCTGCTGGACTGGATGGCGGCCGAGGGCGAGGCCATGTCCGCCTGCCTCGTGGGCGAGCCGACCTGCCCCGCACGCATGGGCGAGATGATCAAGATCGGCCGGCGCGGGTCGATGACCGCCTATTTCACGGCGCGCGGGGTGCAGGGCCATTCGGCCTACCCGCACCGCGCGCGCAACCCGCTGCCGCCGTTGATCCGCCTGCTTGACCGGCTGGCCTCGGCCACGCTGGACGAAGGCACCGATCACTTCGACCCCTCGACGCTGGCGGTGACGACGGTGGATGTCGGCAACCCGGCCAACAACGTGATCCCGGCCGCGGCCCGGGCGACCGTGAACATCCGGTTCAACGATGCCCAGAGCTCGGACGCGCTGATCGACTGGATGCGGCGCGAGGCGGCGCGCGCGGCGGAGGGCACGGGCGTCGAGATCCGCATGGACACCAGGGTCTCCGGCGAAAGCTTCGTGACGCCGCCGGGGCCGCTTTCCGATCTCGTCGCCACCGCGGTGGAGACCGAGACCGGCGTGACCCCGGTGCTGTCCACCTCCGGCGGCACGTCGGACGCGCGCTTCGTCAAGGATCACTGCCCGGTGGTGGAATTCGGGCTTGTGGGCGAAACCATGCACCAGGTGGATGAACGCGTGCCGCTGGACCAGGTCCGGCAGCTCACGGCGATCTACCGGCGGATCCTGGACGGCTATTTCGCCTGAGAGCACCCGGGGTTGATCCGGCTCAAGGCGCGGCAGGCCGGCCCGTGACACCCTGCCGCCATGGCAGAGAGTTCCGTCCCCGAACGCCCGGAAAACCGCCACGTCGCGGCGGTCGAAGCGTTGCTCGGAGATCCGGCGACCCATGGCGGCCTGCCCGTCGAGCGGCGCGAGACCCATGCCGCGCTGGTCTTCCTCGCCGGCGACGACGCCTACAAGATCAAGCGCCCGGTGCGCTACGACTACCTCGATTTCTCGACGCCCGAGAAACGCGCGGCGATGCTGCGCCGCGAGATGGAACTGAACGCGCCGGCCGCACCGGAGTTGTACCTCGGGCTCGTCGCCGTGACGCGTGCGCCCGATGGCACGCTGGCGCTGCACGGCACCGGCCAGCCGGTGGAATGGGCGCTGCACATGCGCCGGTTTCCCGCTGGCGCGGAACTGTCGGAAATCGCGGCGGCGGGCGGGCTGGACCGCGCGATGGCGGAGCGGCTGGGCGCCGGGATCGCCGCCTATCACGCCGCCGCCCCGCGCCGGGACGCCGACGGCGCGGAGCTGATCGGCGAGATCGTCACGGAGCTCGACGCCGCATTCGCCGGCATGACGGACGTGCTGCCCGCCGACCGCGTGGCGGTTTACCGCGCGCGGATCGGCGCGGCATGGCGCGCGGTGCAGCCGCTCTTGACGGCACGAACGCGGGCGGGTCACGTCCGGCGCGGTCACGGCGACCTGCATCTCGGCAACATCGTCGCGCTGGACGGACGGCCGGTGCCCTTCGACGCGCTCGAATTCGACGAGCGCCTCGGCACCATGGACGTGCTCTACGATCTTGCCTTCCTGTTGATGGACCTGCGGCACGCCGGGTTGCCCGAGGCTGCCAACACCGTCATGAACCGCTACTTCTTTCATGCCGGTGACCCGGCGCAGCTTGACGGGCTGGCGGCGCTGCCGCTCTTTCTTGCGCTTCGCGCCGCGATCCGGGCGATGACCACGGTGCAGGCCGCGCGGCTTGACGGCACGGGCGACGCCGCGGGACAGGTCGCGCGCGGCTACCTGGACGATGCGGTCGCCTTCCTGTCCCCGCCGCCGGCGCGGCTGATCGCGATCGGCGGGCTGTCGGGCACGGGCAAGACCACCCTGGCGCGGGATCTCGCGCCCGGGATCGGGCCGGTGCCGGGGGCGCTGCACCTGCGCAGCGACCTTCTGCGCAAGGCGCATATGGGCGTGGACGCCCTGACGCGCCTGCCCGATTCCGCCTACGCGCCCGGGATCAACGCCGCAGTCTACGACATGATGTTCGACCGCGCGGAACGCGCCCTGGGCGCGGGGCACGCGGTGGTGCTCGACGGGGTTTTCCTGCATGCCGCCGAACGCGATGCCGCCCGCGATTTGGCCCGGGCGGCCGGCGTGGCCTTCGACGGGATCTGGCTCGAGGCCGCGGCCGACACGATGCTCGACCGGGTGACGGCCCGCATCGGCGACGCCTCCGACGCCGACGCCCGCGTGGTCCGGCTGCAGCTGGACGCGGCCCCGGCCGTCACGGACTGGCGGCGCCTGGACGCCGACGGCCCGCGCGAGGCCACGCTGGCGGCCGCCCGCGCCGCCCTTTCCGGATGACGCCCCGGCGTGCCCGTGCTATCGGGGCGGCATGGCAAAGCTCCCTTCCAAAGACGCGCTTCTGGCGTGGATCAACGACAATCCCGACCAAAGCTCGAAGCGCGAGATCGCCAAGGCCTTCGGCATCAAGGGCGCCGAGCGGATCGAGCTGAAACGCCTGCTGCGGGAACTGGCCGACGAGGGGCATATCCGTGGCAACCGAAAGTCCTACCGCGACGGCGACCGCCTGCCGCCGGTGACGGTTCTGGAGGTCCAGCCGCCGAACGCCGATGGCGACATCTTCGTCCGCCCGCTCGAATGGCAGGGCGAAGGCACGCCGCCCGGCGTGCTCTACGTGGCGCGGCGCGGCGATCCCGCGCTCGGCAAGGGCGATCGGATACTGGCCAAGCTGACCCCGGACGCGGCCGAGGATCACGGCTACGAGGCCCGGCTCATCCGCAAGATCGGCATCTCGCCCCGCCGGATGCTCGGCATCTTCCGCACCGAAACCGAGGGCGGCCGCATCGTGCCCATCGACAAGGGCAGCGCCAAGGAATGGATCGTGCGCGCCGGCGACGCCGGCAACGCCAAGGACGGCGAGCTGGTCGAGGCCGAACAGGCCGGCCCCAAGGCCCGGATGGGCCTGCCCCGCGCGCGGGTCGTCGAACGCCTCGGCGACCCGACCGCGCCGCGCGCCGTGTCGCTCATCGCGATCCATGCCCACGGCATCCCGGACGAGTTCCCCGACGAGGTGCTGGACGCCGCCGACGGCCGAAAGCCCGCCGGGCTCGGCCAGCGCACGGACCTGCGCGAGCTGCCGCTGATCACCATCGACCCGGTGGACGCGCGCGACCGCGACGACGCGGTGCTCGCCCAGCCCGACCCGGACCCCAGGAACGAGGGCGGCTTCGTCATCTGGGTCGCCATCGCCGATGTCGCGCATTACGTCCGCACTGGCGACACGCTCGACCGCGAGGCATGGACCCGCGGCAACTCGACCTATTTCCCCGACCGGGTCGTGCCGATGCTGCCCGACCGGCTTTCGGGCGATCTCTGCTCGCTGCACGAGGACGTCCCGCGCGCGTGTCTCGCCGTGCGCATGGTGATCGACGCGCATGGCCGCAAGCTCAAGCACCATTTCAGCCGGGGTCTCATGCGCTCGCGGGCGTCGCTGACCTATGCCGAGGTCCAGGCCGCGCGGGACGGCACGCCCTGCGAGAAGACCGAACCGCTGCTCGGCGAGGTCATCCATCCCCTTTACGGGGCCTACGAGGCGCTGAAGCGCGCCCGCGCCGACCGCCAGCCGCTGAACCTCGACCTGCCGGAACGCCGGATCGAGCTCTCGCCCGAGGGCCGGGTGACCTCTGTCGCCTTCAAGGAGCGCTTCGACGCCCATCGCATGATCGAGGAGTTCATGGTGCTGGCCAACGTGGCCGCCGCCGAGACGCTCGAAGCCCACCGCACACCGCTTCTCTACCGTGTCCACGAAGAGCCGAGCCCGGAAAAACTCGATGCGCTGCGCGACACCGCCGAGGCGGCCGGGCTGACGCTGGCCAAGGGCCAGGTTCTCAAGACCGAGCACTTCAACCGCCTGCTGAATGCCGCCGCGGACACCGAACATGCCGAGATCATCAACATGTCGGTGCTGCGGGCCATGACCCAGGCCTATTACGCGCCCGAGAATTACGGCCATTTCGGGCTGCACCTGAAACGCTATGCGCATTTCACCTCGCCCATCCGCCGCTATGCCGACCTCGTGGTGCACCGCGCGCTGATCGCGGCCCATGGCTGGGGCGAAGACGGGCTGACGGAAGAGGAAATCGCGCGCCTGCCCGAAACCGCGGAACACATCTCGGAGACCGAGCGCCGCTCGATGGCGGCGGAACGCGACACCACCGACCGCTACTTGGCCGCCTATCTCTCGGAACGGGTCGGCACCGAATTCGAGGGCCGCATTTCCGGCATCGCGCGCTTCGGCGTCTTCGTGAAGCTCGACGAGACCGGCGCGGACGGGTTCATCCCGATCTCGACGCTCGGGCGCGAGTTCTTCCATTACGACGCCGACAGCCAGACGCTGATGGGCGAGCATTCCGGCCTGACGCTGCATCTCGGCACCCGGGTCACGGTGCGGCTCGCCGAGGCGGTGCCGGTCACCGGCGGGCTGATGCTCGAACTCCTCGACGTCGCCGGGCAGAAAATGCCGCGCGGGCCGGTCCGCCAGCGCCGGGGGGGCCGCAAGCCCGGACCGAAAGGCCGCAAGCCCGGCAAGACCGCGCCCAGGGCCCGCAAGCTCAAGAAGAAGGCGAAACGCCGCCAATCGTGATGCGCGGCACCCCGCCGCAAGCGACGCTAATCCTTCACCGCGGGATGGCAGCGCGCTACACTGTCGTAAAGAACAAGGCAGACCGGGCAGGAGTCGCAGATGAACACGGGTCTTGGCATGGGCGCCCTGATCGGGGCTATGCTGCTGTCGGCCGCCACCGCCACGGCGGCCACGGTCGATCTCTCGCCGCGGCCGCCCGCGCGCCCGGCAGCCGCAACGATCGAGGTCAGCATGCTGGCCTATTCGCCGCGTCCCCGGGCGCGGCCGGCGGAAACGGGGCAGGAGGATCAGGTGCGCCGGGTGGCAAATACCGGGTTCCAGCGCTGGATCGACGGCTTTCGCGATCGCGCGGTGGCCCAGGGCATTCGCGGCGCGGTCTTCGACCGGGCCTTTCGCGGGGTGTATTACAACACCGACGTGATCCAGCGCGACCGCAACCAGTCCGAGTTCACCAAGCAGATCTGGGAATACCTCGACAGCGCCGTCTCGCCCACTCGGGTGCGCAACGGCCGCGAGATGTACCGCAAGCACGGCAGGCTCCTGGCCGAGATCGAACGGCGCTACCGGGTCGAGGCCCATGTGGTCACCGCGATCTGGGGGCTCGAATCGGCCTATGGGGCCTACAAGGGCGACACGCCGATCATCGAGGCGCTGGCGACGCTCGCCTATGACGGTCGGCGCGGGCGATTCTTCGAACAACAGCTGATCGCGGCGCTGAAGATCATCCAGTCCGGCGATACCGCGCCGCGCAACATGACCGGCAGCTGGGCCGGGGCGATGGGGCACACCCAGTTCATCCCGACGAGCTATCTCGCCTATGCGCAGGATTTCCGCGGCGACGGGCGCCGCGACATCTGGGCCGATGACCCGACGGACGGGCTGGCCTCGACGGCCAATTATCTGGCCAAGGCCGGGTGGACCTACGGCCAGCCCTGGGGGATGGAGGTCACGCTGCCGCGGGGGTTCGACTACGCGCTCGCCGGCGCGCGGATCAAGAAACCCGTCAACACGTGGCACCGGCTCGGCGTGCGGCGCGCCGATGGCAGCCGCATCCCCGATCACGGCCGGGCTTCGATCCTCCTGCCCGCGGGCGCGCAGGGCGCGGCCTTCGTCATCTTCGACAATTTCCATGTCATCGAGCGCTACAACGCCGCCGACGCCTACGTGATCGCGGTCGGGCATCTCGGGGATCGGATACGGGGCGGCGGGCCGATCCGGGCCGACTGGCCGCGGGGCGACCGGTCGCTGTCGCTGACCGAGAAGAAGGAGCTGCAGCAGCGCCTGACGGCGCGCGGCTACGACACCCGTGGCGTGGACGGTATCATCGGGCCCAACACCATCGCCGCCGTGCGGGCCTTTCAACGCGCTGCCGGGCTGATCCCGGACGGCTACACGTCGCTCGATATCCTGCGCCGCCTGCGCCGGGGCGGCGGCTGATCTGCCTGCCATGCCCGGTGCGGGGTGCAGCGCGCACCCGCCGCTCGCCCCGCTCCGCCCGGGACCGGCAGACCGACTCGACTCGATGGCCAGCGCGCGCTAGATGTCGTGAACATTCCATGAACATCATGCCGTCATGCCGCCCCGAAGACTCCTGTCCCTGTGGTTTCCCCACCTTGCCGCGGAACGGCTTCTGCGCCGCATGCCGGAGCCGGACCGCGCCTTCGCCACCGTGGCCGAGATCGCCAATGCCCAGCGCCTGGAAAGCCTCTCGCCCGCCGCCGCTGCCGCGGGGCTCCGGCCCGGACAGGCGCTGCGCGATGCGCTGGCGCTCTGCCCGGACCTGGCCAGCCGGCCCGCCGACCCGGCCGCCGAACGCGCGTTTCTCGGCGCCCTCCGCCGCTGGGCCGGGCGCTTCTCTCCCTGGGTGGCCGAGGACCTGCCCGACGGGCTGATGCTGGATATCACCGGCTGCGCGCATCTCTTCGGCGGCGAAGGCGCGCTGCTGGCCCGGGCCGAAGAGGACTGCACCGGCTTCGGCCTGACGCTCCGCGCGGGTCTCGCCGACACGCCGGGCGCCGCCTGGGCCCTGGCGCGCCATGCCGGCCAGGGGGCCGCATCCCACCGCAGCGGCGACATGATCGACCAGGAGGCCCGCGCCACCCGTTCGCGCGCGGCACGGCGGCACTGGACCCGCGGCGGCCCCGCCCCCCGCGCGTCGGTCGCCGGCACGGCAGAGCGTGTCGCGCCCCCCGATCACACCCGCAGCGCGCTGGCGCCGCTGCCGGTGGCCGCGCTCCGGCTCGCCCCGGAAACGGTGGACACGCTCGCACGGCTGGGGTTGCGCCGTATCGGCGACCTCTCGGGCATGCCGCGCGCCACGCTGGCGCGGCGGTTCGGCGCCGAGCTCACGCGCCGGCTCGACCAGGCCTTCGGGCTGGTGCCGGAGCCGCTCTCGCCCGCGCCGCCCGACATCCGCTTCGCCGTGCGGCTGACCCTGCCCGAACCGATCGGACGGACGGAGGACATCCTGGCCGGGATCGACCGGTTGCTGCCGCCGCTCGCCGCGAAACTCGCCACGGCCGGCCGCGGCGCGCGGCGCGTCCGGCTGGAGCTTCTGCGCAGCGACCACAGCCGCCAGGCGCTGGAGGTGGGGCTCGCCCGTCCCACCCGCGACCCCGACCGCATCCGCCCACTGCTCGCGCTGAAGCTCGACGCGGCCGAGGCCGGCTTCGGGATCGATGCGCTCCGCCTCGCCGCGCCGCTGACCGAACCGCTGGCCGAGCGCCAGCAGGCCGGCCATGCCGATGCCGGCGCGGCCGCGCGGGCGCGCCAGGCGGCCGGCCCCGGGCTCGACGACCTGATCGCGCGTCTCGGCACCCGGATCGGGCTCGACGCGATCACCTACCGCCACCCCGCGGACAGCCATATCCCGGAAAAGACCGCCCACCGGGTCGCCGCCGCCTGGGCCGATCCGGCCGCGGGCGGCTGGCCCGAACCGCCGGCGCCACGGCCGCTGACGCTCTTCCCTCCCGAACCGGTCACCGCCGCCGCGCCGGGCCAGCCGCCCGCCGCCTTCCGCTGGCGCCGCCGCGCGTTCCGGGTGGCCGCCGCGACGGGACCCGCGCGGATCACGCCGGAATGGTGGCTCGACGATCCGGCTTGGCGCAGCGGGCCGCGCGACTACTGGCAGGTCGACACCGAGGAGGGCGCGCGGCTCTGGCTGTTCCGCGCGCATGGCGGGCTCGTTTCGGGCGGATGGTTCTGCCACGGCGATTTCGGCTGACCGCGTCTCCTCCAAGTGGCGGAAATATCCCCGCCGGAGGCCCCGCGCGCGCCCGGGGCGCGCGCAAGGCAAAAGGCGTGCCGCGCCAGCGGCGCGAGTCTGCGGCCGCCGGTCAGCCCTTGGGCCAGGGCCGCACGAAGACCGGGCGGTCGGCCGCGGACTGGTCCGGGTCGAAGCGGTAGCCGCCGAGGTCGAACCCTTCGAGGCCCGCGGCGGTCGTCACCCGGTTCTGTACCACGTAGCGCGCCATCGCGCCGCGGGCGCGCTTGGCATAGAAACTGACCGTCTCGCGCTTGCCGTCGCGTTCCTCGAGGAAGACCGGCGTGATCACCCGCAAATCCAGCGCGTCGGAGACCGCGCCGAAATATTCCACCGAGGCGCAGTTCACCAGCATGTCCGTCCCGGCCGCCGCCGCCTCGGCGTTGAGCCGCTCGGCAATGGCGTCGCCCCACCACGCGTAGAGGGTCCTGCCGCGGTCGGTCTCCAGCCGGCTGCCCATTTCAAGCCGGTAGGGCTGCATCCCGTCGAGCGGGCGCAGCACCCCGTAGAGGCCCGAAAGAATCCGCAGGTGATCCTGTGCCCACTGCACATCCTCGGGCGAGAGCGTGCGCGCCTCGAGACCCTGGTAGGTATCGCCGGCGAAGGCGAAGACCGCGGGACGGACATCCTCGGGGTCGGGCGTGAGCGAAAAGGCCTGGAAGCGGTCGTGGTTCAGCTGCGCCAGCTTGTCGGAGATCTTCATCAGCCGTTTCAGGTCGGCCGGCTCCAGCTCGCGGGCGGTCTCGGCAAGCTCGGCCGCCTCGGCCGCGAAATGCGGCATCGTCATGGAACCGCCGAACGGCGCCTCTTCCCAGTCGAGCTTCTTGGCGGGCGACAGAACCACCAGCATCGCGTTCCCCCTCTCGTTCGGATCAGCCGGAAACATAGCGGCAGGGGCGGCGCTGTCCAGCGGCACCGGACCGGTCAGGCCTCTGCCAGGATCTCCAGGAAGGCCGGGCCGAAGCGTTCCGCGCGCCGTTCCCCCAACAGCCGGGTGAGCGCCCCCATGTCCCGGGGGCGGTGCTCGGCCAGCTTCGCGATCAGCGCGGCCGGGCAGCTCATCGGCTTCGCCGTGCCGTCCGCGCCGCGCGCCAGATCCGCCTGCGCCTCGAGCAGCCGGTCGTAAACCGCGCCCCCGGCACGCCCGGCAAGCCGCCGGCGTGCCGGATGCATCTCTTCGGTGGCCGCGCCCGTGATGATTTCGAGGAAAGCCGCGCCGTAGGTTTCCAGCTTCTTGGCCCCCACGCCACTGATCCCGGCCATGTCGTCCAGGCTTGCCGGGCGCCGCTCGGCCATCTCGATCAGCGTGCGGTCTGTGAAGATCACGTAGGCCGGCACGCGCTGCGCCTCGGCCAGGGCGCGGCGCTTGGCCTTGAGCGCCGAGAGCAGCGGCGCGTCCTCCTCCGAGACGAGCGCCTTGGCCGCCGGGCGCCGCGCGGCGCGCGCGATCGAATCGCGTCGAAGATCGATACGCTCCTCGCCGCGCAGCACGGGCCGTGCGCTCTCGGTCATGCGCAGCGCGCCGTGGCGCTCGGGGTCGGGGCGCACCAGGTCGTGGCCCATCATCTGGCGAAACACCGCCTGCCAGCCGCGGCGGTCGTGCTCGCGCCCGACACCGAAGGTGGGCAGCGCGTCATGGCCGCGGGCGCGCACCTTGTCGGTGGCGTTGCCGGTCAGGATGTCGATGAGATGGCCCGCACCGAAACTCTCGCCGGTCCGCAGGATCGCCGACAGCGCCTTCCGCACCGACTCGGTGCCGTCGAAGATCTCGGGCGGGGTCAGGCACAGGTCGCAGTTGCCGCAGGGGTCGGCCGCCTCGCCGAAATAGCCGAGCAGCTTGACCCGGCGACAGCCCAACGCCTCGGCCAGCCCGAGCAGGGCATTGAGGCGCGCGTGGTCGGCGGCCTTGCGCTCGGCCGGGGCGAGCCCCTCGTCGATCTGGGACCGGCGCAGGCGAATGTCGTCGGGACCGTAGAGCGTCAGGGTTTCCGCCGGCGCGCCGTCGCGGCCGGCGCGCCCGATCTCCTGGTAATAGGCCTCGATCGACTTGGGCAGGTCGGCATGGGCGACCCAGCGGATGTCGGGTTTGTCGACCCCCATGCCGAAGGCGACCGTGGCCACGACGATCAGGCCGTCCTCGACGGTGAAGCGTGTCTCGACCGTGCGGCGGTCGGCCGGGTCCATCCCGCCATGGTAATGCACCGCCGCGTGCCCGGCTTCCGCCAGGGCCTGCGACAGGCTCTCGGTCCGGGCGCGGGTGCCGCAATAGACGATCCCCGACTGCCCCCGGCGCGCCGCCGCGAAGTCGAGAACCTGCTGGCGGGGCCTGTCCTTGGCCTGGAAGGCCAGGTGCAGGTTCGGCCGGTCGAAGCCGCGCAGGAAAACCTCGGGCACCCGGTCGCCGAACAGCCGGGCGACGATTTCCTCGCGGGTCTCGGCGTCGGCCGTCGCGGTGAACGCCGCGAGCGGCACGTCGAGCGCGGCGCGCAGCGCCCCGATCCGCAGGTAGTCCGGCCGAAAGTCATGCCCCCACTGGCTGACGCAATGCGCCTCGTCCACGGCGATGAGCCCCGTGCCGATCCGGCGCAGGAGCCCGGCCATGCCGCTGCCGGCAAGCCGCTCCGGCGCCATGTAGAGCAGTTTGAGCTCGCCCGCCTCGAGCGCGGCATGCACCGCCTCGGTTTCTTCCTCGGTATTGCCGGAGGTGAGCGCACCGGCCGCCACGCCGGCCTCGCGCAGCGCGCGGACCTGGTCGCGCATCAGCGCGATGAGCGGCGAGATCACCACCGTCACGCCGCCCCGGCAAAGCGCCGGCAACTGGTAACAGAGCGACTTGCCCCCGCCGGTGGGCATGATGGCCAGCGTGTCGCGGCCCTGCGTGACCGCCGCGACGATCTCGGCCTGGCCGGGTCGGAAGTCGGAAAATCCGAAAACGGAGGAGAGCATCTCCCGCGGGTCAGGCATCAGTCGCGCCATTCTTTTCTTGCTGCTCGATGTGCGTAGAATCTTTCACATCAACGCCTCGTTAACAAGGCGCAGCCCGCCATAAATCGCGGTTCCCGCGGATCAGGCCACAACATGTCGCGGGCTTTATCCCTCGAACGCGAGAAGACTCACCACGGTGTCGCCATAGCGGCGCTGGTCGAGGATCTCGAATCCCTCCGGCACGTCCGGCGCCGTGCTGTCCTCCCAGACGACGACCGCGCCCGGCGCGATCCAGCCGCCCGTCCGGGCCGACGACAGCGCGCCTTCGCCGAGACCCTTGCCATAGGGCGGATCGAGGAAAACGAGGTCGAACCGCGGCCCGCGGTTCTCGCCGAGCCGGGTCGCGTCCCGCCGCCAGAGCTTCGTCACCCCCTGCGCCTGGCAGCGCGCGATATTCTCGCGGATGAGCGCGCGGGCCGTCGCGCCGTCATCGACGAAGGTCACATGCGCCGCCCCGCGCGAAAGCGCCTCGAGCCCGAGCGCGCCGGTTCCCGCGAAGAGATCGAGCACCCGCGCCCCGGTCACCGGGTCGCCGTAGCCGCCGTTGAGCAGCAGGTTGAAGATGCTCTCGCGCACCCGGTCGGTCGTCGGGCGCAGATGCGCCGCCGCGTCGCCCTTGCCCACGGCGGCCAGCGTCAGCCCGCGATGCCTGCCAGAGATGATCCGCATCGCCACGCCTATTTCAGAAGTGCCTTCAGGTCGCTCGCGGGATCGGAGATCACCGCCCGGTCCGGCGACTTGCCGGCCTCGAGCAGGCGCTTGCCGATCATATATGCGCGCGGGTCGTTCATGGCGTCCACCGCGAGGAACTGCGCGCCGCGGAAATACCAGAAGCTGGCGGCGCCGCTGTCGCCCTGCCGCGCCACGACCGTGTCGTAGCCGCCGTTCAGACCGGCGATCTGAAGCTTCACGTCGTACTGGTCGGACCAGAACCAGGGCACCGGATCATAGGCCATGCCGGCGCCCATCATGTTCCGCGCGACCAGTTCGGCCTGGTCGATGGCGTTCTGCACGCTCTCGAGCCGGATGCGCCCGCCGCGATAGGGAAAGGACGCGCAGTCGCCGGCCGCCCAGATCGTCGGATCCGACGTGCGGCCCGTGGCATCGACCTTGATGCCGTTCTCGATCTCTAGCCCCGCGACCTCGGCGATCTCGGTCGCGGGCACGATGCCGACGCCCACGACGACGAAATCCACCTCCAGCGTGCTGCCATCCGCCAGTTCCGCGCCGGTGACCGCGTCGTCGCCCGTGAGCCGCGCGAGGCCGACGCCCTCGCGGATGTCGACCCCGTGGGCCCGGTGGAGCGCGCGGAAATAATCGGAGGTCTCGGGCGCCGCGACGCGTTGCAGGATGCGGTCGGCCATCTCGACCAGCGTGACCTGGAGCCCGCGTTTCGACGCCACAGCGGCCGCCTCGAGCCCGATATAGCCGCCGCCCACGATCAGCACCCGCCGGCCTTCCGTGAATTCGGGGGCCATCGCGTCGACATCGGCCAGCGTCCGCACCACGTAGACCCCGTGCAGGTCGCCCCCGACCGCCGCCGGCAGGTGGCGCGGCGTCGATCCGGTGGTCAGCGCAAGCTGGTCGTAGGGCAGGGCCGCGTCCCCGACGGTCACGCGCCGCGCCTGCCGGTCGATCCGCGTCACCGGCCGCCCGAGCCGAAGCGCGATCCCCTGCTCGTCATAAAAGGATCGCGGGCGCAGATGCAGCCGCTCGGCGTCCATCTCGCCCAGGAGATACTGCTTCGACAGCGGCGGGCGCTGATAGGGCAGCGCGTCTTCGGACCCGATCAGGGTGATGTCTCCGGCAAAGCCCTCGGCCCGCAGTTTCGCCGCCAGGGATGCCCCGGCCTGGCCGGCCCCTACGATGACATGATGCGCCATACCAATGCTCCCTGATCCCGCTCTGGCCGCCGAACGCGCGGAGCCTATATGACTCCTCGCAAAGAATTCAATCCACGATAGGAGGGGGACATATGAGCATTTCAGTCGGAGACACGCTGCCGGGCGCGACGCTCTTGCAGATGGGCGCCGAAGGGCCCGAACCGGTCTCGCTGCAGGAACGGCTCGCGGGGCGCAAGGTGGCCATTTTCGCGGTGCCGGGCGCGTTCACGCCGACCTGCCACTCGGCCCATGTGCCAAGCTTCATCCGCACCCGCGAGGCACTCCGGGAAAAAGGCGTGGACGAGATCATCTGCGTCTCCGTCAACGACCCCTTCGTGATGGAAGCCTGGGCGCGTTCCACCGGGGCGGACGAGGCGGGGCTGACCATGCTCGCGGATGCCGAGGGCGCCTTTACCCAGGCGATCGGCATGGCCTTCGACGCGCCCCCGGCCGGGCTGCTCCGGCGGTCGCAGCGCTACGCGATGCTGGTCGACGACGGCAAGGTGGCGATCCTGAACAAGGAAGAGTCGCCCGGCACCTGCGAGATGTCCGCCGGCGAGACGCTGCTCGAGGCGCTCTAAGGGGCGTTCGGCCGGGGTGATCCCCGGCCGCTGCCGCTCAGGCGGTCTTCTGGATTTCCAGCCGCGTCGGGAAGGGAATGTCGATGCCGTTCTCGTCGAACGCTTCCTTGACCGCGCGGGTCAGGTCGAACTTGAGCCCCCAGTAATCCGCGGCGTCGCACCAGACGCGTACCGTGAAATCGACCGAACTGTCGCCGAGATTGCTGACCTTGACGAAGGGCTCGGGATCGACCTTGGCGCGGTCGTCGGCATCGATGCAGGCGCGGATCGCCGTCTCGGCCGCCTTGAGGTCGCTGTCATAGGACACCCCGAAGACGAAATCGCATCGCCGCGTGTCGTGGTAGGAATAGTTGATGATCGCAGACGACCACAGGTCGCCGTTGGGAACGATGATCTGCACGTTGTCCGGGGTCGTCAGCTCGGTGTTGAAGAGCGTGATGGAATCGACCGTCCCGGAATGACCGCCGCCGGTGATGTAGTCGCCCACCTTGAAGGGGCGGAACCCGATCAGCATGACACCCGCGGCAAGGTTGGCGAGCGTGCCTTGCAGGGCAAGGCCGATGGCCAGCGCAGAGGCACCGATCAGCGCTGCGAGCGATGTCGTCTCGATCCCGAAGCGGCCCAGGATGAAGACCACCGCCAGCGCGATGATCGCGTATTTGGCGACGCTGCCGAGGAACCGCGCCAGCGTCTTGTCGAAACGGGTGCTCCGGTCCGATATCCGCAGGATCTGGCTGCGGGCCTGTCCGCTCAGCCAGAGCGCGACGATCAGAATGACGATCGCATAGATCGCGTTCAAGAAGAGAGTCATCACCCAGTCCACTTACGCCTCCTTCGGCCTTGGGCTCGACGGCTGCCGGGACGGGTCCCGGTCAGCCGGCCAGCTTGTCCATCTTCCGCGCCAGCTTCACGTCCAGTTCGGACAGCCCGCCGACGTCATGGGTCGAAAGCGTCACCTCGACACTTTTGTATACATTGGCCCATTCGGGATGATGATTCCACTTTTCCGCCCATATGGCCACACGCGTCATCCATCCGAACGCCTCGACGAAGTTGCCGAAATCGTAGCTCTTGGTGATCGCATCGCGGTCCGGCACGGTTTTCCAGCCGGCCGCGAACAGCGGCGCGAGCATCTCCTTGCGTTCGCCTTCGGTAAGCTTGTCGGTCATTCGGTTTCCTCCGGTTCGATGTTGCGGAATGGTCCCCAGGTCGTCAGGACCTCGATCTCCTCGTTCACGGCGGCGCGCTCGGCCTCGAGATACTGCTCGACCGCCCTGCGGAAGCCGGCATCGGCGATCCAGTGCAGCGAATGGGTGGTCACCGGCATGTACCCCCGCGCCAGCTTGTGCTGGCCCTGCGCCCCCGCCTCGACCGTGGCTAGCCCCATCTCGATCGCCGCGTCGATGGCCTGGTAGTAGCAGGCCTCGAAATGCATGCACGGGTGATGCTCGGTGCAGCCCCAGTAGCGGCCGAACAACGCGTCGCGGCCGATGAAGTTGAGCGCGCCGGCCACCCAGTGGCCCGCGCGCTCGACCATGACGAGCAGCATGTCGTCGCGCATGGTTTCCTGCGCGATGTCGAAGAACGCGCGGGTCAGGTAGGGCATCCCCCATTTCCGCGCGCCGGTATCCTGGTAGAACACCCAGAAGGCGTCCCAGTGCTCGGGCCGGATCTCGTCGCCGGTCAGCCGGTGGATCGTGCCGCCGAAGGCCTGGGCCGTCCTGCGTTCCTTGCGGATGTTCTTGCGCTTGCGGGACGAGAGCTGCGCGAGGAAATCATCGAAGCTGCGATAGCCCCGGTTGCGCCAGTGGAACTGCTGGCTGGTGCGGTGCATCAACCCCAGTGCAGCGCCCGCCTCGGCCTCGGCCCCGGTGCAAAAGGTGACATGCAGCGACGAGAGCCGGTTGTCCGCCGCGATCTGCACCGCGCCCTGCACCAGCGCCGCCGGTCCCGCGGTCTCGTGGCCCGGCCGCGCAAGGAAGCGTCGCCCGGTCACCGGCGTCACCGGCACCGCGATCTGCAGCTTGGGATAGTATCGCCCGCCCGCGCGTTCATAGGCATGCGCCCAGGCGTGGTCGAAGATGTACTCGCCCTGGCTGTGGTTCTTCGCGTAAAGCGGCGCCACCGCGATCACCTCGCCGCCCTGCCGGGCGACCAGGTGGTGCGGGTCCCAGCCCGTGCCGGCGCCGACCGAGCCCGAGTCCTCCAGCGCCTTCAGAAACCGGTGGGTGGTGAAGGGATCATCCGGAGGCCCGCCATCCGCCGACTCGGGGCAGGCACAGGCATCCCATTCCGCGGCCGATATTCCGTCGAGCCCGGAAAGGACAGAGACCTCGATTTCGGTGTCGTCGCGCATGGGCCTGTCGCTTGCTCTCGGTTTACCACATGGCCCCGCATGTGGCCCGGTCAAGCAGCGGACCCCGTCGGCCGGTAACCCTCGAAGGTGATGTTGTCGGCGATACGGCGCGCTTCGGCCTCTGCCTCGGGCGAACGGATCGTCCAGCAGAGAATGCCCGCCCCGCCGGTCTTCAGCTCGGCCAGGCGGGGGCGGTCGAGGTCGCCCGCCCGGTGGCTGACGAAGCTCGCGCCGACCCGATCGAAATCGGGAATCCCGCGTAGCCTGGCGGCACGGTCACGGGGCAAGCCGCCCCAGTGTTCCGCCGGGAAACTGCAGGTGGTCAGACCGCGCGGCACATCCGGGGCGGCCTCGGCAAAGGCCGCGACCGCGTGGGGATTGAAGGACATCACCGCCACCGGCCCGGCATAGCCCGCCAGCGCCGCGGCCGTCGCGGCCTCCAGCGCGCCTGTCCCGGGGCCGAGCGCGCCGTCCTGGTCCTTTATCTCGATCAGAAGCGGCACCTGCCCGTCCACGATGTCCAGCACCTCTTCGAGGGTCGGGATCGTCTCGCCACCCGACCCGCGAAAGGCGGTCCGGCCCAGTTCGGCCGCGCTCCGCTGGCGGACCGGGCCGCTTTCGGCCGTCAGCCGGTCGAGGCGGTAATCGTGGAACACCATGGCCGCCCCGTCGGCCGACAGCTGCAGGTC
The DNA here is from genome assembly GCF_050586465.1 of Rhodovulum sp. YNF3179. Classification (NCBI taxonomy): domain Bacteria; kingdom Pseudomonadati; phylum Pseudomonadota; class Alphaproteobacteria; order Rhodobacterales; family Paracoccaceae; genus Rhodovulum; species Rhodovulum sp. YNF3179. The sequence continues at coordinate 21,823 of NZ_JBOCEG010000001.1, read as the reverse complement.
GATCTCGATCCCGTAGCCCGCGGCGATCGCGGCGCGGATGGCGGCCGGCGCGTTCTCGATCGCGCCGCGAGTCCTGTCATGGAACCCGCGATGGGCGATCGGGCGCGCCAGGAAGATGTCCGGAAGCGTCATGTCGCGATCTGGAACACGCCCTCGATTTCGACCGCGACGCCCAGCGGCAGCGACGAGGATCCGACCGCGGCGCGCGCGTGGCGACCGATCTCGCCCAGAGCCTCGCCGATGAAATCCGATGCGCCGTTCACCACCTTCGGATGGTCGGTGAAATCGGGCGCGGCGTTCACGAAACCACCCAGCCGGACCACGCGCTCCAGCCGGTCGAGATCGCCCCCGCAGGCAGCCTTGACCTGGGCCAGCAGGCTGATCGCGCAGGCTTTCGCGGCCGCCTGGCCTTGCTCGACGGTCATGTCCACGCCAAGCTTTCCGGTGATCAGCGTGCCGTTCTCCATGGCGATCTGACCCGACACGAAGAGCAGGTTGCCCGCCTGGACGTAAGGCACGTAATTCGCCGCCGGTGCGGGGGCGTCGGGCAGCGTGACGCCCATATCCGCGAGACGCCGTTCGATCTTGCCGGTCATGGCCGTCCTCCTCTGTTGCATTTCGGACGCACGCTAGCCCCGACGACCGGGCTTGGAAACAGGAAAGTCGGCCCGGCGTGATCCGCGCGCGGGTGACGGGCGTATTGCCGATCATGCAGCTGCAGAGACACACCCCTGCTTTTTCACTAACCGTATCCGGTTACCCCTACCGGGGATCGGCGGATGTCAACCATGTGACCGGTTCCTCTGTTGCAACCGGCCCCGTCCTTCGCCTATCCCTTTCAGGACAGACATTGCGCCTTCCGACCGGCAGATCGCCGGTATCCCGTATTCGTTAGACCGAGACTCCATTGCCAGACTCCCTTGCCCCCCCTTTTCGCCGCCCGGCTGCAGTGATCGCGGCGCTGACGCTCTGCGCGCTGGCGGCCTGCGGCCCGGCGACGACCCCCACCGGGGTCAATGATCCCTACGAAACCGCCAACAGGCGCACCCATGAATTCAACCGGGGCCTCGACCGTGCGCTGGTGCGGCCGGCCGCCGAGGGATACAGCCTTGCAGTGCCGGACCCGGTGCAGGACGGGGTCAGCAACTTCGCCGACAACCTCGACCTGCCTGGCGACGTTCTGAACAACCTGCTGCAACTGCGCCTCGGCGACGCGGTGAAGAACAGTTTCCGATTCGCCGTGAACTCGACCTTCGGGCTCGGCGGGCTGCTCGACCCTGCGACCGAGATGGGCCTCGCCCACGAGGAAACCGATTTCGGCGAGACGCTGCATGTCTGGGGCGCGCCCGAGGGCGCCTATGTGGAGTTGCCGCTCGCCGGCCCCTCGACCGAACGGGATGCCTTCGGGCTCGTGACCGACATCGCGCTGAACCCGACGCGGTGGCTGGTGCCTTCCGGCGACCGCAAATGGGTGACCGGCGCCAATATCGGCGGGGCGCTCAGCGCGCGCAGCCGTTACGGCGACCTTATCGACTCCATTCTCTACGAGAGCGCCGACAGCTACGCCCAGGCACGCGTTCTGTATCTGCAGAACCGCCGTTTCGAGCTCGGCGGCCGGGCAGCGGACCCCTACGCCGCCCTGTCCCCCGACCAGGAGGATTCCTATGCCGACCCAGATTACGACCCGATCGCGGACCCCGATTACGACCCGTTCGCCCAGTGACCGCGGCCGCCGCCGCGTCTTGACCTGCCTCGCCGCCGGCGCCACCGCGCTGGCGCTGCCCGGACGGGGGCAGGCGCTGACGACGGCCGAGGCCAGCAACCTGATCAACCGCCTGGTGACGGACATCAATGCCGTGATCAATTCCGGCAAGCGCGAGAGCGCGATGTACCAGGAATTCGAGCGTATCTTCGGCACCTATGCCGACGTCCCGCTGATCGCGCAGATGGCCCTCGGCCCCGACTGGCGCGTGGCCTCGACCCCCCAGCGCCGGGCCTTCGCCGGCGCCTTCCAATCCTATATCTCGCGCAAGTACGGCCAGCGGTTCCGCGAGTTCATCGGCGGCGAGATCAGGGTGACCGGCACACAGCCGCTCAAGAGTTTCTACGAGGTGATCTCGGTCGCCGATCTCCGCGGCGAGGCGCCCTTCGAGGTTCGCTGGCACGTGCGCGACTCCCGCGGCCAGCCCAAGATGTTCAACCTCTTCATCGAGGGGGTGAACATGCTTGCGACCGAGCGCACCGAGGTCCGGGCCATGCTCGACCGCCAGGGTGGCAACCTCGACGCCCTGATCGCCGAGCTGCGCCGCGCCGGATAGGGCGGAACCTGCGGCCGCGCGCCGTGTTGACCGGCGGCCCCGATGCGCGCAGCATCGGGGAAAAGCGAGGAGGATCGCATGGATATTCCGCTGGAGATCGCCTATCACAACACCGATCAGTCGGACGCGCTCGACGCGAAGATCCGCGAGCGCGTGGATCGCCTGCATCGGTTTTTCAGCCATATCAACAGCGTCCGCGTCGCGGTGGAGGTGCCGCATCGCAGCCAGCACAACCCGCTGGCCTACCATGTCCGGATCGAGGTGCGCGTGCCCGACAAGGAGCTGGTCATCAGCCACGACCCCGGCGATGACGGCGCGCATTTCGATCCGTACCTCACCGTGCGCGACGCCTTCAACGCGATGGAGCGCCGGCTCGAGTCCCATTCCCAGAAGGTGCGCGGCGACGTGAAGGCGCTGCACGGGCCCAGCCAGGGCCGTGTCTTGCGGCTGTTTCCCGACTACGGCTTCATCGAGACGACGGGCGGGCGCGAAATCTATTTCCACCGCAACGCCGTCATCGATGACGGGTTCGGCGCGCTCGAGGCCGGCACGCCGGTCGAACTGTCCATCGCCGACACCGAAAGCGAAGTCGGCCCCCAGGCGACGATGGTGCGCGCGATAAGCGCGCTGCGCATGGAGGACGAACCGCCGTCCCACGGCTGATCCGGGCGCGGTTTACCGCATTTTAATAAAATGCCGTTCATCTTCGGGGCGGCCGGCGCGGTGCCGGCCGCCCCGGTTGTATCGAGTTTATTGCGAGTCCTTCCCGTGCCCCTCGAACGCGCCCTGCCCGTCGCCATCGCCGCCCTTCTCGCCGGCTGCGTCCCTGCAAGTTTCTGGATCAAGGATGGCGTCTCGCTCGCGCGGTACCAGCGCGATCAGACGGGCTGCGAGGTCACGGGCACGCAACAGGTGCCGACCAACACGCAGTTCGGATGGGCGCCCTATACCGGGATCTACAGCGCCGACACCAACACCGCGCTCCGCCAGCGGGTCATCGCCCAGTGCATGACCGATCGTGGCTACCGCCGGGTCGAGCTGCCGGCCTGTCCGGGCGATACAGCCAGCGCCGTGCGCAGCGGCGACCTGCCCCGTCGGCCAAGCATGAAGATCACGTCCGAAAGCTGCCACGTGGCGATGATGGACGGCAGTTACCGGCTCTACACGCCCTGACCGACCGCCTCAGCGGCGGCCGAAGATCGCGCCGAGCACTTCCTCGAGGATCGTGCGTTCGACCTGCGGCTGGCCCCGGTCCCGGCGCTCGTCGCGGCGCAGCCCGGCCAGCGGTGCCGCGGCCTCGACCGGGTCGATCATGGGCAGCGGGCGCGGCGGCAGACCCTCGTGAATCCGCAGCATCGCGTCGTGCCAGATCTCTGCCGGCAGCCCGCCGCCGGTGACGCCCGTCAGCGGCGTGTTGTCGTCATAGCCCATCCAGACCCCGGCCACGTAATCCGCGGTGAACCCGATGAACCAGGCGTCGCGCGCCGCCTGGGTCGTGCCGGTCTTGCCCGCCACGGGCCGATCCGGCAGCGCCGCGCGCCCGCCTGAACCCTCGGCCACGACCCGGCTCATCATGTAGACCAGCTGGCGCGCGGCCTGTTCCGAGATGACCCGCTCGCCGATCCCCCCGTCGACGGTCATCAGAGGCTGCGAATCGCCCTGCAGCGTCAGCTCCACCAGCCCGTAAGGCTTGACCGAGCTGCCCCCGTTGAGAATCCCGGCATAGGCGCCGGTCATCTGCAGAAGCGTCGTCTCCGATGTGCCGAGCGCCAGCGCCGGTCCCTGCGCCAGGTCAGTCTCGATGCCGAAATCGCTCGCGACCGTGCGGACGTTCTCGCGGCCGACGGCTTCCGATACCTTCACGGCGACCGTGTTGATCGAGTTGGCGAGCGCCTGGGTCAGCGACATCTCGCCGTAATGCTGCCGGGTGTAGTTGCTGGGCGACCAGGGGCCCGATCCCGGCACATCGATGGTGATCGGCTCGTCGACAACGCGGCTGTCGAACCGGAACCCGAGATCGAGCGCCGCGCCGTAGACGAAGGGCTTGAAGGCCGAGCCGGTCTGCCGCATCGCCTGGGTGGCGCGGTTGAACTGCCCCGCGACGCGGGTGTTGCGCCCGCCGACCATGGCGCGGACCGCGCCGTCCGCCGACATCACGACGATCGCGGCCTGCGCCTCCGACCCCTCGCGCACCTTTTCCTCGAAGACCGTTTTCAGCGCCTCTTCCGCGGCGGACTGGATCTCGGGGTCGAAGGTCGTGCGGATGAGAACGTCCTCCGTCGTGTCGCGCGTCAGGAAATCCGGGCCTTCCTCCATGATCCAGTCGGCGAAATAGCCGCCGGCGCGGGCCTCGGCCGCCTCGGACAGGGTGGCCGGGTGCCCGCGCGCATAGGCCAGCTCGTCGCCGGTCAGGTAGCCCTGCTCGCGCATCAGCTGCAGGACCACGGCCGCGCGCTCCCGCGCGCGCTCCAGGTCGTTGGTGGGCGCGTAGTAGGACGGCGCCACCAGCAGACCGGCCAGCATCGCCGCCTCTGCCGGGTCGACCTCGGCCGCCGAACGCCCGAAATAGCGCTGGCTCGCCGCCTCGAACCCACGTGCCCCGGCGCCCAGGTAGGCGCGGTTCAGGTAGATCGTGAGGATCTCGTCCTTGGCGTACTTGGCCTCCATCGCCAGCGCGAAGGGCACTTCCTTGATCTTTCGCCAGAGCGTCGTGCGCCGGCAGTCGCGCTCGTACTCGGCCTCGTTCTTCCACTGGTCGGGATCATAGGGCACGCCGAGGCAGATCAGCTTTGCCACCTGCTGCGTGATGGTGGACCCGCCATGTCCCTCCAGCGGGCCGCGCCCCTCGGCCAGGTTGATGCGGATCGCCCCGGCGATCCCGCGCGGGCTGACCCCGAGATGGCGGTAGAAGCGCTTGTCCTCGGTCGCCACGACCGCGTTCTTCAGATGCGGCGAGACCGTGTCGGCGGTGATGACCCCGCCGAACATGTCGCCCCGCCAGGCGAAGGGCTCCCCCGTGCGGTCGAGCATGGTGACCGAGCCGCGGGCGCGCCCGTCCACCAGCTCGAAGGAGGATGGCAGCTGGGTATAGTAGTAGAAGGTCGCCCCGCCCAGAACGAGCGCGCCGATGACCGCCAGCCGCCAGCCGATCGCCCAGAAGATCCGCAGCACGAGGCGCAGCATCCAGCGCACCAGCCGCACGGGCCAGGGCGCGCGCCGCGCTTTCGCGCTCCGCCCGGTCTTGGCCGGCGCCTTGCGCCGCGCCGGTTTTTTCTTGCGTTCGGAAGCCACTCGCCGCTCCGCCACCAGTGGAGGCCGCTTCCTGCCCGGTCCGCTCATGTCTCGCTTGCCTGCCACGCGTCTTTTTCGTTGCGACCAAAATAGACTCGCAGCCTCGGAAAGTGGAGGGATCAGTCATGACCTCCGCGTGATTACTTTGACTATATTTTAATCATTTCTGATAATTTGTGCAAAAATTGTGCAACATGGCCTGGAATTGTCCCTCCCCTGACCGGGCGATTCCTTGCCTCTCTGCGCCGCAGCATCCCTCATTCCCGGGTCAATCCATGCAGGTTCGCCTGCGAGACGGAGGGGTAACAACGTGAAATTCATCATCGCAGCGATCAAGCCGTTCAAGCTGGAGGAGGTGCGCCAGGCGCTCACCGATATCGGCGTGCGCGGCATGATGGTGACCGAGATCAAGGGCTTCGGCTCGCAGTCCGGTCATACCGAAATCTACCGCGGCGCCGAATACGCCGTGAACTTCGTTCCCAAGGTCAAGCTCGAGATCGCGGTCTCGTCGGCGATGGCCGACGACGTCGTCGAAACCATCCGCAAGACCGCGAAGACCGACAAGATCGGCGACGGCAAGATCTTCGTCCTCGATCTGCAGCAGGCCGTGCGCGTGCGCACCGGCGACACCGACGCAGACGCGCTCTGAGACGCAAGGCAAGGATACCTGAACCATGAGACAGAAGACACTCACTTCCCTTTCTGTACTGGCGGCCGCGGCGCTCACCCCGTCGCTCGCGCTGGCCCAGGACGCCTCCGGCGCACCGGGCGAGCAGACCGCCTACATCTTCACCACGCTGCTCTTCCTGATGGGCGGTTTCCTCGTGTTCTGGATGGCCGCCGGCTTCGCCATGCTCGAGGCCGGCCTGGTGCGGTCCAAGAACGTCACCATGCAGCTGACGAAGAACATCTCGCTCTTCTCCATCGCCGCGATCATGTACTACCTTGTCGGCTTCGGGCTGATGTATCCCGGCGACTGGTGGATCGAGGGCTGGATGGGCCCGATCTTCGCCGTCACCTCGCTCGAACCGGTGGGCGTGGCGCCCGCTGACACGGCGCTCGACTACGCCTCGGCCGGCTCGGACTTCTTCTTCCAGCTGATGTTCTGCGCGACCACGGCCTCGATCGTCTCGGGCACGCTGGCCGAACGCATCAAGCTGTGGCCCTTCCTGGCCTTCGTCGTCGTGCTGACCGGCTTCATCTACCCGATCGAAGCCTCCTGGCAGTGGGGCGGCGGCTGGCTGGCCGAAGCCGGCTTCTCCGACTTCGCCGGCTCGACCCTCGTCCACGCGGCAGGCGGCTTCGCGGCGCTGGCCGGTGCCATCGTGCTCGGCCCGCGGATCGGCAAGTACTCCAAGGACGGCAAGGCACAGGCGATCCCGGGCTCCAACCTGGCGCTCGCGACGCTCGGTACCTTCATCCTGTGGCTCGGCTGGTTCGGCTTCAACGGCGGCTCGCAGCTCGCCATGGGCACGATCGGTGACGTCGCCGACGTGAGCCGCATCTTCGCCAACACCAACGCCGCCGCCGCGGCCGGCGCCGTGGCCGCGCTGATCCTGACCCAGGTGACCTACGGCAAGGTCGATCTCACCATGGTCCTGAACGGCGCGCTGGCCGGCCTCGTCTCGATCACCGCCGAACCGCTCGCGCCCTCGCTGACCGAGGCCACGCTGATCGGTGCCGTTGGCGGTGCGATCGTGGTCTATACGGTTCCGCTGCTCGACAAGCTGAAGATCGACGACGTCGTCGGCGCCATCCCGGTGCACCTGATCGCCGGCCTGTGGGGCACGTTCATCGTGGCCTGGTCGAACGACGGTGCCTCCTACGGGATGCAGCTGGTCGGCTTCTTCTCCATCGGGATCTTCGTCTTCGTCGTCAGCTTCATCGCCTTCTCGATCATCAAGGCGGTCATGGGGCTGCGCGTCAGCGAAGAAGAAGAGATCAACGGCCTCGACATGGCCGAGATGGGCATGGAGGCCTATCCGGAGTTCTCGAAAGGCTGACCTCCCTTCCTGTCAGCCGAAAAACTGGCCCCGGGCTTCGGCCCGGGGCTTTTTCGTTCCGGGATTCCTCTGGCCGTCCTGCCGGCGCCCCGCTAGCCTGCGGCCGAGAGAGCGAAGGAGGATCCCATGAGCCTGAGCCCGGTTGCCACCGACCGTCCGAATCTCGACCACTGGCAGGAGCGCGTGGATCTCGCCGCGGCGTTCCGCTGGACCGCCCGGCTGAACATGCACGAGGCCGTGGCGAATCATTTCTCGCTGTCGGTGAACGAGGACGGGACGCGGTTTCTGATCAACCCGAACCAGCGGCATTTCAGCCGTATCCGCGCCTCGGACCTGCTGGAAATCGACGCCAACGATCCGGAAACGCTCGACCGGCCGGACGCCCCGGACCCGACGGCCTGGGGGCTGCATGGCGGCCTGCACCGGCACTGTCCGCATGCGCGCTGCGCGATGCATGTGCATTCGATCCACGCCACCGTGCTGGCGAGCCTGGCCGACAGCCGCCTGCCGCCCATCGACCAGAACAGCGCGACCTTCTTCAACCGCGTGGTGATCGACGAGCATTACGGCGGCCTGGCCTTCGAGGAAGAGGGTGAACGCTGCGCGCAGCTCTTCGACGACCCGAAGAAGAAGGTGATGGTGATGGGCAATCACGGCGTGATGGTGATCGGCCAGACCGTCGCCGAGACCTTCAACCGGCTCTATTATTTCGAGCGCGCCGCCGAGACCTATATCCGCGCGCTCCAGACCGGCCAGCCGCTGCGGGTCCTGTCCGACGAGATCGCCGAGAAAACGGCCCGCGAGCTGGAAACCTATCCCGAGCAGGACGAACGCCACCTGCACGAGCTGAAGGCCATTCTCGACGGCGAGGGCGCGGACTACGCCTCCTGAGGGTACCGGCCGGGCGGACCCGCCCCGGCGAGGAGACCGGCATGACGCGCGAGACCCGGCTGAAGACGTTGCTCGATCGCCACGGGCGAACCTTCTGCAACGAGATCGGCATCGACATCGCCGCCAACACGCCGGCGCCCCTGTTCCAATGGCTGGTGGCCTCCACGCTCTACTCGGCGCGGATCGGCGCCGGGCAGGCGACCGCGGCCGCGCGCGGGCTGATCGCGGCCGGTCTCACCACCCCGGCGCGCATGGCCCGGGCAAGCTGGGACCGCCGGGTCGCCGTGCTGGGCGCCCATGGCTACAAGCGCTTCGACGAAAGCACGGCCACCCTGCTGGGCGACACCGCCGCGCGCCTGCTCGACACCCATGGCGGGGATCTGCGGCGGCTGCGCAAGGCCTGCGACCGGGACCCGGCCGCCGAACATGCGGGGCTGCAGGCGTTCAAGGGGATCGGCCAGCTTGGCGCGGACATCTTCTGCCGCGAGGCACAGGCGGCCTGGCCGGAACTCTATCCCTTCGCCGACAAGAAGGCGCTTACAGCCGCGCGGCGCCTCGGGCTGCCCGGCGACGGCGCGGGCCTGGCGGCGCTTGTCCCGCAGGCGGAGTTTCCGCGCCTGGTCGCCGCCCTGGTGCGGGCCGCGCTGGCCGGCGAGGACAAGGTCCGCCGCAACGCCTGAACAAGGGATGACCCCCTTCCCCCCAGCGGCTAGGCTGGTGCCGACTCGATCAGGGGCGGGCGCATGTCGATCTTCGATCTCTTCTGGCTCTTCTTCATCCTGGCCGCGGTGCAACCCCTGATCCGCCAACGGGTGCAGGAAGCCCGCCGCTTCATGACCATCGACAAGATGCAGAAGGCCCGGCATTCGCGGGTCATCCTGCTCGTTCACCGGCAGGAGACGATGCGCCTGCTCGGCTTCCCGCTAATGCGCTTCATCGACGTCAACGATTCCGAAGAGGTACTGCGCGCCATCCGTATGACCGATGACGACGTGCCCATCGACCTCGTGCTGCATACCCCTGGCGGCCTGGTGCTGGCAGCCCTGCAGATCGCCCGGGCCCTGCGCGCCCACCCCGCCAGGGTCACCGTCTTCGTGCCCCATCACGCGCTGTCGGGCGGCACGCTGATCGCGCTTGCCGCCGACGCGGTGGTGATGAGCGATCACGCCGTTCTGGGGCCGGTCGACCCGCAACTCGGCCAGTGGCCCGCGGCCTCGATCGTCAAGGTGGTGGAGGACAAACCCATCGCCGAGATCGACGACGAGACGCTGATCCGCGCCGACATGGGCCGCAAGGCGCTCGCCCAGGTCAAGAGCGCCGCCGCCGACCTGCTCGCCAAGCACATGGACGCCGACAAGGCCGCGGAGCTGGCCGACCTGCTGTCCAGCGGAACATGGACCCACGACTACCCCATCGCCGCCGAGGAAGCGGCCCGGATGGGCCTGCCCGTCACGCGCGACATGCCCGCCGACGTGCTGGACCTGCTGCGGCTCTATCCCCAGCCGGTTCGCCATACCGGCGGGGTCGAGTACCTGCCCACCCCGCGCGAACGCGATCGCGCCGGCTGAGTCAGCGTTTGCGGAACGTGGCGATCTGCGCCGTGTCGTCCCGGTGATCGGGATCGGCCGCATCGCCGTAATTGCGCACTTCGCGGTAGTGGAGCCCCTCGATCCGGCTGCCGAGCACCTCCAGGGCGGGGCCGAAGCCGAGCTTCACGAAGGCTTCGGAATTGATCGACAGGACGAAGAGCGCCCCCGGCCGCGCCACGCGGAGCAGCTCGTCGAAGGCGTCCGGCCCGACATGGCCATGCGTGAAGGTGCCCGCGCTGACCACGCCGCCGTAAGCGGCGTCATCGATCGGCAGCGTCGCCGTCATGTCCGCGACCAGCGTCGCGCGGTAGAGCCCCTTGCCGGCCGCCACCGCGAGCATGTCCGGCGAGATGTCGAGCGCGTCCACGGCCCGCCCGTCGAGCCGCTCGGCCACGAGACCGGTGCCGGCGCCGGCATCCAGCACCGGCGCGTCCCCCGGCCCGGCCAGATCGAGAAAGACGTCGGCCACCACGTAGGGCAGCCGGTAATCCATCCGTCGCGCGAAGCCGCTGTCGTAGCTGTCGGACCAGTCCCGGTAAAGCCGGACGGAATCCGCCGGGGTCTTCAATCCATAGGCCTGGTCGAGCCCGATATCCTTCTTGGCCATGCCGCCCTCCCTACGCTTGGAGGAAAGCGTGCCGAACCTCGGCGCGCAACCCTCTCACCGCGGGGGGCCGGATATCCGGGCCGCGCATGGCGCGGGGTCAGGCCGCGTCGGGCAACGCGAACTCGGCCTGGCTGTAGCCCTGCAGGTAGAGCAGGGCCGTCAGGTCCCCGTGGTTGACCCGCAGGTCGCATTCCGCGGCCACCGCGGGCTTGGCATGGAGCGCGACGCCGGTGCCCGCCCGGTGCAACATGCCGAGATCGTTGGCCCCGTCGCCCACCGCCAGCACGTCAGCCTCCGCGATCCCCCGCGCACGGGCCACCCGCTCCAGCGTCTCGACCTTGGCCGCGCGGCCCAGGATCGGCTGCGCCACCTGCCCGGTCAGCCTGCCCGCCTCTATCAGCAACGCGTTGGCCCGGGTCTCGTCGAAGCCAAGCCAGGCGGCCACCTCGCGCGAGAAGGCCGTGAACCCGCCCGAGACCAGCACGGTCCAGGCGCCCTGGGCGCGCATCGTCGCCACGAGCTGCGCGCCGCCGGGCGCCGGTGTGATCCGCTCCGCCAGCACCTCCGCGATGACCGCTTCGGGCAGGCCGGCCAGCAGCCCCACCCGTTCGGTCAGGGCGCCCTCGAAGTCGAGCTCGCCGTTCATCGCCCGCGCGGTGATATCGGCCACCCGGTCGCCGACCCCGGCGGCGGCGGCCAGTTCGTCGATGCATTCCTGCCCGATCATGGTCGAGTCCATGTCGGCCAGCAGCATCTTCTTCTTCCGCCCCGCCGCGGGCTGCACCAGCAGGTCCACCCCCTCGGCCTGGAGGCTTTCCCAGACATCCCAGCGATTGTCGGGCACCCGGTCGAGGGGGAACTCCGCGGCAATGTCCGGATCGAGCCAGGCCGCCGTTCCGCCGCCCCAGGCCGTCTGAAGCGCCTCGACCATGGCGCCGGTCAGGCGGGGCGTGGCGGGGTTGGTCAGCAGCGTGGCGATATACATGGGCGAAGTTTCCGATAGTGGTCGCGGGTGTCGCTTTCAGGCGTTCAAGCGGCGGATTACCGCAGTTTTTCCGGTTGCACCACCCCGCGCGGGGCCGTATGCCCGTCCGTGGGACACCCCTCCCCAACGAGGGGCGCATATCTGGAAGGATATCCACATGACGGACATCGAGACCCCGGCCGCGCGGCCGGCAAATCCGCGCTTTTCCTCTGGCCCCTGCGCCAAGTTCCCCGGATACAGCCTCGACACGCTTTCCGATGCGCCGCTCGGCCGGTCGCATCGTGCCGGCGTCGGCAAGGCAAAGCTGAAACAGGCGATCGAGACCACAAGAGAGGTGCTCGGCGTGCCCGCCGACTACCGCATCGGTATCGTGCCGGCCTCTGACACCGGCGCCGTGGAAATGGCGATGTGGTCGCTGCTGGGCGAACGCCCGGTGGAGATGCTGGCCTGGGAAAGCTTCGGCGCGGGCTGGGTCACGGACGCGGTCAAGCAGCTCCGGCTCGACGCCACGCTGCACGAGGCCGAATACGGCCAGCTTCCCGACCTGAACGCGGTCAATTTCGACAATGACGTCGTCTTCACCTGGAACGGCACCACCAGCGGCGTGCGGGTGCCGAACGGCGATTTCATTCCCATGAACCGCCAGGGGCTGACGATCTGCGACGCCACCAGCGCCGCCTTCGCCCAGACGCTGCCCTGGGACAAGCTCGACGTGACCACCTTCTCTTGGCAGAAGGTGCTGGGCGGCGAGGCCGCGCATGGCGTTCTGATCCTGTCGCCGCGCGCGGTGGAACGCCTCGAGAGCTACACCCCGCCCTGGCCGCTGCCCAAGATCTTCCGCCTGACGAAGGGCGGCAAGCTCAACGAGGGCATCTTCGAAGGCGCGACGATCAATACCCCCTCGATGCTTTGCGTCGAGGACTATCTCGCCGCGCTCGACTGGGCCAAGTCCGCAGGCGGGCTCGACGGGCTGCGCGAACGCGCGAACCGCAACCTCGCCGCGGTGCAGGCCTTCGTCGCGGAGCATGACTGGATCGCCTTCCTCGCCGAGAAGCCCGAGACGCGGTCGAACACCAGCGTCTGCCTGAAGTTCACAGACGACCGGATCTCGGACCCGGCCGCCTTTGCCAAGGCCGTCACGAAGCGGCTCGAGGCCGAGGGCGTGGCCTACGACATTGGCGCCTACCGCGACGCGCCCCCGGGTCTGCGCATCTGGTGCGGCGGCACGGTCGAAGACTCCGACGTCCAGGCGCTGATGCCCTGGATCGAATGGGCCTACCGGATCGAACTTTCCGCGCTCGACGCGGCGGCCTGACCGGGCCGCTGCCCCCCAGCGACAATCGAATAACTTCTGACAAGGAGCCCAGAGCATGGCACCCAGGGTACTCGTGTCCGACAAGCTGTCGGAAACCGCCGTCCAGATCTTCCGCGACCACGGGATCGAGGTCGATTTCGAACCGGGCCTCGGCAAGGACAAGGAGAGGCTTGCCGAAGTCATCGACCAGTATGACGGCCTGGCGATCCGGTCGGCCACCAAGGTCACCGAAAAGCTGCTTGGCAAGGCCGAGAAGCTGAAGGTCGTCGGCCGCGCCGGCATCGGCGTCGACAATGTCGATATCCCGGCCGCCTCCAAGAGAGGGGTGATCGTGATGAACACGCCTTTCGGCAACTCGATCACCACGGCCGAGCATGCCATCGCGATGATCATGGCCGTCGCGCGCCAGATCCCTGAGGCCAACGCCTCCACCCATGCCGGGAAGTGGGAAAAGTCGCGCTTCATGGGCACCGAGGTCACCGGCAAGACGCTCGGCGTGATCGGCGCCGGCAATATCGGCTCGATCGTCTGCGACAGGGCGCACGGGCTGAAGATGAAGGTCCTCGCCTACGACCCGTTCCTGAGCGAGGAGCGCGCGCAGAAGATGGGCGTCGAGAAGGTGGAGCTCGACCAGCTCCTCGGCCGGGCGGACTTCATCACGCTCCACGTGCCGCTGACCGACAAGACCCGCAACATTCTGGACAAGGATGCGATCGCCAAGACCAAGACCGGCGTGCGCATCATCAACTGCGCCCGCGGCGGGCTGGTGGACGAGGCGGCTCTCGCCGAGGCCATCCAGTCGGGCCACGTCGCGGGCGCGGGCTTCGACGTCTTCGAGGTCGAGCCCGCAACCGACAGCCCGCTCTTCAACCTGCCCGGGGTCGTGGTGACCCCGCATCTGGGCGCGGCAACCACCGAGGCACAGGAGAACGTCGCGATCCAGGTGGCCGAGCAGATGTCCGACTACCTTCTGCACGGCGCGGTGTCGAACGCGATCAACATGCCCTCGATCACCGCCGAGGAGGCCCCGATCCTGACGCCCTGGGTCAAGCTGGCAGAGCATCTCGGCAGCTTCGTCGGCCAGATGACCGACGAGCCGATCAAGGCAATCAACATCCTCTATAACGGCGGGGTGGCCGAGATGAACACCGCCGCGCTGAACGCGGCGGCGGTGGCCGGGCTGATGCAGCCGACCAACCCGGACCTCAACATGGTCTCGGCGCCCCTGGTCGCGAAGGAGCGTGGCATCAACATCTCCACCACCACGCAGGAGAAATCCGGCGTCTTCGACGCCTATGTGAAGCTGACCGTCGTGACCGACAGCCGCGAGCGATCCATCGCCGGCACGGTCTTCAGCGACGGCAAGCCGCGCTTCATCCAGATCAAGGGCATCACCATCGACGCCGAGATCGGCCAGCACATGCTCTACACCACGAACGAGGACGTGCCGGGCATCATCGGGACGCTGGGCCGGACGCTCGGCGAGGGGGGCGTGAACATCGCCAACTTCACCCTCGGCCGGTCGGATCGCGGCCGGGACGCCATCGCGCTTCTCTACCTGGACGAGCAGCCGCCGGCGCCGGTGCTGGACGCGCTGAAGGACACCGGGCTTTTCCGGCAGGTGCGCCCGCTCGAATTCGACGTGGCCTGACGAGACGGGGCGCGCCGCCCCGGCGCGGCGTGCCCGCCCACGGGTTGCCCGAATCCGCGGCCTTGCTAAGCTGCCGACAGGTTTACCCAAGGGCTTTCATTCATGCGCATTCTCTCACTCTTCGCCGCCGGGCTCCTGGCGCTTGCGGCTCCTGCGGCGGCCAGCGTGCCCTGCGGGGGCGATTTCGGCGGTTTCGTCGCCGATCTCAAGACCGAGGCGCAGCGCCGCGGCCATGATCGTGCAACGGTGGACCGGTTCTTCGCCGATGTCCGGCGCGATCCCGCGACCATCCGCGCCGACCGCGCGCAGGGCATTTTCAAGATGTCCTTCATCGATTTCTCGCGCCGGGTCATCAGCCAGTACCGGCTGAACAAGGGCCGCGAGAACCGCGCGCGCTACGACGACATCTTCCGCGCGGCACAGCAGCGCTACGGCGTGCCGCCCGGCGTGCTCCTGGCCTTCTGGGCGCTGGAAACCGATTACGGCGCCGTGCAGGGCGATTTCAACACGCTGAATTCGCTGGTGACCCTGGCCCATGACTGCCGCCGCCCGGAGCTGTTCCGCCCGCAGGTCTTTGCCGCGCTCGAACTCTTCGAGACCGGCGACTTCGACCCGCGCACCACCACCGGCGCATGGGCGGGCGAGATCGGCATGGTGCAGATGCTGCCCGAGGACATCCTGACGCTGGGCGTCGACGGGGACGGCGACGGGCAAGTGCGGCTCAAGAGCAGCCCGGCCGACGCGCTGCTGAGCGGCGCCAACATGCTGCGCGCGCTCGGCTGGCGGCCGAACGAGCCCTGGCTGCAGGAAGTGAAGGTCCCGCAGGACCTCGACTGGCTGAAAACCGGGATCGACCAGGACTTCCGCGTGTCGGACTGGCAGCGGATGGGCGTTCGGGCGCGGACCGGCGACCTGCCGCCCGGCGACATGCGCGCCTCGCTTGTCCTGCCGCAGGGGCGCAAGGGGCCGGCCTTCCTCGCCTATCCGAACTTCCGGGTCTATTTCGAATGGAACCAGAGCTTCGTCTACGTCACCACCGCGGCCTACTTCGCAACCCGCCTCTCGGGCGCGCCGGTCTATAACGCCGGCACGCCCGATCCGGGTCTGGGCGGCGCCGAGATGGAAACCCTTCAGCGCCTGCTGAAGGCGCGCGGCCATGACGTCGGCGGCGTGGACGGCATCCTCGGCGCCAAGACCCGCGCCGCGGTGCAGGCCGAACAGCGTCGCCTCGGCCTGCCGGCCGATGCCTGGCCGACGCGGGCGCTCCTGTCACGCTTGCGCTGAGCAGGCGGCCCGCGCGCGCCTGGCCAGGCGGGCAGGCGCAGCGGGGCAGAGCCCTTCCGGAAGGAAGGGCCGACCATTCTTCACATGGCGCCGCACAAGGCCCCGGCAGTGCTGGTTGGACGGCATCCTGAAAGCCGGACCCGCGGCACGATGCGCGGCCAGGACGTGGCCGCCCAGGGCGAAGATCTCGGCCCTGTTCCGACAGGACAGCGCCCGCAGCGCATGCGGCCCCGGCCAGAGGCTTTCGCTGGGCAGCCCATTGGCGAAAACCACGCTGTGCCTGTCCAGCAAGACGTGGTGAAACCGGACCTCGTCGGCCCTGAAAACCGGCGCAACGCCGGGCACGTCCAGGAAGGCGAGCGCGGGAACAAGGCATCTTTCAGCCCCGAACATGCGGCGCGCGATCGGGGAAGACACCATGACCCGGTGCTGGCGCGACACCAGGATCGGCGCGGCCGGATACCCGTTTCCCAGGGCCCCCGCGGCGATACGGATCGGCACGGCCCCCGGGATGCGCGCCATCTCCGCCCCGGAACACTGCCAGGCACCGAGCCAGCGAACCGGCCGGGCGGCCCCGGCAAGGGTCGTGACCTGGTCGCCCACGCGGAGAGACTCGATCGCGACAGGCCCGTGCGGCGTGTGGATTTGGGTGCCCGACGTGAAACAGACCGGAACGCTGCCGCCATTCGCGGTCCCGCTGACGGTAAGGGTGGTGCCGTCCGGCGGCGTGGCCCCGATCCAGTAAACAACATGGGTTGTTTCCAGGGACGGGTGCAAAGGGGACTTGTCATCAGTGTCGAGGGAAATGCCTGCAAGGGTGTAGCTCTCGCCGTCGCTGCCATCGAATGTCGCCTGATGGAGCGCGCCGATCCGGCTTCCGGCCGGAAACGTCAGCCCCCCGGGGCCGGGTGTCTCCAGCGTCGGGTTGTTGGAGGTGCGCGGCGCATAGGGCGACAGCAACGTGACGTCGTCGAGGAGGACTTGAGGCCCGCCTTCGTTGAGAAATTCCGGGCTCGCGCCCTCTTCTTCGTACCTGACGGAATAGACGTGACCCGTCGCGGCGTTGAACGAGAAACGGTCGCCGACATCCAGGAAGGAAGACGTACCGTCCTCTCCGAATTCTGCAAGAGAGGTTGAGGCATGCGCGGGCGTGAAACAATCGAGCCCATGCATCGTCAGCGTGTGAATCGGCATGCCACTTGCTCTTCCCGGCGGGGCCAACAAGAGGACAGATTGCGCGATTTCGGTTTAAAATCGCCTTAACACCGCAGGGCGCCGCGCCCGTAGCCGCCCGACCGGCCTCAGGCAACCATCTGCTCGGCCTTCTTCAGGTCCACGCTGACCAGCTGGCTGACACCCTGCTCGGCCATGGTCACGCCGAAGAGCCGATCCATCCGGCTCATGGTGATGGCATGATGGGTGATGATCAGGAACCGCGTCTCGGTGCGCCGGGTCATCTCGTCCAGAAGGTCGCAGAACCGCGTCACGTTCGAGTCGTCCAGGGGCGCGTCGACCTCGTCCAGCACGCAGATCGGGGCCGGGTTCGCCAGGAAGACGGCGAAGATCAGCGCCAGCGCGGTCAGCGTCTGTTCACCGCCCGACAGCAGCGAGAGCGTCGAGAGCTTCTTGCCCGGCGGCTGGCACATGATCTCGAGCCCCGCTTCCAGCGGATCGTCGGATTCAACCAGCACCAGCTTGGCCTCGCCCCCGCCGAAGAGATGGGTAAACAGCGCGGAGAAGTTCGCATTCACCTCCTCGAAGGCGGTCAGAAGCCGCTCGCGCCCCTCCCGGTTGAGGCTGTTGATCCCCGACCGCAGCTTCGCGATCGCCTCTTCGAGGTCGCGCTTCTCGGTCGCAAGCGTGTCGTGCTCCTGCTCGACCTCGCGGGCGTCCTCTTCGGCGCGGAGGTTGACGGCGCCCAGCGCATCGCGCTGGCGCTTCAGGCGGTTGACCTCGGCCTCGATGGTCTCGGCGTCGGGCATCCTCTCGGGGTCGGTGTCGAGCGTCTCGAGCAGGGCGGCGGGCGTGGTCTCCAGCTCTTCTTCGATCCGGTGCGCGGCGGCGGCGACCGACTCTGCCGCGGCCTCGGCCGTGGCCTCCGTCCGGGCACGGGCCTCGCGCGCCTCGGATGCCGCGCGCTCTGCGTCCCGCTCGGCCTGCTCGGCCTTGCGCAGCGCCGACTCGGCGGTCGACAGCGCGTCGGCCGCCTCGGCACGCCGCGCCCCGGCCTTGTCGATCTCGCCGGAAAGCTCGGCGCGCTTGGCGGCGATTTCCTCGGGGGCGGCGGTCGCCTCGGCCAGTTCCGCCTCGCTGGCCGCCTTGCGCTCTTCGAGTTCCCCGATCCGCTTGCCGGCGGTTTCCAGCCGGTGACGCCAGCCGCTGATCTCCTTCACGATCTCCTGCGACCGCTTGGTGCGCGCCTCGCCTTCGCGGCGCAACTCGTCATGGGCCGATCGCTTGGTCATCATGGTCATGCGCGCGGCCTCGACCGTCATCCGCAGATCCTCGACCCTGGCCTTCGCAGCGGCGAGATCCTCGAGCGCCGCGACCGCGCCGTCGGCTTCCTTGACGCGGGCGCGCGCGCCGGCGGCCTCGTCGTCGTAACGCGCGACGGCCAGCTTCTGGCTGTCGAGCTTGCCGCTGGCGATGCTGTGGTCGGCCTCGGCCCGGGACAGCCTGCGGTTGGCCTCGGTGACCGCCTGATCGGCGGCGCGCCGGGCGGCACGGGCGTCCTGGTCGGCGCGGGTCAGCTCCTGCAGCTGCTCGGCCAGCACCGCATGGGCCCGCTGCGCACCGTCGGCCCGGGCGTTGGCATCCTCCAGGTCGCGCTTCAGCTGGACGAGCCGGTTGAGCTGCTGCAACCGCAGCGCCGCCGCCGAGGGCGCATCCTCGGCCGCGGTGCGGAACCCGTCCCAGCGCCAGAGATCACCCTCGACGCTGACCAGTCTCTGGCCGGGCCGCAGCCCGGCCTGCAGCCGCCCGCCCTCGGCGCGGTCCACCAGCCCGACCTGCGACATGCGCCGGGCCAGCACCTCCGGCACCGTGACGTAGTTCGTCAGCGCGCGCACGCCCTCGGGCAGGGATTGCGGCTTCGGATATCCCGGCAGCAGCCCCCAGCCCGAGGCCGCGGGATCGTCCACCTCGGGCGCGCGCAGGTCGTCGGCCAGCGCCGCGCCCAGCGCCGCCTCGTAGCCCGGCTCCACCCGCACCCGGTCGAGCACCGTGTCACGCTCGGCGGTCTCGCGCTCGACCAGCTTGGCCAGCGCCGCGACCTCGGCCCGCAACGCGCTGGCCTCGCCCTCGGCCTCGGAGCGTTCCGCGCGGGCCTCGGCCTCCCTGGCCTGTGCCGCGCCGCGGGCGTCGTCGGCGGCGACAAGCGCGGCCTCGGCCTCCTCGGCCGCGCGGGCCGCCTCGGCCTGGTCCTGTTCGGCCGCGCGGTAATCTTCGGCGGCCTTTGCCAGGGCCGACTCCGCCTCGGCCACCGCGGCGCGGGCTTTCTCGGACTCGGCCTCGTTCCGGGAAAGCGTCGTGCGCGCGTCGTCCAGCGCCCGGTGGGCCGACTGGTGACGCGCCGAGAGCCGGCCGACATCCTCGGTCATCTGGTCGAGATCGGCCTCGCGATCCTGCAGCACCTGCGCCGCGGCGCGGGCTTCCTCCACGGCGGCCTCCAGCGCCTCGGCATGGCCCTCGCCCGCCTTTTCAAGCTGCGCCTGTTCCCATTCCAGCCGCTCGATCGTCTCGCCGGCATCGCGGTTCAGGACCGTCTCGCGCTCGATGTCGCGACCCAGCTGCTCGATCCGTGCGGTCAGGGTCTCGATGGTCTGGCGGGCGCGCTCCTCCCGGTCGCGGAGGGTGTCACGCTCGACCTGCAAGCGTTGAAGCACCGCCGCGGCGATCGCCTCCTCCTCGCGCAGCGGCGGGAGCGCCGCATCGCGCGCCTCGCGGTCCTTCGCGGCGTCGCGCGCGGCCGCCTCCGCCCGGGCGGCGGCGGCGGTGCGTTCCTTCAGGGCATCCTGGGCCTCGGCCCGCGCGGCATCGGCTTCCTTCCAGCGACGGTAAAGCAGCTTGCCCTCGGCCTGGCGCAGCGCCGTGCCGATCTCGCGATAGCGCGCCGCCTGCCTGGCCTGGCGGGTCAGTTGCGACAGCTGCTGGGCCAACTGCTCCAGCACGTCCTCGACCCGCTCCAGGTTCGTCTCGGCGCCGCGCAGTTTCAGTTCCGCCTCGTGGCGGCGCTGGTAAAGCCCGCTGATCCCGGCCGCTTCCTCTAGGATGCGGCGCCGGTTCTTGGGCTTGGCGTTGATCAACTCGGCGATCTGGCCCTGGCGGACCAGCGCCGGCGAATGCGCGCCGGTCGAGGCATCGGCGAAAAGCATCTGAACGTCGCGGGCGCGCACGTCCTTGCCGTTGGCCTTGTAGGCGCTGCCGGCGTCGCGCGTGATGCGACGCACGATATCGATATGGTCGGCATCGTTGAAGCCCGACGGCGCCAGGCGCTCGCTATTGTCGATGGCGACGGACACCTCGGCGAAGTTCCGGGCCGGGCGCGAGGCGGCACCGGCGAAGATCACGTCTTCCATGCCGCCGCCGCGCATCGCCGTCGGGCGGTTCTCGCCCATCACCCAGCGCAGCGCCTCGAGCAGGTTCGACTTGCCACAGCCGTTCGGACCCACCACGCCGGTCAGGCCATCGGCGATGACCAGGTCGGTCGGATCGACGAAGCTCTTGAAACCGTTGAGTCTGAGTCTCGTGAAGCGCACGCGGACGGCCTGCCCCTGATTCCGATTGACGTCCGAGTGTTCTGGACAGCGGGGAGCGAGTCAACAATTAACGCTGCATATCGCGTTGGGTCCAAAGTTATCCCCAAGATGTAGCAGATGCTTGACCGGGCGTCGCTCCGGGTCGAAGTTGGGACCGGCCATCCCACCGGCGTTCCACGAGGAGTACGGCATGCCCCTGTCCGTCGACATCGAAAAGCCCGATGCGCCGGGCGTCGCCGACCTGCTGGCAGGCTGGGCGGCGGCGCGTGGCGATACCGCCGCCCCGGGGGCGCGCGCGCTCGGCGGCCCCGAGACACGGCTCGTCGTGGCACGGGACGACGGCATCGCGGTGGGCTGCGTGGCGCTGGTCGACTGCGGCACCCTGGGTGAGATCCGGCACCTCTTCGTCATGCCCGCGCAGCGCCGCGGCGGGGTGGCCCGCGCCATGATGGCCGTCCTGGAGTCAGAGGCCCTGCGGCTCGATCTGCGGCATCTGCGGATAGTGGATGCCTCCGGCAAGGACCCGGCCTCGGGCCTCTATCGCGGCCTGGGCTACCTGCCCTGCGCACAAGGCGCGCCCTGCCTCGAGAAGACGCTGCGCTGAGTCCTCAACACAGGAGACGCGCACGCATCAGCGCCGCGTCCCCCTCGAGCGACCCCGCAACAACGGCACATCCGCTCGCCTCTTCCATCGCGCGGGCCGCACGCGGACGAAGCTTGGCGACGGTGGGTCGGAAATCGACGTCGGTGCGGATCGCCGTCGCGACACCATCCTGCTGCGAGACGCGAAAGCGGCTGCCGTCGATCTCGACCAGCCGGGACGGCGTTCCCAGCCCGTCGGGGGCCGGGGCATTGCACGCCGCGAGAACGAGACCTGACAAAACGAGCGCACGCATGGGCCAAGCCTGCCCTGCACGGGTTAAGGAAAGCTTTACGCCCGCCGTGGCGGCGCCCGTCAGCGCCCCACGGCCGCGTAGGCCTCGAAGCCGGCCTCCGCCACGTCGTCGGCGTTGTAGATGTTGCGCAGATCCGCCATGCGCGGCGTCCGCATCGCGCCGGCCAGCCGCGCCAGGTCCAGCGCGCGGAACTCGTTCCATTCCGTCAGCAGCACGATCAGGTCCGCGTCCTCGGC